>NZ_JBXAJS010000001.1:618053-625540 GCF_058797535.1 Pseudomonas sp. GW823-FHT02E01 | reverse complement strand
GCTCGCTCCCACAGGTTTATTAGGCGTCCCCGGGATCTGTGCCTGGCCGTGATCCCCTGTGGGAGCGAGCTTGCTCGCGATGGCGGCCTATCAGGCGACATGGGTGTTGGATTTGCCGGCCTCATCGCGAGCAAGCTCGCTCCCACAGGTTTATTGGGCGTCCCCAGGATCTGTGCCTGGCCGTGATCCCCTGTGGGAGCGAGCTTGCTCGCGATAGCGGCCTATCAGGCGACATGGATGTTGGATGTGCCGGTGTGGTGTCAGGTTCGTCGGGCGAGGGCGCCTATTGCCATGAACAGCGCCGCAATCGCCCTGGCCTCGTGGAGTTCACCGCGGGCCACCAGTTCGGGGATTTGCGCCAGCGGTACCCGCAGGCATTCCAGGGGTTCGGGTTCGTCGCCTTCGAGTTGGCAGGGGCTCAGTTGTTCGGCCAGTACGACTCGGTAGCGGTGGCACAAGTGCCCCGGTGCCAGGGTCAGCTCGCCCAGTTCAGTGAGGCGTTCGGCGCGCATTCCGACTTCTTCGCTCAGCTCGCGTTGCGCCGCCTGCAAGTAGTCTTCATTGGGCTCGGCGCCGCCCTTGGGCAGACCGAGAATGGTTTTTTCCACACCGACCGCGTATTCGCGCACCAACAGCACATGCTCTGGATCGGGCATCGCCACCAGCATCACCGAGCGATAACCGGTGCCGCGCAGGCGTTCGTAGACCCGCTGCTGGCCGTTGCTGAATTGCAGGTGCAGGGCTTCGATCTGAAAGTGGCCGCTTTGCGCCAGCAGTTCAGTCTTGAGGATGGTTGGGCAGTTGCGCATGGGGCAGTCCCCTGTTTGGGATAAAGACACTGTGCGCTGTGCAACGGGAGCCGCCATCGTCCGAGCGGACGAGGGCGGCAATGAGGGCTAGCCGAGGGTCGCCACGCTGCGCAGGATCAGGCGCACCAGCATGGTCTGGCGGGTCACGCCGGTCTTGGAGAAGGTCGAGCGCAGGTGTGCCCGCGAGGTGTTGCGGCTGATGCCCAGCTCTTCCGACGCTTCGTCGAGGGTCAAGCCGTTGGCAAGCAACATCGCCAGCTGGGTTTCCGCCGGGGTGAAGTCGAACAGCGCGCGAACGATTTCCTGCGGCGCGGTGGATTGTTGCTCCGGGTCGCTGATGAAAATCACCACGGTCGGGCACTGCTTGCCCTCGCTCCAGTCCGTCAATGGCACCGAGCGCACGATGATCCCCAGGTCCGCTTTGCCGGACGGCCGCTGCACGCGCAGGGCTTCGACCACCGACGGGTTGCTGCTTTTTTGCGACAGCAGCGACTGCTTGACCAGGCGACGGAACTCCTGGGTGTCCCGGGCCGTACCGACCTGCAGGCCATCGTTGACCAGTTTGATGCCGTCCTTTTCCTGGATCAGCCGGTCGGCGACCTGGTTGGTCTGCAGTACCTTGCCGGCCTCATCGAGGATGATCGTGCCGACCGCCATCTGGTTCACCGCGCCGGCGTACAGATTGCGTTCGGCTTCGATGCGGTTGAGCTGCATGTGGATCTTGATCGAACGTTCCAGGTGCGCAATGAAATGCGTGAGCATGGCCTTTTCTTCATTGCCGAACGGCTTGTCGTCACGTCCGCGGCTGATGCGAATGCGGCACTGGGCGCCGTCGACGGTGTTGATGTCGGCACCGAGGATGTGGAACACGTCCACCGGTTCAAGGAAGTTCTTGTAGAACTCGGAATTCTGCCAGTCGTCGTTGGAGACGAACTCGGCGAGGGTCACCACCTGGCGGTTGGGCAGGTCGACAAACGGATCTAGGCTGAAAAAGTGTTTGTTGTACGACGCGGTCGCCTCGGTCGAGGTGCCGGTGGTGTTGACCATCAAGCCGTCCACGTGGGCGCTGGGCGGACGCAGGATGAAGGTCACGTACTTGCTGTTCAGATGCACATTGAGCTGATTGAGAAAAGTAGCCCAGGGAATGGTTTCCAGCGGACCCTGATAGAGGTTGCCGATCAAATCACTGAACGTATCGAGGCTGAGGCTCTGCTGCATAGGGAAAAACCGTTTTTATTATTAGCGTTGGCGGTGGCCGAGAATAAGCGCCGGTATCGACTCCTTGCAACGCTCGGGCTCAGGGCCTGACCGGCGGCTGCCGAACAGGCCCATGGCGGGCGAAAAGCCGCTGGCGTCAGACCCGTTCGCTGGCGCGCACGACAAACTTCTTGTGTTCGGCAACGTCCGCCGACAGCGCCTCGACGTCGGTGTAGAACTGCTCGTACCAACGGCGCAGCTGATAGACCGGACCGTCGCCGTCACACAACAGCGGGTTATCGACGCGGGTCTTGCTGTGCCAGATGGCCACGTCTTCGTAGAAGGCTGCCTGCGCCTGCGCGACGTAGGCCTTGGCCATCGCCTGGTTCTGCTCTTCGCTCAAGCCCGGGATCTTCTTCACCAGCACGCCGTAGCGCAGGGTGAAACTGTCGAGGTCGATCGGCACATGGCAGTTGAGCAGGATCGAGTGGATCGGCTGGCCGTTCATGGCACCGTTCATCTCGGTGATCTGATAGGCCGGGCCGAAATAGGTGGCCTCGGTGGTCAGCACGCTGTCGCCGGACAGGCGCTCACTGCGGGCGCGCATGATCTGAGTGGCCAGGTGGCCCTGGAAAATGTTGATGAACTCGTCGACCGGCGCGCCATGGACGGTACCGAAGTGCGCCATATCGGCGATGTTGTCGATCAGTTCGCGGCAGTTGGTGTCAATCTGCAGCTCAGCGACTTCCCACGCCGCCCATTCGTCGCTGTAGCAGGCGTCGATGCGCGGAATGCGTTGTTCCGGCAGCGGGGGGTTGCCTTCGGGGTCATTCCAGACGAACAGCAACTGGTTCTCTTCCATGATCGGCCAGCTTTTGATTTTGGCCCGAGGCGGGATGCGCTTGGCGTAGGGGATGTCATCGCACACGCCATCGGCGCCCCAACGCCAGGCGTGGAAGGGGCAGCGAATCGAGTTGCCTTCAACGCAACCGGTGCTCAGGTCGGCACCCATGTGCGGGCAGTAGCCATCAAGAATATGCAGCTCGCCGTCTTCACCCTGGAACGCCACCAGACGGGTGCCGAACACCTCCAGGCGATGGGCCTTGCCGTCGCGGTATTGCGCGGCCAGGCCCAGGCAATGCCAGCCGCGGGCGTAGCGGTCTTCCAGCAGTTTGGCTTCGATGCGGTGCAGGGTACTCATCTTATTATTCTCCCAAGGGATCACGGGGTTGGCGCATGTAACGGATTCTGCCGCCCCTGTAAAAGCGGGCATCGTCTGAATGGACGATGGCTGCTTTAAGTAGGCCCGCTCTACTGGCGCCATTGGACCCATGGCAGGAGTTGGCGATGAGTAATGAACAAGGGCCGGTAGCGGTGATTACCGGGGCCGCCAGTGGTATTGGCCGTGGCCTGGCCGAACACGCGGCGACACTGGGCATGCGCCTGGTGCTGGCGGATCGGGATGCAGCGGGTCTGCAAGCCCTGTGCGACGAATTGAACACCAGCGGTGTGCAAGCGATTGCCTGCGTCACCGATGTCGGTGATGTGAAACAGGTCGAGCGCTTGCGTGACCGGGCTGTCGAGCACTTCGGCGGGGTCGACCTGCTATTCAACAATGCCGGGGTGATGCAAACCGGCTTCAGCTGGGAAATCACCGAGACGCAATGGCAGCGCATGCTGGACGTCAACCTCAACGGCGTTATCAACGGCATTCGCAGCTTTGTGCCGTTGCTGCTCAGTCAGGGCCGGGCAGCCCATGTGATCAACACCGCGTCCCTTGCCGGGCTGGTCAGCAGTCCGCTGATGGCGCCGTACAACGTGACCAAGCAGGCGGTGGTCGCGCTCTCGGAAACCCTGCATTACGAACTCGCCATGATCGGTGCGCCGGTATCGGTTTCGGTGCTGTGCCCGGGGCCGGTGGCCAGTGAAATCATGGCGTCGAACCAGGTGGTGGACACCGCCGGATCCGACTTCAGTCAACTGCTCGACAGCACCATTCGCCAGGGCATGACCCCGGCGGAACTGGCCGCGCAAGTGTTCGCCGCCATCGCGCAAAAACGCTTCTGGATCCTGCCTCACAAGGGTTTCAAGCCGGCCCTTGAGCGCCGGGTACAAAGCATCCTGGGCGAGACCAATCCGCAGTTTCAAATGGCCGACGTAGAGGACGATGCCCATGCCGCTCGATAAGCAGATCGCTGGGGTGCTCCAGCAATTTCGCGACATCCCCGAGCCCGATTTCAGCCAGGTCGATGCCGCTCAGTACCGGCAGTTCTCCGACAACCTGCTGCCGGCCATCCCCGGTGATCCGATGAGCGAAGTACGGGACTTGCGGGTGGCCGGCGCGGACGGTGAACTGGACGCACGGCTGTACCGGCCATCGGAAGAACCCGACCTGCCGTTGCTGGTGTTTTTCCATGGCGGCGGGTTTGTCATGGGCAATCTCGATACCCACGACAATCTCTGCCGCTCGCTGGCCCGCCAGACCGAAGCCGTGGTGGTGTCGGTCGCCTACCGACTGGCGCCGGAAAACAAGTTCCCCGCTGCGCCTCTCGATTGTTATGCGGCCACCTGCTGGCTGGTCGAGCACGCGGCTGAACTGCGCGTCGATGGCAGCCGGCTGGCTGTGGCCGGAGACAGCGCAGGGGGCAATCTGGCGCTGGCGGTCAGTCAGTTGGCGGCACGACGCCAAGGACCGAAGATCAGCTATCAGTGCCTGTTTTACCCGGTCACCGATGCGGGTTGCGACTCTCAGTCCTTCGAAGACTTTGCCGAGAGCTATCTGCTTTCCGCCGCAATGATGCGCTGGTTCTGGCAGCAATATCTGCAAGACGTCGGGCGGGCGGATGACCCATTGGCCTCGCCGTTGCGTGCCGAGAGCCTGGCGGGATTGCCGCCAACGACCCTGATGACTGCCGAATTCGACCCGTTGCGCGATGAGGGCGAGGCAATGGCCGAGTGCATGCGTGAGGCGGGTGTGCCTGTGCGCCTACAGCGTTGTGACGGCATGATCCATGGTTTTATCAGCATGGCGCCGTTCGTGGAAGGGGCGGCACATGCCTTGTCCGATGCGGCGGCCGACCTGCGCGGGGCACTCAAATGAACGGTCTGGCATTCAATACGGTTCCGCAACTGATCGAGGCCATCGGCGCCGGTCGGATGGTGGTGATCACCGACGACGAACACAACGGCGAAGGCTCGTTGCTGATGGCCGCCGAACAGGCCGGGGCCGAAGCCGTCACTTTCATGGCGGTGCAGGCACGCGGGCTGATTTGCCTGGCCCTGACCGAGCAGCGCTGTCGCGCGCTGGGCCTGGACCTGATGGTGCCCAACTCCCGGGCGCAACATGGCGTGGGTTTTACCCGCTCGATCGAAGCCGCCACCGGGGTGTCCACGGGTATCTCGGCGGCGGACCGGGCGCGGTCGATCCAGGTGGCGGTCGACCCGGCCAGCGTTCCAACGGACCTGGTGCAACCGGGGCATATCTTCCCGGTGCAAGCCTTGCCCGGTGGCGTGATGCAGCGGGCCGGACATGTCGAGGCCGCTTGCGACCTGACACGTCTGGCGGGGCTGCAACCGGCGGCAACCCTGGTGGGCATTCTCAACGAGGACGGCGAACTGGCCCGTGGTGCCGAGTTGCATGAGTTCGCCCAACGTCATGGCTTGCGGATCGGCACCATTGCCGACCTGATTCACTACCGCATCCTGCATGAAGGCACAATCGAGCGCGGCGGCGAATATCCGTTGCATACCCGCCACGGTGAGTTCCAGGTGACCACCTATCAGGACACCTACCAGGGCTCGCTGCACCTGGCGCTGGTCAAGGGCCGGATCGACAGCACGCAACCGGTGTTGGTGCGGGTGCAAAGCATTGAGACGTTGCGTGACGTGCTGGGGTGTGAAAGCGAAGGCGGGCCGCAACAGTGGACGCTGGAGCGTTCGCTGGCCAGTATCGCGGCGGCCGGTAGCGGTGTGCTGGTGCTGCTGGCGCAAAAGGAATCCGCCGAAGGCGTGCTTGAGCAACTGCGTCAGCGCAGCGGCGGCAAGCACCGGGCGCCACAGTTTCCGCAACGGACTTTGGGCATTGGCGCGCAGATCCTGCGCGACCAGAACGTGCGCAAAATGCGCCTGATGAGTTCGCCGGTGCCGTACACCGCCGTGTCCGGGTTTGATCTGGAAGTGACGGAGTTTGTGCCCTTTCAGCCGGCAGTCTGAAGCCAACACCTAAACCTGTGGGAGCGAGCCTGCTCGCGATGGCGGTCTGTCATTCAACATCAATGTTGAATATACCGGCCTCATCGCGAGCAAGCTTGCTCCCACAATGGTTTTTGGATACCCGCAGATGTTGCGTACACCCACTAACCCTGTGGGAGCGAGCTTGCTCGCGATAGCTTTCGATTGGTCACATCCGGTCAAAGGTTGACCCAACGCCCAAGCATCTACCGGTCTAGCCTTGCTCCTGAATTCACCATGGAGAGGGTAAAGGAATGCCTGATTTACCTGCTTCATTTCGTCTGCGCATCGGCCGCTATGCCGAGCCCAACAGGGTTTACCTGTTGACGAGCAATACGCTGGATCGAGAACCGGTTTTCAAGGATTTCGGTTTGGGCAGGCTGGTCGTCAAGCAATTTCAGTATGCACAGGAACAATACTGGGCGAACTCTTTAGCGTGGGTCGTCATGCCCGATCATTTTCATTGGTTGATCGAGTTGCAGCAGTGCTCACTCAGTCAGCTGATGCAAAAAACCAAATCATTGAGTACGCGGGCCGTGAACATGTCCGTCGGACGTAAAGGCAGTCTATGGCAGCAGGGCTATCACGATCGGGCGTTGAGGCGGGATGAGGACCTGGTCAAGCTTGCTCGATATGTTGTCGCGAACCCGTTGCGGGCTGGGTTGGTTGAGAAGCTTGGCGACTATCCGTTGTGGGATGCGATCTGGGTTTGATCCGTAACCGTGTAGCCACCATCGCGAGCTTGCTCGCTCCCACACTGGTTTTTGGTTATCCGCAGATGTTGCGCACACCCGGTAACCCTGTGGGAGCGAGCTTGCTCGCGATGGCGGTCTGTCAGGCGAGATTGATATTGAATGTGCCGGCCTCTTCGCGAGCAAGCTCGCTCCCACAATGATTTTTGGATAGCCGCAGATGTTGCGCACACCCGGTAACCCTGTGGGAGCGAGCTTGCTCGCGATGGCGGTCTGTCAGGCGAGATTGATGTGGACTGTGCCGGCCTCTTCGCGAGCAAGCTCGCTCCCACAATGATTTTTGGATAGCCGCAGATGTTGCGCACACCCGGTAACCCTGTGGGAGCGAGCTTGCTCGCGATGGCGGTCTGTCAGGCGAGATTGATGTGGACTGGGCCGGCCTCATCGCGAGCAAGCTCGCTCCCACAATGATTTTTGGATAGCCGCAGATGTTGCGTACACCCGGTAACACTGTGGGAGCGAGCTTGCTCGCGATGGCGGTCTGTCAGGCGAGATTGAT
>NZ_JBXAJS010000001.1:250586-617954 GCF_058797535.1 Pseudomonas sp. GW823-FHT02E01 | reverse complement strand
GCCGCAGATGTTGTGCACACCCGCTAACCCTGTGGGAGCGAGCTTGCTCGCGATGGCGGACTGTCAGGCGAGATTGATGTGGACTGGGCCGGCCTCATCGCGAGCAAGCTCGCTCCCACAATGATTTTTGGATAGCCGCAGATGTTGTGCACACCCGCTAACCCTGTGGGAGCGAGCTTGCTCGCGATAGCGGACTGTCAGTCGACATCGATGGTGAATGTGTCGGCCTCATCGCGAGCAATGGTTTTGTGATTAACACCGTTCCGTGCTTGCTTAAGGCTTGACCCCGCGCAATATCTTCTTCGCCTGATCCTGCATCGCCTCTGGTGCGGTCATGTTGCCGTCGATCACGGTGATCACCACGTGGCCTTGCCACAGTTGATAGGCATCGGCCTTTTGCTGGGTTTCGGTCGGTGTCGACGGGGCGGCCAGGTTGACGTGGACCACGCCGTCGGCGCCGCGCTGAGAGGTGAAGTTGACCCGATCCCAATTGCCGATCGGCGCAAAGCTCACGCCTTTGACTTCATCGGGTTTCAGGGGCGGGTAGTTGAGGTTCAGGCCGCTCACACCCGGCAGGCCGAGCACGTTCAAATCACACTGATGTTTGTTCCTGGCACAGGCCTGTTTGGCGTCTGTGCCGGCCAGGCCCGCCTGTTCGATGACCTTCACGGCAAAGCGCGCCGTGTCGTCCATGGCGTCGAGGGTCTTGCGGTAGCCGGCCTGCTGGTCGCGAATGATCAGGTCCATGTCGATACCCGTGGACACCGCCACCGCCGGAATTCCCTTGAACATCGCGCGAACGGCGGCGTTGAGGGTGCCGGACATCTGCGTAAGCGGGCCGACGTTTTCGCCGAAGTTGCTGCCTGACACCACCAGGTCTGGTGGCGAATCCTTGAGGATCACATCAAGGCCGACGTTGACCGCATCCACCGGCGTGCCGATGGCGGAGGTCTTGCCGGCGGGCGGGGTGTAGTCCTGCGGCGGCCCGACGCAAAATTTGCCTGACGCCAGTTCGGTCACCGCCAGGGCCTGGCCAGGTACGACCACGCTGGCGGCGCTGATGCCGCTGCTGTCGTTCAACGGGCCGACCAAGGTGACCTTGTGCCCGGCGGCGGTCAGCGCCCGGTACATCGCATCGATGCCGGGCGCGCGGCAGCCATCGTCGTTGGTCAGCAGGATGTTCAGGGCGTTGGCTTGCATCGACAGGCCAACGCTGGCCATGGCGATGATGCCGGTGAGGAGTTTGTTCATGGCGAAGTCTTCCGTGGGCGCAGCGGTTTTTACAAAGCACAACGCCCCGACCGAATGATTCGGTCGGGGCGCGGTGAGTTTAGCGGGTGCCGAGTTTGCGCAGGTTGCCAGGGGTGAATTCGTCTTCAGTGAAGGCGGTGGCGTTGAGCTTGGCCGGCTTCTGATCGATCAGCATGCGGTCAACCAGGTAAGAGCCGGCGATCAGGTCGTGGTAGATGCCGAGACGAGCGTGGTAGCGCTGCATCTCATAGGCGTAGATCGAGGTCTGCATGTTGGTGCGCCACAACTGGCCACGACTGTCGTAGTTGTCGGCCATGGTCGCGGACCAGGTGTCCTCGTCCAGGTACAGCACGCGCTTGGCGTATACGTGGCGGGCACCTTCCTTGAGGTTGGCCTGCAACACCCAGACGCGGTGTTTCTCGTAGCGCATGTACTGCGGATCGACGTGGCCGGTGGTGTCCAGGATCTGGTCGGCCGTTACGCTCGGGTCGTCGATCTTGTAGTTGTGGTACGGAATGTAGATTTCCTTCTTACCGACGATGGTCCAGTTGTAGCGGTCTGGCGCACCGTTGAACAAGCGGTCTTCGTCGTACACGCGAAAACCTCCCGCGCCGGTCGGCGAGTCATAACCCACGGTCGGCGCGCGACGTACCCGGCGTTGGCCGGGGCTGTACTGCCAGGCCTGGCGCGGGGAGGCGGTCGGATTGATGAACTCGTGACCGACCACGATCTCGCCTTTCTTGCGCACCGGTTCCAGGGTGGTGAGCAGGAAGTGGGTGGATACACCGTTCGCGGCCTCCAGGGTTTTGTCCGGGCTCGACCAGATCGAGAAGATCTTGTAGTTGACCTCTTCCAGCACCTTTTCCTTGTTGGAGTACACCACCGCCTGGCCGTAGTTGGCCTCTTCAGTGTTGGCGCGCCCCTGCAAGGTATGGTTGAACATCAACTCGCTGCCATTCTTCGGGATCGGGAACGGCGAGGCACCCCAGGCGTTTTTGGTGTCGTTGTTGTCATTCTCGAGTTCGGCAGTGACGGCGTTTTTCTTGATCTGGTCTTCCAGTCGCTGATCAAGGCGGAAGTCGCGGTGGCTCGGGTAGACCGGGATCTTGAAGGTATCCGGATATCGCTTGAACAGCGCCTTCTGGCCATCGGTCAGGTTGTCGGCGTACTTGTCCATGTTCTTCGAATCGATCACGAACAGCGGTTTTTCCGCGGCGTACGGATCCGGGTACGGCGTGCCGGGGCCGGCGTATTTGAGTCCTGGCGGCAGGCCGCGCCATTTGCCGGACCAGGCCGGGATGCTGCCGTCGGCGTTGCCGGCTTTTTCGGCGCCCATCGGGGTCAGGTCCTGGCCCAGGCGGGCGGCTTCTTCGGGGCTGACCTTGGCGTAGGCCAGGCCACTGCCGAGCAGGCCGACGGTCAGCGCAGTGCTCAATAATGTTTGGGTGAATCTGGACATGCTGTGCTCCTCCGACAGGGGAATCAGAACCGGTACTTGAAGTTGAGCGCGACGTTGTCGCGGTCGGCCAACGGGCTGTTGTTGGCGCTGCCGAGGTAGGCGTTGTAGCGGGCCTCGACGGTGAAGTTGCCCAAGTAGCGCCACGAACTGCCGATGCTGGCGCGGTTATCGTTCTGGCCGGCGTTGATCGAACCGACCATCGAGCTGTCGCCGTGGGCGGCGGCGCTGAAGGTGACAGGCACCGACATGTCCCATCCGCTGAACACGTCGTTGTAGTCAAAGTTCGCCTGCACCGTGTAGCCCCAGGCATCGCGGTCATAGACCAGGCTGTCGGTGCCCGGCAGCGCGAAACCAGGGGCCAGGGTCACTGGCTGCGATTCGTCGTTGCTGACCACTGTGTTGTAGACCAGCTCGCCGGTCAGGCTGGTGTTGTCGGCGAAGGAGGTCGGGCCGAGTACGTAGATCATCGACGTTTGCGCTTGTATGGTCTTGCCGCGCACGGGGCTGGAGAAACCGTTGTCGACCATCACCGGCGTGCCGTCTCGGTAGCTGACTTCACCGGCCCAGCTGACATCGCCCAGCACCGTGGCGAAACTCGCACCGAACAGGTCGATGTTGTCGAAGTAGCGCACCTGGTAGCGGCCCAGGTTCGTCGCAAAATCCAGCGACGGCGTCTTGTCGTGATAGCGCGAGTAGAAGAGGCCGAACTCGGTGTTGTTCAGCGACTCGGCGGCGTAGGTGAAGGCCACACCGTACTGGCCGCTGTCGCTCGGCTTGTCGTCCTTGAGGCGGGTGACGAAACCGGAGGCGTCGTTGAAGCCGCCCTCGTCGATGAAGTCGGTGGTGGAGAAGTAACTACCCACGCCGAACAGCTCGGTTTTCTCCCACTTGTATTGGTAGTAGGCCTGGATACCCAGGCTTTCGGTCAGGGCGAACTGGGTGAACAGTTGGCCGACCGGCAGCAGGATTTCCTTGACCTCGACGCCCGGGGTGGTCGCCTTGGTCGCGTCCACCGGGCTCTGGGCCGCGGAAATACCCGGATAGAACAGACTTTCACCCCAGCTCACCACCTGATTACCCAGGCGCGCGTTGAGGGCATGGCCGCTCACGTCCCAGGTGCCATAGGCGTAGTAGTCGAGCATGCGCAACTCATTGCGATGCTGGTCGATGGTGTCCTGGGAGAAACGGTCGGGTTTGCTGCAATGGCCGCCGGCGAAGCAGTTGGAAGTGCCGGTGGTGTTGTCGTTGTCCTGATCGTAGACGTTGTCGTAGAAGCCAGTCGCCCGGACGAACACGCCGTAGTCGTCTTGCCACTTGATGTTGGCTTCGGTGAGAAAGCCGCTGCGGTTGTTGATCAGGCTGCCTTTGTCGAACGCGTTGTCGCCGTCGTTGCCGTTGGCATTGGCGGTCAGCTTGTGATCGCGAGACTCGGTCCGCCAGGCGAGGCTGTAGGTCAGTGTGGTGTCCCAGTCGATGCTCAAGTCTTCGCTTGGCTGAAAGCTCATGGCGTTAACGTGAGCGCTAAGTCCACCAGCCAGCATCAATAGAACAAGCTGTGTGCGAGGGTGCTGTGTTGGTGGGGCGATTATTGTTTTTATCATGTCGTCCTCATGGCCCAGGTCAGACCTGCCCGACCTGCATTTCAGGGGAGTGATTGGTGCTGTGGGCGACTATGGAGTCACGACTTGCGCGCAACATCGTCCAAGCGGACTAAGCGATTTGTACGGGGCGGGCGCAGTCCCGGCCTTAGTCTTATCGGACGATGAACACCCGGCGCACGGGGCGAACAATCCCGAGACCGACTGCACCGGGCGAAGATCCGGCGGTGGCGGTTTCTGCCTGATGGGCGCTGAACAAGGGTGATCGCATGAACGCTGCCGGGATCAAATGGGACGAGTGCTGTGATGTGTTGGTGATTGGCTCGGGAGCCGGGGGCATGACCGCAGCGCTGCGCGCCCACGACTTGGGCCTGAATGCGTTGCTGATCGAAAAGAGCGGCGAGTACGGCGGCACCTCGGCGGTGTCCGGCGGCGGCATCTGGATCCCCAACAATCACCGGATCAACGCCATCGGCGGCAGTGATTCGGCGGCCGAAGCGATTGCCTACATCCGCGCCGTGACCCATGGCGAGATCGACGACGGGCGCATCGAAGCCTATGTCGAACACGGCCGGGAGATGGTCGAGTACCTGGAAAAACACACCCGCGTGCGCTTCGAGGCGCAACCGCGCTACGCCGATTACTACCCGGAAGTCGAGGGCGGAAAACCGGGCTATCGTTCGATGGATCCGCAACCGTTCGATGCCGCCGAACTCGGCGAAGAATTTTTGCGCATGCGCGCACCGTCCCCCGGCACCCTGATGATGGGACGCATGGCGATGACCATGAAAGAGGCGCAAGTGCTGCTGTGCCGTGGCCCCGGCTGGTTGCGCCTGACCCTGCGGGTGATGTGGCGCTACTGGCGTGATCGCGAGGGGCGGCGTTTATCCCGTCGCGACCGTTTCCTGACCCTGGGCAATGCCTTGATCGGTGCCTTGCGCTGTTCGTTGCAGGATCGCGGCAAGTCGCTGTGGCTCAACTGTGCACTCGAAGAGCTGCTGCTGGTCGGCGACCGGGTCGGCGGGGCGCGGGTCAATCGCAACGGTCAGTTGCTCAACGTCAAGGCGCGCTACGGGGTGATCATCGCCGCCGGTGGTTTCGAGCGTAACCAGGCGATGCGCGAGCAGTACCTGCCGCAGCCGTCCCAGGCCAACTGGAGTGCCACGCCGCCCAACAATACCGGCGACGGTATTCGCGCCGGCCAGGCCATCGGTGCTCGGACCGCGTTGATGGAGCACAGCTGGTGGGCGCCGACCACTTACGTCAAGGGTGAAGAAAAACAGCGGGCGCTGTTCGTTGAACGCACCTTGCCGGGGTGTGTGATGGTCAACGCGGCGGGGGAGCGTTTCGTCAACGAAGCCGCGCCCTATACCGATATCGTTTACGCGATGTACGCCAACAACCGCGAAGGCGCCGCGAGCGTGCCGTGCTGGATGGTGTTCGACGCCGAGTTCCGCCGCAAATACCCGTGCGGCGCCTTGCTGCCGGGCTATGCCCAGCGCGATTGGCAATTGCCAGAGCATTTGCGTGATTACTTCCACAAGGCGTCGAGCCTGGAAGAACTGGCGACGAAAATCGGCGTCGACGCTGGCGGGCTGGTGCGCACCGTGCAGCGTTTCAACGGCATGGCCGTGCAGGGCGTCGACGAGGATTTCCACAAGGGCGAATCACTGTTCGATCGCTACTACGGCGACCCGAACGTGCAACCCAATCCGTGCCTGGCGCCGTTGCTCAAAGGGCCGTTCTACGCCGTGCGCATCGACGCCGGCGACATCGGCACCAAGGGTGGCCTGCTGACCGACGTGCACGCCCGCGTGTTGCATGAAGACGGCGAACCGATCAACGGTCTGTACGCCATCGGCAACAGCGCCGCCTCGATGATGGGCCGCACCTATCCGGGTGCCGGTTCGACCATCGGCCCGGCCATGACCTTCGGTTACCTGGCCGCCAATCACATCAAGCGCCAGAGCGAAACCGCTTCGGCGAAAACCTTGTTCGGGAGTGTCGAATGAACAACCAGCGTCCACAGATCGCCGTAGTGACCGGTGCCAGTCGCGGAGTCGGGCAGGGCATTGCCCTGGCCCTTGGAGCGGCGGGCATGACGGTGTATGTCACCGGTCGCGCCTCGGCGCAGGGCGGGTCGAATTTGTACGGGCATGCCTTGCGCGGCTCGCTGGAGGACACCGCCGCCGCGATCACCGACGCCGGTGGGCGCGGTATCGCGGTGGTCTGTGATCACGCCGATGATGCGCAGGTTCAGGCGCTGTTTACCCGTGTGGAACATGAGTGCGGGCATCTGGATCTGCTGGTGAACAACGCCGCGTTCATCCATGACCAGTTGATCGAACCAGGGCCGTTCTGGGCTAAACCGCTGGACCTGGTGCGCATTCTCGACGTCGGCCTGCGCTCGGCCTACATCGCCAGCTTCTATGCCGCGCCGCTGTTGCTCAAAAGTGCCCAAGGGCTGATTTGCTTCACTTCGTCGTTCGGTGCCGGGTGCTACATGCATGGCCCGGCGTACGGCGCGCAAAAGGCCGGCGTCGACAAGCTGGCAGCGGACATGGCGATCGATTTCGAAGGGCAGGGCGTGGCGGCATTGTCGCTGTGGCTCGGCCCGCAACTGACCGAACGTACGAAGATTGCCGGCGAACAGCATGGCGAGCAGTACCAGGCGTTTCTGGCCCACGCCGAAACCCCGCAATTCAACGGGCGGGTGATTCATGCCTTGCTCAATGATCCGCAGTTGATGGCGTTGTCCGGGCAGACCCTGATCACCGCCGAAATTGCCCCTGGCTACGGCATCAGCGAAGCCGAAGGCCGCCAGCCGCCGTCCCACCGCGCCATGCTCGGCGACCCGCGTAAGCAGCATCCGGCGCGGGTGGTTTAGATCGCTAAAACACAAAGCCCTGTAGGAGCGAGCCTGCTCGCGATGGTCCATCAGTTGCATTGACGTCGACTGACACACCATTGCGAGCAAGCTCGCTCCCACAGTTGAGCTGTGTCGGGTGGGAAATTTGTGTACACCCCCGAACACCGTAGGAGCGAGCTTGCTCGCGATGGTCTATCAGTTGCATTGATGTCGACTGACACACCATCGCGAGCAGGCTCGCTCCTACAGGGATTGTGTTTAGTCGACTGGCTGCAATGCCCACTCGCGCAACACATTCTTGGTCACTTTCCCCGCCGCATTGATCGGCATCTTCTGCAGCACCTGCACCCGACGCGGAACCTTGTAGTTGGCCATCTGCTCACGGCACCAGGCGAGGAATCGGGTCTGCTCGATTTCCATACCCGGAGCAGGCAGCAGAAACGCCATCGCCACTTCGCCCAAGCGTTCGTCGGGAATCCCGATCACCGCTGCCTGGGCCACGCCCGGATAGGTCAGCAAACACTGTTCGATCTCCGCCGGGTACACATTGAAGCCACCGGTGATGAACATGTCCTTGAGGCGGTCGGTGATGCGCAGGTAACCCTGTTCGTCGAGCATGCCGATGTCGCCGGTGTGCAGCCAGCCGTCGGCGTCTAGAATTTCCTGGCTGGCTTCGGGGTTGTTGAGATAGCCCTGCATCAGGTTGTAGCCGCGAATCTGTACTTCACCGGGAATGTTGGCCGGCTGGCTGCGACCGCTGTTGCCGACACAGCGCACTTGCACCCCCGGCATCGCCCGACCACTGGTGTTGGCGACCAGTTCCGCGGAGTCACCGGAACGGCAGATCGTGGCGAACCCACAGACTTCCGTCAGGCCATACGCGGTGACGATGGTGGCAAAGCCCAGTTCGTCGCGCATGCGGTGGATCATCTCCACCGGAATTGCTGCCGCCCCGGTCACCGCAACGCGCAAGGAGCTCAGGTCGAATTCGTTGCGTTGCGGATGGGCAAGCAACGACTGATACAACGTCGGTGGCCCGGGCAACACGGTGATGCGTTCACGCTGCACGCATTCGAGCACGGCCTGCACGTCGAACACCTGCTGCGGCAGGAGGGTGCAGCCACGCATCAGCGCTGCCAGCCAGCCGGCCTTGTAGCCGAAGGAGTGGAAGAACGGATTGACGATCAGGTAGCGATCGCTTTCGCGCAAACCGACGATATCGCTCCAGTCGCGCACGATTCGCAGGTTCTGGCCGTGGCTGGTCATCACGCCTTTGGGTTTACCAGTGGTGCCCGAGGTGAACAACACGTCGGACAAGGCCTGCGGGCCAACGCTCTGTTCGCGGGTGCGCAGGGCCAGTTGCGGCACATCGGCCGCCAGATCCATAAACCGCTCCCAGGCCAGGGTGCCCGAATTGGCACCACGCACGCTGACGATGTGGCGCAGGGCTGGCAGGTCTTCCGACGTCAGCATGCCGGGGTAGTCCGCGCCGAGGAATTCGCCGATGGCAAACAGTACGCAGGCGCCGCTTTCGCGCAGGATGTAGCCGGCCTCGCTGCCCTTCATCCGGGTATTGAGCGGCACCAGGGCGGCACCGACACTTTGCAGGGCGCCAGCCGCAACGATCCACTCCCACACGTTCGGCGCCCAGATCGCCACGCGGTCCCCGATCTGTACGTCGAGGGCCAGCAGTGCGCGGGCAGCCTGGCGGCGCAGTTGGTCCAGTTGTCGGTAGCTGATGGTGTGGCCCGCGTCCTCGATGGCCGGGCGGTCGCCGTAGGCCTGGGCCGCGTTGGCGAACAGTTGAGCGATGGTCAGTGCGGTGGCGACAGGCGGCATGGGGCCTCCCCGGTTAGAAGACAAGTACGAAAAAGGGAGTAGGCCGGGCAGGGCGCCCGGCCGGATTGCGAATTACTGGGCGGGCGGGGCGAAACGGCGACCGGCGGAGAAACCACCGTCCACGGCGATCATCTGGCCGCTGACAAAGGAGGCTTCGTCGGACGCCAGGAACAGCGCAACGTTGGCCACTTCTTCCGGTTGTCCGGAGCGGCTGAGCATGTGCTGCGAGGCGAAGAAGGCGTGGAACGCGTCATTGTCACGGACCATGCTGGTCATCGGCGTTTCGATCAGGCCGGGGCACAGACCGTTGACGCGAATGTTGGCGTAGCCGTAGTCGATGGCCATCGAGCGGGTCAGCTGGTTGATGCCGCCCTTGGACACGTTATAGGCCACGTTGCCGTCGCAGCCTTGCAGGCCGAAGATCGAACCGACGTTGATGATCGAGCCATTGCGTTGTTCAACCATCGACGCCAGCGCGTATTTGCTGGTGAGCATGCTACCGGTCAGGTTGATGTCCATCACCCGTTGCCAGTTGGCGGTGGTGGTCTGGGTCACGCTGCCCTGGTCGGCGACGCCGGCGGCGTTGACCAGTACGTCGATGCGCCCGAAGCGGCTGATGACTTCTTGCATGACCTGCTGCACCTGCGCTTCGTCGCGCACGTCCAGGGCCATGAACAGGCCGGGAAAGTCTGCCGGTGCGCTGCCGATGTCCAGCCCGACCACTTGCGCACCTTCGGCCGCGAAACGGCGCACGCAGGCCAGACCGATACCCGAAGCGCCGCCGGTGACCACCGCGACCTTATTCTGCAAACGAGCCATAACTGCACCTCTTTATTGTTGTGGGCTAATGCTGTGGTCGAGTCTAACCGCAGACCCGGCCTGGGTGATCGTCCATTGGGACTAAGGCGACAGAGCGCCTTTGATCATGCCTTCCTGTAGGAGCGAGCATGCTCGCGAAAAATGCCCTGACAACGCGGGCATTCAAATACCCCGCGTTATCGTTGACGACCATCGCGAGCATGCTCGCTCCTACAGGGGGGGAGGGTCTCAGTCGGGGAATTTAAGGCGCACGCGGGCACCGGTCGGGCGGCTCTGGCAGGCCAGTGTCCAGCCGTCGGCGAGTTCCTTTGGGGTCAAGACGTCGTTGCGCGCCAACTGGACTTCACCTTCTCTGACCACGCACATGCAGGCCCCGCAAAAACCTTCTTCACAGGACGACGGCACGTCCAGACCGGCGGCCTTGCAGCTTTGCAGCAGGGTGTCGCCGGGTTTGCAGGCAATTTCGTGTTGCTGACCATCGAGCTCGACGATCAGCGCTTCGCATTGCGAATCCATGGCCGCCGCTCGTGCCACGGCCTCTTCGGCCAGCAGTTCATCGGGGTCCGGCGGCGAGACGAAACGTTCGACATGGATCCGCTCGGCCGCTTCGCCCACTGCCAGCAGCGTGCGCTCCACGGTGTCCATGAACGGTCCAGGCCCACAGATGAAGTAGTCGCCGCCGGCCGATCCGCGCAGCAGATGACGGACCTGATGGTCCGTCAGGAAACCCTGCACCGAATCGAGGACGTGCACCACGTGCAGTTGATCAGGATGCGCCTTGATCAACTGGCACAGCTCGTCCTTGAAAATCACCGACGCCTCATCGCGGTTGGCGTAGATCAACTTGATCGGTCGCCGGCTGCTGTGCAGCACCGATTTGAGAATGGAAAACACCGGGGTGATGCCCGAGCCGCCCCCGAACAAGACCAGTGGCTTTTCGGTGTCCGCCTGCGGGTCCAGATAGAAATGCCCGGCCGGTGGCAGCACTTCCAGCCAGTCGCCGACCTGCACTTCGTTCATCCAGTTCGACACCCGGCCACCGTCGACCCGTTTCACCGTGACCTTGGGCAGCGCGTCCGCGAGGGGCGAGCTGGCCATGGAGTAGCAGCGGGTCAACAGTTTGCCGGCCAAGGGCACGCGAAAACTCAGGAACTGGCCCGGTTTGTAGCGAAAGCGCTCACGCAGGGTTGGCGGTACGTCCAGCACCAGCGAGCGCGCATCCAGGGTCTCGTCGATCACCGCGCACACTTGCAATGAGACGCTTGCCGTCGTGTGCTCGGCCGGGGTCAGGTTCTGTTGTTGCGTGCCCATGTTCACCTCGACCTCAGAGCCCGCTGATCAGTTGGGCGTTGTCGACGCGGATCTCGGCACCGTTGACGAATCGCGACTCGTCGGTGGCCAGGAACAGCACCACGTTGGCAATGTCCCGTGGCGCGGCCATGCGGTTCATCGGGTCCTGGTCCAGCGCTTCCTGCGGGATCGCCTGACCACCGGCCAGGGCCTGGGTCATCGGCGTGTTCACGCCATCGGGGTGCACGCTGTTGCAGCGGATGCGGTAACCCTGCTGCTTGCAGTGCAGGGCAATCGAACGGGTCATCGCCGCCACCGCGCCTTTGGACGCCGAATAAGCGCAGAACATCGGCATCGCGCCCAACGCGGCCACCGACGACATGTTGATGATCGACCCGCCACCGGTTTCCTTCATCGCCTGGATCGCGTACTTGCAGCCGAGGAAGTAGCCTTCGCCGTTGATCTTCTGCACCTTCTGCCACAGCTCCAGCGTGGTGTCTTCAATGCTGCCCAGGGCCAGGATCGCGGCGTTGTTGACCAGTACGTCGAGACGGCCGAAGTGTTCGACGGTGGTCTTGATCACCTGTTGCCAATCGCTTTCGCTGGCGATGTCGTGGCGGATGAACAGCGCGTTGGCGCCGATTTCTGCAGCCACCTGGCGACCGGCCTCTTCGTTGAGGTCGGTCAGTACTACTTTGGCGCCTTCGCGGGCCAGCAGCAGGGCGTCTTCGCGACCGATGCCGCTGGCGGCGCCGGTGATGATGCAGACTTTGCCTTCTACACGTTGCATTGTTGTTCTCCTGATCGTGCGGTTTGAAGTGCGAATTGGTCGGCCACGTGGGCGGCAGCCCGGCGACCGGAGTAAATGCAGTCGGCCAGGGACAGGCCGGAGACATACAGGTTGGAAGCGACCCCGACCGCATTGCGGCCGGCGCTGTAGAGACCGTTTATTGGCTGGCCGGCGTGGTCCAGAACCCGACCGCTGTCCTCGCAGACCTTCAGCCCGCCCAGGGTGATGACCGGGCAGGGGAAGAGTTTGCTGTCGAAGGACAGGTCGAGGGCGTACCAAGGGCCTTGGTCGAGGTTGGCAAGCATCGCGGCGGATTTGCCGAACTCGTCGGCGACCTCACCCCGTGCCGCCCGGGAATAGCGTTCGACACTCTGGCGCAGCAGTTCCGGCGGCAGATTGCAGCGTTTGGCCAGCCCGGCCAGGCTGCTACTGCGTTTGGCGTTGAACAGCAGATTGAGCAGCACCGGCAGGCGCTGGAAATTCCACACCTTGCCCGGGCCCACCTGACGCAACGCTTCGCGCATCAGTTCACGGTTGAGCACCAGGATGGCGCGACCGCCTTGTTCTTCGACCATGGCGTGGCCGAGGGTCGCGCCGTAGATTTCTTCGTTGGCGTAACGCTGTCCGCGGGCATTGACGATCAGCCCGCGGGCCCAGGCCAGTGGCGGATTGATGAAGCGCCAAGCGCTGATCTTGTCCATCCGCGCCACGCTGCCACCGGCGCTCTGGCCCAGGGCGATGCCGCTGCCATTGCAGCCGGTGGCGCCCAGGGGCAACCCGGCCAGGTACTGCGGCGCGTGTTGGCGCACCAGGTCGCGATTGAAGATAAAACCGCCGCTGCTCAATAGCACCGCCTGTTCGGCGCGAATCAATTGCCGAATGGCGCTGGTCTGCTCGATGCGACGCTGACGGGCGCGCAAGCGGTCAGCCAATGCGGGGGCGTACATATGAATGGCGGCGGCCCAGCGCGACAGACGCGCATGTTGTCGGGCTGCGCGACTGCCGGAAGGCAACTGCCAGGCTTCGACGCCGATGACCTTGTCGTCGAGGTCGAGCACCAGTCGCCGCACTTCGCACTGGCTGCGCAGGCGCGCACCGTGACGCAAGGCGCTGGCCTTGAGCGGGGCGAACAGGCTGGCGCCGGACATGCCCGGACCTTTGGTGCGGTGACCACGAGGTGCCGGTTTGGCGCTGGCGGCATAGGCCGGCACGGCTTCGTTGCCAGAGTAATAGAGGTAGTACTGGTCACTAGGGTACGAGGTTTTATGCGGCGGCACGCTGGCCTCGAACGCCGCGCCCTGTCGCTCCAGCCAGGCCAGTTGTTCGCGGCTGCCGTCGCAGAAATTGCGCAATGTCGCGTGGCTGACGGCTTCGCCGACTTCCTGACGCAGGTAATTGAACATGGCTTCGCTGGTGTCTTCATAGCCAGCCTGACGCTGATACGGCGTGCCACCACCGGCGTACACCACGCCACCACTGAGCGCCGTGGCGCCGCCGCCTTCGAAGCGATCCAGTGCGAGCACTGACAGGCCGCGAGTACTGGCTTCGATGGCGGCACAGGCGCCGGCACCCCCAAACCCGACGATCAGCAAGTCGCAACGGTCATCCCATGGCAACTGGTCGGCGCTGTTCACTCGCAACGCCGTCAACCCGTTCAGGCTGTCCATGTTCGGGCCTCAGCCAGCAGCAGCGAGAGAGGGTGCGGGTTTGGCGGTGGTGGTGTAGCTGCCGTCGAGGTAGACCAGCGGGGTGATTTCGGCGGTGGTGTGGATCTGCAGGATGCGTCCGATGAACACGGTGTGGGTGCCGTAGCTGAAGTGGCCGTCCTGGCGGCAGAGGATGGCCGACTGTGCGTCACCCAGGTATGGAATGCCGCCGGGGCTGGTCAGCCAGTTGCCACGGTCGAAGCGTGCTTCGCCCTTGATCGCGCCGCTGCACAGGTTGGCCAGGTCTTGTTGTTCGACGCCGAGGATGTTGACGCAGAAGTCGGCGCCGGTCGCCAGTGCGGCGTGGGGCGAGGCGGTCTTGTTGACGCAGATCAGCAGCGAGGGTGGCTCGGTGCTCAGCGAGTCGACGGCCGTGGCGGCCATGGCGAAGCGTTCGGTGCCGTTGCTGGTGCTGATAATGGTGACTGACTTGGCCAGGCGGCGCATGGCCTGGAGCATGTCGGCTTTGAGATTGACGTCGTTCATCGCACTGGGCCTTTTTTTGTTGGGGGTTGGGTGCGATGGATTCTTGCTCTGGCTCTTGTCTGGAGCATCGTCCGAGGGGACTAGGCCTTGGCGGCCTCTGGGCCGACCAGGCCCTTGGTTACTTGGGGCTTTTCCAAGTGACCCGCCGTAAGGGCGGAACCCTGAGTGGCCGTTACCGCAGCAACGGATATGTACACCCTCAAAAATCCATGTCGCCTGCCATATAGCCATCGCGAGCAAGCTCGCTCCCACAGGGATCTTCAGCGGCCAAAAGTCCTGAGTAAAACCGGAGACCCAATGTGGGAGCGAGCCTGCTCGCGATGGCAGCCTGCCAAGCAACACATCCCGTCCAGATACACCGCCAAAGACCAGTTCCCCAATCCCACATGGTCCGTTTGAGGGATGTCCCCTGCGTTGCGCATTGTTTGAATGCCAGTGTAGGGGCGCTACATCCGCCCCGTTGCACGCGCGCCCCGGCGGATGGGGTGAACAAAGGAGAACAATAAAAATGCTCAACCAAGACCTGATTCGCCAGCGTCTGAGCCAACGTGCCCGCGAGTTGGTGCCGATCCTGCGTGAACGTGCCCTGAATGCCGCGCAAGCAGGCCAGTTGCCGGAAGAAACCCTGAAGGATTTCCAGGACGCCGGGTTCTTTCGCATCCTGCAACCGTCCCGTTGGGAAGGCTATGAGCTGGAGCCCAAGGATTTCTTCGACGTACAGATGACCCTTGCCGAAGGCTGCATGTCCTCGGCCTGGGTACTGGGGGTGGTGGCGATCCACAACTGGCAACTGGCGCTGTTTGACGACCGCGCCGCGCAGGATGTCTGGGGCAGTGATTCCAGCGTGCTGATCTCCTCTTCCTATATGCCGGTGGGCAAGGTCGAGCGGGTCGAGGGTGGTTTCAAATTGAGCGGTCGCTGGGGCTTTTCCTCCGGCAGCAAGCATTGCGAGTGGGCGTTCCTCGGTGCGCTGGTGCCGCCGGAGGAGGCGGGCGGGGCGCCGGATTACCGGACGTTCCTGGTGCCGCGCAGCGATTACCAGATTCTCGACAACTGGAACGTCATGGGCCTGGAAGCTACCGGCTCCCACGACATTCTGGTGGAGAACGCCTTCGTTCCCGAGTACCGCACCCATCGCGCCCTCGACGGTTTCATGCAGAACAGTCCGGGCAATGCGGTCAACACCGCGCCGTTGTTCCGCCTGCCATTCGGTCAGATTTTCGTGCGTGCGGTTTCGTCCTCGGCCATCGGTGCCCTGCAAGGCGCGGTGGATCAGTTTGTCGAGCACAACCGCGCCCGGGTCGGGGTCAATGACGGTCGCAAGATGGTCCAGGACCCGGCCGCGCAATCGGCGCTGGCCAACGCCATGGTCTGCGTCGATGAGTGCAAGACCGTGCTGTATCGCAACTTCGCCCTGATGCTGGAGCGCGCGCAGAAGGGTGAGCCGTTGAGCATGCCCGAGCGGGTGAAGATGCGTTACGACTCGGCGCTGGTGGCCGACAAGTGCGCCAAGGCCGCTGGTGACCTGATGTTCAACAGCGGTGCTTCGACGATCTTCCGCAGCCACCCGATCAACCGAGCGTTCCGTGATATTCACACCGGTCGTGCCCACGTCGCCAACAGCCCGGCCAAGTACGCCTGGAACCTCGGCGGGGTCAGCATGGGGCAGGACAGCAGCGACTTTTTCCTCTGACGCTGGCGTACAGCTCTTTTCTATGAATCGGGCTAGTCCGTTTGCGTGATTCGAGCGCCCCGCCGATGCCCGAGCATTGGCGGTAAGGCGAAGGTCTACGGCGCCGACTGCGCATCCAAATAAGCACAAGGATCAACCATGAAATTTTCCCTGATTTACGAAGCCCAGACGGTGGACTCCAGCCGCGAAGGTGACCGCAAGATTTTCGAAGACACCGTCGAGCAGGCCGTGCTGGCCGACAAGCTGGGTTTTGACACTTTCTGGTGCGTGGAACACACGGCGCTGAGCAACTACTCGCACATGTCCGCGCCGGAAACCATGCTGGCTTTCGTGGCCGGTAAAACCGAGCGCATCGGTATCGGCCACGGCGTGGTCTGCCTGCCTCCGGCGATGAACCACCCGGTCAAGGTCGCCGAGCGCATCGCCACCCTCGACCTGCTGTCCAAGGGGCGTGTGCACTTTGGCGTGGGCAAGGGCGGTACCCAGCAGGAAGCCGGCACCTTCGGCTACGACCTGGCGACCTTGCAGCCGCAGATCGACGAGATGATGTACCTGATCCCGAAAATGTTCGTGCAGGACGAGATCGAGCACAACGGCGACTTCGTGCAGATCCCCAAGCGTCCGATCCATCCAAAGCCGTATCAGGATCCGCACCCGCCAATGTACCTGGCGTGCACCAACACCGAGTCGCTGAAGAATGCCGGCGGTCGCGGCATGGGCGCGCTGGTGCTGGGTTTCGGTGGTCCGGAAGAGATCGCCAAGAAGGTTGAGGTGTATCACACGGCCTACGACAACCGCGATGAAAAGAAGCAAGTGGGCTTCCGTCCTAACCGTCACATTGCCGCGCTGTGCCCGGCCATCGTGCTGGACGACAACGCAGAGGCGCGCCGCATCGGTATCCGTGGCCAGCGTTACTTCATGGAGTCGTTGGGCTACTGGTACGGCGGTGGCGAGCGTCCGGATCCGGAGAAGTGGAAGGACGACACCTTCGTCGATGGCAATGGCCAGAGCGTGATCAAGTCGCGCTTCGCTTCTGAAGAAGTCAGTGTCGACTTCTCCGACCCGACCATGGCCATGATGAACCCGAACCACGCGTACGGCACCGTCGAGGATTGCATCGGCTACGTGCAGCGCCTGATCGATGCCGGCGCCGACGAAATCCTGTTCATCTGCCAGATGGGCACCGTGCCGCAGTGGGCGCAGCTGGAGACCTTGAAGAACATTGGCGAGAAGGTGATTCCGCATTTCCGCAAGGGCTGAGTCCTGCCACATAAGGCATGAACACCGCATACCCCTTGTAGGAGCGAGCCTGCTCGCGATAAACCGGAGAACGCCGCGGGGTGCCAGGCTTGCAGCGTTATCGTTGGCGACCATCGCGAGCAGGCTCGCTCCTACAGTTGAACGCATTTCAGGCCTAGCACGGACGTCAGGCCAATTTTCCAACGGGTCCCCAAGGCCCGTTTTTTTATGCCTGCACTAATCTTGACCATCACATACCCCCCTGTGGGAGCGAGCAAGCTCGCTCCCACAGGTTTTTGGGTTGTTAAACGAAGCCTGTTTAACGGCTGTCAGTGTTACTTGATGAAAGCTACACCGCCTTGCGTCATTGCCTACAGGTACGCCAGAATCCGCCGGCTTGTGCGCGTTGGACCCCCTCGGTAACTTGATTCGCGTCACTGCTCATCAGTGATCGGGTTTAGTCGCCCGTGGTCAATCGAAGCGCATCTGCATCCAGACAGTCAGGTCATTTCATACCTGCACTTTATGGTAGCTGTGCGCAGGGCGCCTTTGGGCGCGCCGGTTTCGATTCTCCCCGGTCGACTAACCTGCGTACAGCTGCCACCTCTCGTTTAGTCGCAAGTCGGTGACGGCTCCATTTTTTGGAGAACCAAACCATGGTCAAACCTTCACCTAATCCCCCGCACGACAACCTCGATTCAACCGACACCGAACGCACCCCCTCACTCGCCGACATCCGCGCCATGCCGCGCAAACCCAGCACGATGTACACCATCAACCCCGAACTCGATGCGCAAACCCTACTGGGCGATGCCTGCCAATCGCTAGCCTCGGCCAATGTCATGACCCTCGACCTGGCCGATCGTACCGAGGGCCCGAGCCGCCGCACTCTGCTGGGCATCGCCCAGATCATCATGCTCGGCGAACTGTCCGTGAACCGCGCGCTGGATCGGCTAGACCCACCTGAATAGCTACTGATCTGCAAATGTGAAACCTGTGGGAGCGAGCTTGCTCGCGATGAGGCCCTGTCATCCAGCATCTCTGTTGACTGACACACCGCCATCGCGAGCAAGCTCGCTCCCACAGGTTTTTCAGGTTCCGCGCCATCATTTCCGCTAGTCCCATTGGACGATGTTGCCCCTGCCCGAACCCGTTTGAATAGGCCCTACATAAAGTCTCCCCCGGCAGTCGCCGAAGGGCGGCACCGCCTGAGAAAAACGAGGAGTGCATCCATGGATATCCGTGGTCTGGGTTACGTCACCCTGTTATCCAGCGACCTGGCGCAATGGCGCCATTACGCAAGCCAGGTGCTGGGCATGATGGTCATCGGCTCTGATGACGACGCGCACCTGTACCTGAAGATGGACGAGCGCCACTACCGCATCCTGGTGCAGAAGAACGTCGAGAACGGCTTCGGTGCCTGCGGCTGGGAAGTGGCCGGCAAGGCGGCGCTGGAACAGGCGGTCAGCGAGTTGCAACAGGCCGATGTGCAAGTGACCCGTGGTACCGCGGCCGAGGCCGAGCTGCGCAAGGTCCAGGAGCTGGTGCATTTCAGCGACCCGGATGGCAACCGTCACGAAATCTTCTGGGGCCCGTTGCAGGACTTCGCCCGTTTCGTCTCGCCGGTGGGCGTCAAAGGGTTCGTTACCAACGAACTGGGCATGGGCCACGTAGTGCTGCCGGCACCTGCCTTCGAGCGCTGCCGCGACTTCTACGAGCAGGTGCTGGGTTTTGGCCTGTCGGACCTGATGAAAGTCCGCTTCACCCCGGACCCGGCCGAGCCGCAAAAGCGTATTCACTTCCTGCACTGCAACAACGGCCGCCACCACTCGCTGGCGATTTTCGAGTGCCCGATGCCCCACGGCTGCGTGCACATGATGGTCGAGGTCAACGCGCTGGACGAAGTCGGCCGCGCCCTGGACCGCGTCCACGCCAATGGCGTGAAGCTGTCGGCCACCCTCGGCCAGCACACCAACGACCAGATGATTTCTTTCTATATCAAGACCCCGTCCGGGTTTGACCTGGAATACGGCTGCGATGGCCTGGTGGTCGACTGGGACCGCCACACGCCGTTCGAAAGCACCGTGGTCAGCCACTGGGGCCACGACTTCAGTGTCGGTCGCCAATGAGGAACATGACGATGGACAAGCAAATGACCACCGCCGAGATTGTCGGCCAACTGCGTGACGGCATGACCATCGGTATCGGTGGCTGGGGCCCGCGGCGCAAGCCGATGGCGCTGGTGCGAGAGATCCTGCGCTCGGACCTCAAGGACCTGACCGTGGTTGCCTACGGCGGTGCCGATGTCGGCATGCTCTGCGCGGCCGGCAAGATCAAGAAACTGGTGTTCGCCTTCGTTTCCCTGGACTTTATTCCGCTGGAACCGTACTTCCGCAAGGCGCGCCAGGAAGCGGCGCTGGAAGTGATGGAGATCGATGAAGGCATGCTGCTGCTCGGTCTGCGCGCGGCGGCGATGAATGTGCCGTTCATTCCGACGGCGGTGGGCCTGGGCACCGATGTGTTGCGCCACAACCGCCAGATCAAGTTGATCGCCTCGCCCTATGCCGATGGCAAGGACTGGGTGGCGATGCCGGCGCTCAAGCTCGACGCGGCGCTGGTGCACGTCGACCGTGCCGATGCACGCGGCGTGTGCCAGATCAGCGGTCCGGATCACTACATGGACGACCTGTTTGTGCGGGCCGCGACCCACAGCTACGTGACCTGCGATGAACTGGTCGACAGCGAGTATTTCCATCAGGACAGCGCCCACGCGCATCAAGTGTTCTGGGAACGCAACCTGACCACCGCCGTGGCCCATGTGCCGGGCGGGGCGCATCCGTCTTCGTGCGCGCCGCTGTACGGTTTCGACGTCGCGCACTTCAAGGCCTACAACGCCACGGTCCAGGCGGCCGATGGCTGGCAGGGCTACGTGCGCGACTACGTCGACTGCACCCACGAACAGTATCTGGAAAAGGTCGGCGGCCTGGCTGCGATCCGTGAACTGCCGTTGCCGATTTTCTAAGGGAACCTTCCGATGAGCACTACTGATTACAGCCTCGCCGAACTGATGATCTGCGCGGCCTCCGAAGCCTGGCGCGAAGACGGCGAAGTATTGGCTTCCGGCATCGGCGTGATTCCGCGTCTGGCCGCTTCGCTGGCCATGCTGACCAGCAACCCGCAACTGCTGATGACCGACTCCGAAGCCTACATGGTCGCCGAGCCGGTGCCGTTGGGCGCGCGCAAAGGCTATGAACCCAAGCGCGACAGCTGGATGGGTTTCTCGCGGATTTTCGACAACGTCTGGGGCGGCAAGCGCCATGCCCTGGTGGGCCCGACCCAGATCGACCGTTTTGGTCAGGCCAACATTTCCTGCATCGGCGACTACGTCAAACCCAAGGCGCAGATGCTCGGTGTACGCGGTTTTCCCGGCAACTCGATCAGCCACGCCAACTCGTTTTGCGTGCCGAGCCACAACCGCCGGGTATTCGTCGAAGGCGAGGTCGATATGGTCGCCTCGGTCGGCTACAACCCGGCCCGACTGGCACGGGGCTGGTCGATGAACGACATCGACATCCGCCTGATCATCACCGACCTCTGCGTGCTGGATTTCCAGGGCCCGCAACGGCAGATGCGCATCCGTTCGCTGCACCCCGGCGTGACGGCGGCGCAAGTCCAGGACAACACCGGCTTCGAGTTGCATGTGCCGGACGATTGCCCGACCACTGCCGCGCCGACGGCCGAGCAGTTGCAGCTGATCCAGCGTCTGGACCCGCACAACCTGCGCGCCCTGCAACTCAAAGACAACCCGCCAGGCCAACGCTGAGCAACGCGTTGCGGAGAAAAGTGATGGCTGAACATAACGATAACAATCAGGCCGAGGTGGTGCTGTACGAGGTGCAAGGCGCGGTGGCCCTGGTCACCATGAACCGCCCCGAGTACCACAACGCGCAGAACTCGCAGATGACCTATGCGCTGGACGCGGCGTTTCGCCGGGCCTGCGATGACGATGAAGTGAAGGTCATTGTGTTGCGTGGCGCCGGCAAGCATTTCTCCGCCGGGCATGACATCGGCACCCCGGGCCGCGACGTCGACAAGACGTTCGACCGCGCCAGCCTGTGGTACGACCATGTGAACAAACCGGGCGGCGAGTTTTTGTATGCCCGTGAGCAGGAAGTCTATCTGGGCATGTGCCGCCGTTGGCGCGAGATGCCCAAGCCGACCATCGCCATGGTCCAGGGCGCGTGCATTGCCGGTGGGTTGATGCTGGCCTGGGTCTGCGACCTGATCGTGGCCAGCGAGGATGCTTACTTCGCCGATCCGGTGGTGCGTATGGGGATTCCCGGGGTCGAGTATTTCGCCCACGTGCACGAATTGAATCCACGCATCGCCAAGGAATTTTTGTTCCTCGGCGAGCGCATGCCGGCACCGCGTGCCTATCAGATGGGCATGCTCAATCGGGTGGTTGCTCGCGACGAGCTGGAACAACAGACCCTCGACATTGCCGGGCGCATCGCGCAGATGCCGCGCCTGGGCCTGCAATTGAGCAAGCAGGCGGTGAACAACGCCGAAGACTTGATGGGCAAGCGCGCGACCATGGACATGGTGTTCGGCCTGCATCACTTCGCCCACGCTCACAATGAGCTGGTGTCCGGCGACCGTCTCGGTGGCTACGACGCCAAGGCCATGGCCAGTTCGCAACGCAAAGCGGGCGGGGCGTGAGCATGGCGATCTCGTTGAATACCCGTTTAACACAACTGCTCGGGTGCCGTTATCCGATCATCCAGACCGCCATGGGTTGGGTCGCCGACCCGAAACTGGTGGCGGCCACGGGCAATGCCGGTGGCTTCGGTTTTCTCGCCGGGGCGACCATCGAACCGCAGCAGATGGAAGCGGCGATTATCGAAACCCGGCGCCTGACCGATCAGCCGTTCGGGGTGAATTTCCACATGTACCAGGCCAACGCCGGCGAGATCGTCGAGTTGGTGTTGCGTCACAAAGTCCGGGCGGTCAGCTACAGCCGTTCGCCGGGCAAGCAAATGATCAGTCGCCTGAAGGACGCCGGCGTGGTGTGCATTCCCACGGTGGGCGCGCTCAAGCATGCGCAGAAAGCCGTGGAAATGGGCGCCGATGCGGTGACCGTACAGGGCGGCGAGGGTGGTGGGCATACCGGCTCCGTGCCGACCTCGATGCTGCTGGATCAAGTGGTCAATGCGGTGTCGGTGCCCGTGGTGGCGGCCGGCGGTTTCAAGGACGGCAGGGGCCTGGTTTCTGCCCTGGCCTACGGCGCCGAGGGCATCGCCATGGGCACGCGTTTCCTGATGTGCGCCGACAGCCCGGTGCCGCAAGCGACCCTGGCGCGTTACCTGGCGGTCAAGGACCCGGCGGCGATCATCATCAGCCGCGCCATCGACGGCATGCCGCAACGGATGATCCGCAACGAATTGCTCAACCAACTGGAAAACAGCGGCGGCCTCAAGCGCCTGTTGCTGGCATTGCAGAGTGGCCTGGCCTACCGCCGCCACACCGGCATGAGCCTGATGCAACTGCTGACCAGCGCGCTGAAGATGCGCGGCAGCGGGGAGCTGACCGCCGCGCAAAGCATCATGGCCGCCAACGCGCCGATGGTGATCCAGAAAGCCATGGTCGACGGGCAACCGGCCGCGGGCGTCTTGCCCGCCGGGCAAATCGCCGCCTCCATCGACAGCTTGCCCAGCTGCGCCCAATTGATTGAACAGATCGTCCGCGACGCCGAAGTGCGCCTGGGCGAGCTGTGCCGCCGTGTGTCGTAAGGGGAAAGCATGAAACCATTTAGCGTCAGCATCGATAACGGCATTGCCGAACTGGTCTTCAACCGACCACCGGTCAACGCCTTCAACTGCCAGGGCTGGGCCGATATCGCCAGCGAAATCGAAAGCCTGGGGCGCAATGCCGAGGTGCGGGTGATCCTGATCCGGGCCGAAGGGCGCGGCTTCTGCGCCGGGGTCGACATCAAGGAACTGGCCGCCGACGGCAACCTGATCGTCGCGGTGAACAAGGGCAACTACGACAGTTTCAAGGCGATCCACCGCAACCCGAAACCGGTGATCGTCGCCGTGCACGGCTTCGTGCTCGGTGGCGGCATCGGTATCTGCGGCGCCGCCGACATCATTGTCGCGTCCGAGTGCGCCACCTTCGGCGTGCCAGAAGTAGATCGCGGGGCCATGGGCGGCGGTGCGCATTTGCAGCGGTTGTTCCCGGTGCAGAAAGTCCGCCACATGTACTTCACCGGCGAGGCCATCGACGCCGCCGAAGCTTACCGCCTGGGCGCGGTGGAGCGGGTGGTCAAGCGCGAAGACTTGCGCGAAGCCGCGTTGCAGATCGCCCGCACCATCGCCGCCAAGAGCCCCGGCATGATCAGCCTGGCCAAGGAAGCGCTGAGCGGCATCGAAGACGGCAATCTGGAAGACAAATACCGCTGGGAGCAGGGCTTCACCCTCGAAGCCTACCGCTCACTGGACTCTCAGGAAGCACGCGACTCGTTCGTCGAGAAACGCGATGCCCGATTCAACGGCTGAAGGCATATCCATGGACCTGACCTATACCCCGGCCCAGCAGGCCTTTCGCTTTGATGCGCGGACCTGGCTGGCGGCCAATGTACCGAGTGAACCGCTGCAATCGTTCGACACCGAGCAAGGTTTTGCCGAGCACCGCGCTTGGGAAGCCAAGCTCAATGAAGGCCGTTGGGGCATGGTCACCTGGCCGACCGAACTCGGTGGCCGTGGCTGCGACCTGATCGAGTGGCTGATTTTCGAAGAGGAATATTACCGTTCCGGGGCGCCGGCACGGGTCAACCAGAACGGCATCTTCCTGCTCGGCCCGACCCTGATGGAGTACGGCAGCGAAGAGCAGAAAGCGCGATTCCTGCCGCGCATGGCCACCGGCGAAGACATCTGGGCCCAGGCCTGGTCCGAGCCAGGCGCCGGTTCCGACATGGCGGCGATCCGCTCCAAGGCTGAGCGGGTGGGCGACCACTACGTGATCAACGGCCAGAAAACCTGGTCGACCCGCGCGGTGTGGGCTGACTGGGCGTTCGGTATTTTCCGCACCGACCCGCAGTCTCAGCGCCATCACGGCCTGACATTCATCCTGTTGCCGCTGAACACACCGGGGATCACCGTGCGGCCGATTCCGCAGCTCAATGGCTTGCCGGGTTTCGCCGAGATTTTCTTCGACGACGTCAAGGTGCCGGTGGAGAACGCCCTCGGTGGTGAAGGCATGGGCTGGCACGTGGCGATGTCCACCGCCGGTTTCGAGCGCGGTTTGTTGCTGCGCTCGCCTGCGCGTTTCCAGGAAACCGCCAAGCGCCTGGTGCAGTTGTACCTGGCCAACCGCGAGCAGGCCGACCGCGACCCGGCCATTGGCGAAGCAGTGATGCGCGCCTGGCTCGATGCCGAGGCCTACACCCTGGGCACCTACATGACCGCCTCGCAGCTGGTGCAGGGCGGCAAGATCGGGCCGGAATCGTCGACCAACAAGATCTTCTGGTCCGAACTCGACCAGCGCATGCACGACACCGCCATGAGCATTCTCGGTTTGCGTGGCGAACTGCTGCCCCAAGCTCCGGCCGCCGGTGACGTCGGCCATTGGCTGGAAGGTTTCCTGTTTGCCCAGGCCGGGCCGATCTACGCCGGCACCAACGAGATCCAGCGCAACATCATTGCCGAACGCATGCTCGGCATGCCGCGTGCCTGAGGAGTAGACCATGGACTTTAGTTTCAGCCGCGACCAACTGCTGTTTCAGGACAACGTCCGCAGCTTCCTGATCAACGAAGTCACCCCGGAACGCATTCGCGAACTGTGGCAGAGCGACAGCGGGCGCAGTGAGCAACTCTGGGCGCAATTGGTGGAACTGGGCCTGACCGCCCTGACCGTGCCCGAGGCACAGGACGGCATGGGCATGAATGAGCTGGACTTCGTGCTGATTGCCCAGGAATGCGGTTACGCCGGTCTGCCTGAGCCGCTGGTGGACACCATGCTGGTCGGCGTGCCGTTGCTCGCCGCCCTGGATGAGCAATACGCGCCACTCAAACAAAAATGGCTGTCGCGAGTGGCCGAGGGCCGCGCGCGTCTCGCGGTTTCCGAGCCAGGTAATCCGCTGGTCAGCGATGCCCATGTCGCCGATCTGCTGTTGCTGGCCCATGGCGATGAAGTGCATGCGCTGGAGCGTGATGCCGTGCGCCTGACCCGCAACGAGTCGGTCGACCCGAGCCGTCAGTTGTTCCAGGTCGAGTGGACGCCAACACCGGACACCTGTGTTGCCAGCGGTGAACAGGGCCGACGTTTGTGGGCCGCTGCCTTCAACCGTGGCGCCCTCGCCAGTGCCGCGCAATTGCTCGGGCTGGCCAAGCGCATGGTCGACCTGGCGGTGGACTACACCTTCGAGCGCAAGCAGTTCGGCAAACCGGTGGGGTCGTTCCAGGCGGTCAAGCATCTGATGGCTAATGTCGCGGTGCAGATCGAGTTCGCTAAAGGCCCACTGTATCGCGCCGCCTATGCGGTCGCAGAGCAGCAGGCAGATCAGGACGTATTCGTCTCCCACGCCAAACTGGCAACCGCGGAAGCGGCCATGCTTGCGGCGAAGAACACCATCCAGGCCCACGGCGCCATGGGGTACACCTGGGAAGTCGATTTGCATCTGTTCATGAAGCGCGCCTGGGCGCTGGACAAGGTCTGGGGCGATCGCGGTGTGCACAAGGGGCGGATTCGTGCTGTGTTGCTGGACAGCAAGCCTGCGCTGGGTGCGGGCAGTACGTTCTAACCCGTCAGTAAGGGTGACTACATCCCTGTGGGAGCGAGCTTGCTCGCGATGGCGGTGCGTCAGCTGGCATCAATGTTGGATGTGCCGGCCTCATCGCGAGCAAGCTCGCTCCCACAGGTTATCGGCGCCTGATCATAATTTTTTCACCGAGGTAGACCATGCCTGAAGCCTACATAGTCGACGCCCTGCGTACGCCCACCGGGCGGCGCAAAGGTGGTCTGAGCCAGATCCACGCCGCCGACCTGGGCGCCCACGTATTGCGTGCACTGGTCGAGCGCAATGCCATTCCCGACGAGGATTACGACGACGTGATCTTCGGCTGTGTCGACACCATCGGCCCGCTGGCCGGTGACATCGCCCGCACCAGTTGGCTGGCGGCCGGCCTGTCGCAATCGGTGCCGGGCACCACCATCGATCGCCAGTGCGGCTCGTCCCAGCAAGCGGTGCACTTCGCCGCCCAGGCGGTGATGAGCGGCACTCAGGACGTGGTCATCGCCGGTGGCGTGCAGACCATGACCCAGATCCCGATTTCCTCGGCGATGATCGCCGCCGAACCCTTGGGTTTCGCTGATCCGTTCAGCGGCTCCGAAGGCTGGGTGAGGCGCTATGGCGCGCAACCACCGACGCAGTTCCGTTCGGCGCAGATGATCGCCGAAAAGTGGGACCTGTCCCGGGCGCAACTTGAAGCCTATTCGCTTGAGTCCCATCGACGTGCCTTGCAGGCCATCGAGCAAGGCCGCTTCAACCGCGAGATCGTGCCGCTGGCCGGTGTGCTGCATGACGAAACCCCGCGCCAGACCAGCCTGGAAAAAATGGCCGAGCTGGAATTCCTGTTTGGCTGTGACCGGGTCACCGCCGCGGTGTCGAGCCAGACCTGCGACGCGGCCAGTGCGATGCTGATCGTCTCGGAGACGGCGCTCAAGCGTTACGGCCTGACGCCACGGGCACGCATCCATCACCTGAGCGTGCGCGCCGAAGACCCGATCTGGATGCTCACCGCGCCGATCCCGGCCACCGCTTACGCACTCAAGCGCGCCGGCATGAAGCTCGAAGACATCGACCGGGTGGAGATCAACGAAGCCTTCGCCTCGGTGGCCATGGCCTGGTTGAAAGAGACCGGCTACCCCCACGAACAAACCAACGTCAATGGCGGCGCGATTGCCCTCGGACATCCATTGGGCGCCACCGGCACCCGCTTGATGTGCACCTTGCTGCATGAACTGGAGCGCAGCGGCGGACGCTTCGGCATGCAGACCATGTGCGAAGGCGGCGGTCAGGCCAACGTGACGATTATCGAACGCTTGTAAACCAGGATGTACACCGATCCTGTAGGAGCGAGCCTGCTCGCGATGGACTCAAGAACGACGCGGGCATTCAGATACCCCGCGTATTCGTTAACGACCATCGCGAGCGGGCTCGCTCCTACAGGGAATTGTGTCGACCCGTGATGAATTTGAAGGATGTAGAACATGAAAATCTGTGAAAACCGCGTCGTGATCATCACCGGTGCCGGCGGTGGTCTGGGCCGTGCCTACGCGTTGGCCTTCGCCGCCGAAGGTGCAAAAGTAGTGGTTAACGACATCAATCGTGAAGCGGCGTTGGCCGTGGTCGGCGAAATCCTCGGCCAGGGCGGCAGCGCCGTGGCCAACAGCGATGACATTACCCGCTATGACTCGGCGGGGTTGATCGTACGCCAGGCCATCGAAACCTTCGGCGACCTGAACGTGGTGGTCAACAACGCCGGCATCTGCCGCGACCGCATGTTCGCCAGCCTCAGTGAAGCCGATTGGGATGCCGTGGTGGCCGTGCACCTCAAGGGCCATTTCTGCATTTCCAGCCACGCCGTGAAGTACTGGCGTGAGCAGGCCAAGGGCGGCGCCAGGGTCGATGCGCGGATCATCAATACCAGCTCCGGCGCCGGTTTGCAGGGCTCCATCGGTCAGTCCAACTACGCGGCAGCCAAGGGCGGTATTGCTTCGCTGACGCTGGTGCAGGCGGCTGAGCTGCGCCGCTACGGGATCACCGCCAACGCCCTGGCGCCGGCCGCGCGCACCGGGATGACCGAGCAAGTGTTCGCTGACACCATGAAAAAGCCTGAAGAGGGCTTTGACTACTTCGCCCCGGAAAACGTCGCGCCGCTTGTGGTGTGGCTCGGCTCCGAGGCTTCCGCCGAGGTGACCGGGCAGATGTTCGAAGTCGAGGGCGGCAAGTTGTCGATCGCCGACGGCTGGCGCCGTGGTCCGCAACTGGATCGCCAGGGCCGCTGGGCGGTCGGCGAGATGGGCGATGCCGTCGCTCAACTGATGACGCAGGCGGTTCCTGCGGCCAAAGTTTACGGCAGCTGAAAAAGACCGGTTTCGGGAGGCGTGTGCATGGCTATAATCGGCCCACGTTCCAACGCTGATCACCTGTAGGAGCGAGCTCGCTCGCGATGGACTCCAGCGCTACGCGTTTATTCAGACAGAACGCGTTATCGTTCACGTCCATCGCGAGCAAGCTCGCTCCCACAGGTTACCTGCGATCCCTCCAGTCACCATACGAGACCTGCCATGACCATTTCCCTGTACGACGCTTCCGTGCCTGTTTTCCAGCAAATGCTCAACGCCCTGAGCGATGTACTGAAAAAGGCCGAGGCTCACGCCACCGAAAAAAACATCGACCCTAACGCGTTCCTGCAAGCGCGCCTGTTCCCGGACATGTTCCCTCTGGTGCGTCAGGTGCAGATCGCCGTTGATTTCAGCAAGGGTGTTACCGGTCGTCTGGCTGAAGTCGAGCTGCCGAAGTACGACGACAGCGAAACCACCTTCGCTGAACTGCAAGCGTTGATTGCCAAGGCACTGGCCTTCATCGGCTCGATCAAGCCGGAGCAGATCAACGGTAAGGAAGGCATCGAGATCGTCACCCGTCCGGGCACGCCTAAAGAGAAGCGCTTCAGCGGCCAGTCCTACCTGCTGACCTACGGCCTGCCGCAGTTCTTCTTCCACATCACCACCACTTACGCACTGCTGCGCCATAACGGCGTGGAAGTGGGCAAGCGCGACTACATGGGCGCGTTCTAAACCGTCCGGGTACAAAAAAGCCCGCCAAGGTTTGCGCCTTGGCGGGCTTTTTTTGTAGGAGCGAGCTTGCTTGCGATGAACCCGAGTACAACGCGTTTATCCAGAAAGTACGCGTTATCGTTGACGTCCATCGCGAGCAAGCTCGCTCCCACAGGGGCGGCGGGGTCAGGCCAGGCGTTCGGCTTTTTGCTCTTCACCCAGGCACGCCGCCGCGGTGAACAGCACATCGGTGGACGAGTTGAGCGCGGTTTCCGCCGAGTCCTGCAACACGCCGATGATGAAACCGACCGCCACCACCTGCATGGCGATTTCGCTCGGAATGCCGAACAGGCTGCACGCCAGTGGAATCAGCAACAGCGAACCACCGGCTACACCGGAAGCACCGCAGGCGCAGATTGCCGCGACGACGCTCAGCAGGATCGCCGTCGGAACGTCCACGGTGATGCCGAGGGTGTGCACGGCCGCCAGGGTCAGTACGGTGATGGTGATCGCAGCACCCGCCATGTTGATGGTCGCACCCAGCGGGATCGATACCGAGTAGGTGTCTTCGTGCAGGCCCAGACGCTTGCTCAACTCCAGGTTGACCGGAATGTTCGCCGCCGAGCTGCGGGTGAAGAACGCCGTGATGCCGCTCTCGCGCAGGCAGGTCAGCACCAGCGGGTACGGGTTGCGGCGCAGTTTCCAGAACACGATGAGCGGGTTCATCACCAGCGCCACGAACAGCATGCAGCCCAGCAGCACGGCGAGCAGGTGCGCGTAGCCGATCAAGGCACCGAAGCCGGAAGTGGCGAGGGTCGAGGCCACCAGGCCGAAGATGCCCAGCGGGGCGAAGCTGATCACCAGGCGCACGATCACCGTCACGCCGTTGGACAGGTCGCCCAGCACTTCACGGGTGGTGTCGCCGGCGTGGCGGATGGCAATACCCATACCGATGGCCCACGCCAGGATGCCGATGAAATTGGCATTCATCAGGGCGCTGACCGGATTATCGACCACGCTCAGCAACAGGCTTTGCAACACTTCGCCAATCCCGCCTGGCGCTGTGACCGCGACGTCCTGGGTCGACAGCACCAGGCTCGACGGGAACGTCATGCTGGCAACCACCGCGACCACGGCCGCGGCGAAAGTACCCAGCAGATACAGGAACAGAATCGGCCGGATATGGGTTTCCTGGCCGTGCTTGTGGTTGGCAATCGACGCCATGACCAGCACGAACACCAGGATCGGCGCGACGGCTTTGAGCGCCGAGACAAACACTTTGCCGATGAACGCCGTGGACTTCGCCATGTCGGGGGCAAACAGCGCCAGGGCAATACCGGCGATCAGGCCGATCACGATCTGTGTGACCAGGCTCAGGCGTTTAAGGCGTTGCAATAGAGAAGGGGATGAAGCTGTCATAAAACGGCATCTCTGAATTTTTATAAGTGCATGGTTTCGTCGCAGTTGCAGCAACAAGCAGGGCAGGCCGCAGACCGGAAACCGGGAGGGGAATACAGGGTGTAGAACACCGCATTCCTTGTGGGAGCGAGCTTGCTCGCGATGACGCTGGCACAGTCGACACTTGCGTTGTCTGACGGTCCGCCATCGCGAGCAAGCTCGCTCCCACAGGTTTTGCCCCTTAAATGATCGGCATTGATCACAGGGTGTACGTTTTTCAGGGCGCGGACTTTATCACAGCGCAGGAACGATCTTTCAGACCTGTGACGAACTGCCACCCTGGTCTTCAACGCGAATTGCAGGTTCGTGCAACCGCATCCGAAAACACTCTGTTAAGATTCGCCATCCTCATTTTCATGTCTGCCAGTGGGCCTTCGGGCTATCGCTGGTGTTTTCGTTTTCTGGAGTTTTGCATGCTGCTGCCCATTCTTCTGTTGTCCGCCGCCGGCTTCACGGTGCTGACCACGGAATTCATCATTGTTGGCCTGTTGCCGGCTATCGCCAGGGACCTGGAGGTCAGCATCCCGCAGGCCGGTTTGCTGGTGACCCTGTTCGCCTTCACCGTGGCCGCGTTCGGGCCGTTCCTGACGGCGTATTTCGCCCGCTTCGAGCGTCGCAAGTTGTTCATCTCGGTGCTGATCATGTTTGGCCTGGCCAACACGGTCGCGGCGCTGGCGCCGAACATCTGGGTGATGGCGTTCGCCCGCTTGATCCCGGCGCTGGGGTTGCCAGTGTTCTGGGCCTTGGCCAGCGAAACGGCGGTGGACATCGTCGGGCCGGATTACGCCGGTCGCGCCATCGCCAAGATCGGCTTCGGCATCGTTTGCGCCACGGTGTTCGGCATTCCCGTGGGCACGCTGATTTCCGATGCGTTCGGCTGGCGCAGTGCTTTCGCGATTCTGGCGGTCATCGCCTTTGCCAAGGCGTTGCTGCTGTTTATCTATCTGCCCAGGACCAACCTGCACCAGCATCAGGTGAGCTTTCGCTCGCAGTTCAAGATCCTGCGCAGCCCGCTGATGCTCGGTCACGTGCTGCTGTCAGTGATTGTGTTCAGCGGCATGTTCACCGCGTACACCTATCTGGCGGACATCCTTGAGCGACTGGCCGGTTTCAACGGCACCGTGGTCGGCTGGTGCCTGATGGGCTTTGGTGCGGTCGGGCTGATCGGCAACTCCCTGGGTGGCCGTGCGGTGGATCGTCATCCGCTGATGGCGTCGATGATGTTCTGTGCGTTCATGATTGCCGGCCTGGTGGCGCTGGTGCCGAACATCCACTCGCCGCTGGGTCTGGCAGCAGCGATGGGCATCTGGGGCGTGACCCAGGCAGCGTTGTTCCTGGTCAGCCATGTGCGCCTGATGAAAGCTGCGCCCGAAGCGCCAGCGTTCGCCGCTTCGCTGAACATCGCCGGGGCCAACCTCGGTATCGGTCTGGGCGCGATGATCGGTGGCCGGGTAATCGACAGCGTCGGCCTGCAAGGCCTTGGCTTTGCTGCTGCGGCGTTCATCCTCGCCTCGATCCTGCTGGCCATCGCGCTGATGACCTTCAAGCCCCGGGAAGTCTGCGCCTGAGTGTCCTAAAACTCGGTAAACAGCTCGCGTCGGGCACCTTCGGTAATGGCGACAATGCCGGGGTGCTTGACCTTGCGTTCCACTGAGATGGCATAGAACGACTCGCTCACCGCGTCGGTCTGGCCAATCACCTGCACGCCATATTGGCGTCGCACCTCATCGGCAATCACGCTCGGGCCGATGAAGATCCCGCTGCCGGATTGGCCGAAGGCCTGCATCAGGGCGCTGTCGTCGAACTCGCCGACAATTTGCGGCTGGATCTGCTGCTCGGCAAACCACCGTTGCAAACGGCTGCGCACCACGGTTTCCGGCCCGGGAATCAGTAGCGGCGCACCGTGCAGGTTGCGCGGAAAGTCGTGACCGTAACGGGTCGCCAGCTCTGGGGTGGCGAAGAAGCTGATCCCGCACTCACCGAGTTTCTGGCTGTAGCCCTTGATGTCCAGGTGCGATGGCATGGGGCTGTCGGATATCACCAGGTCCAGGCGCTGGATCGCCAGGTCGGCCAACAAACGTTCAAGCTTGTCTTCACGACAAGTGATGCGCAGCGGTTCGCTCAGCTCCATGGTCGGTGCAATCAGGCGATAGACGATGGATTTGGGCACCACGTCAGCCACGCCGACGCGAAACAGGATCTGCTGCTCATTGGGTTGTGCCCGCAGCATCAGTTCCAGTTCGCCACCCAGCTGGAACATTTGTTCGGCGTAGGGCAGTGCCTGCCGGCCGGCCTCGGTGAGTTCGAGTTGCCGTCCGACACGCCGAAACAACTCGATGCCAAAGGTCTGTTCCAGTAATGAAATCTGCCCACTGATGGTTTGTGGCGTGAGATTGAGCTGCTCACAGGCGCGCACGATGCTGCCGGTCTTGGCCACCACCCAGAAGTAATGCAATTGCCGATAGTTGAGCATGGCGATCTACAGTTCGTAAAAACCGAAGTATAGCCGCTGAAAATACGAATTTTCCTGAAGTATTCACTTCCCTAGAATGCATCGCTATCAACGGGCCATCGTTTAGGTCCCGTTCGTTCTATCGAGGAAAGCATCATGAAGCTTAAAGCCACGGCATTGCTGATCACGTCTTTACTGGTACTGGCCGGTTGCGACCAGGCCGAGAAAAGCGCGCAACAATTGATGGGCAAGGCTGCCGAAAGCGCCAAACAGGCGATTGACGATACCCATAAGGCCGCCGAGCAAGCACTCAGTGACGCCACCGGCGGGTTGATCAGCAAAAAAGAATCATCGGAAAAAGACTCGGACAAAACCGAATCTTCCTCCCAGGAAATCTAAACCGTATTACAACGAGTCAGGACTGACCCATGGACTACCTTTTACAACTTGCCGCCAGCCCCACCGCCTGGGTCGCCCTTGCCACCCTGATCGTGATGGAGATCGTGCTCGGCATCGATAACCTGATCTTCATCTCGATCCTGACCAACAAGCTGCCCTTGCACAATCGACAGCGGGCACGACGCATCGGTATCGGCATGGCGTTGATCCTGCGTCTGGGCTTGCTGAGCACCATCGCGTTCATCGTCCAGTTGACCAATCCGGTGATCGAGATCCTCGGCCACGCGTTTTCCTGGAAAGACATGATCCTGATTGCCGGTGGCCTGTTCCTGTTGTGGAAGGCGACCACCGAGATCCATCACAGCATGGACCCGGCACCGGAAGATCCGAAGTCGGCGACCTCGACCGTGACCCTGGGCTTCGCGGCCGCGATCGGTCAGATCCTGATGCTGGATATGGTGTTCTCCATCGACAGCATCATTACCGCTGTCGGCATGACCGAGCATTTGCCGATCATGGTCATCGCGGTGGTGGTGTCGGTACTGGTGATGTTGCTGGCGGCTGATCCGCTGGCCAAGTTCATCAACGACAACCCGACAGTGGTGATGCTGGCCCTGGGCTTCCTGATCATGATCGGCATGACGCTGATTGCCGAAGGCTTTGGCGCCCATGTACCGAAAGGCTACGTCTATGCGGCCATGGCATTCTCGGCTGCGATCGAGGTGTTGAACATGATGTCCCGTCGGTCCAGGCAGAAGCGGGTTGCCACTGAAGTCTGACCGCCGCTAAAAGAAACGGCCGCCTGAACTCGAAGGAGTGCAGGCGGCCGTTTTTGTTGGTTTCGGATAAAGGTGGTGTCAGTGAGCGTTGGCGTGCTGGCTCGGTGCCTTGTCCGCTTCTTGCGCAGGCGCCGGCTGGACAGGGTGATGGTGGCGGCGAGTAATGCGCAGCACGCCCCACAGCATGGCGGCGGCTACCGCCAGCCAGCCGCAAACCAACATTACAATGATCATGGTCAGGCTCATCGGTGCCTCCTCTTTGCCCTTCAATGGGCACTCACGCTTCGCTGTCGTCTCTTCAAGGAGCAGTCTAGCCGTTGCTGTATTTCAGGCTATTGACCGAAAGTCGGCAGTCACCAACCAGTTCGCTCTATCGAATGCAAACAACTGCCGGTTAAGGCTATACCGCTGTCGCGCGGCGTCCTATGATCAACGGCCTTGCCGGGAATATTGTTGCCTGGCGCCTGAACAAGAGAGTGATGATGGTGCGGGTATTTTCTCGAATGCTGTCGGCGGCGCTGATGGCGGGATGTGTGGTGGCGCTGGCGGGTTGCGCCGGGAGTGTTGCACCTGAGATCAAGCGTCTGCCGGAGCGGGTCGAACTCAGTGGCCGCTTCTACAAGGGCGTGGCCAATCAAAGCGGACCGCAGGTGCTGGCCAGCATGCTGTCCCAGCAGAACATCGTGATTACGCCGGGCTTGCTCGACAAACCGCTGCATTTGCCGGGCGCCGAAGCCCAGCTGCAACAGAACATGGTTAACCTCGCGCGTGAGTACGGGATGGTGGTCTATCCCCTTGACGCGACCTTGCCGGCCTTGTTGACCCAGGTCGCGGCCGGTTATCCGGTGATGGTGCGCTTCACCGAAGGCTCGGCGATGTGGGCCGAACCGCGTTATGCGATTCTCACCGGGTACAACCGTCAGAAGCAGACCGTGCTGCTGCGCGCAGGCATGAGTCAGCGGGCGTTGATGAGCTTCGGTTCTTTTGAATCGGCGTTCAAGGATGCCGGCGGTTGGGCAGTGTTGATCCAGAATCCGACGCAGATTCCCGCCCAGGTCGATCAGCAACGCTGGCTCAAGGCAGCCAATGATCTGGCGCAGGCGGGCCAGGAGCCGGCGGCTGCAAAAGCTAAAAAAGCCCTGGCCGCACAGTAAGTCCGTTCGTCACCCTCCGGGCACCAGCGCCCGATGCCAGCCTCTAATCTGCAAAGGCCCGGATCTTTCCGGGCCTTGATACAGGAGGCGCCCATGGCTCATTCAACTACGCCCGTCGGTCCACACTCATCCGAGCATTCGTCTGGCGATGAGCTGGGTTTTGATCCCGATTCCCCGGACCTTGCCGATCCTCAGGTCGACCCGATCGGGCCCGCCAAGGCACCGAGGGACGTGAAACCGGGTGACAACCCCAAGGCTCCGGCCAAGCCCTACGATCCACTGGGTGATCTGAAGCCTTAGGTCCAATGGAGGTGTGTATGTCTACCGATTCCAGTTTCGACGACAAACGTCCGGAAACTGTCCCCACAACCCCCGAGCAAAGCACCGATCCGGTGATGGATCCCGACAGCCCGTTGAGGGATCCCCTGGCACGGCCAACGGTGGCGCCCACTGAAAAGCCGAAGGGTTGGAGAGATCCAAGTACCGGCGACGGTATCCCGGATGACGACCAGATGCCGCTGCCTAACGACTAACTTTGCGACGAAAAAAAGCCCCGGATGTCCGGGGCTTTTTCATGCGTTTGCAGCAAGGTTACTTCGACGCTTCTACCACGCCGCTCTGCCGCTGCTTGAGGTTCTTGTCTGCCTTGTACTGCAAGGCTACGGAAGGCACGTCCGCGCTCTTTCCGCTCTCTACCCAATTACGCATGCGCGTGGCATCGGCAAAGTGGGTGTACTTGCCATAGGCGTCAAGGATCACCAAGGCCACCGGGCGGTTAGCCATCCGGGTCACCAGCACCAGGCAGTGGCCGGCCTCGTTGGTGAAGCCGGTTTTTGTCAGCTGGATGTCCCAGTCCGGCTTGCGGACCAAATGGTCGGTGTTGCGGAAACCCAGGCTGTAGTTCGGCTTGCGAAACGAAACGGTCTTTTCCTTGGTTGTACTCAGCTCGGTCAGCAGCGGGTACTTGTGCGCGGCGATCAACAGTTTGCTTAAATCGCGAGCGGTCGAAACGTTGCGCGGCGAGAGACCGGTCGGCTCGACGAAATGGGTATTGGTCATGCCCAAGGCCCGGGCCTTGGCGTTCATTGCAGCAATGAACGCGGCATAGCCACCTGGATAGTGGTGGGCCAGGCTTGCAGCGGCTCGGTTTTCAGATGACATCAGGGCGATCAGCAGCATTTCCCGGCGCGGCAGTTCGCTCTTGAGCTTGACCCGGGAGTACACACCTTTCATTTCCGGTGTGTCGCTGATGTTGATGTTGATGTATTCGTCCATGTTCTGCCGAGACTCGACCACGACCAGGCCGGTCATCAACTTGCTGACGGAAGCGATCGGCACCACCACGTCAGGATTGCTGGCGTAGATGACTTTGTTGGTCTGCATGTCCAGCAGCAAGGAGCTGCCGGAAGCGAGCTTGAGTGTCTTCGTATCTCGCGGTGCTGCGGTGGTTTCGCCAGCGCTGGCGAAGGGCGTGATGAAAGTCCCTGCAACTGCAAAAAATAGGCTCAGGATGGAAAGACGGATATTCACGCTGGCAGACTCATAAAGTGTTGATAAGCCGTTCTGTAACGGACTGTTTCCTGAAAAGCGCGTCATTCTGGAGTATGGCTGAATAACTGTCGATGGTTGTTCAAGTAACAGGTGAAAGTCCTGAGAAACATGAAAAAAAAGTCATTTTCCGGCGGGCGGTCGGTGTTTCTCGCGGGCAAAAAAAACCCCGCCAGGGCGGGGTTCCTTGTCGCGCTGACAGCGTGCGCGTTGAAACTCAGCTGTGCAGGGTTTCGGCGGCGTACAGGGTGTTTTCCAGCAGGCAGGCACGGGTCATCGGGCCTACGCCGCCCGGTACCGGGGTGATCCAGCCGGCGCGGGGCAGGGCGGTTTCGTAGATCACGTCACCGACCAGCTTGCCGTCGTCCTGGCGGTTGATGCCGACATCGATCACGATCGCGCCTTCCTTGATCCATTCGCCCTTGACCAGGCCCGGCTTGCCGGCGGCGACGACGACCAGATCCGCACGGCCGACATGGCCGGCCAGGTCCTTGGTAAAGCGGTGGGTGACCGTCACGGTGCAGCCTGCCAGCAGCAATTCCATCGCCATCGGGCGGCCAACGATATTGGACGCGCCGACGACCACGGCATCCATCCCGTAAAGGTCGACACCGGTGCTTTCCAGCAGGGTCATGATGCCTTTGGGGGTGCATGGGCGCAGCAGTGGAATGCGCTGGGCCAGGCGACCGACGTTATAAGGATGGAAACCGTCGACGTCTTTATCCGGACGAATGCGCTCCAGCAGCCTGGAGGCGTCCAGGTGTTCGGGAAGCGGAAGTTGAAGCAGAACGCCGTCGATTGCAGGGTCGTCGTTCAGGCGATCGATCAGCTCGGTCAGCGCTTCTTGAGTGGTTTCGGAAGGCAGGTCATAGGCTTGGGATAGAAAGCCGACCTCTTCACAGTCTTTACGCTTGTGCGAGACATAAACCTGAGAGGCAGGATCGCTGCCGACCAGGATCACCGCAAGGCCGGGCGTGCGCAGGCCTTGCTGGCGACGCTCGGTGACACGTTGGGCGATCTGCTGGCGCAGGCTGGCGGCGATCGATTTGCCGTCGATAAGTTGTGCAGTCATTGCGCGTGATTAACCATCGAGAGGGGAAAAAAAGAGAACGCATTCTCGCATGTCATGCGGTGAGGGCAAAGGCGCTTGGTCTGCAAATTCCCCTAACTCCTTTAATTAAATGAATTTTTTTTAAAAAGGATTTGACGACCTTCGGGGGGCTCTATACTATTCGTCGCACTTGTCGGGCACAGCCTAGCACTGGTTAGGAAGGTTGAGCAGGATTACGATTCTGCAAGACTGGAAAGCACTTAGTTTGTAGTCCTCCAAGGTTACAGCTAACAAGGCGCCCGTAGCTCAGCTGGATAGAGCATCCGCCTTCTAAGCGGATGGTCGCAGGTTCGAGTCCTGCCGGGTGCGCCATTAGGCAGCTTTGGCACAAGTAGCGCGATATGGTGGGCGTAGCTCAGTTGGTTAGAGCACGGGATTGTGACTCCCGTTGTCGTGGGTTCGATCCCCATCGTCCACCCCATATTTCGAAAGGCGCCAGATTAACAGTCTGGCGCCTTTGCTTTAAAGGCTTCATCCGCGGATGTGGTGGAATTGGTAGACACACTGGATTTAGGTTCCAGCGCCGCGAGGCGTAAGAGTTCGAGTCTCTTCATCCGCACCAAATAAAGCTTCATTCAGGCACTTGGCCTGGCTGGAGCTTGATAAAGAAGTTGTTTGGCTTCTTTAACAGGCAATATGGTGGGCGTAGCTCAGTTGGTAGAGCACGGGATTGTGACTCCCGTTGTCGTGGGTTCGATCCCCATCGTCCACCCCATATTTCGAAAGGCGCCAGATTGAAAAGTCTGGCGCCTTTTTTGTTTCGGCGGCCGCAGGTTCCGGGTCGCAGGGGCGGGCGTTTCGTCGTATTTATGTTTCTCGATGATGCTGTCCTGCCCGCCGGCCTTGCTTGCGAGATCGGCTGTCAGGGAGATGATTGGCGACCTTCTCTATATAGGGAAAGGTTGGCGCAGAGCCCTGGCGTGATTGGTTGTATTTGCCATCGGGGCGAGGTGCATTCGTGCATTCGCACCTATAAATTGCCTGCTGCGTTTTTACCCGTTTTCAGTAGGGTGACTTCTTGAGTTTGACCCACTAGAATGCATGCCCTTGATTCTGGGGTCGGAAACGGCCGGCTAACGTCTGTGCAACGAGGAATATCCATGCAAGTTTCTGTTGAAAATACTACTGCTCTTGAGCGCCGCATGAGCGTCACCGTGCCGGCTGAGCGCATCGAGAGCCAGGTCAACAAGCGTCTGCAGCAGACCGCCCAAAAGGCCAAGATTGCTGGCTTCCGTCCAGGCAAGGTGCCAATGAGCGAAATCAAGCGCCGTTTCGGTGCTGACGCTCGCCAGGAAGCTGTAGGCGACGTGATCCAGTCTTCCTTCTACGAAGCTGTGGTTGAGCAGAAGCTGAACCCGGCTGGTCAGCCTTCGATCGAGCCAAAATCCCTGGAAGCGGGCAAGGACCTGGAATACGTAGCCGTATTCGAAGTGTTCCCTGAGTTCACCGTTGCCGGTTTCGAAGGTATCACCGTAGAGCGCCTGAGCGCTGACGTGTCTGATGCCGATCTGGACAAGATGCTGGACATCCTGCGCAAGCAGAACACCCGTTTCGAAGTGGCCGATCGCGCTGCTCAAAACGAAGACCAGCTGAACATCGATTTCGTCGGCAAGGTCGACGGTGAAGTGTTCGCTGGCGGTTCCGCCAAGGGTACCCAGCTGGTTCTGGGTTCCGGCCGCATGATCCCTGGTTTCGAAGATGGCCTGGTTGGCGCCAAAGCCGGTGAAGAACGCGTTCTGAACCTGACTTTCCCAGAGGACTATCAGAACCTGGACCTGGCTGGCAAAACCGCCGAGTTCACCGTGACCGTCAACACCGTTTCCGAGCCAAAGCTGCCAGAGCTGACCGAAGAATTCTTCGCTCAATTCGGCATCAAGGAAACCGGTCTGGAAGGCTTCCGCGCCGAAGTTCGCAAGAACATGGAGCGTGAACTGCGTCAGGCGATCAAATCCAAGGTCAAGAATCAGGTAATGGACGGTCTGCTGGCCACCAACCCGATCGAAGTGCCAAAGGCTCTGCTGTCCAACGAAGTTGACCGTCTGCGCGTGCAGGCTGTTCAGCAGTTCGGCGGCAACATCAAGCCTGACCAACTGCCGGCCGAGCTGTTCGAAGAGCAAGCAAAGCGCCGCGTAGTACTGGGTCTGATCGTGGCTGAAGTGGTCAAGCAATTCGACCTCAAGCCTGACGAAACCCGCGTTCGCGAGATGATTCAGGAAATGGCTTCGGCCTACCAGGAACCTGAGCAAGTTGTGTCCTGGTACTACAAAAACGACCAGCAACTGAACGAAGTTCGTTCGGTTGTGCTGGAAGAGCAAGTTGTGGATACTGTTCTGCAGAAAGCTAGCGTGACCGACAAATCGGTCTCTTACGAAGAAGCTGTCAAGCCGGTAGAAGCACCACAAGCCGACTGATCACTTTTGCGGTAAGAAGCAAACACCATAAGCCAGCCTTCGTGCTGGCTTATGCGTATTCAAGACATAACTATTTGGGAGTGACTGCAGAGCATGTTCCGTAATTCGTATATTCAGCAGAACTCTGATATCCAGGCCGCAGGCGGCCTGGTCCCGATGGTTGTCGAGCAGTCCGCTCGTGGCGAGCGCGCCTACGACATCTACTCGCGCCTCCTCAAGGAGCGAGTGATCTTTCTGGTTGGCCCGGTAGAGGACTACATGGCCAATCTGATCTGTGCGCAACTGCTGTTCCTTGAAGCGGAAAACCCGGACAAGGACATCCATCTCTATATCAACTCCCCGGGCGGTTCGGTGACGGCGGGCATGTCGATCTACGACACCATGCAGTTCATCAAACCCAACGTGTCGACCACCTGCATCGGTCAGGCGTGCAGCATGGGCGCGTTCCTGCTGACGGCCGGTGCCCCAGGCAAGCGTTACTGCCTGCCGAACTCGCGTGTGATGATTCACCAGCCACTGGGCGGTTTCCAGGGCCAGGCGTCGGATATCGAAATCCATGCCAAGGAAATCCTCTTCATTCGCGAGCGTCTCAACACGCTGATGGCCCTGCATAGCGGGCGTACTCTTGAAGAAATCGAGCGCGATACCAACCGCGACAATTTCATGAGTGCAGAAGCCGCGCGTGAGTACGGGTTGATCGATGAAGTGATCAGCCAGCGCCCCGCTTAAAATAAGCAGCTCAAAATAAGGTTGGTCGGCGGGTCCGATCACCGGCGGGCTTGAAAAAGCCCGCAATAGCCTTCATCTTGTGTTGCAAGCCTATCGGATTTGGATCGAACGAATGACTGACACCCGCAACGGCGAGGACAACGGCAAGCTGCTCTATTGCTCCTTCTGTGGCAAAAGCCAGCATGAAGTACGCAAATTGATTGCCGGCCCCTCGGTCTTTATCTGCGACGAGTGCGTCGACCTGTGCAACGACATCATCCGCGAGGAGGTGCAGGAAGCACAGGCCGAAAGCAGCGCGCATAAATTGCCTTCGCCTAAAGAAATCAGCGGCATCCTTGATCAGTATGTAATTGGTCAGGAGCGTGCGAAAAAGGTTTTGGCCGTAGCGGTGTACAACCACTACAAGCGCCTGAATCAGCGTGACAAAAAGAATGACGACGTCGAACTCGGCAAGAGCAACATCCTGCTGATCGGCCCGACAGGCTCGGGTAAGACCCTGCTTGCCGAAACACTGGCCCGCTTGCTGAACGTTCCGTTCACCATCGCTGACGCAACCACCCTCACCGAGGCGGGTTACGTGGGTGAAGATGTCGAGAACATCATTCAGAAGCTGCTGCAGAAATGCGATTACGACGTGGAAAAGGCCCAGATGGGCATTGTCTACATCGATGAAATCGACAAGATTTCGCGCAAGTCTGACAACCCGTCGATCACCCGGGACGTTTCCGGTGAAGGCGTGCAGCAGGCCCTGCTCAAGTTGATCGAAGGCACGGTCGCTTCCGTTCCGCCTCAAGGTGGTCGCAAGCATCCGCAGCAGGAATTCCTGCAGGTCGACACCCGTAACATCCTGTTCATCTGCGGTGGCGCGTTCTCTGGTCTTGAGAAAGTCATTCAAAACCGTTCCACCAAGGGTGGCATTGGTTTCAATGCAGAAGTGCGCAGCAAGGAAGAAGGCAAGAAAGTCGGTGAGTCCCTGCGTGAAGTCGAGCCTGACGATCTGGTCAAGTTCGGTCTGATCCCGGAATTCGTCGGTCGTCTGCCGGTACTTGCCACGCTGGACGAGCTCGACGAGGCTGCATTGATGCAGATCCTCACCGAGCCGAAAAATGCTCTGACCAAGCAGTATGCCAAGCTGTTCGAGATGGAAGGCGTGGATCTGGAATTCCGGACCGACGCTCTGAAATCGGTCGCCAAGCGTGCCCTGGAGCGTAAAACCGGTGCCCGTGGCCTGCGTTCGATTCTCGAAGGTGTATTGCTCGACACTATGTATGAAATCCCCTCGCAATCGGAGGTGAGCAAAGTAGTGATCGATGAAAGCGTGATAGAAGGCAAGTCCAAGCCACTGTATATCTATGAAAACAGTGAGCCGACCGCCAAGGCTGCGCCAGACGCATAAGCGTCACGCAGCTTGAATAAAGAAGGGGCCTTCGGGCCCCTTTGCTATTTCGGGATCTGGCCTGCAGGAGCCGGCTTGCCAGCGAAGGCGGTCTTTGAAGGCTTATCCGGCCCGTCGCAGCAGCTTCCGTATGCTGCAATCTTTCAAGTGGTTCTTTTATCCGCTTGTTTTTTTCCTGGGCAGCCCCCATCTTGGTTTCAAGCTTACTTCCATCTGTTTACGGCCTTATGGCCGCCGTAGAGGCGAAATCATGAAGACAACCATCGAATTGCCTCTCCTGCCATTGCGTGATGTCGTGGTTTATCCGCACATGGTTATCCCGCTGTTCGTGGGGCGCGAGAAATCCATCGAAGCCCTCGAGGCTGCGATGACGGGTGACAAGCAGATCCTTCTGCTGGCCCAGAGAAACCCGGCTGACGACGATCCCGGTGAAGATGCCCTGTATCGCGTTGGTACGATTGCCACCGTTTTGCAGCTGCTCAAGCTGCCTGACGGAACGGTCAAGGTTCTGGTCGAAGGCGAGCAGCGGGGCGCTGTCGAGCGCTTCAGCGAAGTGGACGGCCACTGCCGTGCCGAAGTCTCCCTGATCGACGAAGTTGAAGCACCAGAGCGCGAATCGGAAGTGTTCGTTCGCAGCTTGCTGTCCCAGTTCGAGCAATACGTGCAGTTGGGCAAGAAAGTCCCGGCTGAAGTCCTGTCGTCGCTCAACAGCATCGATGAGCCAGGCCGCCTGGTGGACACCATGGCCGCGCACATGGCGCTGAAGATCGAACAGAAGCAGGAAATCCTCGAAATCATCGATTTGTCGGCCCGGGTCGAGCACGTTCTGGCGTTGCTGGATGCCGAGATCGATCTGCTGCAAGTCGAAAAACGCATTCGCGGCCGCGTCAAGAAACAAATGGAGCGCAGTCAGCGCGAGTACTACCTGAATGAGCAGATGAAGGCCATTCAGAAAGAGCTCGGTGACAGTGACGAAGGCCACAACGAAGTCGAAGAGCTGAAAAAGCGTATCGATGCCGCCGGCCTGCCGAAAGACGCGCTGGCCAAGGCGACGGCCGAGCTGAACAAGCTCAAGCAGATGTCGCCGATGTCCGCGGAAGCGACCGTGGTGCGTTCGTACATCGACTGGCTGGTTCAAGTGCCGTGGAAGGCCCAGAGCAAGGTGCGCCTGGACCTGGCGCGTGCAGAAGACATTCTGGATGCCGACCACTATGGCCTCGAAGAGGTCAAGGAACGCATCCTCGAATACCTCGCCGTGCAAAAGCGCGTGAAGAAAATTCGTGGTCCGGTGCTGTGTCTGGTCGGTCCTCCCGGGGTGGGTAAAACGTCCCTGGCGGAGTCGATTGCTCACGCCACCAACCGCAAATTCGTGCGCATGGCCCTCGGTGGCGTGCGTGACGAGGCGGAAATTCGTGGTCATCGCCGTACTTACATCGGTTCGATGCCAGGAAGATTGATTCAAAAGATGACAAAAGTGGGTGTCCGCAACCCGCTGTTCCTGCTCGATGAAATCGACAAGATGGGCAGCGACATGCGTGGCGATCCGGCATCGGCGTTGCTGGAGGTGCTCGATCCCGAGCAGAACCACAACTTCAACGATCACTATCTGGAAGTCGATTACGACCTGTCCGATGTGATGTTCCTGTGCACTTCGAACTCGATGAACATCCCGCCGGCGTTGCTGGACCGGATGGAAGTGATCCGTCTACCGGGCTACACCGAAGACGAGAAGATCAACATCGCCGTCAAATACCTTTCGCCTAAGCAGATTACGGCCAACGGCCTGAAGAAAGGCGAGCTGGAGTTTGACGCAGAAGCGATCCGCGACATCATCCGCTACTACACCCGTGAAGCCGGTGTGCGTGGGCTGGAGCGCCAGATTGCCAAGGTCTGCCGCAAGGCCGTCAAGGAACATGCGCTGGAGAAACGCTTCTCGGTGAAAGTCACCGCAGACATGCTGGAGCACTTCCTGGGCGTGCGTAAATTCCGCTACGGCCTGGCCGAGCAGCAGGATCAGATTGGCCAGGTGACCGGGTTGGCGTGGACTCAGGTGGGCGGCGAACTGCTGACCATCGAAGCGGCCGTCGTACCGGGCAAGGGCCAGTTGATCAAGACCGGTTCCCTGGGTGACGTGATGGTCGAATCGATCACCGCGGCCTTGACCGTTGTCCGCAGCAGGGCGAAGAGCCTTGGGATCCCTCTGGACTTCCATGAGAAGCGCGACACGCACATCCATATGCCGGAAGGGGCGACTCCAAAGGATGGCCCTAGCGCCGGTGTAGGCATGTGCACGGCCCTGGTATCGGCATTGACCGGTATTCCGGTACGCGCGGATGTCGCCATGACCGGCGAGATCACGTTGCGTGGCCAGGTCTTGGCCATTGGTGGCTTGAAAGAAAAACTGTTGGCTGCCCACCGTGGCGGAATCAAGACAGTGATCATTCCTGAAGAGAATGTGCGCGATCTCAAAGAGATTCCGGACAATATCAAGCAGGATCTACAGATTAAACCGGTTAAATGGATTGACGAGGTCCTGCAAATTGCGTTGCAATACGCGCCGGAGCCCTTGCCGGACGTGGCTCCGGAGATAGTCGCGAAGGATGAGAAACGCGACGCAGATTCTAAGGAAAGAATTAGCACGCATTAGTACGTATTTGCCTGGGGGGCTTTCTTGACAGCTTTTTAGAGCCCTTGTTATAAAGCGGCTCTTAAGTGTCTGTAGGCCATTCAGCACTCGTTTTTGCTTTCACCAAAAAAACTTAGAATCATACTCAAATAGATATAAGGGGACTTAGAGTGAACAAGTCGGAACTGATTGATGCTATCGCTGCATCCGCTGATATCCCGAAAGCTGCTGCTGGCCGTGCGCTGGACGCTGTAATCGAATCCGTCACTGGCGCTCTCAAGGCTGGCGACTCTGTTGTTCTGGTTGGTTTCGGTACCTTCTCCGTAACTGATCGTCCGGCTCGCATTGGTCGTAACCCACAGACCGGTAAGACGCTGGAAATCGCAGCAGCCAAAAAACCAGGTTTCAAAGCCGGTAAAGCACTGAAAGAAGCTGTCAACTAAGTTCGATTCAGGTTTTTACCCATCCGGGTCGGGGTCATGCCTGACTTGGCAGCGGAGCGGCAGTCCTGACTGCAGGTCGCCGGTTCAAGACACCGAGGGTCGCCAGTTCGAGCCCCTCGATCCGCTCCGCCAGTTACGAGAAGGCGCATCCTCGGATGCGCCTTTCTTCTATCCGGATTCTACCCACGCTCCACGGTTGCCTAATTTTTGAAGTTCAACCGTTTCTGGGGGACGCATGCTGCAGAATATCAGGGACAATTCACAAGGCTGGATTGCCAAGACTATTATCGGGGTCATCGTTGCACTGATGGCTTTGACCGGTTTCGACGCCATTTTTCAGGCCACGACGAACACGAATGAAGCGGCGAAGGTCAATGGCGAAGAAATCAGCCAGAACGAACTGAGCCAGGCGGTCGATATGCAACGCCGTCAGCTCATGCAACAGCTGGGCAAGGATTTCGATGCTTCCTTGCTCGATGAAAAAATGCTGCGCGAGTCGGCTCTCAAGGGCCTGATCGATCGCAAACTGCTGCTGCAAGGCGCAGAAGACTCGAAATTCGCCTTTTCCGAAGCGGCTCTGGATCAGGTCATCCTGCAAACGCCTGAGTTTCAGGTGGATGGCAAGTTCAGCTCCGAGCGTTTCGACCAGGTGATTCGCCAACTCGGCTATACCCGCATGCAATTCCGCCAGATGCTGGCTCAGGAAATGCTGATTGGTCAGCTGCGTGCCGGTCTCGCCGGTAGCGGTTTCGTGACCGATGCACAGGTACTGGCGTTTGCCCGTCTGGAAAAACAGACCCGCGATTTCGCCTCGCTGAACATCAAGGCCGACCCGGCAGCGGTGAAGCTGACCGACGATGAGGTCAAGGCCTACTACGACGAGCACGCCAAGGAATTCATGACGCCGGATCAGGTGGTCATCGATTACCTCGAGCTGAAGAAGGCTTCCTTCTTCGATCAGGTCAGCGTCAATGACGAAGACCTGCAGGCGGCCTATCAGAAAGAAATCGCGAACCTGTCCGAGCAACGCCAGGCGGCGCACATTCTGATTGAAGTGAATGACAAGACCACCGAGGCGCAAGCCAAGGCGAAGATCGAAGAGATTCAGGCTCGTCTTGCCAAGGGCGAGAAATTCGAGACGCTGGCCAAGGAATTCTCCCAGGATCCGGGTTCGGCGAACAACGGCGGTGATCTGGGTTATGCCGGTCCTGGCGTCTACGACCCGGCGTTCGAGAAAGCCCTGTATTCGTTGGCCAAGGACCAGGTTTCCGCGCCGGTTCGCACCGATTTCGGGTTCCACCTGATCAAGCTGTTGGGCGTGGAAGCGCCTGAAGTTCCGACATTCGCCAGCCTGAAAGACAAGCTGACCCGCGAATTGAAGGCCCAGCAGGTCGAACAGCGTTTTGTCGAGGCGACCAAGCAACTGGAAGACGCTTCATTCGAAGCGTCGGACCTGGCGCAACCGGCACAGGACCTGAAACTGAACGTCCACACGTCCAAGCCGTTCGGCCGTGAAGGCGGTGAGGGTATTGCAGCCAACCGTGCCGTGATCACTGCCGCGTTCAGCCCGGAGGTCCTGGATGAGGGTGCGAACAGCACTGCCATCGAGCTCGATCCGGAAACTGTGGTCGTGTTGCGTGCCAAGGAGCACCTGAAGCCTTCGCAATTGCCGCTGGAAAGCGTCTCTGCTGCGATCCGTGTGCAATTGGCCAAGGAACACGCCAGCGCCGATGCCAAGACCAAGGCTGACGCCCTGATTGCCAGCCTGCGCGATGGCAAGACCCCGTTGGATCAGGCGGTCGACGGCCAGGCCTGGAAAGTCACGGAAGCGGCGACTCGTGCTCAGGAAGGGGTCGACCCTGCGGTGCTGCAAGCGCTGTTCCGCATGGCGAAGCCTGCGTCCAAGGACAAGCCGACCTTCACCAGCGTGACGCTGGCGGATGGCAGCCTGATGATCGTGCGCCTCAATGGCGTGAACGAAGCAGCGGCGCCGACCGAAGAAGAGAAAGCACAGTATCGTCGCTACCTCGCTTCCCGCATCGGCCAGCAAGACTTCGCGGCTTACCGCAAGCAGCTGGAAAGCCAGGCGGAGATCAAGCGTTACTGATGCCTGATCAGGTTTAGCGCTGCACAAAAGACCCCGGCCGGAAGGCCGGGGTCTTTTTGTTTGGCCGTACGTCACTTGCCGCGGTGACTTTTGCGCAAAACCGGGGTCAATCAGCCTGTAACCGTTTTAAGACACGATCGATGCTCCGCTAAGCATCGATCTGTTGCACAATATGCCCCGAACCGTTTTCCTCAGGATGTTCAATGTTTAAATCACTTCCCATGCGGGTTGTCGGGCTGGCAGCCGTGCTTGCTACTGCGGCCGGTTGTTCATCGAACAAGACCGCCATCTATGAGCATGAGAATTTCGACGACTCCGGTACCTTTTCCCGAAACTATCCGGTCACCGATACCCAGAGCTGTGAAGCCGCTCGTCGTGCCTTGCTCAGCCAGGGTTACATCATCACCAGCAACGATTCGAAGCTGGTCAGCGGTCACAAGAGCTTCCAGCAGACCGGCGAGAACCACATGGAGATCAGCTTCAGCGTGGTCTGTACCGATGACGGCAGCGAAGGGCACCACGCGACCGTATTCGCCAACGCCCTGCAGGATCGTTATGCGCTGAAGAAGACCAACAACTCCGCCAGTCTCGGTGTGGGTGTGTTGGGCTCGGTGTCGATGCCGATCGGCTCCTCCGATGACTCGATGGTCAAGGTCGCCAGCGAAACCGTATCGTCTGCCAAGTTCTACGAGCGTTTCTTCGCACTGGTCGAACTGTTCCTGCCGCCGGAAGCGAAAAAGGCTGCGCACATCCCCGAAAAGCCGAAAACGGACCTGGGCATGCCTGAAGCCCAGGCAGCGCCGGCACCACTGGCACCTGCTCCGGCAGCGGCTCCCGCTGTAGAGCCTGCTGCACCAGCGCCTGCACCTGCACCTGCATCCATTGAAGCGGCTCCAGCGGCCTCCGAGCCGGTTGCCCCGCCTCCTGAAGCGGCGCCGATCACGCCGACCGAGCGTGTAGAGCCTGCATCGTTCCAGGAAGTCGTCACGCCACCGTCGAACCCGAGTGACTTGCCTGCGCCGAGCGAACCCATCCCGGCGATGCCTGCCTCAGGCCAGTGATGGAGACGTCACGGGATCGGGTCGGATGACCTGATCCCGTGGCCAGCCAAAAGATTGACCCTCGTCAACCAAGACCACTGTTCTGTGGCCTCCCGCGAAAAAATCCGATGATAAATTCCTGACCAGCTGCTACGTTTTATTCAGTAGCGACAGAGTGTCGTTTCCGCGTCATTTTTCTTTCACGCGGGCACTTTATGCTCAGGGAATTGGTCATTTATTCAGACGTTTTTCAGCATGGGTTGGGGGATTCAAAAATGGACGATTATCAAGAAGAGCTGCTCGAGTACCAGGCTTTCGAACTGGACCCACTGGAGCCGGCGGAAGACGCTACCGAGTTGTAGGCATCAGGCGGATTGGCGATGACTGCGGCGAAATTCGCCGGGGGTCTGTCCGTTCCAGCGTTTGTATGCGCGTTGAAACGCTTCGGCTGAGGCAAAACCCAGCAGGTAGGCGATCTCTCCGAACGCCAGTTCGGTGTCGCGTATGTAGGTCATGGCCAGGTCGCGACGGGTGTCGTTGAGAATTGCACGAAACTGCGTGCCTTCTTCGGCGAGCTTGCGGCGCAGGGTCCAGGTGGGCAGCTTCAGGCGTGCCGCCACCTCTTGCAGGTCGGGTTCCCGGCCACCATTGAGCAGGGGGCCCAGCAGCGCGATGATGCGTTCGCGCAGGCTGCGGGTGCGTGTCAGTTGTTCCAGTTCTCGCTCACACAGTTGCAGCAAATGCCGCCAGGTACTCGGGCAATGCTCGGGGTTGCGCTGGGCGAGACTTGCCAGGCTCAAGCGCAGTTGATTGCGCTCGCCGCCAAACTGAATCGGACAGTCACCCAACACGTCATAGGCCGCGCGGTAGCCGGGCTCCTCGAATTCGATCTCGATGCGTTCGGCGCGCAGCGGGGCAGGGCTGACACTCGACAATTGCTGCAACCAGCCGGCGATGATCGAATCCACCACAAAGCGGTTGTAGGCGTTATAGGGGCTGATCGAATAGAAGCGCAGCCAGGCGCCCTGGGCGTCTTCGTGAAAGCTTGATTGACCCCGATAATTGGAGCCGTACAAGGTTTCGAATCGAATCAGGCAGCGTGCGGCTTCTCGTACCGTCGGCGCCTGGGCCGCAGTGACGCCAGCAAGGCCTGCCTGGCTCAGGCGACTGAGTTGGCCCATGCGCAAGCCAAGGGCCGGGTTGCCGGTCAGTTGAATGGCGCTGTGGCCCAGGCGCATGTAGCGCGGTATCGACAGTCGGGCACCGGCTTCGCTCAGGCGCCCGGGGTCGAGGCCGTATTGATCGAGCAGTGGCTGAGGATCGACGCCATGACTGCGCACGGCATCGGCCAGGCTATGAACAAAGCCCACCGACAGATCGCCCAGGCGCATCGGCTGCGGCTTCATGGCTACAACCAGAGGTTCAGCAAACGCGCACCATGGGCATTGCCGTCGGCAAAATGCTGGCCGTTGCTGCTGAGGAAACTGTGTCCGGCGCTGCCCTGATCCCAGAACTGACCCCGCAGGAACACACTCATGCCAGCGACGGCTTGACTGGCAGGTGTCCGGGTCGTGAGATTCAGGCGCTGCCAGGCCTGGCCTTCACTGACTTCTCCAGGCTTCAAGATGACCGATGTCGGCGCTGACGAGCCCCTGTAGCCACGCCACGGTTGATCCCAGGTGCCACGGCCGGCAACAAAGGCCGGTACCGCGACCAGTTGCACGCTTTGGTCGTTGAGCTTGAGGTAGTTTTCCGGGTACCAGCTGTCGTGACCGATCAATACGCCCAGCCTTCCCGCGGGGGTATCAACGACATTGAGCGAGTGCTCGCCGTTCGCCTTGATCCCGTTCTGTTCTGCGAAGAACGGGTGTATCTGGCGCTGGGGCTGGCCGATCGGCAGGCCCTCGCTGTTGAACACCACGCTGCTGTTGTACAGCGCGCCGCGGCCGATTCTCAAGGTGCCGTCGATGATGCTCGGTTCGGGCAGTACGATGGAACCCGCCACCAGCGTCACGTGGAATTCCCTGGCCAGCCCTCCGAACAATGCCTGGTAGTCTCTGGCCATCGCCTTGGCTTTCATGCGCAGGTGGGCATCGTCCAGACGGTTGCCGCCTTCGGCGCTGATCAACGCCTTGGCGAACTTCAGGGGATTGCTCACCGCCAGCCAGTTCATGGCCTCCTTGAGGGTGCTGGCCTGATACAACTCATCCTTCTCGCCGCTGACCATCAGCCAGGTACCGACGTGTTCCGGCAACACGACGACGGTCTTGCCGTTCAACAGACCCTGGTCCCGGGCTGCTTGCAGATAGGCCGCGAGCTTGCGGTGCAAACGCTCGGGGCTTTGATAATCGGTGGGAAACAGTTCGGGCTGAATGCCCAACAGATTGCCGCGGTCCGCAGGCGTGCCCTGGTCGACAGCCAGGTTGATCCGCAGATCCGAAAGGTAATGACCCACCGGCCGGTCTGCGGCCCACATCGCGTAGGTCGTGAGGGTGGCGAGCAACGCCATGGAAAATGTCAGGTACAAAAGTTTGCGCATGGGGAAACAGTTTACAGCCTGGAACCGGTTCGAGCATAAAGGGAATCAAGGCCTTAGTGGGCAAATTTCAAGCGTTGGCTGTTTTTTTCGCTGGCGGCTGCCTTTCTGCGCCGCGCCGCGGCCATGAATGGCTGGATGGGGATCATGGGAGGAGGGGCGCCGGTCAGCCATCATTCGGCTTGACCGGCCGGCAGGTGAGCGTCAGTTGGTGACCAGCAGTTCCGGGCCGAGGTAGTCGTTGATCTGGTCGATATCGTCGTCGCCCAGGCTGCCCACCGAAGAGGCCAGGCGCAGGCGCGACATCAAATAACGCAACTTGGCATCGAACAGATCGTGGCGTGCGACGAAGAGCAGTTCTTCGGCATTGAGAACGTCCGAGTTGGTGCTGGTGCCGCCCTCCTTGAAACCCTTGCGTGACGATGCCAGTGAGCGTTCGTTGGACGCTACGGCCTTCTCCAGCGCGCGAATGCGTTTGGCGCCGCTCAGGATGCCTTGATACTCACGGGTGGTTCCAGTGATGACTTCCTGTCGTGCGGCGTCCAGTTCATCCGAGGCCTTGTCGCTATTGGCACTGGCCTGGCGTGTCAGCGCGCTGACGCCGCCACCGCTGAACAGCGGGAAATTGACTTCCAGTCCGACCGAACTGTAGCGGTTGCGTTGATTCAGCTCGGAGAGTGATTGGCTCTCACCCGCGGTGTAGCCGGCAACGAAATCCAGGGTTGGCCAGTGGCCGGCCCTGGCGCGCTTCACTTCCTCTTCGGCGAGTTCGCGGCTATAGCGGCGCGCATGGAGCAGCGGGCTATCGGTCTGGGCTTTGACCAGCCAATCCTGCAGGTTGCTCGGCTGCAGCGGTGGTGTATCGAAGCTCGGACGCAAGGTGGTCAGCGATTCGGGGGTTTCACCGATGTATTCCTCGAGCTTGCGGCGCGCGTTGACCAGGTTGTCTTGCGCTTCGATCAGTTCCGCTTCGGCGAGGTCGCGACGGGCGGCCGACTCGTCGATGTCGGTGACGGTGCCGGCCCCCAGTTCCATGCGCCGTTTCGCCGAGGCGAGTTGTTCGTCGAAGGCGTTCAGCTTGGACTTGGCCAGGGTGATGGTTTCGCTGGCCAGGAGCACATCGAAATAGCTTTCGGCCAGGCGCACCGCGGCGTCCTGGCTCTTGGCATCGAATACCGCGTTGCTATAGTCGGCACGCTGCTGACCCTGGCGGTATTCGGCCATTTTCTGTTTGTTGAACAGTGGTTGGCGCAGGCGCAGGTTTGCGCCCTTGGAGTCGTAGTCGAGATCCCTTTCGATACCGCTCTGGCGTTGTGTGCCATTGACCTTGTTGTCGTAGGCCGAGGCATTGATCTGCGGTAGCAGGCCGGCCTTGCCGATAGCGCGGTTTTCCCCGCCGGCCTTTTTTTCATGCACGGCGGCCTGATAGATAGGGCCCTGGAACTGCAACAGATCCCAGGCTTGCTTGAGGTCCATGGCGTCGACCGGCAAGGCCAACCCCAGCAGGCAGAAGAGCAGGCAATGACGGTCCATTTCATTGTTCCTTGAATGAGCTGTCCACACGTTCGAGCATTGGTTTAAGAAGATAGCTCAACATATTGCGTTCGCCGGTCTTGATGGTGACGCTGGCGGGCATGCCGGGGCGAATGTGATTGGTGCCAAGCAGGCTCATGCCATCGGGGGTGACTTCCACTTGGGCCAGATAGAACGGCTGCTTGCTTTCCTCGTCCATCAGACGGTCGGCGGAGATGGTCATCACGCGGCCGGGGATGTTTGGCGTCTGGGCATGGTTGAAAGCCGGGAAGGAAATGTCCACGGGCAGGCCGGGGAACATCTTGTCGATGGCCTGCACGGGAATCATCGCGTCGACCTGCAACGGTTCGTTGACCGGAACGATTTCCATGATCTTGAAGCCGGGCTGAATGATCCCGCCGACGGTGGCGATGCTCAGGGCCTGGACCATGCCGTCGATCGGCGAACGAATCACCGTGTGGGTAACTTCGTAGTCGAGGGCGCGCAAGCGGTCGGCCAGGGTGGTGTTTTCCTTGGCGGTTTCCGTCAGCTGCGACTCGACTTCCTTCAGGTAATCGTGCTGGCGCTGCAGGATGCGCAGCTTGATTTCGGTGGTCTGGCTACGCACGCGGGCGATGTTGTTGAGGTTCTCGGCCTGGCCGGCGGAGAGGTCGGCATTGCTGCGTTCCAACTCAAGCAGGCGGTTGCGTGGCACATAGCCTTCGGCCGCCAGTACACGGGTGCCTTGCAGTTCCTGGTTGAGGAAGCTGATCTGCGAGGCGCGGGCGCCATAGACCTGCTGCAGGCCCTTGAGTTGTACTGCCGACGCCGCCAGGTTTTCCTGCAGGATGCTGATTTCGCCAGCGAGACCGGCGCGCCGGGTGTCGAGCAGGCGCTGTTGCAGGTCCATGGCGGCTTCCAGGCGATGGTCACCCTTGAAGCGCTTGAGCAGTTCGGGATCGAAGTTCACCACGTCGCGGCCGTCACGTTCCGCTTCCAGACGGTTTTCCACCGTCTTGCTGACGATGTACTGGGCGCTGACCGCACCCTGTTCGGCAGCGGCACGCAATGAGTCGAGGCGGACCACCTCCTGGCCTTTTGTCACCAGATCGCCTTCGCGAACGAGAATGGCCTCCACGGTACCGCCGCTCAGATGCTGCACGGCTTTGCGATTGCTGGTGACCTTGACCGTGCCTGTCGCTACCACGCCGGCATCCAGTGGCGCCAGCCAGGACCACAGGAGGAAGCCGCCGAAGCCGGCAAGCACCAGCCACACGCCCCACCGCGCGGGTTTGCCGACGTCCAGGTCTACCACGCTCCTGGGATCGGCTGTAATCATCTCGGTATGTTGGCTCAGTTGCATGATCGGTCACTCCCGTGCTTTGACGGAGGCCAGCGGAGTTGATGCGCCTGCAGGGATCACACTGGCCTTGCGCAGCGCTGCGAATACTTCATCGCGCGTACCTAGCATCTGCACGCCGCCGTCGCGCAGCATCAGCACCTTATCGACGGCACAGAGTACGTTGGGACGGTGAGAAATCAGAATGACGGTGGCGCCACGGCCCTTGAGTTCGGCCAGAGCATCGACCAAGGCCTTTTCGCCGACGTCGTCGAGGTTGGCGTTCGGCTCGTCCAGCACGATCAGATTGGGCTCGCCATACAGCGCGCGGGCCAAGGCGATGCGCTGCTTCTGGCCGCCGGATAGCGGGCTGCCATCGGTGCCCAGGCGGGTGTCATAACCCTGCGGAAAACGCAGGATCATCTCGTGCACGCCAGTGATCTTGGCGGCGCGGATGACCGCTTCGCTGTCCACTTCGCCAAAGCGCGCAATGTTGTCGGCGATGGTCCCCTCGAACAGCTCCACGTCCTGTGGCAGGTAGCCGAGCCAGGGGCCAAGTTCGCCCTTGTTCCAGTTGAAGATGTCCGCGCCGTCCAGGCGCACCTTGCCGGCCTGCGTCGGCCAGACGCCAACCAGCAGGCGGGCGAGGGTGGATTTGCCCGAGGCGGACGGACCGATAATGCCAAGGCTTTCGCCGGGGACAAGGCTGAAGCTCACACCGCGCAGAATCGTGTTGGTGGTCCCCGGGGCACCGGCATACACATTCTCCACCGCCAGCATGCCCATTGGCCGCTGCAGCGACATGCTCGGTGGCCGGCGCGGAAAGTCTTGCAGCATCTCGCTGAGCCGGCCCCAGGCCGAACGGCAGCCGAGCAATTGCTTCCACGACGCGATGACCTGTTCCACCGGACCCAGTGCGCGACCGGTGAGGATCGAGCAGGCAATCATCATCCCCGGGGTGATCTTGCCTTCAATCGCCAGCAGCGCGCCGGCGCCGAGGATCAGCGACTGCAAAGTGATCCGCACGAAGCGCCCGGTGCTGCTGATCAAGGCGGCACGATCGGAGGCCAGGGTCTGCATTTCCAGAATGCGCAAATGGCTTTGGAACCAGCGCTTGCTGATCGACGGCAGCATGCCCATTGCCTCGATGACCTCGGCGTTGCGCAGGTTGTTGTTGGCGTACTGGGAGGAGGAGAGGGCGGCCTGATTGGCTTCGGCCAGCGGTTTCTGCGTCGCCTTCTCGGTGAGCCAGGCCAGGGCCACCAGAATCAGTGAGCCTATCAGCGTGATCAGTCCGAGTATTGGGTGGATCAGATAGGCGACCAGCAGGTAGATCGGCGTCCACGGTGCATCGAAGAAAGCGTACAGGGAGTTGCCGGTGACGAACTGACGAACCTGGGCAAGGTCTTGCAGGGCCTGGGCCGGATTACCTCCGGCGCGGTTCAGGTTGCGCTCGAATGCAGCGGTGAAAATGCGTCGGTTGAGGTCCATGTCGAGGCAGTTGCCGACCCGGATCAGTACGCGGGTGCGGACCATTTCCAGCGTGGACATCAGCAAGAACAGACCTACTACCAGGACTGTCAGCATCGTCAGTGTCGTGACGTTGCGACTGACCAGGGCTCGATCGTAAACCTGCAGCATATAAATAGCTGGCGTCAACATCATGACGTTTATGACGCCGCTGAACCCTGCCAGCAAATAAAAGCTGCGGCGCAGACGAAAGAGCGCGTCGGCCAGTTCTGAACGGATGCTCGACTGCTTGGGCATTTTGATCCTCCCACTGCGAAAAGCCGATTGCCCTTGGAGCGCAACAGCTAACAGTAAATGTAGTCCTGTAAACAGCTTATGGACACGCAGGCTGGTCGCTCTATGGATGGCGAGTCTTCCGAAATCGCTGCGTTGCTCCCTTATGCAGCAGCGTAGGTGGCGCTGAATCACTCCGAAATAACATTTCGCTCTATACCAGCACACAACTTTCTATATGTCCTTAAAAAACAGATAGTTGTGATGCCTGCCACCAGTCGTCTGTTTTAACGACGTAATATTGACAAAGTTTTGCTATGGAACTTTAGTCTTAGTTATCGGGGGGGCCGCCCGCCTGAAGCTTGCCATCGCTTTGGCAACGCAAGGCGCGGTGATTTCCCGGGAGGAGCAGAACCATGTCGATCATTTCGTTGTTTTGCAGAGGGAAGGGGCTGTCCAGGACGTTCGCCTTCACTTCCAGATTCCATGGCCCGCCCAGGGCTCGAATCCGCTCTGCCTGATCGCCCGGCGAGCAATTCATATCGCGAATTCCAGGCGCGAATCCCGGGTCCCGGGTAACGCCAGCTCTCGCAAAAAAACATAACCAACAAACTGCGCAAGCCATCACTTGACTTGGCGCGGGAGGATTTTCTCGTCCCGCGCCTTTAACCAGACAGATCGAGGGCAATCCAAAATGGCCAATTTCAACAAGTCGGACCTGGAATTCATCCTCAAGCAAATCTTTATCGCCGAGGCGAATGCCGCCGGCACCAGCCTCATTGATTTGCTTCCCAATACCCAGGTGCCGTTCGGCCTGCGTACCGTCGATGGCAGCTTCAACAACCTGGTCACCGGCCAGAGTGATTTTGGCGCCGCGGACGCTGACTTCCCACGCCTGCTCGATCCTTCCTTTCTATCGGCGCAGTACGCCGGAACAGGGACGGTGATCGACCCGCAACCACGGATTATCAGTAACCTGGTCGTCGACCAGACCGCCAACAACCCGGCGGCCTATGCCTCAGCGTTCGACCCGGGCCTGGACGGTGTACTCAACTTCGGCACGGTGGGTAATGACGACGTACTCAAGGATGGCGTACAGATAGTCACCAGCCCCGGACTGGATGGCGTGTTCGGAACGGCCGATGACAAGGACGTGTTCTTCATGCCCAACGTGTCGCCGGACGTCGGCCTGACCGCCAGCTTCAACTCGTGGATGACCTTCTTCGGCCAGTTCTTCGATCACGGTCTCGACCTGGTCACCAAGAGCACTACCGACGTCGTGTTCATTCCGCTGCAGGCGGACGATCCGTTGTTCGTCCCGGGCAGCCTGACCAACTTCATGGTGCTGTCGCGCGCAGTGCATACCGCCGGCGCGGACGGAGTAGTCGGCACGGCCGATGATGGCCAGACCAACACCACCTCGCCGTTCGTCGACCAAAGCCAGACCTACGCCTCGCACCCTTCGCATCAGGTGTTCCTGCGCGAGTACGTCATCAACGCGGCGGGCGATCCTGTTGCAACGGGGCGCTTGATTACCAACCGCGACCTCGGCCCGGATGGCCGGTTCGGCACGGCCGATGATGGCGACGGCGAAAATGGCGGCATGGCGACCTGGGCAGTGGTCAAGGCCCAGGCCCGTGACATTCTGGGCATCAACCTGACCGACGCCGATGTGCACAACGTGCCATTGCTGGCAACCGATGCGTACGGCAACTTCATCCGCGGGCCGAACGGCATGCCGCAGGTGGTGATTCGCATCAGTAACGGTGCTGACGGCATCGCCGGGACGGCTGATGACGTCACTCAACTGGTCGAAGGCAACCTGGCAGCCCCCATCAGTCTGGCCAATGCCGTGAGCACCGGGCATGGTTTCCTCGACGACATCGCCCACAATGCCGCGCCGGTCGTCGTCGGCGGGGTTCTGCAGGCGGATGCCGACATCGCTATCGGCAATGCGCAGCCCGTTGGCCCTGGCGGCAACAACCTGACCTATGACAACGAACTGCTCGACGCCCACTATATTGCCGGCGACGGCCGGGTCAACGAGAACATTGGCCTGACCACCGTGCACCATGTGTTCCACTCCGAGCACAACCGTCTGGTTCAGCAATCGAAGGACACCATCATTGCCGCAGGCGATCTGGCCTTCCTCAATGAGTGGCTGGTGGACGACGTGGCCGCGATACCGACTACACCCGCCGAGATTGCGGCGTTGGTGTGGGACGGCGAACGCCTGTTCCAGGCCGCCAAGTTCGGCACCGAAATGCAGTACCAACACCTGGTGTTCGAAGAGTTCGGGCGGACCATTCAGCCACAGATCGACGAGTTCCTCGCGCCCACCGGCTATGACACCTCGATCAACCCGGCAATCCTCGCCGAGTTCGCCCACGTGGTGTATCGCTTCGGTCACTCGATGTTGACCGAGACCGTCGATCGCTTCGACCCCGCGTTCAATCCGCTGCTCACTGACCCCACCAACCCGGACTCGCAACTGGGTCTGATCGCGGCCTTCCTCAACCCGCTGGCGTTCGCCAGCAGCGGGGTGACTGCGGACCAGGCGGCAGGGGCGATCATTCGCGGTGTGACCCGCCAGGTCGGCAACGAGATCGATGAGTTCGTCACCGAAGCGTTGCGCAACAACCTGCTCGGTCTGCCGCTCGATTTGCCGAGCCTGAACCTGGCACGTGGTCGCGACACGGGCATCCCCACCTTGAATGAGGCGCGTCGCGAGTTTTACGCATCCACCGGCGACAGCCAACTCAAGCCGTACATCAGTTGGGCTGACCTGGCAGACAGCCTCAAGCACCCCGAGTCGCTGGTCAACTTCATCGCGGCCTATGGCACGCATAGCACGATCACGGCGGCGACCACGCTGGCAGACAAACGCGCTGCAGCCTTTGCGCTGGTATTCAACGGTGCGGGTTCGCCGGCTGACCGCCTGGACTTCCTCAACAGCACCGGTGCCTACGCCAACGTAACCCAGGCCGGCGCGGATGGGGTACTGGGTACTGCCGATGACCTGACCGGTGTGACGGTCACGGGCGTCGACGACATCGACTTCTGGGTCGGTGGCCTCGCCGAACAGAAAATGCCGTTCGGCGGCATGCTCGGCTCGACGTTCAACTTTGTGTTTGAAACCCAGATGGAGGCGTTGCAGAACGGCGACCGCTTCTACTACCTGGCGCGTACCGCGGGCCTGAACTTCGGCTCCGAGTTGGAAAACAACTCCTTTGCCAAGCTGATCATGCTCAACACCGATGTCACCCACCTGTCGAACACCGTGTTCCTGACGCCAACGTTCACCCTTGAGGTGGATCAGACCGCCCAGTTCACCGGCCTTGGCGTGGATGGCCGCGCCGATCCGACCGGCGGTATCATGATCAATGGCGTGGAAGTCGTGTCGCTGGTGATTCGCGACAACCCCGACACCGTGGGTCCGGACACCAATTATCTGCAGTACACCGGTGAAGACCATATCGTCATGGGCGGCACTGCCGGTAATGACATCATCATTTCCGGTGAGGGCGATGACACCCTTTACGGCGACGGCGGCAACGACCGCCTTGAAGGCGGTGCCGGGAACGATGCGGTACTGGGCGGCGCGGGTGATGACATCATCAGCGATTCGTTCGGCGACAACCGTCTGGAAGGCAATGACGGTAACGATGTGATCATCGCTGGCAGCATGCTTGCCGGAGGCAACCTGATCCTGGGTGGCGATGGCCAGGACTTCATCATCACCACGGAAGACATCTCCCTGACCTTTGGCGGGCAGGGTGACGACTTCATACTCGGTGCCAAGACCAACCTGCCACCTATGGGTGGCGAAGGTGATGACTGGATCGAGAAGGGCACCCAGGACGGTGCGCCTGGCGATAACGCCTCGCCGTTGCTCAATGACGATGTGATCGGCAACGACATCTTTATCGGTGGCGGTGGCTTCGACGAAATGATCGGCGAGGGTGGCGATGACATCTTTGTGGGCAGCGATGCCCAGGACAAGATGGAAGGCATGTCCGGTTTCGACTGGGTGACCTACAAAAATGACAGGATCGGCGTGACCGCTGACCTGACCATGGCCGCGCTGGCGCAACCGCATGGCAATACACCCAACCAGAATGCCGGCATATTCAATCCGGTGGGCGCCTCGCCGGCCTCGATTCTCGACCGTTTTGCCGAGGTGGAGGGCTTGTCCGGTTCAAGTTTCGGCGATGTGCTCAAAGGCGATAATGTCGATGCGGACACCATCATCAACCACGGCGGTACCACGGGCAGTGCGCTGACCAATGTCGCATTGATCCGCGGACTGGACCAGTTCCTGGCCGATGCCGGACTGCCGGTCACCGGCTTTGCCACTGGCAACATCATCCTCGGCGGTGATGGCAGCGACCTGATCGAGGGCCGCGGTGGCGATGACCTGATCGACGGCGACAAATGGATCAACGTCAGGATTGCCGTTTATGATCCGGCTGACGTCAACCATACCGGCCCTGAGATCGCCAGCTTCGACAGCATGGTCGATATGATCCCGTTGATGCTGGATGGCACCATCAACCCTGGTCAGCTCAAGGCCGTGCGGGAAATCATGCCCGGCACCTCGACGGGCGGGGCGGCCTTCGATACCGCCATTTTCTCCGGGCTTGAAGCCGAGTATGCGGTGACTGTCGACGACCGTGGCACGGACGATGTGTCGGACGATGTCTGGACAGTGGCCGATAGCGTAGCGGGTCGCGACGGCACCGATACCTTGCTGAATATCGAACGCCTGCAGTTCGCCGATAACCAGCAAGTGCTGGTGGCGGGGGAGAATGCCCAACCGGATGGCAGTCCGACTGTCTCGGATGGCAACGGCGGCGCGATCACCGTGGGCGATTTACTGACTGTCAGCGTGGCCGGGGTGAGCGATGACGACAACGTCGCGGCGGGTAATCCGCAGGGGTTGATCACCAACTCCTCTGTGTCCTACATCTGGCAGTTCGAGGCCGATCCAGGCAGTGGCATATTTGAGGACATCATTCTGTTGCCGGCTGGCGACCTGGCGTTCCAAAGCGCCAATGGTACCGCATTCAAGGTCTCTCCTGATCTCGCCGGGTTGTCGTTGCGGGTCAAGGCTATCTATCAGGACGGTCACGGCACCACGGAGATCCTGTTCTCCACGCCGACGGCTGCCGTTGTTGCCGGTGCACCGGTTACGCCAACGGCGCAGGTACCTGTAGTCGATGCCACTGCGGGTGGCGCCGGTCTTAACATGGTCCGCTCCGACCTCAACTTCATTCTTGACCAGATCAAGATTGCCGAGGCTGATGCGGCCGGTCAGGACATCCTCTCGCTGCTCCCGAACATCCGCGCGCCGCTGGGCCTGCGTACGGTCGACGGGTCAAACAACAACCTGATGAACCTCAACGGCATTGACAACACCGAGTTTGGCGCCGCCGATAACCTCTTCCCGCGCGTGGGCGATCCGGTCTTCAATCCGGCGGAAGGGGGAACGTCGTATGCGCAGAACAACGGCCTTGTGATCGACTCGCAGCCGCGCACCATCAGTAACCTGATCGTCGATCAGACAGCGAACAACCCGGCGGCCTATGCCACGGCATTCGACCCGGGCCTGGACGGTGTGCTCAACTTCGGCGCGGTGGGTAACGACGATGTGCTCAAGGAAGGTGTACAGATTGTTGCCAGCCCCGGGCTGGATGGACAGTTCGGTACTGGCGACGACCGCGATGTGTACCTGTTCGAGAACACCACGTCGGATGCGGGATTGTCCGCGCCGTTCAACGCCTGGATGACCTTCTTCGGGCAGTTCTTCGATCATGGTCTGGACCTGGTGACCAAAGGTGGTTCGGGCACCGTCTTCATTCCGCTTCAGCCGGATGATCCACTCTTTGTCCCAGGTAGCCTGACGAACTTCATGGTTCTGACCCGCGCGACCAACCAGCCAGGGGCGGATGGCGTTCTTGGCACGGCCGACGACATCCATGAGCACACCAACACCACCTCGCCGTTCGTGGACCAGAACCAGACCTATAGCTCGCACCCGTCGCATCAGGTGTTCCTGCGCGGTTATGAACTTACCGCCAGCGGCCCCGTAGCGACAGGCCGGTTGATCACTAACCGTGACCTGGGGGCGGATGGCACGTTTGGCACCGCTGACGACGTTGAAATCGGTGGTATGGCAACCTGGAAGGTGGTCAAGGCCCAGGCACGCGACGTGCTGGGTATCAATCTGACCGACGCCGATATCGACAGCGGCCCGCTGCTGGCGACTGACGCCTATGGCAACTTCATCAAGGGGCCGAACGGCTTCCCGCAGGTTGTCATTCGGGTCAACAACGGGGCGGATGGCATTGCCGGCACCGCCGATGATGTCACTACGCTTGTCGAAGGCAATCCGGCCAGCCCGGTAAGCCTCGTGAACGCAGTGCGCACCAGCCATGCCTTCCTCAACGACATCGCCCACAACGCCGTGCCGGTCGTTACCGGCGGGGTTCTGCAGGCGGATGCCGACACCCTTGTCGGCAATGCGCAGCCCGTTGGCCCTGGCGGCAACAACCTGACCTATGACAACGAACTGCTCGACGCTCACTACATCGCCGGCGACGGCCGGGTCAACGAAAACATCGGCCTGACTGCGGTGCATGCGATCTTCCACTCCGAGCACAACCGGCTGGTTGCGCAGACCAAGGACACCGTACTCGATTCGGGTGACGTGGCCTTCCTCAACGAGTGGCTGTTGACTCCGGTGGCCGCGTTGCCAACTACCCAGGCTGAGTTCGATGCGCTGCAGTGGAATGGCGAGCGCTTGTTCCAGGCTGCCAAGTTCGGCACCGAGATGCAGTATCAGCACCTGGTGTTCGAGGAGTTTGCACGGACCATCCAGCCCAACATCGACCTGTTCTTCGCACCGACCCAGGTCTATGACGTCGACCTCGATCCTTCGATCGTCGCCGAGTTCGCCCACACCGTGTACCGGTTTGGCCACTCGATGCTGACCGAGACTGTCGATCGCTACGATATCGACTTCAACGTGATAGGCGATCCGAGCAGCGCCAACCCCGATCAGCAACTGGGCTTGATCGCGGCGTTCCTCAACCCGTTGGCGTTCGCCGCCAGTGGCGTGTCGCCAGAGGATGCGACCAGTGCGATCATCCGTGGGGTGACCCGGCAAGCCGGTAACGAAATCGACGAGTTCGTCACCGAGGCGCTGCGCAATAACCTGCTCGGCCTGCCGCTCGACCTGCCGGCGATCAACATCGCCCGTGGCCGCGACGTGGGGATTCCTTCACTCAACGCGTTCCGCCGCGACATCTACAGCCAAACCGGTGACACTCAACTCAAGCCTTACAACAGCTGGGTCGACCTGGTGCAGCACCTCAAGCATCCGGAGTCGTTGATCAACTTCATCGCGGCCTATGGCACGCATGACACCATCACGGCAGCGACCACGCTGGAAGGCAAACGCGCTGCAGCTCTGGCGCTGGTATTCGGTGGAGTGGGGGCGCCGGCTGACCGCCTGGACTTCCTCAACAGCACCGGTGCCTTTGCCAACGTAACGCTGGCTGGCAGCGATGGGGTACTGGGTACTGCCGACGACTTGAGGAACGTGACGATCACTGGCGTCGATGCCATCGATATGTGGATTGGCGGACTTGCCGAACAGAAAACTCCGTTCGGCGGCATGCTCGGCTCGACCTTCAACTTCGTGTTCGAGAACCAGCTGGAAAAACTGCAGGACGGCGACCGCTTCTACTATCTGGAGCGTACCTCTGGCCTGTCGATGAACGCGGAACTTGAAAGCAACTCGTTCGCCAAGCTGATCATGGCCAACACCTCGGCCACGCACTTGCCTGGCGTGGTGTTCACGGATCCGGGGTTCTATCTGGAAGTGGACCAGGGCAGGCAGTTCAATGAAGGTCTGCTCGCCGTCGATCCGCTCGGCCCGAATGGCGAGCAGGTGGTGTTCCGCGACAACCCGTTGACCGTGGGGGCGGACACCAACTACATCAAGTACACAGGTGACGAGCACATCGTGCTGGGTGGCACCGAAAACGCAGACATACTCATCGCCAGTGAAGGCGATGACACGGTCTGGGGTGATGGCGGCAACGATCGCATCGAAGGCGGTGACGGCAACGACCAATTGCGCGGTGGTGCCGGCGACGACATCATCACCGACACTGGCGGCGACGATAACATCCAGGGTGGCGACGGCCACGACGTACTGCACGGAGGCAACGGCGTCAACCTGCTCATTGGTGGGTTCGGCAACGACTTCATCATTACCGGTGAGGACGCCTCCGAGGCCATTGGTGGCCAGGGCAACGACTTTATCCTGGGCAGCAAAGCCAACGAACAGGACATGGGTAACGAAGGCGACGACTGGATCGAGAAGGGCACTTCGGACGGTGCACCTGGCGACAACTTCGACCCGCTCGGCAACGACCCGGTAATCGGTCACGATGTCTACATCGGCGGTAGCGAGAACGATAAGTTCAACGGCGAAGGCGGTGACGACATCATGGTCGGCAGTCTCGGCTTCGGTGACCGCTATATCGGCGGCTCGGGCTATGACTGGGCGACCTTCAAGGGGCTGGCCCAAGGTGTGAGCGTTGATTACACCGACCGCTTCTTCGATGTGCCACCGATGCCGGGTTCAGGAGCTTCGGCGCTGGTGCGCTTCGACATCATGGAAGGTCTGTCGGGTTCGTCCCATGGTGACTTCCTGCGCGGTGATAACGAAGATGCGACATCGCTACCCACCGCGGGTGCAACTGGCAGTGTGCTGACCAACATCAGCCTGATCAACGGTCTGGCGGGTCTGCTGCCAGCTGGAGCGACATTCTTCGACGGCGGCAACATCATCCTCGGTGGTAGCGGCAGCGACCTCATTGAAGGTCGCGGTGGTGACGACATCATCGACGGTGACAAGTGGCTGAACGTGCGCATCAGCGTACGGGCAAACGCTGATGGCACCGGCGCGGAAATCGCCACGTTCGACAGCATGGAGCCGATGGTCCAGGCGATGTTGAACGGTACTTACAACCCGGGCCAACTGGTCATCGTGCGGGAGATCCTGACCGGCACTGACAACTTCGACACCGCGCTGTACTCAGGCAATGCGTCGGAGTACACCGTCGCTGTCGATGGCAACACTGTCATTGTGACCGACCTGGTTGCAGGGCGTGATGGCGTCGATCGCCTGACGGGCATCGAGCGCCTGCAGTTCGCCGACCTGGCGCAGTCGTCCGGTGTTGGCACCGTCTTGAACAGCGGTCCCGTGGGGCGTCTGGCAATCCTCGATGCTGCCACCGGTGCGCGTAGCGATGCACCTGTCGCCGGCCAACTGTTGCGCGTCAGCTCTCAGTCGATACGCGACGCCAACAGCGCGAGTGCGGCCAATCCGACCGGCGCGATTTTCGGTCCGGTGTCTTACTACTGGCAGGTCGAAACCATTGCCGGTTCGGGCATCTATGACGACATCACCGTTATTGCCGCCGGCGAGGCATCGCGGGTGACAGGCGCCACCTACCGGGTGGCGGACGATGTCGCCGGCCTGAACATCCGCGTTCGGGCGGTGTATCAGGATGGCAGCAGTACGCTGGAGATCGTCGACTCGTCGGGGAACAACGCACCGACCGCTGGGCCGGGCATCCTCGGGTTTGCGTTTCTGAACCAGGTGTTGACCGCGGACCTGTCGACCATCGTCGACGTCGATGGCCTCAGCAATCCGCAGTTCACCTTCCAGTGGCAGGAGACCAACGGGGTCACCTTCGTCGACATCGCCGGAGCCACCGGCAGCACGCTCACGCTTGGCCAGAATCAGGTCGGCGATCAAGTGCGCGTGGTGGTCAGTTACGTGGATGACTTCGGTGTGGCCGAAAGCATTGCGTCCGACGCCACGGCCCCGGTGACCGTCGGTGTAGTGTTTGTCGGTACCCCCGGTGTCGACATTTTTATCGGCACGCAAGGCGACGACGTGGCCAGCGGAGGTGATGGCAACGACATCCTGAACGGGCTGGGCGGCAACGACATCCTCAATGGTGACGCGGGTGATGACATTCTCATCGGGGGGGCGGGTGCCGATACCATGGCTGGAGGTCTCGGTGACGATACCTTTGAAGTCACCGACCTTGGGGACGTGGTGACCGAGCTCGCCGGTGCCGGCATCGATACGGTCTGGACCTCGCTCGCGAGCTACACCCTGGGTGCCAACGTCGAAAATCTGTATTTCGGCGGCAGCGGCAACTTCGCGGGCCGCGGCAACGCGCTCGCCAACACGCTCGTGGGTGGTGCGGGTAGTGACGTCCTCATCGGTGGCGCAGGTGCCGACACGATGGTCGGCGGTGTCGGCAGCGATATCTACGAAGTCAGCGACCTTGGGGACGTGGTGAGCGAGCTCGCCGGTGCCGGCAGCGACACGGTCTGGACCTCGCTCGCGAGCTACACCCTGGGTGCCAACGTCGAAAATCTGTATTTCGGCGGCAGCGGCAACTTCGCGGGCCGCGGCAACGCGCTCGCCAACACGCTCGTGGGTGGTGCGGGTAGTGACGTCCTCATCGGTGGCGCAGGTGCCGACACGATGGTCGGCGGTGTCGGCAGCGATATCTACGAAGTCAGCGACCTTGGGGACGTGGTGAGCGAGCTCGCCGGTGCCGGCAGCGACACGGTCTGGACCTCGCTCGCGAGCTACACCCTGGGTGCCAACGTCGAAAATCTGTATTTCGGCGGCAGCGGCAACTTTGCGGGCAGTGGCAACGCGCTCGACAATACGATCGTGGGTGGTGCGGGTAACGACGTCCTCAGCGGCAGCGCAGGTAACGACCTCATCATGGGTCGTGCAGGTGCCGACACGATGGCCGGCGGTGTCGGCAGCGATACCTATGAAGTTACCGAACTCGGGGACGTGGTGACCGAGCTCGCCGGTGCCGGCAGCGACTCCGGTCTGGACCTCGCTCGCGAGCTACACCCTGGGTGCCGACGTCGAAAATCTGTTTTTCGGCGGCAGCGGCAACTTTGTGGGCAGCGGCAACGTGCTCGCCAACACGATCATGGGGGGCGCGGGTAACGACGGCCTCAGCAGTGGCTCGGGTAACGACGTCATCATCGGTGGCGCAGGTGCCGACACGATGGCCGGCGGCGGTGGCGACGATATCTATGAAGTCGCCGACCTTGGGGACGTGGTGATCGAGCTCGCCGGTGCCGGCAGCGACACGGTCTGGACCTCGCTCGCGAGCTACACCCTGGGTGCCGACGTCGAAAATCTGTTTTTCGGCGGCAGCGGCAACTTTGCGGGCAGCGGCAACGCGCTGGCCAACAGGATCGTGGGTGGTGCGGGTAACGACGTTCTCACCGGCGGTGGCGGTAACGACGTGATGAGTGGCGGCGTCGCCGGTAACGATACGTTCGCGTTTGCTGCGGGTTTCGGCAGCGATACGATCCTGAACTTCGGAGCCAATCCGGTCGGGCAAGACTTGCTCAATATCACGGCGCTGGGGATCAACAGCGCGACGTTCGCTGCCAACGTGACCATTACGGCCAACGGGGCGGACACGGTGGTAGGGATCGGGGCGGACACGATTCACCTTGTGGGTGTCAACAGCGCAGCCGTTGATCAGACGGACTTCATTCTGGCCACTTGAGGTCCTGGTCAGTACTGTCGCAAGGAGCGTGGACAGCGGAGGGGAGGGCAATGGATGCCCTCCCTTTCTCCTTCCATTCAATTGCCCATCAGCTATCGGGGTGCCAGCAGCGTACTGGGACTCATCAAAGCAGGTTGGAACCGAACTGCGAAATCAAAGAAACAATGAAAAAGGAAACCCGGCCTTGAACACTTCAGCCATCTGCCTGTTGAGCGGTCTATTGGTTTCGATCGCTGCTTCTGCTACCGGGGTTAATCCGGTGTTCGACCTGGATTTCACCAGGTCAGCCACGGAAACGCTGAAAAAACTGCACATCAACGACGCTTGTATTATCGCCATCTCAAGTCCTGCTGCGTTTACGTTCTGCCGAGAAGGGTCATCAACGCTCTGGAAGTATCAGGCGCTGGATCTGGAGCAACAGGCGCTGATCCAGATTGGTCAAAAGCGGTCTTCGACGGACTTTCAGCAAATAACCCTTGTGGAAGTCGACAGCGTTGCTTGCGAACAGGATCACCTTGTGGAATGGGTTAAACCAACTATCAGGCATGGACTTGTCCTTGGTCTGATTACCCTGTTTCTGTTGGCCGGCCTGCGATATACCTACCGGGCGATCATGCATTGCTGTTATGACGAGGCTGGCTTTTCGAAGTTCGGCTTACAGCGATTGGACGAATCCTGGTCAGCGCACAATTCAACGGTAATGGCGTTGGTCGCATGGGGTATGGCGGCAGCTATGGCATTTGTTTACTTCGGGTTTTGAGCATGACCACAATTAGCGGATGTGCCGTTTCAAGATGTTCGCCATTCGATGTACTTTGACTCCGTGCAGTTCCACTCGCTGACGATTGATTGATTGATTGATTGACTTGCTTGATATCCTGTTTTTTCAGTTAATCCTGAGTTTCTGTCTACCTGAAAGGGTGGCTGGATCACCGTGAAATTCGCAATTGGAGTTTGCTCTGGATGAGAGCTGCTCGCTATTGCGCGAGTTGTGGGATGTATAACAGCTATTGATTCTGTTGATGGCTTATCCGTTGCTGATTGCGTTCGGGTTCCTGACGATGCTGGCGCTACTCCTTCCTGGATGCAGATGCTCCCTATCTTTCGATACAGAGCATCTTCGTTGAGCATCACCCTTGTTGATCGGTTTTCATACAGTCTGCAGGGCACCATTCTTTAATTACAGAACGGCCGTAATGGGGGTGATAACCATACGAGCGGCCTCGCTTACCAACTCACCCTCACCCCCGCATTGCCACTCACGCCTTCCAGGGCATTGGTGTCCAGATTGGTGTTGTAATCCGCCGCCAGGTACACGCTGACCGTTGACGATAACCGCGCCACCACACCCACTCCGAGATCGGCAGAGGACGATTTGTGATCACTCTTGATCCGGTCCACGTCATCATAGGTCACGGTGTCACTGCCGCCAAAGGTGCGCCAGGTGTTCGCCCGGACGTAGGGCTCGATGGGCGTGTTCTGTACCAGGTAGCGCCCTTTCAGGCGTGCACCGAGGCGACCGGTCCAGTAGTCCTGGGAGTCGAACGAGACCTTGGAAATACCGTCGTTCTGGCTGTCCATATCGATCTGCTGGTTGATCACCTGGACCTGTGGCTCCACCACCCAGTGCTCGGAAATTGCAATCGGATAGCCGGCTTCGGTGGACAACGCCAATGCATGGCCCTTGCTGTCCATTTTCACCCCACGGTCGGATTTGTTATCGCCATCCAGGCGCGTGCCCATGGCCACAAGGTCAACGTACCAGCCCACGGTTGGATCGGTGAGGGTCCAATAGGCGCCGAAGTTGTCGCCGTCGAGTTCGACCCGCCCCGAACGACGGTCCTGGAAGCCCTCGGCGAAACCTTTGACATCGCCCTGCAAGCGGCTCTGGCCGACGAACAGGCCGAAGCGTTGGATCTGCCCGCCGCTGGTTTCGGAGGCATACAGGTCATGGCCCACTTGATAGCCCTTGGTAGAACCGTCGAAGCTGGGGGACACGGTGCCGGTCCAGCTCTTGTTGAAATCGCGGCCATAGGCACGACCCCAACCGGCCGGGACGGCACCGGTTTCGCTCAACAGGCTTTGTTCGCCCTGGCGGTCGTGGAACGTGCCCAACGCTTGCAAAGTCATCAACTGCGCGGCTGGCACCACCACCGAATACACGGGCACCTCCAGGCGGTACAGTGGAATAGGATCGGCACCCGCCACCGCCGTTGGCAGCGGCGGAGTGGTGGCGGCAGGCTCCGGTGATACTTCGGCGGGGACCTGGGTTGGCGGTGTCGCGGGGGGCTCGACTGGCGCAACGGGTTGCGGTGTTGGCGGTTCAACCGGTGGTTCATCCGGGCCTACTACCGGCGGTACGGGCGGAATCGGTGGCTCTGGCACCACCACGGGCGGTACCGGCGGCTGTGGCGGCACAACGGGTGGTTGCACCGCGACCACCGAAGAGCGCAGGTACCAGTTGTTTTCCGAGCCTGCCGTTACACCCCCCTTGAACAGATAGTACTCATAGGCCCCGGCAGAAACCGAGCCTTTCAGGGCAAAGGCATCGGTAGTGCTGACTGCGCCGTTGAGCGCCTGCACCACTTCGATCCCGTTGCTTTGCGTCAGGCCGCCCAGGCCACTGAGATTGGTCACCGCCAATTGGGTATTGCCGCTGATGCTGCCGTCGGAGACCACCAGTTTGTCAGTGGCGGAAGTATCGTCGCCGAGCACGGTTTGCAGCCACAGCTGGCCGTTGTTGCCGACGTAGTTGCCGTACACCGTCAGCGAGTCCGCGGCGCTGTTGCTGCCGGTGGTCATGTCGATGGTGCCGGCGTTGATGAGGGTCGCCCGCTGGCCGGCGGTGTAGGGTCGGATGCTGCCTTGGGTCACCGCCAGCACGCTGGTGTTGTCGATGGAAACCGTGCCGGCATTACTGGCGCTGTCGCCGAGGAAAAAGTCGCCAGCCAGGTCAAAGTGCGAATTGTTGTTGAGGTTGACGGTTTCCCAACCGATGTAGCGGGAGGCCGTGTTGGAAGTGGTGTTGTCGAAGGTCAATTGATCATTGCCCAGGCCGCCGTCGATCGATGGGGTGGCGCTCAACAGGCTTTCGGTCAGGCCGCTGAGCAGCGCGGTATCGTTACCATCACCCATCAGCACGGCGGACTTGATCTGGCCGCCATTGAGCCAGTTGAAGGTGTCGTTGCCGAGGCTGGTGCGGATCTCGCCGTTTATCACGCCGCCGCTGACAGTGATGCGGTCGTCGCCGCCGCTGACACTGATATTGCCGCCAATCGTACCCCCGGTGACGATAATCCAGTCGGTACCAAATCCGGTGACGAGGTTGCCAAGGATCGAGCCGCCGGACATGTCATAGATGTTGTTGTCCAGTTTCATGTCGACGCGGCCGATGGTGCCGCTGGTTTGCTGCGCCACGTCGCCATCTTCAAAGGCGCCGACGATGGTGCCGCCGGTCATCAGGAAGGTGTCGCGGCCGTCGCCTTGAGCCAGAGACTGGATCTGCCCGCCACTCATCACAAAGTCATCGATGCCATTGCCTTGGGAAACCGCACCCGTGACCGCACCGGCACTGATACGGAAGCGATCGGCACCATCACCCTGAGTGATGCTGCCGACGATTCGTCCGGAGTTCATGTCGACGAGGTCGGTGCCAGCCCCGGTAACAATGTTGCCGTTGATGGTACCGGTGCCGTCAATCGGGAGGGTCAGGATGTTGTTGCCCAGCAGGTCGGTCAGGCCGACAGGGCTGCTGCCACTGTCGCAGACATACGCATCGACGCCGGGGCCGGGAGTGAGTACGCAAGCCGCTTGCGCCTGTTGTACTGCCAGACTTAAAAGCGACAACGCCCCCACTTGAAGAAGTCCATTTTTTCCTGCACTAAGCGCAAGGTGCATAAGATCCCTCTTATTTAATGTCATTCTGATATTGTGTGGAGGTTTTATTTTGTAGTTATATCTAGACCATCAATACGATATCTACAAGGAAATGGGCTTGTGGTCCTTTCGTCGATTGCCCAGGACCTCAGCAGGGTGTTGCAGGCGAATAGAAAGTTAAAATCCACAACGCTGAGCTGGGAAAAACGGATGAGTTCCGCTCTTCGATTTAGTACCTCTGCTGGGTATGAGTGAGACAATTTCTGTTTTTTCGCCATAAGTGGGTGGTTATATTGTCTTCCAGTTAGTTTAAATTGTTTTTTCTGGAATATATCGTGTCAAAGATTGCGTTGTTTTTACTTTTTGGTTTTGTGTTGTCGGATTACGTGCTCGCGTCACCCAAAAAACAAATGCTTCTAAAAGTGCGTCGTACATGAATTGCGGTTCAGGTCTGGCCACGGCCAAGCGTGTAGCCCAGTTGGAGGTGTGCTTCAGAGTGCCGCCATTCAGCGCCGCACCGCGAAAACTCCTCTGGCAATGGCCCGACATCACGACATAAAACATTTCACACACGGCGTCCATGCTGGTTTTTAACGTTCCCGCGACACGGCTGGCTATGGCTGGCTGATTCCATTCTTAATGCAAATAATTCCAATCGAAGTGAAAACTCATGACCGCAGGTCGTTTTTGTTTTGAGTCATTCCCGTTAGCCCAATGTTGCTGCTCATTTCGATCAATAAGTTGTCATTTACGGTCATTGAGGGATGACGGCACGACTCTTAGTCTGTCGAACATGACTGATGGGGGCCGCAGAGCTCCCGCACTTTCCGTGATCGCTCGATGTGGAGTTACCGATGACCGCCGCTCAATACCCGCACCTGTTGGCTCCGCTGGACCTGGGGTTCACCACGCTGCGCAATCGCACCCTGATGGGGTCGATGCACACTGGCCTTGAAGAGAAACCGGGTGGCTTCGAGCGCATGGCGGCGTACTTTGCCGAGCGTGCCCGTGGCGGTGTCGGCCTGATGGTCACCGGCGGTATCGGCCCGAATGACGAGGGTGGCGTGTATTCCGGCGCGGCCAAGCTGACGACCGAAGAAGAAGCGCTCAAGCACCGTATCGTCACCCGTGCCGTGCATGACGCGGGCGGCAAGATCTGCATGCAGATCCTCCATGCCGGTCGTTATGCCTACAGCCCGAAACAGGTTGCGCCAAGTGCGATCCAGGCACCGATCAACCCGTTCAAGCCCAGGGAGCTGGACGAGGAAGGCATCGAGAAGCAGATCAGCGATTTCGTCACCTGCTCGGCACTGGCGCAAACCGCCGAGTACGACGGCGTGGAAATCATGGGTTCCGAAGGTTATTTCATTAACCAGTTCCTCGCCGCCCATACCAACCACCGTACCGACCGCTGGGGTGGCAGCTATGAAAACCGCATGCGCCTGCCGGTGGAGATCGTTCGTCGCGTGCGTGAAGCGGTAGGCCCGAACTTCATCATCATTTTCCGTCTGTCGATGCTCGACCTGGTTGAAGGCGGCAGCACCTGGGAAGAGATCGTTCAACTGGCCAAGGCCATCGAGCAGGCCGGCGCGACCATCATCAACACCGGTATCGGCTGGCACGAAGCGCGGATTCCGACCATCGCCACCAAAGTGCCGCGCGCGGCGTTCAGCAAGGTTACGGCCAAGTTGCGGGGTTCGGTCAATATTCCGCTGATCACCACCAACCGTATCAACACCCCGGAAGTCGCCGAGCAGATCCTGGCCGAGGGCGATGCCGACATGGTGTCCATGGCACGGCCGTTCCTCGCCGACCCGGATTTCGTCAACAAAGCCGCTGAAGGTCGTGCCGATGAAATCAACACCTGCATCGGTTGCAACCAGGCCTGCCTCGACCACACCTTCGGCGGCAAGCTGACCAGTTGCCTGGTGAACCCGCGTGCCTGCCACGAAACCGAGCTCAACTATCTGCCCGTGCAGCAACTGAAGAAAATTGCCGTGGTCGGTGCCGGCCCTGCCGGTCTGTCCGCCGCGACCGTGGCCGCCGAGCGTGGCCATCAGGTGACGCTGTTCGATTCGGCCAGCGAAATCGGCGGTCAGTTCAACATTGCCAAGCGCGTTCCGGGCAAGGAAGAGTTCTACGAAACCATTCGCTACTTCAACCGCAAGTTGCAGACCACCAACGTCGAGGTGTGCCTGAACACCCGCGTCGACGTGGCCGGACTGGTCGAGGGTGGCTACGACGAGATCATTCTGGCCACCGGCATTGCGCCGCGTGTGCCGGCCATTCCAGGGGTGGAAAACGCCAAGGTGCTGAGCTACCTGGACGTGATCCTGGAGCGCAAACCGGTCGGCAAGCGCGTCGCGGTGATTGGTGCCGGTGGTATCGGTTTCGACGTTTCCGAGTTCCTTGTGCATGAAGGCGTCGCCACCAGTCAGGATCGCGCCGCGTTCTGGAAGGAATGGGGCATCGATACACACCTTGAAGCGCGCGGCGGTGTCGCCGGTATCAAGGCCGCGCCCCATGCGCCGGCCCGCGAGGTGTTCCTGCTGCAACGCAAGACGTCCAAGGTCGGCGACGGCCTGGGCAAGACCACCGGCTGGATTCATCGCACGGGCCTTAAGAACAAACAGGTGCAGATGCTCAACAGCGTTGAATACCTGAAGATCGACGACGAAGGCCTGCACATCCGCATCGGCGAAACCGGCGAAGCTCAGGTGCTGCCAGTGGACAACATCGTGATTTGCGCCGGGCAGGATCCGCTGCGCGAGTTGCATGAAGGCCTGGCGGCGGCGGGGCAGAGCGTGCACCTGATCGGCGGCGCGGATGTCGCGGCAGAGCTGGATGCCAAGAGGGCGATCAATCAGGGGTCGCGGTTGGCGGCGCAGTTGTAATTCACGTAATCAGGCTGTTCACAAAACTCTGTGGCGAGGGGGCTTGCCCCCGTTCGGCTGCGAAGCAGTCGTATTGGGGCCGCTTCGCACCCCAACGGGGGCAAGCCCCCTCGCCACAAGTCAGCTGTTAAGATGCTGGCTCTTCACCCAGAGCCGGCATTGATGCTTCTCCCACCCTCAACCTGGTTATCCCAGGCCCCCCTCGACCCCCTTCACCTCGACTGGCTCACTCAAGCCGGCATCGAAGTGGCAGTCCTGCGGCTGGACCGGATCGATCCGCTGATCAGCGGCAACAAATGGTTCAAGCTCATCGAACACCTGAAGACCGCCGACCGTCTGGGTGCCGAAGGCATCATCAGTCTCGGTGGCGCGCACTCCAATCATCTTCATGCGTTGGCGGCGGCGGGCAAGCGATTCGGCTTTTCCACTGTCGGCCTGTTGCGCGGGCATCCTCAGCAAACCCCGACGGTCAAGGACTTGCAGGCGTTCGGCATGGAGCTGCACTGGCTGGGCTACGCAGGCTATCGAGCGAGGCATGAAGCGGGTTTCTGGCAACCCTGGCAAACCCGCTATCCGACATTGCATCCGGTGCCTGAAGGCGGAGGTGGATTACCCGGTGCTGAAGGTTGCATGCAATTGCGGGCCAGGGTTTGTACCCAATTGGCGGGCTTGGGCTGGAATGACTATGACGGCTGGTGGCTGGCCTGCGGAACCGGCACGACCCTGGCCGGCCTGGTGCTGGCCGAAGCGGGGGATCATCCGGTATATGGTGCCCTGGCCGTGCCTGATGACCACGGAGTGGCGCAGCAGGTCGAGCGGATCGTGCAGGAAGCGGGGGTGGTCGATGCAGTGTATGAGCTGTTCGAGGCCAGTCGCGGCGGGTTTGCCAAGGTTGATCCGTTGCTGCTCGACTTTATTGAAAAGACGGAGCAGGTGGGAAATATTCCACTGGAGCCGCTGTATACCGGCAAGGCACTGCTGGCACTCAAGCACCAAGTGGAAGCGGGCAAGTTCGCCCGGGGCACGCGGCTGATCTTCGTCCACACTGGCGGCTTGCAGGGGTGGCGGGGATTCAATTCACAAACCTGAAAGTCACCGAAAACCAATGTGGGAGCGGTCAAGTTCAGGCGTCGCGGTTTACCCGCTTGGGCATCATCCGCAGCAATGTGTTATCGCCCACCACATAATGGTGATACAACCCGGCCACGGCATGCAGGCCGACCAGCCAATAGCCGATAGTGCCGCCGAGCTCATGCCAGCCCTGGAGCTGTTTGGCCAGGTCCTTGTTTTCCGCTACCAGCATCGGCAGGTCTACACCGTAGAACATCACCTGATTGCCTTTGGCGCTGGTGACCAGCCACCCGAGAATCGGCGTGACGATCATGAAAATGTACAGCGCCCAGTGCATCAGCCTGGCCAGTGTCGTTTGCCAGTGCGGCGAGGCCGGGAAGATCTGCGGCGCCGGGCCGAGGCTGCGTGCGAACAACCGCAGCCAGACCAGAACGAATACGGTCAGGCCGAGCATGAAGTGTGATTCGACGATCAGCGTGCGCGCGCCACTGCCCTTGGGAAAGAATCCGCGAAACTCGATACAGGCGTAAACCAGGACCAGCAGGACCAGCATCAGCCAATGCAGCGCGATCGATACGGTACTGTAGCGCGACTCAGAGTTTTTCCACGGCATGGGGTGTTCCTCAGAGGTCCGGTTTAAAGCCACCGTTCTTGTCCGACGGTGTGCGTTAACTGTAATCCTGTTTCACCGGATTTGCCTGAGGCGATTGGTCGCTGGATGCTCGGGTTCGGGTAAAGGCAGAGAAAAACCTTGTAGGAGCGAGCTTGCTCGCGATGGTCGCCAACGATGACGCATACCCACTGGGTAACCGCGGCATTCTTGAGACCATCGCGAGCAAGCTCGCTCCTACAGGGGGGGCGTTGCGTTTTTTAGCTCGACTGTGGCATTTCGCCGTTGGCCAGGCGCTTGTTGATGTCGGCGATCACTTCCGGCAGATCGGTAATGGTGTCGATCATGTAATGCGGGCGTGAACCTTCGAACATCCCGTGGATGCGCTTGCGCTCGCTGTCCAGTTGGTCGCGGCCCAAGGCGCGATAACCTTCGTAGTCCAGGCCCAGGGCGTTGCCCGAGCAGATCAGCGCCACGGTCCACATGCCGGCGCGGCGACCTTCGAGAATGCCCGGCACGGTGTCATCGATCTTCACGCACGCGGCGACATCGTCGATGCCCAGGGCGATGACATTGGCCAGCGCCTGGGCGGGCCATGGACGACCATTCGGGACTTCATCGGTGGCGACCACGTGATCGGCCACGTAGCCGTTGGTGGCGGCCAGTTCGACCACTTTGTCCATGACCTGTTTCGGGTAACCGGAGCAGGAGCCGATCTTGACCCCTTGCTGGCGCAGGTTGGCGATGGTCTCCAGCGCGCCGGGGATCAGTGCCGAGTGCTCGGCGATTTTTTCGATCTGCAGCGGCATGAAACGCTGGTAGATCGCAGTGACGTCATCGTCGGTCGGCGTGCGGCCGAACACTTTGCGATAACGCTCGGCAACTTCCGGCAGGTCGCACAGGGTGCGGATATGGTCCCACTTGCCCATGCCCATCGGGCCACGGGCTTCTTCGATGGACACCTGGACGTCGAACTCGGCGAAAGCCTCGACGAAAATCTGCGTCGGGGCGAAGGAGCCGAAGTCGACCACGGTGCCGGCCCAGTCGAGGATGGCGGCTTGCAGCTTGGTTGGGTTGGCGTAGTTCATGGCGTTTGGATTCCTGTGATATCGATCTATTCGGAAATTCAGCTTTTCTGTGGGAGCGAGCTTGCTCGCGATAGCGGTCTTACATTCAACATGTGTGTCGACTGATCGGGCCTCATCGCGAGCAAGCTTGCTCCCACAGGGAATGTGGTGTGGTTTAGATGTCGAGGACTTCCATCTCGCGCAGAACCTCGCCAATCGCGGCCACCGCTTCGCGCATTTGCGCCGGGTTGACATGGCCGATGCAGCCGACGCGGAAGGTTTCGACCTGGGTCAGTTTGCCGGGGTAGAGGATGTAGCCCTTGGCCTTGACCCGCTCGTAGAATTCTTTGAACGCGTAGCGCGGATCTTTCGGGGCGTGGAAGGTGGCGATGATCGGCGCCTGGATAGCCGTCGGCAGGAAGCTGCGCAGCCCCAGTTTGCCCATCTCTTCCATCAATGCCTGGCAGTTGGCGGCGTAGCGTTCGTGCCGCGCCGGCAAGCCGCCTTCTTCGTTGTATTGCAGCAGGGCTTCGTGCAGCGCCGCGACCACATGGGTCGGCGGGGTGAAGCGCCACTGGCCGGTCTTGGCCATGTAGGCGTGCTGGTCCTGCAAGTCCATCGCCAGCGAATGCGAGTTGCCGGCGGCGCTGGCCAGGGATTCTTTGCGAGCGAAGACAAAACCCATGCCCGGCACGCCCTCCAGGCATTTGCCCGAGGCGGCGATCAGTGCGTCGAACGGCACTTGCTGCGCATCCACGGGCAGGGCGCCGAAGGAGCTCATGGCGTCGATGATCAGGCGCTTGCCGTGTTGCGCCACTACTTGGGCGATCTCTGGCAGCGGATTGAGGATGCCGGTACTGGTTTCGCAGTGAATCAGGGCGACATGGGTAATGTCTAGATCGGCACGTAGCAGGCGGTCGACGTCGGCGGCGGTGGTCGGCTCATCTTCTGCGGTTTCGAAGGTACTGAAGGAGCGGCCCAGTACTTCGCAGATTTTCGCCAGGCGTTTGCCGTAGGCGCCGTTGATCAGGACCAGAATCTTGCCGTCCCGAGGCACCAGCGTGCCGATCGCTGCCTCGACCGCGAAGGTGCCGCTGCCTTGCAAAGGCACGCAGTGGTGGGTGGCAGTGCCGTTGATGATGGCCAGCAGTTGCTCGCAGAGGCTGGCGGTCAGTTGATTGAAGCGGTCATCCCATGAACCCCAGTCGATCATCATCGCCTGACGGGTGCGGGGCGACGTGGTCAACGGGCCGGGGGTGAGCAGGATGGGTTCGGCAGTACTCATTCTCGTGTCCTCGCAATCGATGGGATGAAGCTACGGGGCTTAAATTGCAATTTGCCGTGTTATCAATCAAATTGTTTATTGTTATGCCAGCCATCAGTGAGGGTTATTCATGAACCTGTTTCAGCTCCGCGCCTTCGATGCCGTGGCCCGGGAAGGCAGTTTTACCCGGGCGGCGGCGCGGCTGTTCATCAGCCAGCCGGCGGTCACCGGGCACATCAAGGCCCTGGAGGAGCACTACCAGATCACCCTGCTGCGCCGCACCGCCCGACGGGTGGAGCTGACGGAGGAGGGCACCAAACTGGCGGCAATCACCCGGGCGATGTTCGGCCTGGCCGAAGAGGCGCAGGTGATGCTCGAAGCCAACCGGCAATTGCTGACCGGGCGTCTGGAGGTGGCGGCGGACGGCCCGCACATGGTCATGCCCATGCTCGCCAGCTTGCGGGCGCGCTATCCGGGGATCACGGTGAACCTGCGCCTGGGCAACGCCCAGGAAACCCTGGCGGCGCTGCTGTCCGAACATGCCGACGTGGCGGTGCTGACCGAGGTCGAGCCGCGCAAGGGCCTGCATCTTCAGGCGCTGAACGAATCGCGGATTTGCGCACTGGTGCCCGACGGGCATCCTTGGGCGCAGAAGACTAAAGGCGTGCAGCTCAAGGAACTGGATCAGGTGATCATGGTGCTGCGCGAACCGAGTTCGATCACCCGGCGCACCTTCGATGAGGCTTGCGCCCAGGCCAGGGTCAATCCACGGGTGTTGCTGGAACTGGACAGCCGCGAAGCGGTGACCGAGGCGGTGGCCGCCGAACTGGGGGTGGGGGTGGTGTCGTCGGTGGAGGTCAGCCACGATCCACGGGTGGCGGCGGTGCCGATCATTGGCGAGGGGTTGGTGAATCGGCACATGATTGGTTGTATGGAGCGGCGGCGGGATTTGCGCTTGATTCAGGCGTTTTTCGGGTTGGCGCCCGTCAGGTAGACCGAGTTGCCTGAATCGCGAGCAAGCTCGCTCCCACAGGGATTTATGCACGTTCGCCGATTTTGTGTACGACCCAATACCTGTGGGAGCGTGGCTTGCTCGCGATGGGGCCGGACCTGCCTACACAAGACTCTCGCGCACCATCTCAAGAAACGTCGCCACCACCCGCCGCGAACTCTGTTCGCGCAAGCACACCAGGGTTTCTGTCAGCCTGCGTTTGCAATCGATAATCGGCAGCGCACACACACGCGAATCCGCGCCAAACTCGGCAGCCGATACCACGCCCACGCCAATCCCCACCACCACCGCCTCCCGCGCTGCCTCGCGACCTTCAACCTGAATCGCCGGCCGAATGCGAAACCCGGCCCCCGCCATTTCCTCCTCCAGCGTCTGCCGGGTCACCGAACCGATTTCCCGCAATACCAGTGGCGTGTCGTCGAGGTCGGCGAGGGTGATGGATTCGCGGTCGGCCCACGGATGATTGCGCGACACGAACGCCACCATCGGGTCGTTGCGCAGGGGCAGTGAAATCAGGCGTTCATCGCTGACATCACGGCCCAGCAATGCAAGGTCGGCCTGATAGTTGAACAGTCGAAACAGCGACTCATCGGTGTTGCCGGTTTCGATCTTCACGCTGATCCCGGGGTAGCGTTCGCAGAACCGGGCAATCTGCGGCAGCACGTGCACCGGTGCATCCACCGCCAGAATCAGGCTGCCGGTCTGCAAGGCCTGGGATTCCTGAAGCAGTTCCTGGGCTTCCGCCTCGATCACGAAAAGCCGCTGGGTAACGCTCAACAGACGCTCGCCCAGATCGGTCAGGCGCACCGAGCGTTTGTTGCGGTGAAACAGCAAAACCCCGTAGCGCTCTTCGAGCTTGCGCACCTGGTCGGAAATCGCCGGTTGCGTCAGAAACAGGCGTTCGGCGGCCTTGGTAAAGCTTCCATGGACCGCCACGGCGTGGAAAGCTTTGAGCTGGGCGTGGGACACCGACATGGGAATCTCCAGTAACAAGCTGAACTTATATTTGAAATACGATAAATCGATTTCACTTATTAATCAGTAATTGTTTTTATCCACCTCAGCCCCGTTGACTGGTCAGTCGAACAGCAGCGGGTGCCATGAGCCTGTGCGTGCAACTACAGGACTCATCTGACCGGTATCCGCCGTAGGGACAGGGCGATATCGCAGTGCTCAACAATAAAAACACAGGCGTTTTCTTCCAATTCTGCCGGCACACTCACACCCTGAGGTCAGAACCACAATGAACAAGCACATCGGCACCATCAAGCGTTGGCGCGTGCAGATCTTCGCGATCACCTGGCTCGCCTACGCCGCGTTCTATTTCACCCGCAAAGCATTCTCGGTCGCCAAGCTCGGTATTGGCGAAGACCCGACCTTCATGCTCGACAAAATGGCCATGGCCAACCTCGACGCCATCTACCTGACGGCTTACGCCGTCGGTCAGTTCACCTGGGGCATCCTCGCAGACCGTTTTGGCCCGCGAGTTGTGGTGCTCGGCGGGTTGCTGATTTCCGCCGCCGCGGCGCTGGTGATGGGCAACTTCGCAACGTTACCGATTTTCGCTACCTGCATGCTGATACAAGGCCTGGCGCAGTCCACCGGTTGGTCGGGGCTGTGCAAGAACCTCGGCAGCTTCTTTCCCTCCGAGCAACGCGGACGGGTATTGGGCCTGTGGAGTTCCTGCTACGCCTTTGGCGGTCTGGTAGCCTCGCCGTTTGCCGGTTGGTGGGCGTACACGCTCATCGGCAGCTGGCATGCGGCGTTCATTTCCAGTGCGGCGGTGGTTGGGCTGGTCGCCGTGCTGTTTTTTATTTTCCAACGCAACAAACCGGAAGACGTCGGCTTGCCGGCGGTGGAGCCGGAGCCTGAGCTGACCGCCGAACAAGCCGAGGCGCAAAGCAAAATCAGCATGTGGGAGCCTTTGAAGGAAATCCTGCGCAACCGCACGGTGCTGGTATTGGGATTGGCGTACTTCATGCTCAAGCCGGCGCGCTACGCGATTCTGCTGTGGGGGCCGGTGATCGTCTTCGAACAGATGCCTTCGGTGGGCAAGGTCGGCGCGGCGATCATTCCGACTGCGTTCGAGCTGGCCGGGTTGCTCGGGCCGATCCTGATTGGCCTGGCCTCGGACAAACTGTTCGGCGCCCGGCGCATGCCGGCCTGCGTGATCAGCCTGTTGGCGCTGACGGTGTCCCTGGCGTTTTTCATGGGCGCCCTGCATACCGGCAGCGTGCTGCTGGTGGTGGCGCTGCTGTTCGTCATGGGCCTGACCCTCTACGGACCGGACTCGATGATCAGCGGCGCGGCCGCCATCGACTTCGGCACCGCCAAGGCCGGCGCCACGGCAGCCGGTTTCGTCAACGGCTGCGGTTCGGTCGGGGCGATTCTCGGCGGGCTGCTGCCAGGCTACTTCGACACCGTTACCGTGTTCATCGTCTTCGCCGGCTGCGCCATGTTCTCGGCGCTGGTATTGATCCCGCACTGGAACAGCCGCCCCGGTGGCCTGGGCACTCACTTCGCCTATGTGCCCAATCAAGCGATGACTATCAAACCCCTGCGTACCTGAATCCTGTCCCTCGTCGCCTGCTGCACCTGCGGCAGGCCGGCGTGTGGGCCACTGACCGGAGATTGACCCCATGAGACCCTTTTGGCTGGACCAGGCCTTGAAGGCTGATGCATCCGAAACCTGTCCGCCACTGGAAGGCGACGCCCGCGCCGATGTCTGTATCGTCGGCGGTGGTTACACCGGGTTGTGGACCGCGATCATGCTCAAGGAGCAGAACCCCGAACTGGATGTGTTGCTGATCGAAGCGGACATCTGCGGTGCCGGGGCCAGTGGACGCAATGGCGGTTGTGCGTTGTCGTGGTCGGCCAAGTATTTCACCCTCGAACGTTTGTTCGGTGTCGAAGAAGCCGTGCGTCTGGTCAAGGAGTCGGAGCGCAGCATCCATGCCATCGGCGCCTTCTGCGAACAATATGGGGTGGACGCCGATTACCGCCTCGATGGCACCCTCTACACCGCGACCAATCGCGCTCAGGTCGGCTCGACCGACGCTGTGATCGAGGCGCTGGAGCGCAACGGCATCAACTCGTTCACCCAGCGGCCAGTGGCCGATGTGCAGCGCATGGCCGGTTCCAGCAAACACCTGGAGGGCTGGTTTTCCCCGGCCGCGGCCAGTGTGCAGCCGGGCAAACTGGTGCGTGGCTTGCGCCGGGTAGCCCTGCAACTGGGGGTGAGGATTCATGAAAACACCGCGATGACCGGGCTGGAGGAGGGCCGGCCGGCGGGCATTCAAACCCCCAAGGGCACCATTCGCGCCGACCGCGTGGTGCTGGCGATGAACGCCTGGATGGCCCGGGCGTTTCCGCAGTTCGAACGCAGCGTGGCGATCGTTTCCAGCGACATGCTGATCACCGAGCCTCGGCCGGATTTACTCGACGAAATCGGCCTGACCAGCGGCGTCACGGTGCTCGATTCGCGGATTTTCGTGCACTACTACCACAACACGCCGGACGGCCGGATCATGCTCGGCAAGGGCGGCAACACCTTTGCCTATGGCGGGCGCATGCTGCCGGTGTTCGATCAGCCATCGCCTTATGCCGGCCTGTTGCAGAGCAGTCTCGCGGATTTCTTCCCGGCGTTTGCCGACGTCAAGGTCGAGGCGACCTGGAACGGTCCATCGGATCGATCGGTGACCGGGCTGCCGTTCTTCGGGCAGATGAGCGCCAGTGGCAATGTGTTTTACGGTTTCGGCTATTCCGGCAGCGGCGTCGGCCCCTGCCACATGGGCGGGCAGATTCTGGCGTCGATGGTTCAAGGCCTGGACAACCCCTGGACCCGTTCGCCGCTGGTCAATGGCCCTCTGGGCTTTTTCCCGCCGGAGCCGATTCGCTATATCGGCTCGCTGATGGTGCGCAACGCCATCCGCCGCAAGGAGCGCGCGGAGGATCACGGGCATCGGCCACGGCATCTGGACGTGCGTCTGGCGAAGTTCGCTGCTGCAGCCGGCAAGGCTGACAAGGGTTGAGCGTCAGGGTGCAGGGTCCGAGCGGGTGAGCAGCCAGTCGAACAGCAGGCGGGTATCGCCACGGGGCTCATGCGGGCGAGGGCGGTGAGGTTGTGGCCGAGGGCCCATGGCCGTACAAAGCACCGGGCGATCCGGGTCACTGTCGAGGAAAATCACCAGTACCTCGCTGCCAGCCACGGGCAAGCGGGCCGGATCGATCCAGTCCTCGGCGGTGGTCAGCGCCAGCGGTAGCCACAGGCCGTTGGACTCTTCAGCGTCTGGTTGCGTGGCGGGCCAGAGGTTCACCTGAACCCGGCCATCCTCGTCCACTGCCGCCGGTTGCCCGACCGGGCCGCACACGCGACCGGGCTGATACCCGGGGATACTCGGCCTGGGTTGTTTGAGCGCTGGCCTGAATACCGTCGACCAGGGGATGGCGCTGAATTGATTGCGGTAACCCGAGGCCGTGCCCGGTGTGTCGTCGAGCAGAATGGATGACTGACACCCCTGATGGCGGATTTCGGTAACCAGCCACTGATCATTGAAATTCGCCAGCGGGTGCTCGGCCACTTGCAGGATCCGGCCACTGCGTAATGCCCCCTGGTTACTTTGACCGTGGATCTGCTGGTGACGGCAGCGCAGGCGTTCCAGTTGTCGACGGCTGAGCTGGTCGCGATGTTGTTGCTCGCCAGCGGGACAGTGCCTCGCCGTGGCGAACGAGTGATTGGCTGCGCCTTCGCTGATGTCCGCTGCACCCGGATTCCTGGCGCCTGGACGCACAGGGGAGAGCGTGGCGTCATGGCGCTGGAACAGTTCGCTGATCACCGGTTCCTGGTGTTCGCCGGGGGCGCCGCCGCTCATCGACATGAGCAGTGGCTCCTGGGGAAAACTCAGGCTGTCGTCGGCCAGCACCAGCACATGGCCGTCGCGTTGATGCTCGAAGTGATAGTGGATGCCTTCTTCCTCACACAGCCGTTGCAGCAACGCCAGGTCGGATTCTTCGTACTGAATGCAAAAAGGTCGCAGGGGATAGTGCCTGGTTGCCAGTTCAAAGCGATAGCTGCTGGCGGGCAACCCATGTTCCTCCAGCAATTGGCGCAGGATCATGGGCACGCTGGCGTGCTGGAAAATACGTCGGCATCGTTGCTGTTCCAGCACCTGGACACGAGGCACCAGCACCAGCTTGTAAGCGACCCGGTGCCCGCTTCGATGTTCACAACTGGCGCTGTCCAGCACGCCATGAATGCCTTGATCGTGGCCGAATTCGAGGAACGCCGGTTGGTGCAGCAATCGCTCAAGGATCAGGGCTGGTGCCAGCCCGATCACCTCGATGTCGAATCGATAGGGCTGGTTGAGAGCTTCATGACCACTGAATCGGACCACCTGGAAGTTCAGGTCGTCTTCGAGAAGCGTCAGGGTGGTGGGACTTTCCTTGTCGTTGTGCATCGAACGCGCTACCGCTGTGGAGTAGGGTGCAAAGCGTACGAAACCCCGGCGCATTGCGGGCACGGTAAAGCGACATTTCCGAATTGCCCTACAACCGCTGGTGAAGATGTCGATGCAAGTCGGGATTTTTTGGTCGATTGCCAACTTTAGGCCGTATAAACTTGTGCAAAGCGTCGGCCAATAGATGTCTCGGCGCCACAGATGCCACAGATAAGAGAGTGAGAAATGGGCGCACAGTGGAAGGTTAAACACAAAGAAGCGGCAGCCAATGCCAAGGGCAAGATCTTCGGTAAACTGGTGAAAGAAATCACCATTGCCGCGCGCAACGGCGCTGATACTGCTACCAACGCGCACTTGCGCCTGGTGGTTGAACAGGCCAAGAAAGCTTCGATGCCCAAGGAAACACTGGATCGTGCCATCAAGAAGGGCGCGGGCCTGCTGGGCGAAACCGTGCAATACCATCGCGTGACCTATGAAGGGTTCGCCCCGCATCAGGTGCCGTTGATCGTTGAGTGCGTGACCGACAACATCAATCGCACCGTCGCCGAGATCCGCGTGGCGTTCCGCAAGGGTCAGCTGGGGGCTTCCGGTTCGGTGGCCTGGGACTTCAACCACGTCGGCATGATCGAAGCGTCGCCGGACACCCCGGACGCCGATCCGGAAATGGCCGCCATCGAAGCCGGTGCACAGGATTTCGAGCCGGGTGAAGAGGGTGCAACCCTGTTCCTGACCGAACCGACCGACCTCGACGCGGTGCAGAAAGCCCTGCCGGAACAAGGCTTCACTGTGCTGTCGGCCAAACTGGGCTACCAGCCGAAAAACCCGGTCAGCGGCCTGAGCGATGAGCAGATGGCGGAAGTCGAAGCGTTCCTCGAAGGCCTCGATAACCACGACGACGTGCAGGACATGTTTGTCGGGTTGGCGGGTTAAGTCTTTGTGTCAATGACGGTCATGTTGTTTGACAGACCGTCATCGTCGGATCGCCGCCCGGAGCAAGCTCGCTCCCACAGGTTTAGCGCTACCCTGTGGGAGCGAGCTTGCTCGCGATTGACCGCGCAGCGGTCACAGACTTTCCAATTGCCGCACGATTTCGCTGAACCCCGGCCGTACCAGCACTTGCGGCTGGCAGCAACGCTGTTGCAGATCTTCCAGTATCCCACGCTGTTCGGCGCTCAACCCCGAACTAACCCGCTCCAGCAGTTCGCCCAGCAACACCCCGAACGCCCGCACCTCGATCCGCTGCAAGGCGCGGCTTTCCAGGCTGTCGGAAATCCCGTGGAACGACGCCGCGCCAAAATCCCCCAGCAAGCAATCGCCCTGTTCATTCCACAGAATATTGTGCCCGTAGAGATCGCCATGGGTGATGCCGTGGTTGTGCAAGTGTTCGGCCACCGAGGCAATGCCCGAGGCAATGCGCAGCGCCACCGCCGCACTGAAACGCAAGCCTTCGGCATAAATGTCGCGGCTGCACGACGCCAGGCTCGGCAGGCTGGCGAGGTTGCGAAAACTCGGCGGGACCAACTGCATGACCAGCCCGGCGGTTTGTTGCGGGTGATCGACAATCCGCCCTTCGACGCGAATCAGATTCCGGTGCAGACCCGCGGTGATGCAGGCGTTCATCTCGTGCAGCGGCGAGCCATCGCTGGTCATTTCACCCTTGTAGAGCTTCACCGCAACTGGCATGGCCGGTTGGTCGGTTGGTTGCCAGACAGCTTGATGAATCACTCCGGACGCCCCTTCGCCGAGTTTTTTCTCCAGGTGCAATGCCGACCAGTCAATGCGCGGTGTGGCATCGAGGGCGGCGGCATCGGCTTCGGTTTCCAGCGGATTACCGGCGTAGGCCAGCCAGGTCAGGCTTGGCAGCGTCAGCAGCCATTGTGGCAAGTCAGTGAACTGGTTGGCGGCGATGCGGATCAGCTCCAGCCGATGACAATTGTGCATCGACTCCGGCAACGCCTGCAGGCGGTTACCGGCAAGCATCAGCTTTTGCAGGTATGGCCGCTCTCCCAACGCGCTCGGCAGCGTCTCGATGCAATTGTCGGTCAGGATCAGCCAGCGCAGCAGCGGTGGCAGTGCCGCTGCGGGCACGTGGGCGATACGGTTGGCCTTGAAGCCGATCATCGTCAGTGCAGCGCATTGGCCAACACAGGCCGGCAATTCGGTGAAACGGTTATCGGAGCAGAACAGCACGCGTAAACGGGTCAGGCGATGCAAGTCCTCTGGTAGCGCGCTCAGAGCATTGCCGCTGAGGTTGAGCACTTCCAGCGAATCCGCCAGATCGAAGATCTCCCGGGGAAACTCGGTCAGGCCTTCGGCCAGATCCAGCCGCGTGATGCCCGACAACTCGCCGGCGCGCAATTGAGCAAGGGTATGCATGAACAGATTCGCCATTAACCTAGAGGAGGGCGCGGGGCCCTGGAAATGGGCGACATGATAGCGGGAAAGATGTGGGGCCGGGCTTGCTCGCGAAGAGGCCCCTCAATACAACAAAAAGATATCGATCAGACTGGTTCGCTGACTTCGACCAGTTGTCCCAATCGGCTGCGCGTGCGCGCCAGATCAATGGCATCGCCACCCAGGCTTTCGCGCAATGAGTGCTGCCCGAGCAACGTCAACTGCTTGTCCTGGTCGTACAGCACGTCGATGAGATTGATAAAACGCTGCTGGGCGGCAATCGTGCAATCGCCCAGCAGTGGCAGTTCATCGATGATCCAGCGGTCGAACTGGCGGCACAGCTCCAGATAATCCATCACCGCCGTGGGCTGATCGCACAAATCGGTGAAGGTAAAACCGATGCCGCGCCCTTCGCAGAAACGTGCTCGCAAATGCCGGGTACCTACCGGCAACGAAACAGGCGGGGCATTGTGCCTGGGCAGGTTCAGCGATTGTCGTTGCGCCACGCTCGCCGGCCAGACGTAGTGACCTTGAGTGAACAACTGATGCGCATGGGTTCGGGCCTGGCTGCGGTAGTCGTGGGGCCCGCCGACCTCCATCACCTGCATGCGCGTATTGATCAAGTCGATCACCGGTTTGAAGCGGGCGTGGTAAAGCGGATTGGGTAACAGGCCTTCGGGCGGATAATTGGAGGTGACCAGCAACAGGATGCCGCGCTGGAACAGTGCCTTGAACAACCGGGTGATGAGCATCGCATCGCCGATGTCGTGCACATGGAACTCATCGAAACACAGCACACGGCAATCGCTGAGCAGTTCATCGAGGGTGATCGCCAGGGCGTCGGCCTGATCGCGGTGCTCGAACATGCCCTGGTGCAGTTGGGCGAAAAACTGATGGAAATGCAGACGTTGTTTTTGCGCGAGGGGAATGGCCCGGAAAAACCCGTCGAGCAGCCAGCTTTTGCCGCGCCCCACGGCACCATGCAGGTAAAGGCCGGGAAGGGGTTTCGCCGCAGTGCCCATCAGCATGCAGGCATGCCGGGCCATGCAGTCGATCACCCGCTGTTGGCTGTGACTGAGGGTGTAGCCCTGGGCATGGGCCTGATGGCGAAAGTAGTCGTGGATGACCTGGCCTGCCGTGGCGCTGCCGGCAGCCGGTGCCTTGCCGAGAAGGCGACGCAACGATTGCCAGCGCGATTTGATTCGCGAACGGCTGGGCGGTCGAACGGCCACTGGGATATCACCTCTGGTGTACGGGCAGGCTCTTTGTGCTGCGCCGCCATAGTGTAATCAGAGCAGGGAATCTGCTTCCAGCAGTGTCGGCATATTCCGGGCCACCGTCACTGGGTTCTAAAGGAACACCGCAAACTCCCACAAAAAAAGCAGCTGGATGGCGATCAGAATTGAGTGGTCTGTTTGAGCATTCGCGCCGCCGGTGTATCTGCCGGGCTGACCATCGCATAGTTGTAGCCACTTCCCGACCAGTACTCGGCCTGCAACTCGCCATCACTGCGACTGCCCCTGGGCAGCAGGAAGTTTTTCGGCCCTGGCGGGCGCACGTAGAAACTGATTTTCTGCCCGCTCTGGTTCTCGTAGACCACCATCGCCGCCGGGCCTTGCTCGGTGCTCAGCAGGCGCCCGCTGACCGGTTTGAAACCGGCATCCGAAAGGTCGGGCAGGCGATTGGCCTGTGTGAAGTAGCGGTCGAGCCAGCCTTGCATGTCACCGTCGTCGCCGACTTTGAAATCCGCCGGCAGGAGGCCTTGCTGGGCAATCAGGCGATACGCCTGCAGCGCATCGGTCATTGGAAGCTGGGGACTCGCCAGTGTCATCTCCCGCGCTTGCCAGCCGCTGAAACCGCCGACGCTGACGGCGATGAACAACATCGCGGCACTGGCCAGGTGTCGACGGGATTGGCGTTTAAGGCGCTGGCGTATAACCGCCGGATCCAGGTCCGGGTTCGAGGGTTGTTGCAAGGCACCACTCAGCGCTGCGCGCAGTGCCTGGGCATCCTGCTGCCAGGCGCGCACTTGCGCGGCCATCTGCGGGTTACCGGCCAGAAACGTCTCCACCTGGCGTCGGTTGGCGTCGCTCAGTTGGTGGTCGACGTAGGCATGCAGGTCACGTTCGCTGGGGGGCATGCTGATCATTTGAGTCTCCGCAGGGAAGGGCGGTTGATTTCGCCATCGCTGAGTTGGCGCAGGGCCTGGCGAGCTCGGGACAGGCGGGACATCACGGTGCCGGTGGGTATGTCGAGAATCTCGGCGACCTCTTTGTAACTCAAACCTTCCACCGACACCCAGAGCAGCAGCGCGCGCTGCTCGGTGGGCAGCCGGTCGAAGGCGTTGAGGGTCGATTGGGCAATCACGGTGCGCTCCACCGAGGGCTGGGCATCGTCACGCCCGGTGAAGAATTCGAGCATGCGCGCGTAGCGCCGGGAGCGACGGTGAGCATCGAGAAACTGCCGATAGAGAATCGAGAACAGCCAGGCGCGCAAGTCGCCCTCGGCGCGTTTGCCAGCCCAACTCGAGAGTGCCCGCTCCAGGCTCGCCTGCACCAGGTCGTCAGCGCTGCTGGTGTTGCGCGTCAACGACACGGCGAACCGTCGCAATCCTGGAATGATTTCCCTCAGTTGTTCGTCGATATCGTTCATGAAGTTCTGACTAGTCACTACGCTTGGGACTAGGAAGACGTCCGGTACCGGAGGTTATTCCACGTCAGAAAAAATAAATACCGCGCGTGGGAATAAACCTGCATGCGGTTCGTCTGCTTGATTCTTCTCACTTGTGGCCGATGGCCCTGGAGTCTTTCATGGTAGATCGATCATCACCGCCAACCCGGCCACCCTTGAGTGCGGCAAGCCTGACGTTGCGTCTGGCTGGCATTGCTGTGGTCGTTGCCGCCGTGGCTGGGGCGTTTGCCTACGTCAACGGCACCTTTGACCCACAGCGCCTGACTCCGAAGAAACTGATCAACGTGCTGGAAACCAACAACGGCGTGCATCCGGGTTTCCGTCGCAACCATTCCAAAGGCGTGTGCGTGATCGGGCATTTCGAGAGCAGCGGTGAGGCGCGCAGCTATTCCACCGCCCAGGTGTTCAACGAAGCTCGGACGCCGGTGGTCGGACGTTTCGCCTTGCCGGCCGGCAATCCTTATGCTCCGGACAGTGCCGTGCCGATCCGCAGCATGGCCTTGCGCTTCACCCAGGCCAACGGCCAGCAGTGGCGCACGGGGATGAACAGCATGCCGGTGTTCCCGGTGGGCACGCCCGAGGCGTTCTATCAATTGCAGCAGGCGCAGTCACCGGACCCGGCTACGGGTAAGCCGAACCCGACCGCGGTTCCGGCGTTTTTCGGTGCGCATCCGGAAGCTGCACCCTTTCTGGCCTGGATCAAGACCGCCAAACCGTCAGCCAGTTACGTCACCGAGACCTATAACAGCGTCAACGCGTTTTATCTGGTGAACGCTGCCGGACAACGCCAGGCTGTGCGCTGGAGCATGGTGCCGGTAGCGCAGGATGCGTCGGGTGCCATGGCGCCCGAGGGCAGCGACTTTCTGGAGAAAGACCTGGTTCAGCGTATAGCCGCAGGACCGTTGCGTTGGCAGTTGAATATCATCCTGGCCAATCCCGGCGATCCCGTGAACGACGCCAGCAAAGCCTGGCCTGAAGGGCGCAAAGTGTTGAACGCAGGCACGCTGGTGCTGGAAAAAAACCAGCCGCAACTCAATGGCGAATGCCGTGACATCAATTACGACCCGCTGGTTTTACCCGCCGGCATCGAAGGGTCCGACGACCCGTTGCTCGCCGCTCGTTCAGCCGGTTACGCCAATTCCTACCTGCGTCGCACCAGCGAAGTCAGCCAGTTGCCCGCCGCCAAACAGGAGGCCCAGCAATGAGCACCCGACCCAACCACTTCGCTCCATTGGCGCGACTGCTGCACTGGCTGATGGCACTGATGATCATCGCCATGCTGTTTATCGGTGCCGGCATGGTCGCCTCGGTGTCCGAACGGCATGAATGGCTGATCAATCTGCACAAACCTTTGGGTGTTGCGATTTTGCTGCTGGTGATCGTGCGGCTGGTGGTGCGGTTCTCCACCACGCAACCACCGCTGCCGGCGGATTTGCCGGGTTGGCAAGCGATGGCGGCCAAGGCCTCGCATGTATTGCTGTATGCCTTGATGCTGGTCTTGCCGCTGCTGGGCTGGACGATGATTTCGGCGTCGGGCGAACCGGTGATGCTCAGCAGTTCGTTGCAGTTGCCATCGATCGTGCCGGCGGACGCGCAGCTGTTTGCGTTTTTGCGCAAGGCTCATGGGTATTTGGCGTATCTGCTGTTTCTGACCGTGTTGCTGCATTTGGCGGCCGCGTTGTTTCACGGCTGGGTGCGGCGGGATGATGTGCTGGACAGCATGTTGCGGGGCAAGGATCGCGGCTAGTTGCAATGGAGAAAAAGATCGCAGCCTGCGGCAGGCGGCGATCTTTTGATCTTGAAGGGAGATCAGCGCAGGGTATCGACCATATCCGCAATGGTGGTGAGCACATCCTTGCCCAGCTGCTTCGAGCGCTTGCCCGACCAGCCCGTCAACGGGTTCGGATGATCATCGTGATCCTTGAACGGCATTTCCAGGGTCAGCGAAAGGCAGTCGTACTTCTGGCCCACGCTGTTGCAGGCCAGCGTCATGTTGGCTTGACCCGGCTCGTCGCGGGTGTAGCCGTGTTTGGTCTGGAAATCCTTTGTGGTGTGTTTCAGGTGGTTGCGGAAGTGTTCTTCGAGTTTTTCGATCCGTGGTGTGTAACCCGGATTGCCTTCGCAAGCAGCGGTGAACACATGAGGGATTTCCTCGTCACCATGGACGTCGAGGAACATATCGACGCCGTATTTTTCCATCTGCTGCTGTACGAACAGGACTTCTGGGCTGATTTCCTGGCTGGCGCTCTGCCAGGCGCGGTTCAGGTCCTGGCCCATGGCGTTGGTGCGCAGGTGTCCGTGGAAGGCGCCATCCGGGTTCATGTTCGGCACCAGGTACAGGTCGGCGCTGGCCAGCAGTTTGTTCAGCACCGGGTCGTCGTTCTTTTCCAGGCGCTCGATCACGCCTTCCATGAACCACTCGGCCATGTGCTCGCCCGGATGTTGCTGGGCGATGATCCACACTTTGCGCTGGCCTTCGACGCCTGTGCCTTTGCGCAATAGCTGGATGTCGCGACCTTCGACACTCTTGCCGGTGGCCAGCAGTTCGGTGCCGGCCTTGGTCAGCGCCTGCTCGATCAGCCAGTCGTGGCGGCCGCGGCTGTAGGGTTCGAAGTAGGCGAACCAGGCATGGGTCTGCTCGGCTTCGAGACTGAAGCGCAGGCAGTCGCCTTCGAAAATGGTCGGTACGCGGAACCAGTTGACGTGGTCGTAGGACGCCACCGCCTGATAGCCGGCCCAGGCCTTGTTGTAGGAGGATTGGCTGGCATTGTTCAGGCGAAACCAGTGCTCCTGGCCGACATGCAGGCCGCTTGCCTTGAAGTGGAACCATTGGAAATGGTTGCTTTTGGTATCGGGGCGGATCGCCAGCAGGGGCTTGAGCGGGTCGCTGACATCGATTACCTGGATATTGCCGCTGTCGAAGTTGGCACTGATGTCGAAAGAAGATTTAGCCACGGCCATAATCGGGTCCTTGAATATGATTTTTATGGTGGCTACTTTACACGCAAGAGTGGGGTGAAACCGAGGGGAATTGCGGGGTGCGAGGGTGGGGGCGTCCTCCTTGACGCCGCCGCAGCTTAGAGACTATGCGATTGATTCTCAAGTGCTATCTGTCGCTGGTTTTAGCCAATGATGCCGGGCTTCTCTTGCCAACTGGAATTCTTTTGATATCATCCGCGCCATCGAATTTGCGGCACCCAAAGACTTCATTAGCCTGAAGCCAAAGCCAGAAAAACTGGCAAAAAAAAGACCCGGCAAAAAGCCGGGTCAAAAACCGTGATTAGCCTGATGAGGAGATAGTCCAGGAGACCGACCTAAGGTCACCTGGTCCATCGACTGATCTCGCGACCAGTTGATGCAATAATAATCATTCTCGTTTGCAAGTCAAACGTTTTTACCTGCGCGACAGGAAAATTCTTTCCTGCCCTCTCGATTTGTCTTCTCACCTCAACCGTTTTCATACTTCTCCAGCGATCGATCGACCATCGCCTTGGCCATGTCGATCATGTGCACCGTCGAAAATGCCAGGTCGCGGCTTGCGCCTTGCAGATGATTGGCGGACTCGTACGCGGTGGCGGCAGCACAGCGCAACAGGTCCAGGGCATGGACCAGCGCCTCTTCGCCGCTGATATTGCGGTTTACATCAAAAAAACGCGGCTCGGCCACTCCCTCCGAAACAGCTGGTTTCAAGTAATAGTCCAGCGCGCGTTGTGCCGCCGCTGAGTCCAGGGGCGAGGTAAAGGTGGTGTCGATGTGCATGTCCGGCAGGTCATTGGTGGGTTGGTTCATGGCGATGGCAAGCTCCGTGTTAGATTCAGATCCGTGAACCGATCCTAATACGAACTGTATTTGTGACGACAATTTAAATACTACATTTTGTGTTTTGATGGCTGGAGTCGCCCACGTATCGTGCCGCATATGGATAAATGGATTGAATTGGTCAAGGCCAAGATGAGTGAACTCAAAATCACTCAAGAGATACTCGCCGAGCGCCTCGGGATGTCCCAGGGCGGCATTGGCCACTGGCTCAACAAACGTCGTGAACCCGGCATCGAAGACATGAACCGTGTGCTGCGGGCGCTGGGCCTTGAGTTTCTCGAAGTGGCGCTGGTGATCCGGGAGCCGCAGGCGTCAACGGACGACGAAATCCCCCTGACACAGAAGTACAACCCGTACTTTCGCTACCCGGTCAGTGACTGGCGCGAACCTGCCGTAGTGCGTGACGGCGAGGTTCCGGTATACGGAAAAGGACACTTTGAACTGTCCGATTACCACGCCCGGGGGCCGGCATTCTGGTTGAGAGTGGCAGGCGATGCGATGACCGCACCCAATGGCATCAGTATCCCGGAAGGCATGCTGATCCTGGTGGACCCTGCAGTGGACGTCGAACCTGGCAAACTGGTCATTGCCCAGTGGCCGGGCAGCAACGAAGCCACGTTCCGCAAGCTCATCGAAGAGGGCGGGCAGCGTTATCTGGTCCCGCTCAATCCGACGTATCCGAAAGCCTTGTACACCGAAGAGTGTCGAATCATCGGTGTAGTGGTTCAGGCAACAGCCAGGTTCTGATCAGATCGGTCCTAGCGATGCGTAGGACCGATCTCATTTCACGCTTCTTCCAGTTCGACCAGCGCACTGCCTTCGCTGACCATTTCGCCTTCCTGGCAATACAGCGCCTTGATCACCCCGGCGTGGGGCGCGCGGATGCTGTGCTCCATCTTCATCGCTTCCAGTACCACCAATTGCGCCCCGGCCTCGACCGATTGCCCGGCCTCTACCAGTACCCGGACGATGCTGCCGTTCATGGGAGCGGTCAGCCCGCCCTGATGGCTGTGGCTGGCCTCGACGGCGCTGATCGGGTCGTAAGACTCGATGCGGCGCAACTCGCCATCCCACTGCAAATACACATAGTCGCCACGGCGTATTGCGCGGTGCTGACGGCGCACGCCTTCGTGCTCGGTCAGCAGTTGCTCGCCCTTGAGCCGAGCGCTGTGGGCATTGATGTCGCCCAGCGTCAGCGCACGGTCCTGACCTTCACAACTCAGGTGAAGAGTGATTTCTCTCGGCAAGCCGGCACGCAGCCCGTTAGGTGCAGCCCACGGCGAACTCAGGTCATCGGCGCGGGTTGCATGGGGCTGGCTCTGGGCGAACGCCTGGGAGGCGGCTTGCCAGAAATCATCGCTGAGTTCCGCTGGGGTCGGTAGCAACTGTTCCTGATAACGGGGAATGAAGCCGGTATCCAGTTCGGCAGCGGCAAATGCCGGGTGGCTAATGATGCGCCGCAGGAAATTGATGTTGGTCTTCAGCCCGCCGATGGCGAATTCGTCGAGCATGCTCAGCAGGCGCAAGCGCGCCTGTTCACGGTCTTCACCCCAGGCAATCAACTTGCCGAGCATCGGGTCGTAGAAAGGCGAAATTTCATCGCCTTCTTCAACGCCGCTGTCCACTCGACGCCCCGGCCCTTGGGCGGATTCGCGATACAGCTCCAGGCGACCGGTCGCCGGCAGGAAATCATTGCCCGGGTCTTCGGCATATAGCCGCACTTCGATCGCGTGCCCCACCAGCGGCACCTGGTCTTGAGTCATCGGCAACGCTTCGCCGCGTGCCACGCGAATCTGCCAAGCCACCAGGTCGAGGCCCGTGATGGCTTCGGTGACCGGGTGTTCGACCTGCAGGCGGGTGTTCATTTCCATGAAGAAGAACTCGCCGCGCGCATCGAGCAAAAACTCCACGGTGCCGGCACCGACGTAACCGATGGCCTGCGCCGAGCGTACGGCGGCTTCACCCATGGCGCGCCGCAGCTCCGGACTCAGGCCCGGCGCCGGTGCTTCTTCGACGACTTTCTGATGACGACGTTGAATCGAGCAGTCGCGTTCGTTGAGGTACAGGCAGTTGCCGTGCTGGTCGGCGAAGACCTGGATTTCCACGTGACGTGGCTTGAGCAGGTATTTTTCCACCAGCATCCGCGAATCGCCGAACGACGATTGCGCCTCACGCTGGGCCGAGGCCAGGGCTTCGGCCAATTGGCTGACGTCCTCGACCACTTTCATGCCTTTGCCGCCGCCCCCGGCCGTGGCCTTGAGCAACACCGGGTAGCCGATGCGTTCGCAGGCGGCGCGGAAGGTTTCCAGGTCCTGGGCTTCGCCGTGATAACCGGGCACCAGTGGCACGCCAGCGGTTTCCATCAGGGCTTTGGCGGCGGACTTACTGCCCATGGCGTCGATGGCCGAGGCGGGCGGGCCAAGGAAAATCAGGCCGGCCGCTTCGATGGCGCGGGCGAACCCGGCGTTCTCCGACAGAAAGCCATATCCGGGATGAATCGCCTGGGCGCCGCTGGCCTTGGCGGCGGCGATCAGTTTGTCGCTCTGCAGATAGCTGTCGACGGCCTTGCTGCCACCGAGGTCAACCCGAATGTCGGCTTCGCGGCTGTGCCGGGCGTCACGGTCGGTGGCGCTGTGCACGGCCACGGTGGTCAGGCCCAGGGCCTTGGCGGTACGCATTACCCGGCAAGCGATTTCGCCACGGTTGGCCACCAGCAGGGTGGTGAGGACAGGTGCGCTCATCAACGGGGCTCCTTGGTGGTTTCGGCTTGCCAGCTCGGCGGACGTTTTTGCAGGAAGGCGCGCAGGCCTTCCTGGCCTTCGGGGCTGACGCGGATGCGGGCGATGGCGTTTTCGGTGTAGCGGCGCAATGCCGGGGTCAGTGAGCCGTCGCCGACTTCGCGCAACAGGTCCTTGCTGGCGCGCATCGCGGCCGGACTGTTGAGCAGCAGATTGTCGATCCATTGCTCGACTTTCTGTTCCAGCTCGGCACTTGCATAGCTCTCCGACAACAATCCGATTTCCCGTGCCCGTTGCCCGCCGAAGCGCTCAGCGGTCAAGGCATAGCGACGTGTAGCGCGCTCGCCAATGGCTTGCACCACGAACGGGCTGATTACCGCGGGTGCCAGGCCGATGCGCACTTCCGACAGGCAGAATTGCGCATCATCGGCACCGATGGCCATGTCGCAGCAACTGATCAAGCCCAACGCGCCGCCAAAGGCCGCGCCTTGCACGACGGCCAGGGTCGGAATCTTCAGTTTCGCCAGGTTGTACATCAATTCCGCCAGTTCCCGGGCGTCATCGAGGTTGGTGGCGTAATCGAGCTCGGCCGATTGCTGCATCCAGGCCAGGTCGGCGCCGGCGCTGAAATGCCTGCCGCGACCGCGCACGATCAGAAACCGCAGGCTGGCATCGCTGGCGACTTTGTCGAGGGCGAGTATCAGTTCGCGGATCATTTCGGCATTGAAGGCGTTGTTCTTTTCTTCACGGCTGAGCCACAGCGTGGCAAATCCACGGGGGTCGGTCAGCAGTTCGAGGGTGTTGAAGTCGCTCATATTGTCCGTCTCCACAACTCTATTCTGTAGGAGCGAGCTTGCTCGCGATGGTCTTGAGGGCGCCGCTGGGTGTCAGGCTTTCAGCGTTATCGTTGACGATCATCGCGAGCAAGCTCGCTCCTACAAAAAATCACATCCGGAACACGCCGAAGCGGCTCGGTTCGATTGGCGCGTTCAACGACGCGGACAAGGCCAGGGCCAGTACGTCGCGAGTCTGGGCCGGGTCGATGACACCGTCGTCCCACAGGCGCGCGCTGGAATAGTAGGGGTGACCCTGTTCTTCGTACTGGTCGAGGATCGGTTGCTTGATCTCGGCCTCCTGTTCGGCGCTGAAACCATGGCCACTGCGCTCGGCCTGTTCGCGCTTGACCTGCACCAGCACGCCGGCCGCCTGTTCGGCGCCCATCACGCCGATGCGCGCATTCGGCCACATCCACAAGAAGCGCGGATCGTAGGCGCGACCGCACATGCCGTAGTTACCAGCACCGAAACTGCCGCCGATGATCACGGTGAACTTCGGCACCTTGGCGCAGGCCACGGCGGTCACCAGTTTCGCGCCGTGCTTGGCGATGCCGCCAGCTTCGTACTTCTGCCCGACCATGAAACCGGTGATGTTCTGCAGGAACAGCAGCGGGATGCCGCGCTGGCACGCCAGTTCGATGAAGTGCGCGCCTTTCTGCGCCGCTTCAGCGAAGAGGATGCCGTTGTTGGCGAGGATCGCGATCGGGTAACCGTGCAGGTAAGCAAAACCGCAGACCAGCGTCGTCCCGAACAGCGCCTTGAACTCGTCGAACACCGATCCGTCCACCAGCCGCGCAATCACTTCGCGCACGTCAAACGGTTGCTTGGCGTCAGCCGGGACCACGCCGTACAACTCGTCACTGCTGTAGAGCGGGGCGATCGGCGTGCGTTGCTGAACCTCGCCTTGCTTGCGCCAGTTGAGGTTGGCGATGCTGCGGCGTGCCAGTGCCAGGGCGTGTTCATCGCTCTCGGCATAATGGTCGGCCACACCGGAAATCTTGCAGTGCACATCGGCCCCGCCGAGGTCCTCGGCACTGACCACTTCACCCGTCGCGGCTTTCACCAGTGGCGGACCGGCGAGGAAGATGGTCGCTTGTTCGCGGACCATGATTGCTTCGTCGGCCATCGCCGGTACATAGGCGCCGCCAGCGGTGCAGGAACCCATGACCACGGCAATCTGCGGGATGCCCATGGCGCTCATGTTGGCCTGATTGAAGAAGATTCGTCCGAAGTGCTCGCGGTCCGGGAACACTTCATCCTGACGTGGCAGGTTGGCGCCGCCGGAGTCCACCAGATAGATGCACGGCAGACGGTTCTGTTGGGCGATGGTCTGGGCGCGCAGGTGCTTTTTCACCGTCAGCGGGTAATACGAACCACCTTTGACCGTGGCGTCGTTGGCGACGATCATGCACTCGACGCCTTCCACACGGCCGATCCCGGCAATTACGCCAGCAGCGGGGACGTCTTCGCCATACACCTCGTACGCCGCCAGTTGGCTGATTTCCAGAAACGGTGAACCCGGATCCAGCAAGCGGTTGATGCGCTCGCGAGGCAGCAGTTTGCCCCGCGAGGTATGGCGTTCCTGAGCCTTCGGGCCGCCACCTTGCGCCACTTGGGCGAGCAGGGTGTGCAACGCGTCGACCTGTTTGAGCATCGCCGCGCTATTAGCCGCGAATTCCGCTGAACGGGGGTTGAGCTGGGTATGCAGGGTAGCCATGTGCAGCTCCGTTTAGCGGGTTTCGTTGAACAGTTCGCGACCGATCAGCATGCGACGGATCTCACTGGTGCCCGCGCCGATTTCGTACAGCTTGGCGTCACGCAACAGACGGCCAGCCGGGAATTCATTGATGTAGCCGTTGCCACCGAGAATCTGGATCGCGTCGAGGGCCATTTGCGTGGCGCGTTCGGCGCTGTAGAGGATCACGCCGGCGGCGTCCTTGCGCGTGGTCTCGCCGCGTTCGCAAGCCTGGGCCACGGCATACAGATAGGCGCGGCTGGCGTTGAGTTGGGTGTACATGTCGGCGACCTTGCCCTGGATCAGCTGGAATTCGCCGATGCTTTGGCCGAACTGCTTGCGGTCGTGGATGTACGGCACGATCAGGTCCATGCACGCCTGCATGATCCCGGTCGGGCCGCCGGAGAGCACGACACGCTCGTAGTCGAGGCCGCTCATCAGCACTTTCACGCCGCCATTGAGCACGCCGAGGATATTTTCTTCCGGCACCTCGACGTCATCGAAAAACAGCTCGCAGGTGTTCGAACCGCGCATGCCGAGCTTGTCGAACTTGTTGCTGCGACTGAAGCCTTTCCAGTCGCGCTCAACGATGAAGGCGGTGATGCCGTGAGGGCCTTTTTCCAGGTCGGTCTTGGCATAGATCACGTAGGTGTTGGCGTCCGGACCGTTGGTGATCCAGGTCTTGCTGCCGTTGAGCACGTACTTGTCGCCGCGTTTATCGGCACGCAGTTTCATCGACACCACGTCGGACCCGGCATTCGGTTCGCTCATGGCCAAAGCGCCGATGTGCTCGCCGCTGATCAGCTTCGGCAGGTATTTGGATTTCTGCTCGTGGTTGCCGTTACGGTTGATCTGGTTGACGCACAGGTTGGAGTGCGCGCCGTAGGACAACGCCACCGAAGCCGAGCCACGGCTGATTTCTTCCATGGCCACCACGTGGGCCAGGTAACCCAGGCCGGCACCGCCGTACTCTTCCGGCACGGTAATGCCCAGCAGGCCCATGTCACCGAATTTGCGCCACAGGTCGGCGGGGAACAGGTTGTCGATGTCGATCTGAGCGGCGCGCGGGGCGATCTCCTTGGCGACGAAGGACTGAACCTGATCGCGCAGCATGTCGATGGTTTCACCGAGGGCAAAGTTCAGGGATGGATAGTTCATGGGTCACCTTTTGGCTTTTTTGTCGGTTGGTGAGACTGTCAATGGGTTCTCACCTTTACGTTAACGTAAGCCTGTGACGAATGGCTGTCAATCACCCTTTACGTAAACGTCAACTTGGGTGATTCTGTAGGAGCGAGCTTGCTCGCGAAGGACGTCAACGATAACCCGTGTTGTCTGGATAAACGCGGTGCCTTGACGTTCTTCGCGAGCGAGCTCGCTCCTACAAAATAAAGACAATAGGGGTCGTCATGGATCAACCCAGTGCAAGCCCGCAACGCAGTTACACCCGTGGTTCCCAGGACAAAGCCTTGCTGGCGATGACCATCGGCCAGGCGTTCGACAACACGGTTGCGCAGTACCCGGACGGGGAGGCGCTGGTGGTGCGCCATCAACAGCTGCGTTACACCTGGCGGCAATTGGCCGAGGCCGCGGACCTGCACGCCAGGGCACTGCTGGCGCTGGGGCTGCAAGCCGGGGACCGCCTCGGCATCTGGGCGCCGAACTGTGCGCAGTGGTGCATCAGCCAAATTGCCACCGCGAAAATCGGCGTGATCCTGGTCAACATCAATCCGGCGTATCGCAGTTCCGAACTCGAATACGTGTTGAAGCAATCCGGCTGCCAATGGCTGGTGTGTGCCGGGGCCTTCAAGACCTCGAACTATCACGCCATGGTGCAGGGCCTGGTGCCGGAACTGGCAGAGCAGTCCATCGGCAAATTGCTCAGCGAGCGGTTGCCGGAGTTGCGCGGCGTGATCAGCCTGGATGTGCAGCCGCCCAGCGGTTTCCTGCCCTGGTCGCAACTGACGGATCTGGCTGGCAGCGTGTCTCCTGAACAATTGCGCGAGCGTCAGGAAAGCCTGCATTTCGATCAGGCGGTGAACATCCAGTACACCTCTGGCACCACCGGTTTTCCTAAGGGCGCGACCCTCAGTCACTACAACATTCTCAACAACGGTTACATGGTTGGCGAAAGCCTGGGCTTGACGGTGGCCGATCGCCTGGTGATCCCGGTGCCGCTGTATCACTGCTTCGGCATGGTCATGGGCAATCTTGGCTGCATCACCCATGGCAGTACGATGATTTACCCGAACGACGCGTTCGATCCGTTGCTGACCCTGGGCACCGTGGCCGAAGAAAAGGCCACCGCGCTGTACGGCGTACCGACCATGTTCATCGCCATGCTCGATCAACCTCAGCGTGCCGGGTTCGACCTGTCGAGCCTGCGCACCGGGATCATGGCGGGCGCAACCTGTCCTATCGAGGTGATGCGCCGGGTCATCAGCGAAATGCACATGAGCGAAGTGCAGATTGCCTACGGCATGACGGAAACCAGTCCGGTGTCGTTGCAGACCGGTCCTTCAGACGACCTGGAACTGCGCGTGACCACCGTCGGCCGCACCCAGCCGCAACTGGAAAGCAAGATCATCGACGAAGCGGGCAACCTGGTGCCGCGTGGCACCATCGGTGAGCTATGCACCCGCGGTTACAGCGTGATGCTCGGCTATTGGAACAACCCTGAAGGCACGGCGGACGCCATCGATCAGGCTGGGTGGATGCATACCGGTGACCTGGCGAGCATGAACGACGAGGGTTACGTGTGCATTGCCGGGCGCAACAAGGACATGATCATCCGTGGTGGTGAGAATATTTACCCGCGGGAGCTGGAAGAATTTTTCTTCACTCATCCGGCCGTTGCGGACGTGCAGGTGATCGGCATTCCCTGCTCGCGCTACGGCGAAGAGATCGTCGCCTGGATCAAGTTCCACCCCGGCCACAGCGCCACCGAGCAAGAGCTGCAAGCCTGGTGCAAGGAGCGCATTGCGCACTTCAAGACGCCGCGCTACTTCAAGTTCGTCGAGGAGTTTCCGATGACGGTGACTGGCAAGATCCAGAAATTCCGGATGCGCGAGATCAGTATCGAGGAGTTGCGCGAAAAGCAGGAGTGAAGAGGAAACCTGTGGGAGCGAACTTGCTCGCGATGAGGGTGTGACATTCAACATTTGTGCTGACTGATCCACCGCCATCGCGAGCAAGCTCGCTCCCACAGTGTCTTGAAGAATTTTCAGAATCGCAGACAGCACAAAGGGGAGCCGAAGCTCCCCTTTAATTTTTGTTGCGCGTGCTCTTTTTTTATTATTGAGGGTCGGTCTGTTTTTGTTTTTGGCAACCGTTGCCCTTTACCGCTGTTTTTGGCGATCCCCATTCGGGATCAAGAGCAAACGTATTTTTTTGAGCGCTGATCTACTTTCTCGCTAAGCGATCCAACCAGTTCGGGAGCTACCTGAAGGTAGTTTTATTATTCTCTGCCCGGTTGCGGGTAACTCCGAAAAGCACCCTGAAAAGCACATCTTCTCCAAAAAAATCTGTTAGCTGCGTCTCTGCCGTGTTGTTTTTGTTATGTCAGAGTCGTTACGTCTTGTTTTTATTAGGTTTTCCGCAATTTTTTTATTCTTGTTATGCGATAGATATAGCAGGAGGCGTGCCAACTTTATAAAAGCCTTTAAAATCAATGGTTTGAAAATTTGTAGGGTTTTGCGCCTCAGGCAAAACCCTACAATTTGTTTCCGTGTTACTCGCTTGTGCCCACGTTTCAGACACAGCGGTAACACCCGGACACACTCAGTGCACTCACTGTGCGCTGCGGGCCTTGGCCACGCGGGAGCCGGTAGGGCGACCCAATACCGTGCAAATCTGCTGGCCGGCGAGCATCAAGGCGTCGAGGTCGATTCCGGTGTCGATGCCCAGGCCGTTGAGCAGGTAAACCACGTCTTCGGTGGCGACGTTACCACTGGCGCCCTTGGCGTAGGGGCAGCCGCCGAGACCTGCGATGGAGCTGTCGAACACCGAGATGCCTTCCAGCAGGCTGGCGTAGATGTTGGCCACAGCCTGGCCGTAGGTGTCGTGGAAGTGCCCGGCGAGTTTCTCCCGGGGCACCTCCTTCGATACCACTTCAAACATCTTGCGGGTTGCGCCAGCGGTGCCGGTGCCGATGGTGTCCCCCAGCGAGACCTCATAGCAGCCCATGGCATACAGCTCGCGGGCGACCATGGCGACCTGCTCCGGGGCGACATGACCTTCATAGGGGCAGCCCAGCACGCAGGACACATACCCGCGCACAGTCACCTCATGTTGTCTGGCGGCGTCCATGATCGGCCCGAAACGCTCCAGGCTTTCGCTGATCGAGCAATTGATGTTGCGCCGGGAAAACGCTTCGGACGCCGCCGCAAACACGGCCACTTCCTTGACCCCGGCGGCGAGGGCATCTTCGAAACCGCGCAGGTTGGGGGCGAGCGCGCCGTAGACCACACCAGGTTTGCGCTGGATCTGCGCGAAGACCTCGGCGGAGCCGGCCATCTGCGGCACCCACTTGGGCGAAACGAAACTGCCGACTTCGATATAGCCGAGCCCGGCTGCGGTCAGTGCGTCGACCAGTTGCACCTTATCGGTAACACTGATGGGTTGGGCTTCATTTTGCAGGCCGTCGCGTGGGCCGACTTCGACAATGCGTACGTGGGTGGGGAGGGGCATGGGGTTCGACCTGTGCTGATTGTTCGGAGAACCCTGTAGGAGCGAGCCTGCTCGCGATGGGCTCCCAGGCACCGTGTTTATCCAGCAAACACGCGTTATCGTTAACGACCATCGCGAGCAGGCTCGCTCCTACAAGGGGTCGGGTTTTACTGAATGACTTCCTGGCTTTTGAGCGTCTGCTCCAGCGCCTGCACGCAGCGCTCTTCGGCGGTATCGAGTTCCAGTTTCATCTGTTCGATGTCCAGCATTTGCTGTTCAAGCTGTTCCCGGCGCTCGCTGATTTTCGCCAGCATGCTGTGCAACTGTTTGGTGTTACCGCTGGACGGATCGTAGAGCTCGATCAGCTCGCGGCATTCAGCCAGGGAGAAACCGATGCGCTTGCCCCGCAGGATCAGCTTCAGGCTGACCTTGTCGCGGGGCGAGTAAATGCGTTCCTGGCCACGGCGCTCGGGGCTGAGCAGGCCTTGCTCTTCATAAAAGCGAATGGCACGGGTGGTGATGTCGAGCTCGCGGGCGAGATCGGAAATGCTGTAGGTCTGGCTGCTCATGGACGCGCTCGCAAAAGGTCATGGCGCTAAGCTAATGGCAGGTTGACGTTTACGTCAAGTGGCAGGTTTTTCCGGTGTGGAGAAGGGCCTCATCGCGAGCAAGCTCGCTCCCACAGGGATCTGTGTCGGACACAAGTATTGTGTTCGCTGGATACCTACTGTGGGAGCGAGCTTGCTCGCGATGGGGGCACCTCGGTATCAAGCCCTACACCTTCTCGAGCTTTTTCTCCTGCGCCGTCACCTGCTGGCACAACTCGATCATCTGCTCGCGCATCCAGCGGTTCGCCGGGTCCTGGTCAGTGCTTTCGTGCCAGTAGAGGTGGGTTTCCACCGGCGGTACATCGTTGACCGGCAGATAAAAGGCGTGCAAATCGTTACGACGGGCGAAGCGTTCCGGTACGGTCATGACCATGTCGGTCTGCTGCAACACTTGCGAGGCCATCAGGTAATGCTGGGAGCGCAGGGCGATCTTGCGCTGGATGCCCATCTTGCCCAGCGCCAGGTCGACATAGCCGAGGCCGCTGCGACGACTGGAAATATGGATGTGGGTCAGGCTCAGGTAATCGTCCAGTGTGAGTTTTTCCTTGCCCGCCAGCGGATGCCCCTTGCGCATGGCGCACACGTAGCGGTCCTCCATCAACTTGACGTGACGCACCTGCGGGTCGGTGTTGAGCGGCGCATCCACCGCGAAGTCGAGGCGACCGGCGGCCAGTTCCTTGGTGGTTTCGCGACGTTTGGACAGGAAGCTTTCGATGATCACCGCCGGAGCCAGGCGGCGCAGGCGCTGGAACAGCGGCGGCAGGATCACCGCTTCGGTCAGGTCGGTCATGCTGATGCGATAGGTCTTGACCGCTTGCTGCGGGTTGAAAATGCGGCTTTCCTGCACCGACACGCGCAGCAGCGAGAGCGCGTTGCGTACCGGGCCGATGATGTTCTGCGCCATGGGCGTGGGCACCATGCCCTGGGCTGTGCGCACGAACAACGGGTCGTTGAAGGTCTCGCGCAACCGGGCCAGAGCGTTCGACACCGCTGGCTGGGTAATGCCCACAATCTGCCCGGCGCGGGTCAGGTTGGCTTCGGTGTAGATCGCGTCGAAGACGATGAAAAGGTTGAGATCGACCTTGCTCAGATTCATTACGCGGCTCTCTTATTGTGTGGGCGGGCTGACCGTGACGATCAGCCGATCATATATCGGTGATGAATGTTTATACACGCCGAGAATAGGCTAGGTAAATTATCAACGCTGTTCTAGCATCGATACATGACCTAAAACAACCTCCCCCAAGAAGGTATCTCGCTCATGGATTTCGCTTATTCGCCCAAGGTTCAGGAACTGCGTGAGCGCGTAACAGCGTTCATGGACACCTACGTCTATCCCGCCGAAGCCGTGTTCGAGCGCCAGGTCGCCGAGGGCGATCGCTGGCAGCCGACGGCGATCATGGAAGAACTGAAACTCAAGGCCAAGGCCGAAGGCCTGTGGAATTTGTTTCTGCCTGAGTCCGAACTGGGTGCCGGCCTGACCAACCTCGAATACGCGCCACTGGCGGAAATCATGGGCCGCTCGCTGCTGGGGCCAGAGCCGTTCAACTGCTCGGCACCGGACACCGGCAACATGGAAGTGCTGGTGCGTTACGCCAACGAAGAGCAGAAACAACGCTGGCTCGAACCGCTGCTGCGCGGCGAGATCCGCTCGGCGTTCGCCATGACCGAACCGGATGTCGCGTCCTCCGACGCCACCAACATGGCTGCTCGTGCCGTGCGCGATGGCGACGAGTGGGTGATCAACGGCAAGAAATGGTGGACCTCGGGTGCTTGCGACCCGCGCTGCAAAATCCTGATTTTCATGGGCCTGAGCAATCCGGATGCGCCACGTCACGCCCAGCACTCGATGATTCTGGTGCCGGTGGATGCGCCCGGTGTGAAGATCGTGCGTCCACTGCCGGTGTTCGGTTACGACGATGCACCTCATGGGCACGCCGAAGTGCATTTCGAAAACGTACGGGTGCCATACGAAAACGTCCTGCTGGGCGAAGGACGCGGCTTCGAAATTGCTCAAGGTCGCCTTGGCCCTGGCCGGATTCACCATTGCATGCGTTCGATCGGCATGGCCGAGCGCGCCCTGGAACTGATGTGCAAGCGCTCGGTGAACCGCACGGCGTTCGGCAAGCCTCTGGCACGCCTGGGCGGCAACATCGACAAGATCGCCGACTCGCGGATGGAAATCGACATGGCACGCCTGCTGACGTTGAAAGCGGCGTACATGATGGACACCGTCGGCAACAAAGTGGCGAAAAGCGAGATCGCGCAGATCAAGGTCGTCGCGCCAAACGTGGCATTGCGGGTGATCGACCGGGCGATCCAGATCCATGGCGGGGCAGGGGTTTCCAACGATTTCCCGCTGGCCTATATGTATGCAATGCAACGCACCCTGCGCCTGGCCGACGGCCCGGACGAAGTGCACCGTGCGGCAATCGGCAAGTTCGAAATCGGCAAATATGTGCCGAAAGAGATGATGCGTAGCGGGCAATAAGACCGCAAAGAATTTGTGGGCCGTGAGTATTTGTGGCGAGGGGGCTTGCCCCCGTTGGACCGCGAAGCGGGCTTGAATCCATTCACCGTGTTGGCTCTGATGCAACGCGGTGGATGATTCGCGACTGCTTCGCAGCCGAACGGGGCGGTGCGGCGTTCCGACAAGCCCCCTCGCCACATTTGTTCGCATTTCAGTTCAATACACCCAAACCTCAACCCGCCGATTCCTGATCCTTCCCTCATCGGCGCTATTGGCCGCCACCGGCATTTCGGCACCGAATCCGCGTATCTCGCGAAACACCACGCCGCTCTTCACCAACTCCCGCCGTACCGCCATGGCCCGCAGCTTCGACAACAGATCGGCGCGCGCCGGGTCGCTCTTGGCATCGCCAAACCCCACCAGCGTCACTTGCCCAGCCGTTTTGTCGTGCTGCTTTATATAGTCGAGCACCCGCCACAGGTCTTGTCGGGCCTTGTTGTCCAGGGTGGCGCTGCCTTCCTCGAAACGGAAGTTCACCGACAACCGTTGAGCATGTCTGCTTAGCGCCTGATAACCCTCTGGCATCAACGCATTGGGGGTAACGGCCATGGCCTGGACGGTTTGGGCAATAAAACCGTTGGCGGCCACAATGGCCTGACCCTTAGTGCTTTGGGCAAACGCCACCAGGGCATTGGCCCAGGGATTTTTCCCGTTGGGTGGCAGATAGAAGAACAGCCGACGGGACAGCGGATAATCTTCCGTGGCAATCAGGCTGTTGAGCGGCGGCATGGCTTGCGATTGACCGTCGATAATGGCCACGGCTTTAGCCTGGCGCACGTAGGGCAAACCGATGAAACCGATGCCTTGCGGGTCCGCGCTGACCGCATCGGACAGTTGTTCGCTGGACTCGAAGCGCTTCGCCGCACTGCCGAGGGTTTTCCCGTGGCCGCTGAGGACCAGTTCCTTGAAGGTGTCGTAGGTCCCGGACTGATCATCCCGTGCATACAGATGAATCGGCCCGCCGCGACCGCCAATGTCTTCCCAGCTCTTCACCTCGCCACTGAAAATGCGCGCCAGTTGCACGGTGTCGAGTTGGTTCAGCGGATTGTCCGGATGAAGGATGATCGCCAGGCCATCGATGGCAATGACCTGTTCGGCGCTCGGGCTTTTCAGGTCGCCGAGCGATTGCAGGCTGGCCAGTTCGCTGTCCTTGATCGGGCGCGACGAGGCGGCCAGATCGGCGCTGGCTGCTTTGAGTGCAGTGAAACCGGTGCTGGAACCATGGGCCGCTACCTCCACCACGACCCGACGGCCCTGAACGGTTTCGCCGACGATGCGCAGTTCGTTGGCGGTGTCCGGGGTTTCACGGCGGATCTTGCGCAGGCCCTGTTCACTCAACAGACCCTCTACCAGCGCCGGCCCCAATGCCGCACCGATGGTGTTGGAACCCTGAATCCGCAGCGCCGGGCCGTGTTCGGGTGTCGGCAAGTCGACGGCCGAGGCCGCCTGCGGCAAGCCCGTGCACAGCATCAACAGGAACAACACGCGCAGCATCATGCCGGCACCATATATAGCCAAAGGAGGTGTCGGGAGATTAAGTCAGTAAGGTTTCCGAAAAATGACAAATTGCAGTGGTGGTCCCCTGTGGGAGCGAGCTTGCTCGCGATGGGGCCTTTACATTCAATATCGATGTTGAATGTAAGACTGCTATCGCGAGCAAGCTCGCTCCCACAGGGGATTGTTGTTGGTCCTGAATCAGCTCAACTCAAGCCAGATCGGCGCATGGTCCGAAGGTTTTTCCATGCCTCGCAGTTCATAGTCCACACCGGCGGCCTTCACCCGTGGCAACAGGCCGTGGGAGGCGAGGATCAGGTCGATGCGCAGGCCACGCTTGGGCTCGTCTTCGAAGCCACGGCTGCGATAGTCGAACCAGCTGAAGGTGTCGGTCACGTCCGGGTTCAAGTGACGGAAACTGTCGACCAGGCCCCAGTTCTTCAGACGGGCCATCCACTCGCGCTCTTCCGGCAGGAAGCTGCACTTGCCGGTTTTCAGCCAGCGCTTCATGTTGTCCGGGCCGATGCCGATGTCGCAGTCTTCCGGGGAAATGTTCACATCGCCCATCACCACCAGCGGCTGGTCGTTCTTGAACTGGCTTTCCAGCAATTGCTGCAAATCGCCGTAGAAACGCTGCTTGGCCGGGAACTTGGTCGGGTGGTCGCGGCTTTCGCCCTGTGGGAAATAACCGTTCATGATGGTCACCGGCACGCCATTGGCGTCGGCGAAGGTGCCCCAGATGAAGCGTCGTTGGGCGTCTTCTTCGTCGGTGGCGAAACCTTTATGCAGGGCCAGCGGCTCCTGGCGCGAGAGCAGGGCGACGCCGTAATGGCCTTTTTGCCCGTGGAAGTACACGTGATAACCCAGGGCCTGCACCTCGGCCAGCGGGAACTGTTCGTCGTGGACCTTGGTTTCCTGCAAGCCGATCACATCGGGCTGGTGCTTTTCGATCAGCGCCGCCAGCTGATGGGGGCGGGCGCGCAGCCCGTTGATGTTGAAGGAGACGATCTTCATGGTCGGCAGTCCTGGCAAAAGGGCGATGCTAGCTGACATGTGGGAATCGGGCCAGTGTGGGGTGAGGGGATTCAGTTTTGCCTGTCAGCTTTGCGTCGATAGTGATGGCCTCATCGCGAGCAAGCTCGCTCCCACAAAAGCAAAGGCGGTTTCATTGCCTACACTGATTGCGGATCTGTAAGGAACTGTGTCAGCGCCAACAGGCTCGTAACAACAAGAGCGCAGCCACCCGAGCTGTGCCGGGGAGATCAACCGTCATGCCCGAAACCTCGACCGCCATCGCCGATGTTCACATGCTCGACAGCGGCTACGGCCGCGAAGCGCGTTCGTTGCTGTACCAGGCTTATCGACACGAGCCGACCTTCGGCTATCTGTTCGAAGCCGAGCGCCCCGGCTACGAACAGCGGGTTCGCGCCACCGTGCGCGAGTTGGTGACCCAGCATTTTTTTCAGGACCTGCCGGCCATCGGCCTGCTGGTCAACGACCGCTTGATTGGCATCGCCCTGATCGCACCGCCGCAACGTCGCCTCGGCGTCACCGAAAGTTGGGCCTGGCGCCTGCGCATGGTGCTCAGTACGGGATTTCGCTGCACCCGTCGCTACCTCGAATATCACGCGGCCGTGGAGGCCTGTGTGCCGAATGAATCGGTGCACGTCCTGCCGTTGCTGGGGGTTCATCCGCAGTTCCAGGGCAAACATTTCGGTGAACAACTATTGCAAGCCGTGCACAACTGGTGCGCAGTGGATGAAAATTCACAGGGCGTGATCCTCGATACCGGGAACCCTCGCTACCTGGAGTTCTATAAGCGCCAGGGCTATCAGGAAATCGGTGAAGTTGCCGTAGGACCGATTCGCGAGCACGTGTTTTTTCACCCCAATCCCCAGGTGTTACATACTGCAACCGCTTGAACGGCGAACTTTCTTTGCATGTCAGGCTCTATCACGCTTCCATGTTCATGATCCATGCTCGTGATAGCATCCGCGCCTATGAAGTTTCCAGGAAGAATTACCAGCGGTGTGCTGATGCTGATGACCAGCTGCGCAGCGCTGGCACAAAGCGAATTGGATGTACGGATCAAACCGTCCAATGACGAGCTGAAAGCCAATATCGAAGGCTATATCGGCAGCCTCGGCGATCGCGATGAAGAAGCGTTGCTGCGCTTCAGCCGTGGCGCCGAAGAACAGGCGCGCAAGGCCGCCCAGGCCTTGGGCTATTATCAGCCGCACATCGACAGTGAAGTGAAGGGCGGCGAAAAGCCGCGCCTGGTGTTGACGGTCGACCCCGGCGAGCCGGTGCACTTGCGCAACGTCACGGTACGTGTCGACGGTCCGGCAGCCTCCCTCAAGTCCTTTCGAATTCCCAAAAGCGACGCGCTCAAGCCCGGCGCCGTGCTCAACCATGGGCATTACGAGGACGCCAAGCGCCTGATCCAGAATCAGGCTTCGCGTTATGGCTTTTTCAGCGGCCGTTTCACCCGTTCAAAACTGTCGGTCGACCCCCGTGCCGGCGTCGCCGATATCGAACTGATCTATGAAAGCGGTCCGCGCTATACCTTGGGCAAGGTCAGTTTCGAGGGCGATACGCCGTTCGATGACGAGTTGCTGCAACGCATGGTGCCGTTCAAGACCGGCACGCCGTATGACTCGGAACTGATCGCCGAACTCAACCAGAACCTGCAATCGAGCGGCTACTTCGAAGGCGTGCGCGTGGACGCGGCACCCACGGCGTCCAGGGACGAGGCGATCCCGGTGGACGTCAAGCTCGAAACCCGCAAGCCGCGGACCATGGGCCTGGGCCTGGGGGTCTCCACCGACGTCGGCCCGCGGGCCAAGGCCAACTGGACCCGGCACTGGGTCAACGCGCAAGGGCACAGTTATGGCTGGGAAACCGAAGTCTCGGCACCTCGGCAAAACGTCGGGCTGTTCTACGACATTCCGCTGGACCCGCCACTGACCGACAAACTGCGTTTTGCCGGTGGCTACCAGAATGAAGAAATCGCCGATAAGGACAGCCACAGCAAGCTGCTGACCCTCGGCCCCGAGTGGCACAGCAAACTGCCCAGCGGCTGGCAACGGGTGGTGTCGCTGAAGTGGCAGCGCGAGGATTACCAACTGGGCGATGACTCGGGACTCAGTACCTTGCTGATGCCCGGTGTGAGCTATTCGTACCTCAAAAGCGACAACCGCATCGACCCGCACAACGGCTATCGCCTGCAATTCGAATCCAAAGTGGCCAAGGAAGGTCTGGGTTCCGACAGCAACGTGCTCTACGGCACGGCATTGGTCAAAGGCCTGACCACGGTGTTCGATAAACACCGCCTCCTCGGGCGGGTGCAGGTCGGCGGCAGTGCCACCAACGGCTTCAAATCGGTGCCGCCATCGCTGCGCTTCTTCGCTGGTGGCGATCAGAGCGTGCGTGGCTACGACTATCAGAGCCTGTCCCCGGAAAACTCCGACGGCGACCGCATTGGTGGCCGCTACATGCTCGCCGCCAGCGCGGAGTATCAGTATTCCATCGCCGAAAAATGGCGGATCGCGACCTTTGTCGATCAGGGCAACTCCTTCAACACGCTCGAACTGCCGAACCTCAAGACCGGCGTCGGTATCGGCGTGCGCTGGGTATCGCCGGTGGGGCCGATCCGCCTCGACCTGGCCCACGCGCTGGACGACGATGGCGGTATTCGACTGCACTTTTCCATGGGGCCTGAGCTTTGAAGCGTGGTTTGAAAGCAACACTGCTGACGATGGCGGCGCTGCTGGCAGTGGTTGTCCTGACGCTGGCCACGGTGCTGGGCACGGCGACAGGCAGCCGCTGGGCATTGGGTTTCGTGCCGGGCTTGACCCTGGAAAACTTCCAGGGCCGGCTGGGCGGGCAGTGGAGTGCCGACCGGGTGCTGTGGCAGCAGGACAGCAACCGGGTTGAACTAAGCAAGGTGATTTTCGCCTGGTCGCCGTTGTGCCTGACCCGCATGACCCTGTGCATCGAGCAATTGCAGGCCGATCAGGTCAGCCTGACGTTCCCTCCGGGTGCCGAAGAGCCAGGCAGCGGCCCGATCACGCTTCCGGAGCTGAAGTTACCGTTGGCCCTCGAACTGGGAGAGATCAAGGTCGGCAGCCTGTTGTTCAACGGCAGCGAAGAGCTCAAGGGCCTGCAACTGGCGGCGCACTGGACGACGGCCGGTTTGAAGATCGACGCAGTGTCGTTGCAGCGCGATGACCTGAGCTTGAACCTGTCCGGCCTGTTGCAGCCCTCCGGCAACTGGCCCCTCAGCGCCTCCGGCAAGCTGACCCTGTTGTCGACACCTGCCCCCCTGGCGCTGGCGCTGAAAGTCGACGGCGACCTGCTCAAGACCCTGAACCTGAACGCCGACAGCAGCGGTTACCTCAACGGGCAACTGACCGGCGAACTGCAACCGCTGGTGGAAAACCTGCCGGCCAAGGTGCGGATCACCGCCGATGGCTTCAAGCCCAGCGCCGATCTGCCGGACACCCTGCAACTCAATCAGCTTGAACTCACGGGGGCAGGCGACTTGAAGAACGGCTACGCGCTGCTCGGCAAAGCCACACTGCCCGCCGAGCAAGGGCCCGTCACCCTGGCGCTGCAAGGCAAGGTCGACGCCAAGGGCGCGCAGATCGCCGCGCTGGACCTGACCGCCAACGACAAGCAAAGCCTCAAGCTCACCGGACAGCTGGATTGGAGCAAGGGCTTGAGCGCCGAGGCGAAGATCGACTGGCTGGATTTCCCGTGGCACAGGCTCTATCCGCTCATCGACGAGCCGCAGGTAGCGCTTCGCACGTTCACCGGCGAAGTCTCTTACACCGACGGCAAGTACCTCGGGCATTTCGCCGCGGCGGCGGATGGTCCGGCCGGCGCCTTCACCCTGGCCAGCCCTTTCGCGGGCGATCTGACGAAAATCTACCTGCAACAGATTCAACTCCAGGCTGGGCAGGGCAAGGCTGAAGGGCACCTGAACCTGCAATTTGCCGACGGCATTGCCTGGGACACCGCGCTGGACCTGTCGGCGATCAACCCGGCGTACTGGGTCGCGGAGCTGCCGGGCACACTGGCCGGGCCGTTGCGCAGCACGGGTGAGATGAAGAACGAGGTGCTCAGCCTCAATGCCGACCTGGACCTCAAGGGCAAACTGCGCGGTCAGCCAGCAGTGATCCAGGCCAAGGCCGATGGCCGTGGCGAGCAATGGAACCTCAATACCCTGCAAGTTCGCCTCGGCGACAACAGCATCAGCGGCAAAGGCAGCCTGCAACAGAAACTCGCCGGCCAGATCGATCTCAAGTTGCCGCGCCTGGCCCAGCTCTGGCCGCAACTGCGGGGCCAGCTCAATGGCCGCGTGGATGTCGCCGGCACACTCAAGGCGCCCCAAGGCAAGCTTGACCTGCAAGGTTCGCAACTGGCTTTCCAGGACAATCGCCTGCAAAGCCTGAACCTGGACGCCACGCTGGACAGTGCGCAACGGGCGAAAGTCGACCTCAAGGGCAGCGGCATCCGGGCCGGTGACACTTCACTGGGAACCCTGACCGCCAGCGGCCAGGGCGATATCAAGAACCAGAAGCTGAACCTCGATCTGCAAGGGCCGAAGCTGAAACTGGCGCTGGGTCTGGACGGTGCGCTGGACAAAGGCAATTGGCGCGGACGCCTGGCCAGCGGTGATATCCAGGCCGGTGGCCAGGACTGGAAGCTGCAAGGGCCGGCGAAACTCGAACGCCTGGCGGACGGCAAAATCACCTTTGGCGCCCATTGCTGGGCCTCCGGCCAGGCCAGCCTCTGCGGTGAAGACGCGCGCCTGATGCCCGAGCCGAAGCTGCGTTATCACCTCAAGCAATTCCCGATCGACAGCCTCGCGCAGTGGTTGCCGAAGGATTTCGCCTGGCAGGGCCGGCTCAACGCCGACCTGCAACTGGACCTGCCGGCCAGTGGCCCGAACGGCCAGGTCAGCGTCGATGCCGGCGGCGGCACGTTGCGCATCAAGGACAAGGATCAGTGGCTGGACTTCCCGTACCAGACCCTGAAACTCACCAGCAAACTCACGCCCAAGCGCATCGACACCGAGCTCAACTTCGTCGGTGGCAAACTCGGCGAGCTGATGGTGCAGGCGCAGCTCAATCCGTTGCCGAAGAACAAACCGTTGAGCGGCTCGTTCCGCTTGAGCGGGCTGGACCTGTCGGTGGCGCGACCGTTCGTGCCGATGGTCGAGAAACTGACCGGGCGCTTGAATGGCAGCGGCACGATTTCCGGTGGGCTGCTGGCACCGCAGGTCAATGGCAGCCTGCAACTCAGCGACGGTCAGATCTCCGGTCCTGAATTACCAATGGAGCTGAAAAATCTGCACCTCCAGGCGCTCATCGCCGGTGAAAGCGTGCAACTGAACGGTGGCTGGGACAGCGGCAAGGCCGGGCATGGCAGCCTGAACGGCAACGTCGCGTGGGGCCAGGCGCTGGTGGTGGATCTGGCGCTCAAGGGTTCGCAGTTGCCAGTCACCGTCGAGCCTTACGCCAAGCTGGAAGTCGCGCCTGACCTGAAAATCTCGATGAAGGGCGATGAGTTGGCCATCGCCGGCAAAGTGCTGGTGCCCAGGGGCGACATCACCATTCGTGAATTGCCGCCATCGACGGTCAAGGTCTCCGATGACACGGTGATCGTCGGTCAGCAGACCGAGGAGGGCAAGCCGCCGCTGGCAATGAAAATGGACATCGAAGTGCTGGTCGGTGAGGACAAGCTGAGCTTTGCAGGATTTGGCCTGACCGCGAATGTGCAGGGGCATGTGCACATCGGCGACAACATGGACACCCGTGGCGAGCTGTGGCTCAACGATGGACGATATCGCGCCTACGGCCAGCGGCTATCGGTGCGCCGGGCACGCTTGCTGTTCGCAGGTCCCATCGATCAGCCGTACCTGGACATCGAGGCCATTCGCAAGACCGACGACATCATCGCCGGCATTCGTTTGAGTGGCAGCGCCGAGCAGCCGACCACGCAGATCTTTTCCGAACCGGCCATGAGCCAGGAGCAGGCCCTGTCCTATCTGGTGCTCGGGCGTCCGCTGAGCAGCAATGGCGAAGACAACAACATGCTCGCCCAGGCGGCCCTCGGGTTGGGCTTGATGGGTAGCTCCGGGGTGACCAGCGGCATCGCCAAGAACCTGGGCATCCAGGACTTCCAGCTGGACACCCAGGGCAGTGGAGATGCCACCAGTGTGGTGGCCAGCGGCAATATTTCCGAGAAGCTCAGCCTGCGCTATGGCGTCGGCGTGTTCGAACCGGCCAATACCATTGCCCTGCGCTACAAACTGAGCAAGAGGGTCTACCTCGAAGCCGCCGGCGGCGTGGCCAGTTCGCTGGACATCTTCTACAAGCGGGATTTCTAGGCCTGCGTTTTCGTTAAAACCGAGTTGCCCCCATCGCGAGCAAGCTCGCTCCCACAAGGTCCAGTGCGATCCCTGTGGGAGCGAGCTTGCTCGCGATGGCGTCAGTGTGGCCGCAACAAATCCCGACGCCATTGATCAACTATTTACCAAGCATGCTAACTATTACGTTGACATTCGCTGCCTAGGCAGTAACATCTTGACATACATTCACTGCCTAGGCAGCTAATTGGTGGTCAGATGAAACATTTCTCCCCGGAAGATTTCCAGAATTGCCATCTCGGCCTGTTGCTCGGGCGTGCCGCGCTGCTCAAGGACCGGATCATCGACACCCACATGGAACCCCACGGCATCACCGCCGCGCAGTTCAAGGTGTTGATCATCATCGCCCAGTACGGCGTCGATTCGCCGGGCGAGTTATGCCGTCACCTGTCCCTGGACAGCGGCTCGATGACGCGCATGCTCGATCGTCTGGAACAGAAAGGTTTCCTTGCCCGCCAACGCTCCGAGGCAGATCGCCGCCAGGTGCAGCTTGTGCTCACGGAAGAAGGGCAGAAGCTCGCCGGGCGGTTGCCGCACATCGGCGCCGAAGCCATGAATGAACTGGCCGGTGCCATCACTCCGGAAGAACTGAAAACCCTGGAGTTGATCCTGAAGAAAATTTTGGTGGCAGCCGGTGACGCGATCACGCTGCTGCGGGTAGGTGACAAATGAGCAGTAACCCCTTGCGTACCGGCTTGAGCCTGGTGCTGTTGGCCATGAGCGTCGCCGGTTGCGCCAGTTACAGCGGCCTGAAAACCGAAGGCGTCAGCCTCGACGCGAAGACCCTCAAGGCCGGGCAATCCCTCAGTGGTGTGACGTTGTCCCCCGCGGCCTGGCCAAAAAGCGACTGGTGGAAAAGCCTCGGCGACCCGCAACTCGATGACCTGATCCGCGAGGCCCTGCGCGACAGCCCGGACATGCAGATCGCCGATGCCCGTGCCCATCAGGCCAGCGCCGCAGCCTACGCCGCTGACGCTGCGCGGATGCCGACCCTGGATGCCAGCGCTGGTGTCAGCCGTTCGCGCTTGGCCCGGGACCAGGACCCGCTCGGGCAGGGTGACGCTTACGCCACCGTTCGCAACATCAGCACCGGTTTCAACTACGACTTCGACCTGTGGGGCGGTCAACGCGATGCCTGGGAAGCGGCCCTCGGCCAGGCTCGCGCCGCCGAAGTCGACCAGCAGGCTGCGCAACTGACGCTGGCCGCCGATGTCGCCCGGGCCTATAGCGATCTCGGTCAGGCGCACATCGTCTACGACCTGTCCAACGAAGACCTCAAACGCACCCGGCAAATGCTCGACCTCAGCCAGCGGCGCCTGACTGCCGGGATCGACAGCCAGTACCAGTTCCAGCAGACCGAAAGCCTGGAAGCCACTTCCCGGGCCAACCTGATCGACGCCGAAAAACGCTTGAACAGCGCGAAAATTGCCCTGGCCGTTCTGCTCGGCAAAGGCCCGGGCCGCGGTAATGAAATTGCCCGCCCGAACATTCTTCAGTCGAGTGCGGTAGCGCTACCTTCGGTGCTGCCGGCCGAGTTGCTCGGGCGTCGCCCGGACCTGGTGGCCGCGCGCTGGCGGGTCGAAGCGGCGAGCAAAAGCATCGACGCCGGCAAGACCCGGTTCTATCCCAACCTGAACCTCAGCGCCGCCGCCGGTGCCGAATCCTTGCTGGGCGATGCGATGTTTGGTTCGGCCAGCCGCTTCTTCAACATTGCACCGACGATCTCTGTGCCGATCTTCGACGGTGGCCGCTTGCGCGCCGACCTCGATTCCCGCGACGCCGATTACGACCTCGCCGTGGCGCAGTACAACAAAAGCCTGGTCAAGGCGCTGGGGGATGTCAGCGACAGCGTCAACCAGTTGCGTGACATCGGCCGACAGATCGCTGCCCAGCAGCACGCCACCGACATCGCCCAGGATTCCTACAACACCGTGGTCCAGCGTTACGGTTCCGGCATCGGCAACTACCTGGACGTGCTCAGCATCGAGCAGCAATTGCTCCAGGCCCAGCGCCAGCTGGCCAACCTGAATGCCGAGCAGATTGACCTGTCGATCCAACTGATGCAGGCGCTGGGCGGCGGTTACCAGCCTGAGGCCATTGCCTCGGCCAACGCCACGCCAGCCACGCTGACCCACTAATTCAAGGTACTTGTCATGGCCACTGCCGATACAACTCAACCTCCTGAAAACACCCAGGGCAACCCCAATTCGGGCAAGCGCAAGTTCATGCTGCTGGTCCTGGCTGCCGTCGTCGTGCTCGGTTGCGCGGGTGTCTGGGCCTACTACGAATTCTACGGGCGCTGGAGCGAAAGCACCGACGACGCCTATGTGAACGGCAACGTGGTGGAAATCACGCCGCTGGTCACCGGCACCGTGGTCAGCATCGGCGCCGATGATGGCGATCTGGTGCATGAAGGCCAGGTGCTGGTGAACTTCGACCCGAACGACGCCGAAATCGGTCTGCAAAATGCCCAGGCCAATCTGGCGCGTACCGTGCGTCAGGTGCGTGGCTTGTACAGCGATGTAGACGGCATGAAGGCCCAGGTCAACGCCCAGAAAGCCGAAGTGCAAAAGGCCCAGGACAACTTCAGCCGCCGCAAGAACCTCGCCGCCGGCGGGGCGATTTCCCAGGAGGAGCTGTCTCACGCCCGCGACGACCTGACCTCGGCGCAAAACGCCCTGGCCAATGCCGAACAAAGGCTCAAGACCACCAGCGCGCTGGTCGATGACACCGTGGTTTCATCGCACCCGGATGTGATGGCCGCCGCCGCGCAACTGCGTCAGGCCTACCTGAACAACGCCCGCAGCACCTTGATTGCGCCGGTGACCGGTTACGTGGCCAAGCGTTCTGTACAACTTGGCCAGCGCGTGCAACCGGGTACCGCGCTGATGGCGGTGATTCCCCTGGATCAGCTGTGGATCGACGCCAACTTCAAGGAAACCCAGTTGCGTGACATGCGCATCGGCCAACCGGTGGAGATCGAGACGGACCTGTACGGCAGCAGTGTCAAATACAGCGGCACCATCGACAGCCTCGGCGCCGGGACCGGCAGTGCGTTTGCCTTGCTGCCAGCGCAAAACGCCACCGGCAACTGGATCAAGATCGTGCAGCGCGTGCCGGTGCGAGTCCACGTCAACGCCGAGGAGCTGGCCAAACATCCGCTGCGGGTCGGCCTGTCGACCATGGTCGATGTGGACCTGCACGACCAGAGCGGGCCGGTGCTGGCGCAACAGCCGCAGCAGAAGGCTTCGTTCAGCACCAGCGTCTACGACCGTCAGCTGACCGAGGCCGATGCGATGATCACCCAGTTGATCCACGACAACAGCGCCGCGGTCAGCAAGACCGCACAACGCTGATTCGCCAGTCCGTCATCAACCGGAAATTGTGGGAGCGAGCTGTGGCGAGGGGGCTTGCCCCCGTTGGGCTGCGAAGCAGTCCCAAAATTTCCGATGTATCGAAGATCTTGTGAGTGCTGCGCACTCAAACGGGGGGCAAGCCCCCTCGCCACAGCTCGCTCCCACAGGGTTAGCGGCGCTAGCCGAGTTTCAAAGGATTTGCGATGAGCAATAACGCGTCTTTCACACCGCCCAGCCTGTTGCTCAGCACCATCGGCCTGTCGCTGGCGACCTTCATGCAAGTGCTCGACACCACCATCGCCAACGTGGCGCTGCCGACGATCTCCGGCAACCTGGGCGTGAGTTCGGAGCAGGGCACCTGGGTCATCACCTCGTTCGCCGTGAGCAACGCCATCGCCTTGCCGCTGACCGGTTGGCTCAGTCGGCGTTTCGGCGAGGTGAAGCTGTTTGTCTGGGCGACGCTGCTGTTCGTGCTGGCTTCGTTCCTGTGCGGGATTTCCACCTCGATGCCGGAGCTAGTGGGCTTCAGGGTGCTGCAAGGGGTAGTGGCCGGGCCACTGTACCCGATGACCCAGACCCTGCTGATTGCGGTTTACCCCCCGGCGAAACGGGGGCTGGCGCTAGCGCTGCTGGCGATGGTCACGGTGGTCGCGCCGATTGCCGGGCCGATCCTCGGCGGATGGATCACCGACAGCTACAGCTGGCCGTGGATTTTCTTCATCAACGTGCCGATCGGCCTGTTCGCGGCATGGGTGGTCACCCGGCAGATGAAAAAGCGCCCGGTGGTCACCAGCCGCCAACCGATGGATTACGTCGGTCTGATCGCGCTGATCATTGGCGTCGGGGCTCTGCAGATTGTGCTCGACAAGGGCAATGATGCCGACTGGTTCGAATCCAGCTTCATCGTGATCGGCTCGGTGATTTCGGTGGTGGCCCTGGCGTTCTTCGTGATCTGGGAAATGACCGACGAACACCCGGTGGTCAACCTGCGCCTGTTCGCCCATCGTAACTTCCGCTACGGCACCATCGTGCTGATCCTGGGCTATGCCGGGTTCTTCGGGATCAACCTGATTTTGCCGCAGTGGCTGCAAACGCGGCTGGGCTATACCGCGACCTGGGCCGGTTTTGCCGTGGCCCCGCTGGGGATCCTGCCGGTGCTGCTGGCGCCGTTTGTCGGCAAGTACGCACCGAAATTCGACATGCGCCTGCTGGCGGGCGGGGCGTTCCTGGCCATCGGCCTGAGCTGTTTCATGCGCGCAGGCTTCACCAATGAAGTGGACTTCCAGCACATCGCCATGGTGCAGCTGTTCATGGGGATCGGCGTAGCGCTGTTCTTCATGCCGACCCTGACCATCCTGCTTTCGGACCTGCCACCGAACCAGATTGCCGACGGTTCGGGGCTGGCGACGTTCTTGCGGACCTTGGGCGGCAGTTTCGCGGCGTCGTTGACCACCTGGATCTGGATTCGTCGGGCGGACCAGCACCACGCCTACCTGACCGAAAGCATCACCCCCTTCGATCCGGCGACCCGCGAAGCGCTGACCCACCTGGGCGGGGCAGGGGCCAAGGCCTACACGCAGCTGGAGCAGACGGTGATCAGCCAGGCGTACATCATGTCCACGGTGGACTACTTCACCTTGCTGGGCTGGATGTTCCTGGGGCTGATCCTGATTGTCTGGCTGGCCAAGCCGCCGTTTACGGCGAAGGCCGGGCCAGAGGCTTCCGCGGGGCACTGACAAACGCAGTGGAACCCATGTGGGAGCGAGCTTGCTCGCGATAGCGATGGATCAGTCAAAAAAGATGTTGGATGTTAATCCGCTATCGCGAGCAAGCTCGCTCCCACAGGGATCTCCTACAGCCTTCAGTTCGCGGGTGCTGCCAGTGGCGGTGGCGGAGTGAAATCAAACGGCGCCAGCGAAAACCCTTGCTCATCCACCTGCAATGCCCACCCTTGACGATCCCAATCCCCCAGCACAATGCGCCGGGCCGCTTGCTCGCCAAGCTGCAACTTGTGAATCGCGGGGCGGTGGGTGTGCCCGTGGATCAAGGTCTTCACGCCGAATTCCTGCATGATCCGCGGAATCTCTTCGGGCGTGACATCGACGATGTCATTGGCCTTCATCCGCGTTTGCGCACGGCTTTCACTGCGCAGTTTGCGCGCCAGCTTGTGCCGGGTGCGCAGCGGCAGATGCCGCAGGATGAACAGGGTGATCGGGTTGCGCAGGTAGCGACGCAGCTTCATATAGGCTTCGTCGCGGGTACAGAGGCTGTCGCCGTGCATCAGCAGCACCGGCTCGCCGTTGAACTGCACGACACTCGGATCCTTCAACAAGGTGCAGCCGGCTGCTTTGCAGAAGGCCTTGCCCAACATGAAGTCGCGATTGCCGTGCATCAGGAAAATGGCCGTGCCGCTGTCGCTCAATTCGCGCAGGGCCTGGCAGATGGAACGCTGGAAGGGTGTCATGGCGTCGTCGCCAATCCACACCTCGAAGAAGTCGCCCAGAATGTACAACGCACTCGCCGAGCGGGCGCGTCCGGCGAGCAAATCCAGAAACGCCCGGGTAATGTCCGGGCGCTCCTCTTCCAGATGTAAATCTGAAATCAGCAATATCACTCAATGATCTCGGCTTTCTCGATGATCACGTCGTCTGCCGGTACGTCCTGGTGGCCGGACTTGGAAGTGGTGGCCACGCCTTTGATCTTGTCGACAACGTCGGTGCCGGCGGTCACTTTACCGAATACCGCGTAGCCCCAGCCCTGAACGTTCTTGCCGCTGTGGTTCAGGAAGCTGTTGTCCGCCACGTTGATGAAGAACTGTGCGGAAGCCGAATGCGGCTCCATGGTGCGGGCCATGGCGACGGTGTATTTGTCGTTGGAAAGACCGTTGTCGGCTTCGTTCTGGATGCTTGGGCGCTTGTCTTTCTTTTCTTTCATGCCTGGCTCGAAACCGCCGCCCTGGATCATGAAGTTACCGATGACACGGTGGAAAACGGTGTTTTCGTAGTGACCGGCTTTAACGTACTCAACGAAGTTGGCCACGGTGATCGGGGCTTTGTCGGCGTTCAGTTCGAGGACGATGTCACCGAAGTTGGTAGTCAGTTTGACTTGGGTCATGATCGTTACTCACTAGAGGAATTCGTGGTGTTGGAACATCGCGTCCCGCCACCGGTTCAGCCTTTTTGGCCAAGGTGCGCAGTTTAGCGTGCCAGACGCGAATTTCGAGGCTGTTTTTTCATTTACGGCCTATTAAATGCGACGGTTTACAGAGTGCGCTCTGTCAGGTACTTGACGGCATCGGCTATGATAGCGGCTTTGTTTTGTCCGGCCTTCATTACGGCCACGCACTTGTACGTTCAAGGATCCTATGAGCAAGCCCACTGTCGACCCTACCTCGAATGCCAAGACCGGCCCTGCCGTGCCGGTCAACTTCCTGCGGCCGATCATCCAGGCAGACCTGGACTCGGGCAAGCACACGCAGATCGTCACCCGTTTTCCGCCTGAACCCAACGGCTACCTGCACATCGGCCACGCCAAGTCGATCTGTGTGAACTTCGGCCTGGCCCAGGAGTTCGGCGGCGTCACGCACCTGCGTTTCGACGACACCAACCCGGCCAAGGAAGACCAGGAATACATCGACGCGATCGAAAGCGACGTCAAATGGCTGGGCTTCGAATGGTCCGGCGAAGTGCGCTACGCCTCGCAGTATTTCGACCAGTTGCATGACTGGGCGGTGGAGTTGATCAAGTCCGGCAATGCCTACGTCGACGACCTGACCCCGGAACAAGCCAAGGAATACCGTGGCAGCCTGACCGAGCCGGGCAAGAACAGCCCGTTCCGCGACCGCAGCGTCGAAGAGAACCTGGACCTGTTCGCCCGCATGAAAGCCGGCGAGTTCAAGGACGGCGCACGGGTGCTGCGGGCCAAGATCGACATGGCCTCACCGAACATGAACCTGCGTGACCCGATCATGTATCGCATCCGTCACGCGCACCACCACCAGACCGGTGACAAGTGGTGCATCTACCCCAACTACGACTTCACCCACGGTCAGTCGGACGCCATCGAAGGCATCACCCATTCGATCTGCACCCTGGAGTTCGAAAGCCACCGTCCGCTGTACGAGTGGTTCCTCGAGCACTTGCCGGTACCGGCCAACCCGCGCCAGTACGAGTTCAGCCGCCTGAACCTGAACTACACCATCACCAGCAAGCGCAAGCTCAAGCAGCTGGTCGATGAAAAGCACGTCAATGGCTGGGACGACCCGCGCATGTCCACGCTGTCGGGTTTCCGCCGCCGTGGCTACACGCCTAAATCGATCCGCAACTTTTGCGAAATGATCGGCACCAACCGTTCCGACGGCGTGGTCGACTTCGGCATGCTCGAATTCAGCATCCGCGACGACCTCGACCACAGCGCCCCGCGCGCCATGTGCGTGTTGCGTCCGCTGAAAGTCGTGATCACCAACTACCCGGAAGGCCAGGTCGAAAACCTCGAACTGCCGTGCCACCCGAAAGAAGACATGGGCGTGCGCGCGTTGCCGTTCGCCCGTGAAATCTACATCGACCGTGACGACTTCATGGAAGAGCCGCCGAAGGGCTACAAGCGCCTGGAGCCGGCCGGTGAAGTGCGTCTGCGTGGCAGCTACGTGATCCGCGCCGACGAAGCGATCAAGGACGCCGATGGCAACATCGTCGAACTGCGCTGCTCCTACGATCCGGACACCCTGGGCAAGAACCCGGAAGGTCGCAAGGTCAAAGGCGTGATCCACTGGGTGCCGGCCGCTGCCAGCGTCGAGTGCGAAGTGCGTCTGTACGATCGTCTGTTCCGTTCTCCAAACCCGGAGAAGGCCGAAGACAGCGCCAGTTTCCTGGACAACATCAACCCTGATTCGCTGCAGGTACTCACCGGTTGTCGTGCCGAGCCTTCGCTGGGCAATGCACAGCCGGAAGACCGTTTCCAGTTCGAGCGCGAAGGTTACTTCGTCGCCGATCTCAAGGACTCGAAACCAGGTCAGCCGGTATTCAACCGTACCGTGACCCTGCGTGATTCGTGGGGCCAGTGATTTAGCGTCAAGGAATAAACGTGCTTACGATCTACAACACGCTCACCAAGAGCAAAGAAGTCTTCAAGCCGCTCGATGGCAACAAGGTGCGCATGTACGTGTGCGGCATGACCGTGTACGACTATTGCCACCTGGGCCACGGCCGCAGCATGGTCGCGTTCGACCTGGTGACGCGCTGGTTGCGCTTCAGCGGCTATGACCTGACCTACGTGCGCAACATCACCGACATCGACGACAAGATCATCAATCGGGCCAACGAGAACGGCGAGTCGTTCGAAGCCTTGACCGAGCGCATGATCGCGGCGATGCACGAAGATGAAGCGCGCCTGAACATCAAGAAGCCGGACATGGAGCCGCGTGCCACGGATCACATCCTTGGCATGCACGCGATGATCCAGACCCTGATCGACAAGGGCTACGCCTACGCCCCGGGCAATGGCGACGTGTACTACCGCGTCGGCAAGTTCATGGGCTACGGCAAGCTGTCGCGCAAGAAGATCGAAGACTTGCGCATCGGCGCACGCATCGAAGTCGACGAGTCCAAGCAGGACCCGCTGGACTTCGTTTTGTGGAAAGCCGCCAAACCGGGCGAACCGAGCTGGGAATCGCCGTGGGGCGCCGGGCGTCCGGGCTGGCACATCGAGTGCTCGGTGATGTCCACCTGCTGCCTGGGCGAGACCTTCGACATTCATGGCGGCGGCAGCGACCTTGAGTTCCCGCACCACGAAAACGAAATTGCCCAGAGCGAAGCGGCCACCGGCAAGACCTACGCCAACGCCTGGATGCATTGCGGCATGATCCGTATCAATGGCGAGAAGATGTCCAAGTCCTTGAACAACTTCTTCACCATTCGCGACGTGCTCGACAAGTACCACCCGGAAGTCGTGCGTTACCTGCTGGTGTCGAGCCACTACCGCAGCGCCATCAACTACTCGGAAGACAACCTCAAGGACGCCAAAGGCGCTCTGGAGCGTTTCTACCACGCGTTGAAAGGCCTGCCGAACGTGGCGCCAGCGGGCGGCGAAGCCTTCGTCGAGCGCTTCACCCAGGTGATGAACGACGACTTCGGCACACCGGAAGCCTGCGCGGTGCTGTTTGAGATGGTCCGCGAGATCAACCGCCTGCGTGAGAGTGATCTGAACGCTGCGGCCGGTCTGGCCGCCCGTTTGAAAGAACTGGCCAGCGTGTTGGGTGTGTTGCAACTCGAAGCCGATGACTTCCTGCAGGCCGGCGCCGAAGGGCGCGTGGATGCCGCTGAAGTCGAGGCGCTGATTGCCGCGCGTCTGGCGGCACGCGCCGGCAAGGACTGGGCCGAATCCGACCGCATCCGCGACCAGCTCACCGCCATGGGCGTGGTGCTGGAAGACGGCAAGGGCGGCACGACCTGGCGTCTGGCTGACTGACAGCTGTAGTGCTTGAAAACAAAACCCGCCTTGTGCGGGTTTTTGTTTATGGGGTTGGACTCCAGGCTTGTGTTGACAGGGCTGACGCCACCGCGAGCAAGCTCGCTCCCACAGGTTCTGTGGTATGCGCAGATTTTGTGTTCGACACGGACACTGTGGGAGCGAGCTTGCTCGCGATGGTCTCAAGCCGAATATTACCGCTGCGATTCACTCGTCATTCAGTCTGGCGCAACCGCTTGTAAAGGGTATTGCGACTAACCCCCAACCGCCGCGCCAGATGGGAAATATTCCCCCCAACCGCCTGCAGCTGCCGATTCAACTCCTCGGCATCATCAAGATCAACCGCCAACGGCTCCTGCGACTCCACCGGCTCCATCTCCAGATCAACAAAAAAATCATCCGGCAAATGCTCCGGCCTTATCGGTTGTTCCTCGGCCATGGCCAACGCCACCTGCATCACGCTGCTGACCTGACGCAGGTTTCCCGGCCACGGATGGCGCTCGAACAGCGCCAATACCTCGCGGCTCAGTCCGGCCCATTGGCTTGGTTCGCGATGCTGTTCCCACAGGCGTTTGAACAACGCCTCTTTATCGCTGCGCTCTCTTAACGGTGGCAGTTCCAGGGTCAGGCCGCCGATGCGGTAATACAGATCTTCACGAAACCGCCCCAGTTGTACCTGTTCGCGCAACGAGCGATTGGTCGCTGAAATGATGCGCAAGTCCACAGGAAACAACTCGCTGCTGCCCACGGGCTGCACGCAACGCTCCTGCAACACCCGCAACAGTCGTGCCTGGGTTGGCAGTGGCATATCGCCGATTTCATCGAGGAACAGCGTGCCTTTGTCAGCCTTGCGGATCAGGCCGATGCTGCCTTTCTGGTTGGCGCCGGTGAACGCGCCTTTCTCGTAGCCGAACAGCTCTGACTCGACCAGTTCGGCGGGGATCGCTGCACAGTTCACCGCAATAAACGCCTGTTTGCTGCGAGAGCTGGCCTGATGCAGGGCTTTGACGAAAACTTCCTTACCGACGCCAGTCTCGCCGTGGATTAACAGCGGAATGTCTTTTTCCAGCAACCGCTCGGCCTGGCGCACAGCTTTTTCCACGCGGCTGTCGCCGAAGTGCAGGGTGTTGAGGCTGATCGCGGCCGGTGTTGGCGCAGTCACGGCAGGTTCGGCGAACACTCGCGGCTGAATCGGAACCTGCTTGGGTCTTTTCAGCAGACACTGGAAGCGGTTGCGCCCGGAAGCCTGCAGCGAGAAGGGCAAGCCTTCGGGTTGATTCAGCAACTCCAGCAGCGAGACCTTGAACAGGCTTTCGATACTGACCCGCGACAGGCTGATACCCAGCAGGTTGTCGGCCCGGCGGTTGGCCGACAGCACCTGGCCGGTTTCATCGAATATCAGCAATCCGGCCCACTGACTGTCGAGGTTATTCAGCCCGGTGTTGAACGTCAGTTGGAAATGCTGGCCATGGAACAGGTTGAGGATCAACCGGTTTTCCACGGTCTGGCTCATCATCTTGACCATGCCCAGGGTGTGGGAGGGCGGCAGGTAGCTGTCGCTGGACACGTCCAGCACCGCGATCACCTTGCGCTCGGTATCGAATATCGGCGCGGCGGAACCGGTCATGAAGCGGTTGGCCTTGAGGAAATGTTCGTCGTGCTCGATGTGCACCGCTTGCTCGCAGGCCAGGGCGGTGCCAATGGCGTTGGTGCCGGTGCAGCGTTCCATCCAGCTGGCGCCGGCGCTGAAACCCCGGGCCAGTTTCGGTTCGATAAAGCGCTGGGTACCCCACGACGTGAGCACCTGGCCCTGATGGTCGGCGAGCATGATCAGGCAATTGGAGTTGCTCAGGATGTTCTCGTAGTAGGGCAGCACTTCCTGATGGGTGGTTTGCACCAGTGAATGCTGGCTCTCCAGCAGTTGCGCGATGCCTGCGGCCGGCAATTGGTCGAATGCCGGCGTGCTCTGATGACTGAGGCCGAACGCGCGGCAACGGGACCAGGAGTCCTGGATGATGGCGTCGTGGGACAGCGGCGAGGCGGGTGCGGCCATGGCAGTCGATCTCTGAGCAAGCTTTTATTGTTGTTATTCAATTACACATGGCGCCCTGTAGGAACGAGCTTGCTCGCGATGGACGTGAGGTCGCCTCGTTCCTTCAGGCAGCCCTCGTCACGTTGACCTCCATCGCGAGCAAGCTCACTCCTACAAGGGCCGGAATACGGTCTGTAGAGTGTTGTTCACTAATGTTCATTGTCAACCGTTGAAGTGTTCAGTTGTTCAGTCGCGGTTGTTCATTTGTGTTCAGCAATGAACGTGACTCTGTAGTCATTTTCAGGAATTTCAAACTGAATCAATCGTTTGCAATTTCTGGCACAAATGTCGCTACACAGCTCCGGTCGCTTGACTCCAATAAGAAAAAGGCCGAGCCATGTCACTCACCCTGGAACACGTCAGCCGCACCGTCGAGGGCCAGACCTGGATCGACGATGCCAACCTGAGTTTTGAACCCGGTTCCTTCAACGTTTTGCTGGGTCGCACCTTGTCCGGCAAAACCAGCCTGATGCGCCTGATGGCCGGTCTGGACAAGCCCGACAGCGGCCGCATCCTGATGAACGGCGTCGACGTCACCCAACGGCCCGTGCGCTTGCGCAATGTGTCGATGGTCTATCAGCAGTTCATCAACTACCCGACCATGACGGTGTTCGACAACATCGCCTCGCCGCTGCGTCAGGCCGGTGTTTCCAGCGAGCAAATTCAGAGCAAGGTGCTGGAAACCGCGAAGATGCTGCGCATCGAGAGGTTTCTCAAACGCTATCCGCTGGAGCTTTCCGGTGGCCAGCAACAACGCACGGCCATGGCCCGGGCGCTGGTCAAGGATGCCGAGCTGATCCTGTTCGACGAGCCGCTGGTTAACCTCGACTACAAGTTGCGCGAAGAACTGCGCCAGGAAATGCGCGAGCTGTTCAAGGCGCGCCACACCATCGCGATCTACGCCACCACCGAGCCCAACGAGGCCCTGGCCCTGGGCGGCACCACCACCATTCTTCACGAAGGCCGGGTGATCCAGAGCGGCCAGTCTTCGTCGGTCTATCATCAGCCGCAAACGGTGCTGGCGGCGGAGCTGTTCTCCGAGCCGCCGATCAACCTGATGCCGGGGCGCATTGCCGGCAACGAAGTGAGTTTCGCCAATTTCGTGCACTTCCCGCTGAATGTCGATCTGCGCCCGGTAGGCGAGGGCGAGTTCCGTTTCGGCGTGCGACCCAGCCATATCTCGCTGGTGCCGAGCAACGACGATGACCTCGAATTGGCGGTGACTGTCGAAGTCGCGGAAATCAGTGGCTCGGAAACCTTTCTGCACGTGCGCAACGAGCATTTCCTGCTGGTGCTGCACTTGCCCGGCGTTCACGAATACGACGTCGATGCGCCGATCCGCATCTACATCCCGACCCATAAACTGTTTGTGTTCGATACGCAGGGGCGGCTGGTCCAGGCGCCGGGCCGGCGTGTCACGAGGGTTGCCTGATGGCCGAAATCCGTTTGCAGAACCTCGCCCACAGCTACACCAAAACCCCGACGGGGCCGGAGGACTACGCGATCCGCGAGATGGACCACATCTGGGAGCAGGGTGGCGCCTACGCGTTGCTTGGCCCATCGGGCTGTGGCAAATCGACCTTGCTCAACATCATTTCCGGGCTGCTCAGCCCGTCCCAGGGCCATGTGCTGTTCGACGGCAAAGCGGTCAACAACCTGACCCCGGAGAAGCGCAACATCGCCCAGGTTTTCCAGTTCCCGGTGGTCTACGACACCATGACGGTGTTCGACAACCTGGCCTTCCCGCTGCGCAATCAGGGCATGGCCGAGGTCCGGGTGCATAGCAAGGTGCAGGAAATCGCCGAAGTTCTCGACCTGCAGAACCTGTTGAGCAAAAAGGCCCGCAACCTCACCGCCGACGAAAAACAGAAAGTCTCCATGGGGCGTGGGCTGGTGCGCGACGACGTGTCGGCGATCCTGTTCGATGAGCCGCTGACGGTGATCGACCCGCACCTCAAGTGGAAACTGCGGCGCAAGCTCAAGCAGATCCACGAACAGTTCAATATCACCATGGTCTACGTCACCCACGATCAGCTGGAGGCCTCGACCTTCGCCGACAAGATTGCGGTGATGTACGGCGGGCAGATCGTGCAATTCGGCACGCCAAGGGAGTTGTTCGAGCGCCCGAGCCACACCTTTGTCGGCTACTTCATTGGCAGCCCCGGGATGAACCTGATCGAGGTGCAGCCGCAACCGGGTGGCGTCGGTTTCGCCTCGACTCACCTGCCGCTGTCCGAGGCGATGCAGCAGCGTATTGCTGAATCGGAGTGGAAAACCCTGAAGGTCGGTATTCGTCCGGAGTTCGTCCATGTGTGGGACGAAGCCTTTGATGACGCGCTGCGGGCACAGGTCGTACACGTCGAAGACCTGGGCACCTACAAGATCATGACCCTCAACCTCGATGGTGTCCCCCTGAAAGTGCGCCTGGCCGAAGACAAGCCGGTGCCGCAAGGCACGGCCTACATCAGTTTTCCGGCGCAGTGGCTGATGGTCTACGCCGATGAATTCCTGCTCGAAGCCAATGCCAACCAAGAGGCGCAGCCATGAACAAGGTGCAGAACAACAAGGCCTGGTGGCTGGTGCTGCCGGTGTTCCTGCTGGTGGCGTTCAGTGCGGTGATCCCGATGATGACCGTGGTCAACTATTCGGTGCAGGACATCTTCGACCAGTCCAGCCGCTACTTCGTCGGCGCCGACTGGTACAAGCAGGTGCTGCTCGATCCGCGCCTGCACGACTCGTTGCTGCGCCAGTTCATCTACTCGGCCTGCGTGCTGTTGATCGAAATCCCGCTGGGGATTGCGATTGCCCTGACCATGCCGACCAAAGGGCGCTGGTCGTCGGTGGTGCTGATCATCCTGGCGATTCCGTTGCTGATCCCGTGGAACGTGGTCGGCACCATCTGGCAGATCTTCGGCCGGGCCGACATCGGTCTGCTGGGGGCGAGCCTCAAGGCCATGGGCATCAGCTACAACTATGCGGCGAACACCATGGACGCCTGGGTCACCGTACTGGTGATGGACGTCTGGCACTGGACCTCGCTGGTGGCGCTGTTGTGCTTCTCCGGCCTGCGGGCGATTCCGGATGTGTATTACCAGGCGGCGCGGATCGACCGTGCCTCGGCCTGGGCGGTGTTCCGGCATATCCAGTTACCCAAGCTCAAGAGTGTGTTGCTGATCGCGGTGATGCTGCGCTTCATGGACAGTTTCATGATCTACACCGAGCCCTTCGTGCTTACGGGTGGCGGTCCGGGCAATTCCACGACCTTCTTGAGCCAGACCCTGACGCAAATGGCGATCGGGCAGTTCGACCTGGGGCCGGCCGCCGCATTCTCGCTGGTGTACTTCCTGATCATCCTGTTGGTGTCCTGGCTGTTCTACACCGCCATGACTCACTCCGACGCCAACCGCTGAGGCCATCATGAGCAAGAGAAAGCTGATTCCACTGCTGATCTACATCCTGTTCCTGCTGGTGCCGATCTACTGGCTGCTGAACATGTCCTTCAAGAGCAACAGCGAAATCCTCGGTGGCCTGACCTTGTTTCCGCAGGATTTCACCCTGGCGAACTACAAAGTGATCTTCACCGATCCGAGCTGGTACACCGGCTACATCAACTCGGCGTACTACGTGAGCCTGAACACGATCATTTCCCTGACCGTGGCCTTGCCGGCGGCCTATGCGTTCTCGCGCTACCGCTTCCTCGGTGACAAGCACCTGTTCTTCTGGCTGCTGACCAACCGCATGGCGCCACCGGCGGTGTTCCTGTTGCCGTTCTTCCAGCTGTATTCCTCGATCGGGCTGTTCGATACCCACATCGCCGTGGCCCTGGCCCATTGCCTGTTCAACGTGCCGCTGGCGGTGTGGATTCTCGAAGGCTTCATGTCCGGCGTGCCCAAGGAGATCGACGAAACCGCCTACATCGATGGTTACAGCTTTCCCAAGTTCTTCGTGAAGATTTTCATCCCGCTGATCGGCTCCGGCATCGGCGTCACGGCGTTCTTCTGCTTCATGTTTTCCTGGGTCGAACTGCTGCTGGCGCGAACCCTCACGTCGGTGAACGCCAAACCGATCGCAGCGGTGATGACTCGCACGGTCTCGGCATCCGGTATCGACTGGGGCGTGCTGGCGGCGGCGGGGGTGTTGACCATCCTGCCGGGCATGTTGGTGATCTGGTTTGTTCGCAACCACGTGGCCAAGGGCTTTGCCCTGGGCCGGGTATGAGGAACTGATGATGGAATGGATGAGTTGGACCGTCCCCACGGCGGCGTTCTTCGGCGTCATTGCCTTGATCCTGGTGGGCATGACCACCTGGGAATTGCGTTCGCCGAGCGTTTTCAGGCGAGGTTTTCTACCGATTGCCACCACCCGTGGCGATCGGCTGTTCATCGGTCTTCTCGGCAGCGCCTACCTGCATCTGCTGGTAATCGGCGTCACCGACTGGAGCATCTGGGTCGCCTTCGCGATGTCCCTGGTGTGGCTGTTGGCTGTGATGCGTTGGGGCTAGTCGAATCGCTCGGCAATGTTGCTCCGAAACCCTATAAGGAGGTCTCTATGTTGGATAAAAACAATAAGCTGCGACATAGCATTTCATTGGCAGCCATGCTGGCACTCAGCGGTTTGAGCGCATCTGCCTGGGCTGATGCCTATGAAGACGCGGCGAAGAAATGGATCGGCAGTGAATTCAAGCCGTCCACCCTGACGGCTGATCAACAACTGGAAGAACTGAAGTGGTTCATCAAGGCGGCGGAGCCGTTTCGCGGGATGAGCATCAAGGTGGTGTCGGAAACCATCGCCACCCACGAGTATGAGTCCAAGGTACTGGCCAAGGCCTTCACCGAGATCACCGGGATCAAGCTGACCCACGACCTGCTGCAGGAAGGCGACGTGGTGGAAAAGCTGCAGACCCAGATGCAGTCGGACAAGAACATCTATGACGGCTGGGTCAACGACTCGGACCTGATCGGTACACACTTCCGTTACGGCAAGACCGAATCGATCACCGACCTGATGGCCAACGAGGGCAAGAACTTCACCTCGCCGACCCTCGACATCAAGGACTTCATCGGCATCTCCTTCACCACCGCGCCGGACGGCAAGATCTATCAATTGCCCGACCAGCAGTTCGCCAACCTGTACTGGTTCCGCGCCGACTGGTTCGAACGCGCGGACCTGAAAGCCAAGTTCAAGGAAAAGTACGGCTACGAGTTGGGCGTACCGGTGAACTGGTCGGCCTATGAAGACATCGCCAAATTCTTCAGCGAAGACGTCAAGGAAATCGACGGCAAGCGCGTTTACGGGCACATGGATTACGGCAAGAAAGACCCGTCGCTGGGTTGGCGTTTCACCGATGCCTGGTTCTCCATGGCAGGCGCTGGCGATAAAGGCATACCTAACGGCTTGCCGGTGGACGAGTGGGGGATCCGCGTCGAGGATTGTCATCCGGTCGGCTCCAGCGTGACCCGCGGTGGCGACACCAACGGCCCGGCAGCAGTGTATGCGACCACCAAGTACGTTGACTGGATGAAGAAGTACGCGCCACCGGAAGCGGCGGGCATGACTTTCTCCGAATCAGGTCCCGTGCCATCCCAGGGCAACATTGCCCAGCAGATCTTCTGGTACACCGCATTTACCGCCGACATGACCAAGCCTGGCCTTCCGGTGATGAACGCCGACGGCACGCCGAAATGGCGCATGGCGCCTTCGCCGAAAGGTCCATATTGGGAAGAGGGCATGAAGCTCGGTTATCAGGACGCCGGTTCCTGGACATTCATGAAGTCCACGCCTGAGAAACAAAAACTGGCGGCCTGGCTGTACGCGCAGTTCGTGACCTCGAAAACCGTGTCGCTGAAGAAAACCATCGTCGGCCTGACCCCGATCCGCGAATCGGACATCAACTCCCAGGCCATGACCGACCTGGCGCCGAAACTCGGTGGCCTGGTGGAGTTCTACCGCAGCCCGGCCCGCGTGCAATGGACCCCGACCGGAACCAACGTGCCTGATTATCCTCGCCTGGCGCAGTTGTGGTGGAGCCACATCGCCGAAGCCGCCAGCGGCGAGAAAACCCCGCAAGAGGCGCTGGATGGCCTGGCCAAGGATCAGGACGCAATCATGACCCGTCTGGAACGCTCGAAGGCACAAGCCACCTGCGCCCCGAAAATGAATCCAGAGCGCGATGCGCAATACTGGTTCGACCAACCGGGCGCACCGAAGCCGAAACTGGCGAACGAAAAGCCTAAGGGTGAAACCGTGAGCTACACCGAACTGCTGAAATCGTGGGAGGCGGCGCGCAAGTAAAGCACTGGAGTTGTGAAAGGCGAACGGCACCGGAAGGTGCCGTTTTTTATAGTTGCTTGTGTCACCGCATTCGCCGGCAAGTTGGCTTGTTGGGTCGCCGCATCGCAGCGAAAACGTCGTTGAAACGATGTCGATAGTTCAGATCACCGCGCCACCCTCGGTTCGTGCAAGCCGGTCAGATCTCAATTGAGAGCTCGCCACCCTCGGCATATGTGCAACAAGCCAATGCGTAGCCCGCCTCCAGTTCCGTAGTGCTGAGCGAGAAGTCAGGCGCTCTTTTGCATGCCCCGGAAATAACCTTGATCCTGCAACTGCCACAGATGCCTGAGCGACACTGACTGCGGATGGGTACCTGGTTGGCTTCCAACGCATCAAGCAGCGTTTGTCCACTACTGACCTGGAAATGGTGGTCCTGCTGATTTGATCGAGCACAGACAGTGGTCAGCGGGCTGTGTTCGGCTGCTGGTTCTGACTGTTCCACGCTGCTGAACGCTTCAATGAAACAGGGGATGTTGTGATTCAGCTCCTTGACCAATACCTGCTGGGCGACGGAAAAGCCATGGCTGCCGCAAATGACTGCCGCGTCGACGGGAACTGAATCCGGTAAGGAAAGTTTAACCAGCCGTCCTCCGGTAAAGTGGTGAGAGTGTGTATCGATTGATTCTCGAGTAATAAAAAAGCGAACGTTGAACCAGTTCGATCGAAACGCTAAGGCGAGGAGTTCCGCGAGGAAAGGTATGCTCGCAATCGTAGGTGAACTAACCAGCAGCGTTACTCTGGGAATGGGTTTATCTTTGCTTTCAAGCTCGACAAGGCTACGGATCAGCGCGATCGGCAATGTGATGCCGATACCGCCTGCCAGCATCAAGACATGCCGGTAGGCGATAATACTGTCCGAAGTGATGTTGCCACCAACGTTGGAAAAACAAAGGAGTGATCCGCAGCCGACGTTCGAATACAAAGTGTCCGATACTCCATTGTTGCCGGTGCGCTTGACCGTGATTTCAATTTGATTGATATCTCGCACCGCCGTGATCGAGTAATTACGTTGTTGTGCCGTGCCAGAGCGGTCTGGATGATTGATCGCAATATATCGTCCCGGCTTTAATTCATTGGGTTCAATACATTGGGGCAATCGCAGCAGGTAAGTCTTCGTGTTGGTTGCTGCATCTGAGATTTTCTCGCAACTCAAGAACGTAAGCCGCTCCATGGTCGTCCCCTTCATGGTAAAGAGATAAGTACGTTTTTAATGAGTTGTTCAAGAAGTGCCAACTGATATCAGTGGGTTTCTTCGAGACCTATTCTGCTCAGCAATTTGTCGACCGACTCGGTGTAAACGTTGACTTCGCCAAGTGTTGCCGTGTCGTGGATGATGTCCGCATAGCGAGGCAGGCGAGCATGAGAAAATGCCATTTCCCACGCCCCCATTTCATTGTTTGCAAACATTGATACGGTTTTTTTAATAATGGCCTTTAAGTGCGTTTTTTCATGTTGAGATAGCGTCGATATCAGATCTGCCGCTACATAACTGAATACACTGGAATGACTCCATTCATCCATCGCATGGGTCTTGGTGACTTGATGGCAAATGCTTTGAACGGAACTGTCTTCGGCCAGCGTTTTAAGATAGTCCGTAATCAGCGTTTCACTGGCGCAGGCGATACCGAAGCGAGTGAGTCTGCGCTCCCATTCGGCAGAACAGGACGATAGCACCCAATTCTTCCATTTGATCAGGTTGAAGTCGGTGAAATTCAGGTGTGCAAGATCTCTGTGGTGATAAATGTAGTTGCATGCGGTGACCGACATCTTGGTGTGCAGTGCTTCGTCAAGCAGTGCTTCGGAGATGGACTCCTGAAGCAATGCTCGATTCCTTGTTGCGCTGGGTGGCGTTTTGATGATGTCCTCGCAAGCTGGCGTGACGATGTCGCATTCGATGTAAATGGTTTTCAGGTTATAGATGATCCATGCATAGGAAAGGCATGTTGATTTCATTTCGGGAGAGGCTTCGATCCAGGCAGGGTGATTTCTGAAGGGAAGCAAGCTCTCGCAAAAGTCGTTTTTGCCGGGATCGAAGGCTAGCTCGGAATAAGTAGGTTGTTTGTTATTGACTGCGGCTCGGGTGCTCCAAAGCACCGAAAGTTTTTCGAGCATCTGTGCAACCGAGTAAGTTTGAATGTCGTGAGTGTTCATGATAGTTACCTTTTGTTCTAAATAGTCGGCCAGATGAGCTTTGTTAGAGTGGCAGGTCGAGCCAGTTTGAAATGATTTTCGGGGCAACGGTTTTCAATGACTTACCGTGTAAAGCTATCTGTCGACGCAAGTCGCGAGGGTCAATTGAGGCCATGTTCAATTCGGCTGCGTGACCGATCAGCCATTGTTCAAAGCGGTCAGGATCAATTTCCAGGTGGAACTGTAGACCCAGTATGTTTTTGCCGACACTAAACGCCTGATTGGCACAGAGTTTACTGCTCGCTAAGTGATGAGCCCCCTTGGGGATGTCGAATTGATCTCCGTGCCAATGCAATACGGCGACATCGTCGTTCAATAGATCAAGGCAGGAAGGGTGTGCGTCATTACTCAACTGTAAAGGGCTGAAGCCAATCTCCAAGTGCCCCATTGGATAAACGGAGGCTCCCAACACCCTCGCTATCAGCTGGGCACCAAGACAGATTCCCAACGTTTTCTTGTTGCTTTGCAAACGTGCGTTGATAAGTGCAATTTCATTTTCTATGAATGGGTATTTTTTTTCATCATAAGCACCGATCGGCCCTCCCAATATCACCATCAGATCAGGCGTTATGGGATCAACTGCCTGCAGCTCTTCCGAAGTGGCATCAATAATATGAATATTATAATTGCGTTGAATCAACGGCTGTTCAAGTGTGCCAAGATCTTCAAAGTTTAAGTGTCGAATCACGAGTGCGTTTTTCATTGTGGCCCGTTTCTTGTAGTTGATCTGGGCGATAAATTAAACTCGGTACTCAGGTGTTGTCGAACGGCAAAATGTAAGAATTATGCAATAACATTTTTATTTGTTTGGGTTTTTATCCGTCGCCGGCCTCAATTCACTATGAATGCGAGGACTTTCTGACTCAGTCTTTAGGGGGGCGTGATGCAAGCGCCGAATAAAGATTGAATATATGTGACAAGAACTGACGTTCACATGGGAAGCATCCCTTCGGAAACCTGAATCAATAGCTGCTTGCAATGCTTGGTTCTTGCTGTCGGCGATTTCTGATGGGACATACAGATATTCTCCGGCAATAAGGTGGGCATCGATCTTAAAAAAACCAAACGCAAAAACGCCACTCGGAGGTGCCGTCTTGTTTGGCCAGTGCCCCCGGATCGCCCCCGGAGCAGGCTCGCGAACAGGCCATCCGCTGCGCTGACATAAATGTCGGCAGCGTTCTCAATGAGCTTTCTGGCTTTACCCGAAAGCTGCGGATCATCACTGAGTGTCCAGAGTAAATTACGCGTGTCGAGTAGAAGCCTCATTCGTGAGTGCCTTCAAAAACATCAAGCATTTCAACTGGTAGTGGCGCGTCAAAATCTTCTGGAAGCACCAATTTGCCTTTCATCGTTCCGATTCGCTGCCCGACATTACCTTTGCTTTCGGCAGCAAAGGCATCGAAACCCTCTACGATTTCGGAAAAAAATCTCACGTTTTATTGTTAGTTCTCGCATTGGTTTATCAATCTAGAAGTCATTCAAGATAGAACCAAGTGCTCAATGCTGGATGTAGGACGAGGCGGGTAATCCCGCGTGAGCTTTCGGGGATTGTCGGAGGAGGGGGGCGCGCCGGTAACATATCCTACAAACGCAAAAACGGCACCCGAAGGTGCCGTTTCTGTTTACTACTGAATGGCTCTAAGCGATCAACCCGCCAGGCCCGACTGTTGAACCAGGTTCAGCAGCGGTTGTGGGTACAGGCCGAGGAAGAAAGCCAGTACCGCGATGGCCAGCAGCATCACGCCGCCTGCCTTCTGTTCCCAGTGCAATTGAGCGTCGACGCGGCGCAGGTTTGGCTCGATCAGGTACAGGGTGACCATCACTCGCAGGTAGTAGAACACGCCGATGGCACTGCCCAGTACCAGGGAGCCGACCAGCCACCACTGATGGGACTCGACGCCGGTGGCGATGATGTAGAACTTGCCGATGAAGCCTGCGGTCAGCGGGATACCGGCCAGGGACAGCATCATCACAGTCAGCACGGCGGTCAGGTACGGACGGCGCCAGAACAGGCCGCGGTATTCGTACAGGGCGTCTGCGTCACGGCCTTTGTACGGCGAGGACATCAGGGTGATCACACCGAAAGCGCCGAGGCTGGTGATCACGTAGGTGACCAGGTACACGCCGATGGCTTCCACGGCCAGGCCCTTGCTCGCCACCAAGGCGATCAGCAGGTAGCCGAAGTGGGCGATGGACGAGTAACCCAGCAGACGCTTGAGGTTGCTCTGGGTCAGGGCCAGCAGGTTACCGAACAGGATCGACGCGATGGCGATGATGGTCAGCACGTTGCTCAGGACGCCGCTGCTTGCAGCAGGGGAGATCTGGAACAGGCGCACCATGACCGCGAACACCGCCACTTTGGCAGCGGTCGCCAGGAACGCGGCAACCGGCGCCGGGGCCCCTTCGTAAACGTCCGGAGTCCAGAGGTGGAAGGGTACCAGCGACAGCTTGAACGCCAGGCCGATCAGCATCATGCCCAGGCCCAGTTGTGCCAGCGAGCTTGGCAGACCGGTAGCCGCCAGCGCCTGACCGATGCCGACGAAGCTCAGGGAACCCGAGTCTGCGTACAGCAGTGCCATGCCGAACAACAGGAACGCGGAGCCGGCAGCCGACAGCACCATGTACTTGATACCGGCTTCCAGCGAACGCTTGTTGAAGAAGGCATAGGCCACCAGACCATAAACCGGCACCGACAGCAGTTCCAGACCGACGAACAACCCGGCCAGGTGCTGTGCGCTGACCAGCACCAGGCCACCGGCGGCGGACATCAGGATCAGCAGGTACAGTTCTTCACGGTTGCCCGGGTAACCCGTGCCGCCATCGCCGAGGTAGGCGTGGGCGAGGGTGACACAAGCGAGGGTGGCGACCAGGATCAGCGCCATGTACAAGCAAGCGAAGCTATCGATTTGCAGCAGTGGGGTCACAGCCAGTGGCGCGACCTTCAAGGCTGGCAGGATCGACAGCAACGCCAGGTTCAGACCCGCCACCGACAGCAGGAAGGTCTGGGAGTGGTTGCGGCGCCAGGCAATTGCCAGCATCACCACGATGATCGTGGCGCTGGTAATCAACAGCGGCGCTAGCGCGATAAAGTGTTGAGTCGTGAATTCCATAGCGCTCTTACCGGGCCGAAGCGAGTTGAGTGAAGGCGGTGCCGAGCCATTGCTGCACGCCATGCATCGTAGCGGCAGAGGTATCGAGGAACGGTTGTGGGTACACGCCGATGTAGATCAGTAGTGCAGCCAGACCGACCACCATGATCATTTCGCGACCATCCATGCCATGCAGTACCGCGTCCGATTTGGCCGGGCCGAAGTAGGCACGATGGATCATGATCAGCGAGTAGACCGAACCGAACACCAGGCCGGACGTCGCGATAATGGTGACCCATGGAGCGATCGGGAAGGTGCCGATCAGGATCAGGAACTCACCGACGAAGTTGCCGGTACCCGGCAAGCCCAGCGACGCAGCGGCGAAGAACAGGCTGAGGGCCGGCAGGTAAGCGATCTTCGACCACAGGCCACCCATTTCACGCATGTCGCGGGTGTGGGTGCGTTCGTACAACTGGCCACTCAGGATAAAGAGTGCCGCTGCCGACAGACCGTGCGCCAGCATCTGCATCACCGCGCCCTGCAGCGCCAGTTGGCTGCCGGAGTAGATGCCGATCAGAACGAAGCCCATGTGGGAAACGGACGAGAAGGCAATCAGACGCTTGATGTCGGTTTGCGCGAACGCCAGGAACGCACCGTAGAAAATCCCGATCAGACCCAGGGTCATGGCGAACGGCGCGAACTCGGCCGACGCATTCGGGAACAGCGGCAGGGCGAAACGCAGCAGGCCGTAGGCAGCGGTTTTCAGCAAGATACCGGCGAGGTCGACGGAACCTGCAGTCGGCGCCTGGGCGTGAGCGTCAGGCAACCAGGAGTGGAACGGCACGACTGGCAGCTTCACCGCGAAGGCGATGAAGAAGCCGAGCATCAGGATGTACTCGGTGGTCGTCGACATCTTGGTTTTCAACAGGTCGGCGTAGTTGAAGGTAATCACGCCGGTGTCGTTGAAGTTGACCAGTACCAGACCCAGGATCGCCACCAGCATGATCAGGCCGGAAGCCTGAGTGAAGATGAAGAACTTGGTCGCCGCGTAGATCCGGGTTTTCTTGCCGTCCGAAGAACTGTGACCCCAGAGCGCGATGAGGAAGTACATCGGCACCAGCATCATTTCCCAGAAGAAGAAGAACATGAACAGGTCGAGGGCGAGGAACACACCGACGACACCGCCCAGGATCCACATCAGGTTCAGGTGGAAGAAGCCCACGTGACGCTGGATCTCTTTCCACGAGCAGAGTACCGAGAGGACACCCAGCAGACCGGTCAGCATGATCATCAACAGCGACAGGCCGTCGAGGGCCAGGTGCACGTTGATGCCGAAGCGCTGGATCCAGACGTGCTTGAACTCAAGCGCCCAGGTCGGGACGGCGCCAGGCGCCGGGGCAAATGAATAATCACCGTTGGCCCACAGCCAGAGGCCGAGGGAGAGCAACAGGGACATGGTGATCAGCGCAATCCAGCGGGGGAGGGTGGCGCCGAAGCGCTCACCCATCCAGCACAGCAGGCCGCCGATGAAGGGGATCAGGATTAGCCAAGGCAGAATCATGACGGGCTCAATTCCTTTCGCAAGTTCGCAAGGTTCATATCAGACCGCTACCAGCACGACGGCGCCGATAACCAGCACGGCACCAGCAGCCATCGAGGCGGCATACCAACGCAGTTGACCGGTCTCGGTACGGCTCAGGGCGGTGTGACCGCCTTTGGCCATGCGCGGGATCAGACCGATGGTCTGGTCCAGCGGGTCTTTGCGCAGGATGTGGATGATCGCCAGGTACGGCTTGACGAACAGTTTGTCGTAGATCCAGTCGAAGCCCCAGGCAGCGAACCACCAGGCCGAGAGGAAACGGCCGATGCCGCTGTTGGCGATGGCGGTGACGAAGCGACGCTTGCCGAGGAACAGCAATGCGGCCAGCAGGATACCGGCCAGGGCGATGGCGCCCGAGGCGATTTCCAGGCTGTGCTTGGCTTCGCCGCCGGCATGGCCGACGCTTTGCGGCAGTACGCCGTGCAGCGGTGGAACGATCATCGCGCCGACGAAGGTCGACAGTACGATCAGCACCGACAGTGGCAACCAGTGAGCGATGCCGTGACCGGCGTGGGCTTCGGTCTTCGCTTCACCGTGGAACGCGATGAAGATCAGGCGGAAGGTGTACAACGAAGTCATGAATGCGCCGACCAGACCTGCGTAGAGCAGACCGTTGTTGCCGCTGGCGAACGCTTCCCAGAGGATTTCGTCCTTGGAGTAGAAGCCTGCGGTTACCAGTGGCAGGGCCGCCAGGGCCGCGCCGCCGACGATGAAACTGGCGTAGGCCAGTGGCAGCTTTTTCCACAGACCGCCCATCTTGAAGATGTTCTGCTCGTGGTGGCAGGCAACGATCACCGCACCGGAGGCAAGGAACAACAGGGCCTTGAAGAAGGCGTGGGTCATCAGGTGGAAGATCGCGCCATCCCAGGCACCGACGCCCAGGGCCAGGAACATGTAGCCGATCTGGCTCATGGTCGAGTAGGCGAGGATACGCTTGATGTCGGTCTGAACCAGGGCTGCGAAGCCAGCCAGGACCAGGGTCACGCCACCGACGATGCCGACCAGGTGCAGGATTTCCGGCGCCAGGGTGAACAGGCCATGGGTACGGGCGATCAGGTAGACACCAGCGGTCACCATGGTTGCGGCGTGGATCAGTGCCGAAACCGGGGTAGGACCGGCCATCGCGTCCGCCAGCCAGGTTTGCAGCGGCAGTTGCGCGGATTTACCGACAGCACCACCGAGCAGCATCAGGGTGGCCATGACCATCCAGAAGTCGCCGGACTGGAATTTCTGTGGTGCCAGTACCAGCAGTTCCTGAACGTTCAGCGTGCCCAGTTGGGCAAACAGAATGAACAGGCCGATGGCCATGAACACGTCACCGATACGGGTCACGATAAAGGCTTTGAGTGCGGCGTTACCGTTGTTGCGGTTGCTGTAGTAGAAACCGATCAACAGGTAGGAGCACAGGCCCACGCCTTCCCAGCCGAAGTACAGGAACAACAGGTTATCGCCCAGCACCAGGAACAGCATGCTGGCGATAAACAGGTTGGTGTAGGCGAAGAAGCGCGAGTAACCGGCTTCACCGCGCATGTACCAGGACGCGAACAGGTGGATCAGGAAGCCGACGCCAACCACCACACCGAGCATGGTCAGCGACAGGCCGTCCAGGTACAGGGCGAAGTTCGGCGTGAAGCCTTCCACCGCCATCCACTGCCACAACACCTGGGTGTAGTGGCCGCCTTCAGGTGGTGCGACATTGAATTGCCAGATCACGTAAGCCGCGACGATGGCAGACAAGCCGACGGAACCGACGCCGATCAGCGCCGAAAGGTTTTCCGAGAGACGGCCGCGAGAAAACGCCAGCAGCAGGAAACCGATGAGAGGGAACAGGAAAGTCAGATAGAGAAGATTCATCCGCGCATCTCACTGGCAGCGTCGATATCGAGCGTGTGGAAGCGGCGATACAGTTGCAGCAGGATCGCCAGGCCGATACTGGCCTCGGCGGCTGCCAGGCTGATCACCAGGATGAACATGATCTGTCCATCCGGCTGTGCCCAGCGGCTTCCGGCAACGATGAACGCCAACGCGGAGGCATTCATCATGACCTCCAGGCTCATCAGCACGAAAAGGATGTTGCGGCGGACCATCAGGCCGACCAGACCGAGGCAGAACAGGATGCCGGCGACCGCCAGACCATGCTCCATGGGGATAGCAGGCATCGTCATTGCTCCTTGGCTTCGTTGCGGCCCAAGTGGAACGCCGTGACGGCTGCGGCGAGCAGCAGCATCGAGGCGAGTTCGACCACCAGCAGGTACGGACCGAACAGGCTGATGCCCACGGCCTTGGCGTCTACGGTGGTATGGCCGATGGCTTCACCGGTCTGGTGGGAGAACAGCACGTACAGCAGTTCCACCAGCAGCAGCGCAGCGAGGAGCACCGGGCCGCCCCAGATACCGGGCTTGAGCCAGACGCGCTCTTGCTGAACCGAGGCCGGGCCAAGGTTCAGCATCATCACCACAAACACGAACAGCACCATGATGGCGCCAGCGTAGGCGATCACTTCCAGGACGCCGGCGAACGGCGCGCCGAGGGCGAAGAAGGTCATCGCCACGGCAATCAGCGAAATGATCAGGTAGAGCAGGGCGTGCACAGGGTTGGTGTTGGTGATCACGCGAAGCGTGGACACCACAGCGATACCCGATGCGAAATAGAAAGCGAATTCCATCTTTCTTCCTTAAGGCAGCAAGCTCTTCACGTTGATCGGCTGGGCTTCGTTCTGCGCGGAGCCTTTCGGCTTCCCGGCAATCGCCATACCTGCAACACGATAGAAGTTGTAATCAGGGTTTTTGCCGGGGCCGGAGATCAGCAGATCTTCTTTCTCGTAAACCAGGTCCTGACGTTTGAACTCGGCCATTTCGAAATCCGGTGTCAGCTGGATCGCGGTGGTCGGGCAGGCTTCCTCGCAGAGGCCGCAAAAAATGCAGCGCGAGAAGTTGATGCGGAAGAAGTCCGGGTACCAGCGACCGTCTTCGGTTTCAGCTTTCTGCAGCGAGATGCAACCGACCGGGCACGCCACGGCGCACAGGTTACAGGCTACACAACGCTCTTCGCCGTCGGGGTCGCGGGTCAGGACGATACGACCACGGTAGCGCGGCGGCAGGTAGACCGGTTCTTCCGGGTACTGCAGCGTGTCGCGCTTGCGGAAGGCGTGGCCGAAAATCATCACCAGGCTGCGAAGCTGGGTGAAGAAGCCATGCACGATGTCAAATATGTACTTCATGATTCTCTATCCTCACTGAGCCGCGACGGCGGGCGTGTTGAGCAACACGATCGCAGCGGTCACCAGCATGTTGACGAGGGTCAGCGGCAGGCAGAACTTCCAGCTGAAATCCATCACCTGGTCATACCGTGGGCGCGGAATCGAAGCGCGCAACAGGATGAACATCATGATGAAGAACGCGGTTTTCAGTGCGAACCAGATGAACGGGATCTGCGGCAGGATGCCGAACGGACCGTGCCAGCCACCGAAGAACAAGGTCACCAGCAGCGCCGAGATCAGCACGATGCCGATGTACTCGCCGACGAAGAACATGCCCCATTTCATGCCGGCGTATTCAATGTGGTAACCGTCTGCCAGTTCCTGTTCCGCTTCCGGCTGGTCGAACGGGTGACGGTGAGTCACGGCCACGCCAGCGATGAAGAAGGTCAGGAAGCCGAAGATCTGCGGAATGATGAACCACAGGTTCTGCGCTTGATATTCAACGATGTCGCGCATGTTGAACGAGCCGACCTGGATCACGATGCCCATCAGCGACAGGCCCATGAACACTTCGTACGACACGGTCTGCGCCGAGGCGCGCAAGCTGCCCAGCAGGGCGAACTTGTTGTTGCTCGACCAGCCGGCGAACAGCACCGCGTAGACCGACAGGCCAGCCATGGCGAAGAAGAACAGGATACCGATGTTGATGTCCGCCACGCCCCAGGTCGGGGTGATCGGGATGATCGCGAAGGCAATCAGCAGGGCGCTCATGGCCACTACCGGTGCCAGGGTGAAGATCATCTTGTCGGCGAATGGAGGCGTCCAGTCTTCCTTGAAGAACATCTTGATCATGTCGGCGGCGATCTGGAACGCGCCGAACGGACCGACGCGGTTCGGACCGTAACGGTCCTGCCAGAGGGCGAGCAGACGACGCTCGACCCAACTCAGCAGGGCACCGCAAACCACCACGGCGAGCAGAATCACCACGGCCTTGAGGACCGTGATGATGATGTCGATCACTTCAGGAGTGAACCAGGTCATTGAGCTGCCTCCTGCAGACCGTCAACGGATTTGCCAAAGATCGCTGGCGGAATGCCGGCGATGCCCGCAGGCAGTGCCACCAGACCGGCGCCCAGCTCTTCGTTGATGCGCAGCGGCAGACGCAGGGTCTGGCCAGCGACATTCAAGCTCAGCATCGCGCCGTCATTGACACCCAGGCGGTCGGCTTCGGACTTGGCCAGCGACACGTAGGCGGCCGGGATGCGTTCCTGAACCGGAGCGGCTTTCGAAGAGTTCTCTTCGCTGCCGAACAGGTGGAAGAACGGCACGACTTGCCAGGTGCCTTGTGCCGGGTTGAACGCGCGCGGAACACTGGCGAACCAGTTCAGCGAGTCACCGCTGCTTTCGATCAGGCGGGTGCCCGGGTCGCCAGCGCGGATGTGACCACCGACTTCGTCCTGGAACTTGTTCCAGGCCTGCGGCGAGTTCCAGCCCGGAGACCAGGCGAATGGCACTTGCTGACGCGGTTCGACCGAGCCCGAGTAACCTTCCATCGAGAAGTTGAACGCGGTGTCGTTGTCTTGCGGGGCACGCGGTTCGTGCACGTTGATGTCAGCGCGCATGGCGGTACGACCGGAGTAACGCAGCGGTTCGCGGGCCAGTTTCATGCCCTTGATGCGGAACGCGGCGGACGGTGCGGCATCGACGATGCGATTCAGGATCGAAGTGCTGGAAGCGACGGCGGCGGTGGCGTGGTCCAGTTGGGTCCAGTCGATCGGCTGGTTCAGCAGGGTCGCGCGCAGGGCATGCAGCCAGCGCCAGCCTTCGTGAACCAGGATGCTCGCGTCCATGTACTTCGGATCGAAGACCTGGAAGAAGCGCTGGGCGCGGCCTTCCTGGCTGACCAGGGTGCCGTCGCCTTCAGCGAAGCTGGCGGCTGGCAGAACCAGGTGCGCGCGATCGCTGGTGGCAGTCTTCTGATGGTCGGCGACGATCAGTACTTTGGCGGCGGTCAGGGCGGCATCGACCTTGGCCTTGTCGGTACGGGTATACAGATCGTTTTCCAGCACGACGATGGCGTCGGCACGGCCATCGATCACGGCTTGCAGCGCGGCGTCGACCGATTCGCCACCGAGCATGGCCAGGCCGAGGCTGTTGGCCTCTGGCACGATCAGGCTGATGGAACCGTTCTTCTCGCGCAGCTTCAACGCTTTGGCGATGTTCGCAGCAGCTTCGATCAACGCCTTGGAACCCAACGAGGTACCGGCAATGATCAATGGACGCTTGGCAGCGAGCAGGGCGTCGGCAATGCGCTTGGCCAGTTCGAGTGCTTCAGCATCCAGGCCTTCAACGGCCGGAGCGCTGGCGTCGAGGGCGTGAGCCACGGCGAAACCGATGCGGGCCAGGTCGTCTGGAGCGGCGTGAACGCATTCTTCAGCGATGTCGTCGAGCTTGGTTTCAGCCAGGCTGGCGATGAACAGCGGGTTCAGCGCGTGCTGGCCGATGTTCTTCACCGCGGCGTCGAGCCAAGGCTGGACGCGCATGGCGTCGGCCATGTCTTCGGCCTTGCCCTTGACCGATTGACGCAGGGACAGCGCCATGCGCGCAGCAGTCTGGGTCAGGTCTTCACCGAGGACGAACACGGCGTCGTGGTCTTCGATGTCGCGCATGTTCGGTACTGGCAGCGGGCTGTCTTTGAGCACTTGCAGGACCAGGCGGATACGCTCCAGCTCGGCAGCTTCGATACCGGAGTAGAAGTGCTCGGCACCGACCAGTTCGCGCAACGCGTAGTTGCTTTCGAGGCTGGCGCGGGGCGAACCGATACCGACGATGTTGCGACCGCGCAGCAGGTCCGCGGCTTTATCCAGCGCTTCGTCGAGGCTCAGCTTGGTGCCGCCCGCCAACTGCGGCTGGCGTGGGCGGTCTTCGCGGTTGACGTAGCCATAGCCGAAACGGCCACGGTCGCACAGGAAGTACTGGTTCACCGAACCGTTGAAACGGTTTTCGATACGACGCAGTTCGCCGTAACGCTCGCCCGGGGAGATGTTGCAACCGCTGGAGCAGCCATGGCAGATGCTCGGCGAGAACTGCATGTCCCACTTGCGGTTGTAGCGCTCGGAGTGAGTCTTGTCGGTGAACACACCGGTCGGGCAGACCTCGGTGAGGTTGCCGGAGAACTCGCTTTCCAGGGTGCCGTCTTCAACGCGACCGAAGTACACGTTGTCGTGGGCGCCAAACACACCAAGATCGGTGCCGCCGGCGTAGTCCTTATAGAAGCGCACGCAGCGGTAGCAGGCGATGCAGCGGTTCATTTCGTGGGAAATGAACGGGCCCAGTTGCTGGTTCTGGTGGGTACGCTTGGTGAAGCGGTAACGGCGCTCGTTGTGGCCGGTCATTACCGTCATGTCTTGCAGGTGGCAGTGACCGCCTTCTTCACAGACCGGGCAGTCGTGAGGGTGATTGGTCATCAGCCATTCGACAACACTGGCGCGGAAGGCCTTGGATTCTTCATCTTCGATGGAGATCCAGGTGTTGTCGGTGGCAGGGGTCATGCAGGACATCACGATACGACCACGGGTGTCGTTCTCGTCGGTGTACTGCTTGACCGCGCACTGGCGGCAAGCGCCAACGCTGCCGAGGGCAGGGTGCCAGCAGAAATACGGAATATCGAGGCCCAGAGACAGACATGCCTGTAACAGGTTGTCTGCCCCATCGACTTCGAGCGCTTTGCCGTCTACGTGGATAGTGGCCATGGTTCAAAGTTCTTCGTTGGCCCGGTGTCAGCGGGCGTGGCTAATGGAATCTTGTTATCCGCGTGAATCAACACAGCCGTTAAAGGCGTCATCACACGAAAAGCGAAGGGCACGGACCCTTCGCTTTTTTAAGCGTTTACGCGCCGACTACGATCGGCCTTGCCAGAGGCGGGACGGCGGCGCTGACTGGCGCGATACCGGCTTCGAACTCATGGCGGAAGTATTTGATTGCGCTGCCCAACGGCTCCACGGCGCCCGGTGCGTGAGCACAGAAGGTCTTGCCTGGGCCGAGGAAACCGACCAGACCCAGCAGGGTCTCGATGTCGCCTGGCTGGCCCTCACCGTTCTCGATGGCCATCAGGAGCTTGACGCTCCATGGCAAGCCATCGCGGCAAGGGGTGCAGAAGCCGCAGGATTCGCGGGCGAAGAACTGCTCCATGTTGCGCAGCAGGGACACCATGTTGACGCTGTCGTCCACCGCCATGGCCAGGCCGGTACCCATGCGGGTGCCCACTTTGGCGATGCCGCCGGCGTACATTTGCGCGTCCAGGTGTTCCGGCAACAGGAAACCGGTACCGGCGCCGCCAGGCTGCCAGGCCTTGAGCTTGTAACCGTCGCGCATGCCGCCGGCGTAGTCTTCGAACAGCTCGCGACCGGTGACGCCGAACGGCAGTTCCCACAGACCCGGGTTCTTGACCTTGCCGGAGAAGCCCATGAGCTTGGTGCCCATGTCTTCGCTGCCTTCGCGAGCCAACGATTTGTACCAGTCCACGCCGTCGGCAATGATCGCCGGCACGTTGCACAGGGTTTCGACGTTATTCACGCAAGTCGGCTTGCCCCACACGCCAACGGCGGCAGGGAAGGGCGGCTTGGAGCGCGGGTTGGCGCGACGGCCTTCGAGGGAGTTGATCAGTGCGGTTTCTTCACCGCAGATATAACGCCCGGCGCCGGTGTGAACGAACAGCTCGAAATCAAAACCCGATCCCAGGATGTTCTTGCCCAGCAGGCCGGCTGCCTTGGCTTCTTCCACAGCACGGTTCAAGTGCTTGGCGGCGGTGGTGTATTCGCCACGCAGGAAGATGTAGCCACGGTAGGTTTTCAGTGCGCGGGCACTGATCAGCATGCCTTCGATCAGCAGATGGGGCAGTTGCTCCATCAGCATGCGGTCTTTCCAGGTGTTGGGCTCCATTTCATCCGCGTTGCACAGCAGGTAGCGGATGTTGATGGATTCGTCCTTTGGCATCAGGCCCCACTTCACGCCAGTGGGGAAGCCTGCACCGCCGCGGCCTTTGAGGCCGGAGTCTTTCACGGTCTGGACGATGTCGTCCTGGGCCATGTCGGCGAAGGCCTTGCGCGCAGCGGCGTAACCGTTCTTGGCCTGGTACTCGTCGAGCCATACGGCTTCGCCGTCGTCACGCAGACGCCAGGTCAGCGGGTGAGTCTCGGCCGAACGCTTGATGCGGTTGGCCGGACCGAAGGAAGTCAGGGTCATACGTAGCCCTCGAGCAATTTGGCAACGCCTGCAGGCTGCACATCACCGAAAGTGTCGTCGTCGATCATCAACGCCGGCGCCTTGTCGCAGTTGCCGAGGCAGCAGACCGGCAGCAGGGTGAAACGACCGTCGGCGGTGGTCTGACCCAGGCCGATGCCGAGCTTGCTCTGGATTTCGCTGACCACGGACTCGTGGCCGCCGATGTAGCAGACCATGCTGTCGCAGACGCGGATGATGTGACGGCCCACTGGCTGACGGAAGATCTGGCTATAGAACGTCGCCACGCCTTCAACGTCGCTGGCCGGGATGCCGAGGATCTCGCCGATGGCGTACAGGGCGCCGTCCGGCACCCAGCCGCGTTCCTTCTGGACGATCTTCAGGGCTTCGATCGACGCCGCGCGCGGGTCTTCGTAGTGATGCAGCTCGTGCTCGATGGCCGAGCGCTCGGTTTCACTCAAGGTGAAACGGTCTGTCTGGATAAGCGTGCTGTTCATGCTTAGCGGTCCACGTCGGCCATAACGAAATCGATACTACCCAGGTACGCAATCAAGTCCGCGACCATGCTGCCTTTGATCACCGAAGGGATCTGCTGCAAGTGCGGGAAGCTTGGGGTACGAATCCGGGTGCGGTAGCTCATGGTGCCGCCATCGCTCGTCAGGTAATAACTGTTGATGCCCTTGGTCGCTTCGATCATCTGGAAGGATTCGTTGGCCGGCATGACCGGGCCCCACGAAACCTGCAGGAAGTGCGTGATCAAGGTTTCGATGTGCTGCAGGGTGCGCTCTTTCGGCGGCGGCGTGGTCAGCGGGTGATCCGCCTTGTACGGGCCTTCCGGCATGTTGCGCAGGCACTGGTCGATGATCCTGATGCTCTGGCGCATCTCCTCGACACGCACGATGCAGCGGTCGTAGGCATCGCCATTGGCGGCCAGCGGCACTTCGAATTCGAAGTTCTCGTAGCCCGAGTACGGACGCGCTTTACGCAGGTCGAAATCGCAACCGGTCGAACGCAGGCCGGCACCGGTGACGCCCCATTCCAGGGCCTCTTTGGTGTTGTAGTCGGCGACGCCGATGGTCCGGCCACGCAGGATGCTGTTGTCCAGTGCGGCTTTCTGGTATTCGTCCAGACGCTTGGGCATCCACTCGACGAAATCCTTGACCAGTTTTTCCCAACCACGCGGCAGGTCGTGGGCGACGCCACCGATGCGGTACCAGGCCGGGTGCAGGCGGAAACCGGTAATGGCTTCGATCACCGTGTACGCGCGCTGGCGGTCGGTGAAGGTGAAGAACACCGGGGTCATGGCGCCGACGTCCTGGATGTAGGTACCCAGGAACAGCAGGTGGCTGGTGATCCGGAAGAACTCGGCCATCATGATGCGGATGACGTCGACCTTCTCCGGTACCTTGATGCCGGCCAGCTTCTCGACCGAAAGCACGTACGGCAGGTTGTTCATCACGCCGCCGAGGTAGTCGATACGGTCGGTGTACGGGATGAAGCTGTGCCAGGACTGACGCTCGGCCATCTTCTCGGCACCACGGTGGTGGTAACCGACGTCCGGTACGCAGTCGACGATCTCTTCACCGTCCAGTTGCAGGATGATGCGGAACGCACCGTGCGCGGACGGGTGGTTCGGGCCGAGGTTGAGGAACATGTAGTCCTCGTTCGGGCCGGAACGCTTCATGCCCCAGTCTTCCGGCTTGAAGCGCGCGGACTCTTCCTCGAGCTGTTGCTTGGCCAGGTTCAGGGTGAACGGGTCGAACTCGGTGGCACGGGCCGGAAAGTCCTTGCGCAGCGGGTGACCTTCCCAGGTCGGCGGCATCATGATGCGCGACAGGTGAGGGTGACCTTTGAAGTCGATGCCGAACATGTCCCAGACTTCACGCTCGTACCAGTTGGCGTTCGGCCAGATGCTGGTGACGGTCGGCAAGTTGAGGTCGCCCTCGGACAAGGCAACCTTGATCATTACGTCACTATTACGTTCGATCGACATCAAGTGATAGAACACGGAGAAGTCGACGCCGTTCGGCAGCCCTTGACGCTTGGTGCGCAGACGCTCGTCCACGCCGTGCAGGTCATAGAGCATGACGTACGGCTTGGGCAGGTTGCGCAGGAAGGTCAGGACTTCGACGAGTTTGGCGCGGGCAACCCAAAGCACCGGCATGCCGGTACGGGTCGGCTGGGCGGTGAACGCCTCCGGGCCAAAACGGTTGTTCAGTTCGACGACCACATCCTGGTCGTCTGCCTTGTAAGGCGGGATGTACAGAGCACTGCCTGTAGTCATGGTTATTTATCGCTTTCGGTCAACGTAAAGAATGAAGCCAGGTTCTCGTTCTATTTAAGAAGCAGATCTGGATCAGACTTCGTCGGGGCTGCGCAGGTTGGTGACTGCGATTCGCTGTTCGCGGCGCTTTTCCTTCTCGGAAGGCATCTCGGCGCGATAGACGCCTTGATCACCAACGACCCAGGAAAGCGGGCGACGCTCCTGTCCAATCGACTCCTGCAACAGCATCAAGCCTTGCAGGAAAGCCTCAGGGCGGGGCGGGCAGCCAGGCACGTAGACGTCCACGGGCAGGAACTTGTCCACCCCTTGAACGACGGAGTAGATGTCGTACATGCCACCGGAGTTGGCGCACGAACCCATGGAGATGACCCATTTAGGTTCGAGCATTTGCTCGTAGAGACGCTGAATGATCGGCGCCATCTTGATGAAGCAGGTACCGGCGATAACCATGAAATCCGCCTGGCGCGGCGATGCCCGGATAACCTCGGCGCCAAAGCGCGCGATGTCGTGGGGCGCCGTGAAGGCGGTGGTCATTTCCACGTAGCAGCACGAAAGACCGAAGTTATACGGCCACAGGGAGTTCTTGCGCCCCCAGTTGATCGTGCCGTTAAGCACGTCTTCGAGCTTGCCCATGAAAATGTTTTTGTGGACTTGATCTTCTAACGGATCGGAAACGGTTTCCCGCTGGCCAATCGGATACTGCTCGTTAGGAGCATCGGGGTCGATCCTGGTGAGATTGTATTGCATTGCCAAAGCCTCATTGTTTCAGCTTCGCTTGCCGCTTGCGCCGAGCTTCCGGAGCCCAGTCAAGGGCGCCCACTCGGAATAGGTAGACAAGGCCTGCCAACAGAATTGCTATGAAAACGAGAGCTTCGACGAATCCGGTCCAGCCGCTTTCGCGGACGGACACAGACCATGCAAAGAGAAAGAGGGCTTCGATATCGAAGATCACGAACAACATCGCGACCAGATAGAATTTGGCTGAGAGCCGCAAGCGGGCGCCACCTGTAGGTAGCATGCCGGACTCGAACGGTTCGTTTTTGCTGCGGCCCCAGGCTTTTGACCCAAGGAGGCTGGAGACGCCCAGCATGAAGGCACAGAGGCCGACGACGCCTAGAAGGAAAATGGCAAAGCCCCAGTTGTGGGCCATGAGTCCTGTCGCTTCGGGCATGCTGGTAATCCTTAACAGAGAGCAAAGGTCTCTGAGCTTGAAAAGAAACAAAAGCAGTGACGATATGTCGCAGCAATCAATCCCGCTGATTTTATGGCTAAACACCCGGCAAGTAAAATTCCTATAGCGAAATTATTTATAGGAATAAGGACATAGCGCGCTTCAAAAGCCCCGCAGGCCTTGCGCCTTGGGCATTAGCCGGCATTTCGTCAATTATGTTTTGTAGGGAATGTAACGAACATAGTTGGCGCTAAATGATAATCAATATTGTTTGGCTTGGTTTTTAAACTGCTTATCCTTCGGATACTCCGGAAGTTGTCTTATATGGGCGTTACAGCAAGTAGCGGCGGAGAGCGTTTTAGCGGATTTTTCTGACGGTCGTAGCGCTCTGGATCAATGTTTTTCCAGGTCGCCACCATCCCCTGTAGGAGCGAGCCTGCTCGCGATGGTGGTCAACGATGACGCTGGGGGCCTGAAACCCAGCGGCGTCCTCAGGTTCATCGCGAGCAGGCTCGCTCCTACAGAGGGGCGCTCATTGAATCGCAGGCAAAAAAACGCCCCGAACCAGTCGGGGCGTCAGAGGTGCAGCGCTGCGGTTAGCTTTCTATTCGGCCCGCAGCGGCTGATGTCTCAGGTGAAGCAGATCAGTGGAACTGTTCTTCTTCGGTCGAACCGGTCAGTGCGGTTACCGAGGACGAGCCACCCTGGATCACGGTGGTCATGTCGTCGAAGTAGCCGGTGCCCACTTCCTGCTGGTGCGCCACGAAGGTGTAACCCTTGGAAGCGTCAGCGAATTCCTGCTCTTGCAGCTTCACGTAGGCAGTCATGTCGTTGCGGGCGTAGTCGTGCGCCAGGTTGAACATGCTGTGCCACATGTTGTGAATGCCGGCCAGGGTGATGAACTGGTGCTTGTAACCCATGGCGGACAGTTCGCGCTGGAACTTGGCGATGGTCGCGTCGTCCAGGTTTTTCTTCCAGTTGAAGGAAGGCGAGCAGTTGTACGACAGCAGTTGGTCCGGGTATTCCTTCTTGATCGCTTCAGCGAAGCGACGAGCCTCGTCCAGATCCGGCTTGGCGGTTTCGCACCAGATCAGGTCGGCGTACGGAGCGTAGGCCAGGCCACGAGCGATGGCTTGATCCAGGCCGGCGCGCACTTTGTAGAAGCCTTCCTGGGTACGTTCGCCAGTCACGAATGGCTGGTCGTACGGGTCGCAGTCGGACGTCAGCAGGTCAGCGGCGTTAGCGTCGGTACGGGCCAGGATGATGGTCGGAGTACCGGCAACGTCAGCAGCCAGGCGAGCAGCGGTCAGCTTCTGTACGGCTTCCTGGGTAGGAACCAGTACCTTGCCGCCCATGTGGCCGCATTTCTTCACGGAAGCCAGCTGGTCTTCGAAGTGAACGCCGGCGGCGCCTGCTTCGATCATGCTCTTCATCAGCTCGTAAGCGTTCAGTACGCCACCGAAACCGGCTTCGGCGTCAGCCACGATTGGCGCGAAGTAGTCGATGTAGCCGTCGTCGCCCGGGTTCTTGCCGGCTTTCCACTGGATCTGGTCGGCACGACGGAACGAGTTGTTGATGCGCTTGACCACGGTTGGAACCGAGTCCACCGGGTACAGCGACTGGTCCGGGTACATCGATTCGGCGGAGTTGTTGTCCGCAGCCACTTGCCAGCCAGACAGGTAGATCGCCTGGATGCCGGCCTTGACTTGTTGTACAGCCTGGCCGCCGGTCAGGGCGCCCATGCAGTTGACGAAATCTTTCTCAGGACGGAAGGCTGGCTTGGCACCCTGGGTCACCAGGTTCCACAGCTTCTCGGCGCCCATTTTTGCAAAGGTGTGCTCAGGTTGAACCGAGCCACGCAGGCGGACGACGTCAGCAGCGGAGTAAGTGCGTGTCACGCCTTTCCAGCGCGGGTTTTCAGCCCAGTCTTTTTCGAGGGCTGCAATTTGCTGTTCGCGTGTCAGTGCCATGGGAGATAAACCTCGTCGCGTCTTTATGAAAAGTTGTTCTGCGGTGGAAAATTCCTGCGCTCGCTGACCAGAAGCTTAAGCGGTCAAGTCGGATTCGGCGGGGAGGGCGACGGGATGAACGATCGGCTCGAGGGGAAGTGAGCAGGTAAAGGCGAACTGCGGGCGCATTCGGGCGTCGTGGGCCTTGGTGCGAACATCAGTGTGGTGCCGGGTTACCTATTACGCTTCCGTCCCTCGGGACAACTTCGTTCCAGTCGACAACCTCGTCAAACACACCTTGTGGGCGGTACAGACACGAAGCGGTTCGCGGGGTAGGTGCGAACATCGCCTCGAAGGCCCTTGCCAGGGCCTCTGATTAGCGGGAGCGAGGCCATCATGCCTTCGCTTTTTTGGCTCGTCAAACGTTTTGTAGTGCTTTTTTTCAGGCACTACATCTTTGGTCTAATACGACTCGTCAGTCAGTTTTTGGTGCTTTAGTCCAAGGTGTCGACTTTCACCCGCAAAGTCATGTCGTTGCGGCTCTGGGTCGAGTAGCTGCGGGTCAGGCCCTGTTTGTCGGCCTGGGTCTGGCCGTTGACCCCGGCCAGCAGGATCCACTCACCGAGGTGGCCGGTGACGGTTGTGTCGGTGCTTTGTACGTTCACTACATCGGGACGTTCCTGGCTCATGCGGTCACGGTTGGTACTGATCGACAGATGAACGATGTCGCCGGTGACGTTTGCGGTGACGTAGAAGCCCTGAGTGACGTTGCGGTATTCGGTCTGGCTGCGCAGGTCGCCGTAGGAATCGGTCTGCGAACTGGTCAGCGGCACGCTCTGGCCGACCTGGATCAGCGCCGGTGTGCCTTCGCTGGCCTGCACCTGCTGAATGCCGCCGTCACGAGTGTCGGTGGTGTAGTTGATGATGCGGGTCTGGCTTGGCTTGGCGCCGTTCACCGAATGACCCTGGTCACCCTGGAAGTTGTTGTCGCTGGTGTCGACGGTGATCAGCAAGCGCTTGGGTGCGGTGTCGAGTTGGGAAAGAAGGGCTTTAAGTTCGTCGATCTTGCGTTGATCGGCGTTGACGATCAATTGATTACCGTAGGCGCTGACCTGTCCGTCCTTGCCGACGAAATCCTGCGCCACCGGCAGCAGGTCGGCACTGGTGTGGTATTTGAGGGGGATGATTTCTGTGGCAGCCAGCACCGAAAAACTACAGCCGAGCAGTAGGGTGGTGAGCAGGGTGCGTAGGGACATGTCCGTTATCTCCGCGTTCTAAAGGCTTGATATTGCCACTTTGTCGGCCCGGGGTTTGTAGGAGCGAGCTTGCTCGCGATGGGCGTGAACGATAATGCTGGAAGTCTGACACCCTCGCGGCGTTCTCAAGACCATCGCGAGCAGGCTCGCTCCTACAGTTTGTCGGCCCGGGGTGGGGTAAGTTGAATCGTAGACAGCAAAACGCCCCGGCATCTGGAGATGGCGGGGCGTTTTGTGGTGTTTCGTCGGGCCTCATCGCGAGCAAGCTCGCTCCCACAGGGATCGATGGTGTTGCTGAAATCTTCAGCAACTCACAAATCCAATGTGGGAGCGAGCTTGCTCGCGATGGCGGCACCTGGGCCTTATGCCGAATGGCGAACCATGTCCACGTGCGGAATCCCGGCTTCCAGGAACTCCTCACTGACCATGTGAAAGCCCAGCCGCTCATAGAACGCCGTGGCTTGTACCTGGGCGCTGAGCATCTGCTGCTTCAGCCCGCGCTCTTCGGCTTCACCAATCACTGCGTGCATCAGCGCATCGCCGACTTTCAGGCCGCGCCAGTCCTTGAGTACCGATACCCGGCCGACGTGACCGTCAGGCAGCAGGCGGGCGGTGCCAATCGGAAAGTCGCCTTCGAGGGCGAGGAAATGCACGGCCGTTACATCATCGGCATCCCATTCCAGCTCGGGCGGAACGGATTGCTCGGCGACGAACACCGTCTCACGAATGCGCCGGATCTCGGCGTTGTCCTTCTGCCAGTCTGCGACACGTACGTGAATCTTATTCATCGGCAAACCCCAGGCTTCCTTGCTTGACCAGTTCGCACAGCAGCCCGCGACCGTCTTCGTCGCTCAGCCAGTCGCCAAGGTTGTCGGCGTGCAGCGCGTCGGCGGCGCAGATCATCTTCAACAATTCGCGCAGTTTGCCCGGCAGGTAACGGCTCTGGCCGCTGGCGAACAGCAGCAGGTCGTCATCGACTTCAGACCACGCCAGGCGTGCGCTCGGGTTGCGAATCAGGATCGCGCCTTGTTCCAGGGCGGACATGAAGTCCTCTTCTTCGACGTCTTCCGGGCCCACCACCAGTTCCGGGTAGCGTGGCTCGGTCATGAACTGGCCGAACCAGGTCAGCAGCAGGCGCTCGTCGCTCATGTGCTCGGCCAGCAGGCCTTTGAGGCGGTCGAGTGCGTCGCGCTGGATCTGGTGAGGGTCGGCGGCCGGCAAGGCGTCGGCGTCGGTGTAGCGTTCTTCGTCCGACAGGAACTGGCTGAGGAAGTCGGTGAAGTGGGTCAGCACTTCAGCGGCGCTCGGTGCGCGGAAGCCGACCGAGTAGGTCATGCATTCATCAACGGCAACGCCGCAATGGGCCAGGCGCGGTGGCAGGTAGAGCATGTCGCCCGGTTCCAGCACCCATTCATCGGTGGCTTCGAATTCGGAGAGGATGCGCAGGTCGGCGTGGGCCAGCATCGGGCTCTCGGTGTTGCACATCTGGCCGATCTTCCAGTTGCGCTTGCCGTGGCCTTGCAGCAGGAACACGTCGTAGTTGTCGAAGTGCGGACCAACGCTGCCACCCGGTGCGGCGTAGCTGATCATCACGTCGTCGATGCGCCAGCTCGGCAGAAAGCGGAAGTTTTCCAGCAGTTCGCTGACTTCCGGGACGAACTGATCCACGGCTTGAACCAGCAGGGTCCAGTCAGTTTCAGGCAGCTTGCTGAATTCATCTTCGGCGAACGGGCCGCGACGCAGTTCCCACGGGCGCTCGCCATTCTCGATGATCAGTCGCGATTCGACTTCTTCTTCCAGCGCCAGGCCGGCCAGTTCGTCGGCGTCGATCGGGCTTTCGAAATCAGGAATGGCCTGACGGATCAGCAGCGGCTTTTTCTGCCAGTAGTCGCGCAGGAATTCCCGTGCCGTGATGCCGCCCAGAAGTTGAAGAGGAATATCAGGATTCATGTGTAACCTATTGAAAAAATGCACTTTTCAGACGGGAATAAAAACGCCCGGCGCGGCCGGGCGTCTTATATAGGGTCTAGCGGTCGATCAGATGCGTTTGGCTTGTTCTACAGCGTTGCCGATGTAGTTCGCCGGGGTGAGCAATTTCAGCTCGGCCTTGGCGGCGGCTGGCATGTCCAGGCCGTCGATGAAAGTCTGCAGCGCTTCCGGGCTGATGCCCTTGCCGCGGGTCAGTTCTTTCAGCTTTTCGTACGGGTTTTCGATGTTGTAGCGACGCATCACGGTCTGGATCGGCTCGGCCAGTACTTCCCAGCAGGCGTCCAGGTCAGCGGCAATCTTCTGCTCGTTGAGCTCAAGCTTGCTGATGCCCTTGAGGCTGGCTTCGTACGCGATCACGCTGTGGGCGAAGCCGACACCGAGGTTGCGCAGTACGGTGGAGTCGGTCAGGTCGCGCTGCCAGCGGGAGATCGGCAGTTTGCTCGCCAGGTGCTGGAACAGTGCGTTGGCGATACCCAGGTTGCCTTCGGAGTTTTCGAAGTCGATCGGGTTGACCTTGTGCGGCATGGTCGACGAACCGATTTCGCCAGCGATGGTGCGCTGTTTGAAATAACCCAGGGAGATGTAGCCCCAGATGTCGCGGTCGAAGTCGATCAGGATGGTGTTGAAGCGGGCGATCGCGTCGAACAGCTCGGCAATGTAGTCGTGCGGTTCGATCTGCGTGGTGTACGGGTTGAAGCCCAGGCCCAGCTCGTCTTCGATGAAGGCGCGGGCGTTGGCTTCCCAGTCGATCTCAGGGTAGGCCGACAGGTGGGCGTTGTAGTTGCCGACAGCGCCGTTGATCTTGCCCAGCAGCGGAACGGCAGCGACTTGAGCGATCTGGCGCTCCAGGCGGTAAACCACGTTCGCCAGCTCTTTGCCCAGGGTGGTCGGCGAGGCCGGCTGACCGTGGGTGCGCGACAGCATCGGCACGTCGGCGAAACGGATGGCCAGTTCGCGGATGGCGTTGGCAGTCTGGCGCATCAGCGGCAGCATCACGTCATCACGGCCTTCGCGCAGCATCAGGGCGTGGGACAGGTTGTTGATGTCCTCGCTGGTGCAGGCAAAGTGGATGAATTCACTGACCTTGGCCAGCTCCGGCAGCTTGGCCGCTTGCTCTTTGAGCAGGTACTCGATGGCCTTGACGTCGTGGTTGGTGGTGCGCTCGATCTCTTTGACGCGCTCGGCGTGCTCCAGAGAGAAGTTTTCCGCCAGGGTGTTGAGCACAGCGTTGGCTTCGGCGGAGAACGCCGGCACTTCACTGATGGCAGGGTGAGCGGCCAGGCGCTGGAGCCAGCGCACTTCAACCAGAACGCGGGCACGGATCAGGCCGTACTCGCTGAAAATTGGGCGCAGGGCCTGGGTTTTGCCGGCGTAGCGGCCGTCAACAGGGGAAACCGCAGTGAGCGAAGAAAGCTGCATGGGGTGTTCTCGGACAGTCGGGCAACGAAATGGGGCGCGTATCATACATGAAAAAATCCGCCGGTCCGTCGCCAACTGACCGGCGTATTACGCGTATTGCTGAGTTCGGTTCTGTCGATGCGGGTTATTCGTTACGCATCAAGGGGTAAAGCTCTTTGAGCAACTTGCGGCGGCTGATCACCAGTTGCCAGCGATGACCGCCCAACTGCCGCCACAGGCGTGCTGAGCGAATGCCGGCCAGCAGCAGGGCGCGAATTTTCGAGGCGTTGCTCGGTTGTTGCAGGTTGCGCATGTCGCCGTGCACCTGAATGCGCTGGCGCAGTGTGCTCAGGGTGTCCTGATACAGCGCGCCGCAGGCGGCGATCACGTTTTCGTGGGCCGGGCCGAAGTGTTCGACCTGGGACTGAATCTGCGGCAGGCGTTTGCCGATCACGTCGAGCATGTCGCCGCGTTTGGCCAGTTGACGCTCAAGGCCGAGCATGGCCAGGGCATAACGCAGTGGCTCGCGCTGCAGGGCACTTGGGTCGCGTTCGAGGGCGCCGATCAGCGCGCGGTAGCCTTCGCGCAGGTTGATGTCGTCGCCACCATAGACTTCCAGCGTGTCCTTGGGGTCGCGGATCAGCAGGCTGCCGAGCATGCAGCTCAGGCCGGCTTCGTTGGTCTGGCCGGTCTTGGCGATCCTGTCCACCAGCACCGCGGCGAGAAACACCCCACCCAGTGCCGTCAGTTGCTCCTGAATCGGGTTCATAGGGCCTGGCCCTTGCTCGTCCACGGCTCGGCTACTTCAATCACGCCGCCGCCGAGGCAGATTTCACCGTCATAGAACACCACAGACTGGCCTGGAGTGACCGCGCGTTGCGGATCATCGAAGGTCGCGCGATAACCGGTGGCGGTTTTTTCCAGGGTGCAGGGCTGGTCGCTCTGGCGATAACGCACCTTGGCGGTCAGTTTGCGCGGCTCGGTCAAATCGATCGGGTTGACCCAATAGATGTCCGAGGCGAGCAGGGCGCGGGAGAACAGGTAAGGGTGATCATTACCCTGGCCAACGATCAGTTCGTTGTGTTCCAGGTCTTTGATCAGCACATACCACGGCTCGTCACCGGCGTCTTTCAGGCCGCCGATGCCCAGGCCCTGACGCTGGCCGATGGTGTGGTACATCAGGCCGTGGTGACGACCGATGACTTCGCCTTCGGTGGTCTTGATCTCGCCTGGCTGGGCCGGCAGGTATTGCTTGAGGAAGTCGCTGAAGCGGCGTTCGCCGATAAAGCAGATCCCGGTGGAATCCTTTTTCTTCGCGGTCGCCAGCTCGTACTTCTCGGCAATGGCGCGCACTTGCGGTTTTTCCAGCTCGCCGACCGGGAACAGGGTCTTGGCGATCTGTTCGCCACCGACGGCGTGCAGGAAGTAGCTCTGGTCCTTGTTCGGGTCCAGGCCCTTGAGCAGTTCGGTGCGACCATCGATGTCGCGGCGACGCACGTAGTGGCCGGTGGCGATCAGGTCGGCGCCAAGCATCATGGCGTAGTCGAGGAACGCCTTGAACTTGATTTCGCGGTTGCACAGGATGTCCGGGTTCGGCGTGCGTCCGGCCTTGTATTCGGCCAGGAAATGCTCGAACACGTTGTCCCAGTACTCGGCGGCGAAGTTGGCGGTGTGCAGCTTGATGCCAATCTTGTCGCACACGGCCTGGGCGTCCGCCAGGTCATCCATGGCGGTGCAGTATTCCGTTCCATCGTCTTCTTCCCAGTTCTTCATGAACAGGCCTTCCACCTCATAACCCTGCTCGATCAGCAGGAGGGCGGAAACGGAAGAGTCCACGCCGCCGGACATGCCGACAATGACGCGCTTCTTTTGTGTGTCAGAAGGGGCTGGATCACGCATAGGGATTCAATGAGTGTCTTGAAAAAGGACGCGATTCTAGCAGGCTCGGGCCCGCAAGGCTAAAGAGAAGGACGGATCAATTCGAGGCCGAAGTGTTGGCCTGCCAGATAGTCGTCGATGCAGCGGATGATCAGCTCGCTGCGCCAGTTGTCGCGCTGCTCGATTAATTCCTCGCGGGTCAACCACTTGGCGCCGACGATGCCGTCATCCAGTTGATAATCCGCGTGGTGTTTCAGTGGTTTGGCGATGAAGCAGACCCGCTGGTAGGTCACGCCATTGCTCGGGGCGGTGTAGAGGTAAATGCCCAGTACGCCGGTCGGTTCGACGTCCCAACCGGTTTCCTCGAGGGTTTCGCGCACGGCGGCTTCGGTCAGGGTTTCATTCGGATCCAGATGGCCCGCGGGCTGATTGAGCACCACGCGTCCGTGCTTGAGTTCCTCGACCATCAGGAAGCGGCCGTTGTCTTCGACGATGGTGGCGACGGTGATGTGGGGTTTCCAGTCCATAAAACTTCCTCGGTTTTGAATGTTGAAACACTATCCCTATGGGGGCGAGCTTGCTCGCGATGGCGGCGAGTCAGTCACCAGAGGTGTTGGATGATATACCGCTATCGCGAGCAAGCTCGCTCCCACAGGGGGTGTGTGTTTATTCGGTATTGTGTGAGGTCCGGAAAACACAAACCCCGGCACAGGGCCGGGGTTTGTGATGTTCCCTTACAACCTTAAACCAGCGCAGCAACAGCCGCGTTGAAGGTTGCGCTTGGGCGCATGGCCTTGCTGATCAGCTCGGCGTCGGCGTGGTAGTAACCGCCGATGTCCACTGGCTTGCCCTGAACGGCGTTGAGTTCGGCAACGATGGTCGCCTCGTTCTCGGTCAGGGTCTTGGCCAGGGTCGCGAACTGCGCTTGCAGTGCAGCGTCTTCGGTCTGGGCAGCCAGGGCCTGAGCCCAGTACAGCGCCAGATAGAAGTGGCTGCCGCGGTTGTCGATGTTGCCGACTTTGCGCGATGGCGACTTGTTGTTGTCCAGGAACTGGCCGGTGGCCTGGTCCAGGGTCTTGGCCAGAACCAGCGCCTTGGGGTTGTTGTAGGTCACGCCCAGGTGTTCCAGGGACGCGGCCAGGGCCAGGAATTCACCCAGCGAATCCCAGCGCAGGAAGTTTTCTTCCAGCAGTTGCTGAACGTGCTTCGGAGCCGAACCGCCGGCGCCGGTTTCGAACAGGCCACCGCCGTTCATCAGCGGCACGATCGACAGCATCTTGGCGCTGGTGCCCAGTTCCATGATCGGGAACAGGTCGGTCAGGTAGTCGCGCAGTACGTTGCCGGTTACCGAGATGGTGTCCTTGCCGGCGCGGGTACGCTGCAGGGTGGACTTCATCGCGTCGACCGGGGCCATGATCTGGATGTCCAGGCCGGCAGTGTCGTGGTCCTTCAGGTAAGCCTGAACTTTCTCGATCACTACGCCGTCGTGGGCGCGCATCGGGTCCAGCCAGAAGATCGCCGGGGTGCTGCTGGCGCGAGCACGGTTGACGGCCAGTTTGACCCAGTCCTGGATCGGCGCGTCTTTGGTCTGGCACATGCGGAAGATATCGCCGGCTTCAACAGCCTGTTCCATCAGCAGGTTGCCCTTGCTGTCGGTGACGCGAACAACGCCGTCAGCCTTGATCTGGAAAGTCTTGTCGTGAGAGCCGTACTCTTCGGCTTTCTTCGCCATCAGGCCAACGTTCGGCACGCTGCCCATGGTGGTCGGATCGAACGCACCGTTGGCTTTGCAGTCTTCGATCACGGCCTGGTAGATGGTGGCGTAGCAGCGATCCGGGATCACGGCTTTGGTGTCGTGCAACTGGCCGTCGGTGCCCCACATCTTGCCGGAGTCACGGATCATTGCCGGCATCGAGGCGTCGACGATCACGTCGCTCGGCACGTGCAGGTTGGTGATGCCTTTGTCGGAGTTGACCATCGCCAGGGAAGGACGAACGGCGTAGACCGCCTGGATGTCAGCTTCGATCTGCGCTTGCTGCTCGGCAGGCAAAGCCTTGATGCGAGCGTACAGGTCGCCGATGCCGTTGTTCAGGTTGAAGCCGATCTGTGCCAGCACGTCAGCGTGCTTGGCCAGTGCGTCTTTATAGAACTCGGCAACGATCTGGCCGAACATGATCGGGTCGGAGACCTTCATCATGGTGGCTTTCAAGTGAACCGACAGCAGCACGCCTTGTGCCTTGGCGTCTTCGATTTCAGCCGCGATGAAGCTGCGCAGGGCGTTTTTGCTCAGTACCGCGCAATCGAGGATCTCACCGGCTTGTACGCTGGTCTTTTCTTTCAGGACGGTCGCGGTGCCGTCTTGGGCGATCAGTTCGATCTTCACGGCGTCAGCGGCGTCGATCAGGGCGGCTTTTTCGCTGCCGTAGAAATCGCCGGTGCTCATGTGCGCGATGTGGGACTTGGAGTCCTTGGCCCACGCGCCCATTTTGTGCGGGTGCTTGCGTGCGTAGTTCTTGACCGACAACGGCGCGCGGCGGTCGGAGTTGCCTTCGCGCAGGACCGGGTTCACGGCGCTGCCCTTGATCTTGTCGTAACGCGCCTTGGCTTCCTTGTCGGCGTCGCAGGTCACGGTTTCCGGGTAGTCCGGCAGTGCGTAGCCCTGGGCTTGCAGCTCTTTGATCGCGGCTTGCAGTTGCGGAACCGAGGCGCTGATGTTCGGCAATTTGATGATGTTGGCTTCAGGCGTAACGGCCAGGGCGCCCAGTTCGGCGAGGTGGTCGGCTACGGCTTTGTCACCCAGTTGCTCGGGGAAGCTGGCCAGGATGCGCCCTGCAAGAGAGATATCGCGGGTTTCAACGGCGATATCAGCCGAGGCGGTGAACGCCTCTACGATAGGCAACAGTGAATAGGTGGCGAGGGCAGGAGCTTCGTCGGTGAAGGTATAGATGATCTTCGAGCGGGTGGGCATATTCGGATTAACTCTCTCTTCTTTGCTAAAGCGTGCGCAGAAACTCGAGGGCGCCGGGTAAGCGCGTTCGTTCAAAGTCATCCATGAGCCGAATATCGAGGTTTCGTTGCTGTGATGTTGGGTGCATCAGTAGGGCGTCAAGTAGCCGGACTGCGATAACAGGCCGGCTTGCCGGGCGGAAAGTCTCATCGTAGAGCACTTCAGCCGTCGTGACCCTGTGGTCAGCGGGCGGCATTATACATAGGTAGCTGGCAATCTGCCGATGGTTCATATGCAACGAATGTCGTCCATTGGTCTAAAGGTCGCAGGGGCGAGCAGGGCGTAAGGTCACTCGTCGTGCTTGGTTTTGGCGCTTTTCCCTTTGCTTTCAGGCTTGTAGCGCGCGAGTTGCAAGGCTTTGCGCCAGATCGATGGAACATAGGGTTTGCGCGCCGATTCAACTGGGTTACGCTCGAACCAAGCCAGATGTTCAATCCAATCAATGGAGTTCAGCATGGGTTACAAGAAGATTCAGGTTCCAGCCGTCGGCGACAAAATCACCGTCAATGCAGACCATTCTCTCAATGTTCCTAATAACCCGATCATCCCCTTCATCGAAGGTGACGGCATTGGTGTCGACATCAGCCCGGTCATGATCAAGGTTGTCGATGCTGCTGTTAAGAAGGCCTACGGTGGCGAACGCAAGATTTCCTGGATGGAGGTGTACGCCGGGGAGAAAGCGACTCAGGTTTACGATCAGGACACCTGGCTGCCTCAGGAAACCCTGGACGCGGTCAAGGATTACGTGGTTTCCATCAAGGGCCCGCTGACCACTCCGGTCGGTGGTGGCATCCGTTCCCTGAACGTGGCCCTGCGTCAGCAGCTCGACCTGTACGTCTGCCTGCGCCCGGTGCGCTGGTTCGAAGGCGTGCCTAGCCCGGTCAAGAAGCCAGGCGATGTCGACATGACCATCTTCCGCGAGAACTCCGAAGACATCTACGCGGGCATCGAGTGGAAGGCCGGTACGCCGGAAGCCACCAAGGTCATCAAGTTCCTGAAAGAAGAAATGGGCGTTACCAAGATCCGTTTTGACGAGAACTGCGGTATCGGCGTCAAGCCGGTGTCCCTGCAGGGCACCAAGCGTCTGGCGCGAAAGGCCCTGCAATATGTGGTCGACAACGATCGCGATTCGCTGACCATCGTGCACAAAGGCAACATCATGAAGTTCACCGAAGGTGCCTTCAAGGAATGGGCCTACGAAGTGGCGGCTGAAGAGTTCGGCGCGACCCTGCTCGACGGTGGCCCGTGGATGCAGTTCAAGAACCCGAAAACCGGCAAGAACGTCGTCGTCAAGGATGCCATCGCCGACGCCATGCTCCAGCAGATCCTGCTGCGCCCGGCCGAGTACGATGTGATCGCGACCCTGAACCTGAACGGCGACTACCTCTCCGACGCCTTGGCGGCGGAAGTGGGCGGTATCGGTATTGCGCCGGGTGCCAACCTGTCCGACACCGTCGCCATGTTCGAAGCCACCCACGGTACGGCGCCGAAGTACGCCGGCAAGGACCAGGTCAACCCGGGGTCGTTGATCCTGTCGGCTGAAATGATGCTGCGCCACATGGGCTGGACCGAAGCGGCCGACCTGATCATCAAGGGCACCAACGGCGCGATTTCCGCCAAGACCGTGACCTATGACTTCGAGCGTCTGATGGAGGGCGCCAAACTGGTGTCGTCTTCCGGCTTCGGTGATGCGCTGATCTCGCACATGTAAGAAAACGCAGGCACACAAAAACCGCCTGATTCAAGTAGATGAGTCAGGCGGTTTTTTTATGGCGCTATGACGGTGTGGACTTACACTGTAACGGTCTGTTGCGGGGCGGATGCCGTCGCTTTCGAAGCGCCCACCGGGCTGCCGATGTTGACCGCGTGCAGGCCTTTGGGGCCCTGGATGATGTCGAATACGACAGCTTGCCCGGCTTTCAGGGTTTTATAACCTTCCATCTGGATGGCGGAGTAGTGGGCAAACAGGTCTTCTGTCTTGCCGTCCTCATTGATGAAACCGTAACCCTTGGCATTGTTGAACCATTTGACCTTGCCGCTGACCTTGCCGCCTGACATACCCAACTCCCTCTGCAACAGACTCCATCACTGGAGTATCATCCAGTACATCCGCAGTCGAATCTGTAAATAAGATTGACTCCGCGGACCTTTTTTACCCACTGTGGGCTCTATTGGTTGTAACACCGTTTTGCCGATAGTCAAGCTGACCCGGCAGTCGGAGTTGAAATCGCTGATAGCCGCCCCCACCACTGTATTTGAACAACTGACGAACCTTTCTTTCCATGCATGCAATCAGCCAGATTCGACTAACATTCAATCAGGATCGCCCGACTCTCCAGAAGGATCGCCCGGAGGAACACGACGACGATTCCGCAGGCATTGCTGTTCAGGAGGCCAAGCCTGCTTTACAGGCGCCGCCGATGTACAAGGTGGTTTTGTTCAATGATGACTACACACCGATGGATTTCGTCGTCGAAGTGCTCGAGGTGTTTTTTAACCTGAATCGCGAGCTGGCGACCAAGGTCATGCTGGCCGTCCACACAGAAGGACGGGCAGTATGTGGAGTGTTTACCCGCGACATCGCCGAGACCAAGGCCATGCAGGTCAACCAGTACGCCAGGGAAAGCCAGCATCCGCTACTCTGTGAAATCGAGAAGGACGGTTAATCGCCGGACACTTGGGTATGAGGTGAAGCTATGTTAAACCGCGAGCTCGAAGTCACCCTCAATCTTGCCTTCAAGGAAGCTCGTTCGAAGCGTCATGAGTTCATGACCGTCGAGCACCTCTTGCTGGCCCTATTGGACAATGAGGCTGCCGCCACCGTTCTGCGTGCGTGCGGCGCAAACCTCGACAAACTCAAGCATGACCTGCAGGAGTTCATCGACTCCACCACGCCATTGATCCCTGTTCATGACGAGGATCGCGAAACCCAGCCAACCCTGGGCTTCCAGCGTGTGCTGCAACGTGCTGTGTTTCACGTACAGAGCTCGGGCAAACGCGAAGTGACTGGCGCCAACGTGCTGGTCGCGATCTTCAGTGAGCAAGAGAGTCAGGCGGTGTTCCTGCTGAAACAGCAGAGCGTTGCCCGTATAGATGTCGTCAACTACATCGCCCATGGCATTTCCAAAGTGCCGGGGCATGGCGATCACTCTGAAGGTGAGCAAGATATGCAGGACGACGAGGGCGGTGAGTCTTCTTCCTCAGGCAATCCCCTGGATGCTTATGCCAGCAACCTCAACGAGCTCGCGCGCCAGGGTCGCATCGATCCGCTGGTGGGGCGTGAGCTGGAAGTCGAGCGCGTTGCGCAGATCCTGGCGCGTCGGCGCAAAAACAATCCGCTGCTGGTGGGCGAGGCGGGCGTGGGTAAAACCGCGATTGCCGAAGGCTTGGCCAAGCGCATTGTCGACGACCAGGTGCCGGATCTGCTGGCAAACAGTGTTGTTTATTCCCTCGATCTTGGCGCTCTGCTCGCGGGCACCAAGTATCGTGGCGATTTCGAGAAGCGCTTCAAGGCGTTGCTCAATGAACTGAAAAAACGTCCGCAGGCGATCCTGTTCATCGACGAGATCCACACCATCATTGGTGCGGGTGCCGCGTCCGGTGGCGTCATGGATGCCTCGAACCTGCTCAAGCCGCTGCTGTCCTCGGGTGATATCCGCTGCATCGGTTCAACCACCTTCCAGGAATTCCGTGGCATCTTCGAGAAGGATCGTGCCTTGGCCCGACGCTTCCAGAAGGTCGATGTGTCGGAGCCTTCGGTGGAAGACACCATTGGCATTCTGCGCGGCCTGAAGGGGCGTTTCGAAAGCCATCACAATATCGAATACAGTGATGAGGCCCTGCGCGCGGCTGCCGAACTGGCCTCGCGTTACATCAACGACCGTCATATGCCGGACAAGGCCATCGATGTCATCGACGAGGCGGGTGCCTATCAGCGCCTGCAACCGGTCGAGAAGCGTGTGAAGCGCATCGAAGTGCCGCAAGTCGAGGACATCGTCGCGAAAATCGCGCGGATTCCGCCAAAACACGTCACCAGTTCCGACAAGGAGCTGCTGCGTAACCTGGAGCGTGATCTGAAATTGACCGTGTTCGGTCAGGATGCCGCGATCGATTCGCTGGCAACCGCGATCAAGCTGTCCCGTGCCGGCCTCAAATCCCCTGACAAGCCTGTCGGTTCGTTCCTGTTCGCAGGGCCTACCGGTGTCGGTAAAACCGAAGCGGCGCGTCAGTTGGCCAAGGCCTTGGGTGTCGAGCTGATTCGTTTCGACATGTCCGAATACATGGAGCGCCACACCGTATCGCGTCTGATCGGTGCGCCTCCTGGTTATGTCGGATTCGATCAGGGCGGTCTGCTCACCGAAGCCATTACCAAGCAGCCACACTGCGTGTTGTTGCTCGATGAAATCGAGAAGGCGCATCCGGAAGTCTTCAACCTGCTGTTGCAGGTCATGGACCACGGTACGTTGACCGATAACAACGGGCGCAAGGCGGATTTCCGTAACGTGATCGTCATCATGACGACCAACGCCGGTGCCGAGACTGCAGCCCGCGCTTCGATCGGTTTCACCTATCAGGATCACTCGTCCGATGCGATGGAAGTGATCAAGAAGAGCTTCACGCCGGAATTCCGCAACCGTCTGGACACCATCATCCAGTTTGGTCGCCTCAGTCATGAGGTTATCAAGAGCGTGGTGGACAAGTTCCTTACCGAGCTTCAGGCGCAACTGGAAGACAAGCGTGTGTTGCTGGAAGTCACCGATGCAGCCCGCAACTGGCTGGCCGAAGGTGGCTACGACGCGGCGATGGGGGCTCGCCCAATGGCTCGCCTGATCCAGGACAAGATCAAGCGTCCGCTGGCGGAGGAGATTCTCTTTGGCGAACTGGCCGAGCATGGCGGTGTGGTACACATCGACATCAAGGACGGAGAGCTGACCTTCGAGTTCGAGACCACGGCCGAGATGGCCTGACGTTCAAAAGCAAAACAAAAAGGCGCCGAGAGGCGCCTTTTTGCTGTCTGTTGATCGGCATGTCTGCTGTCTGTGGGAGCGAGCTTGCTCGCGATGGTCGTCAACGATGATGCGGGGAGTCTGACTTGACGTGGTGCTCTCAGGTTTTTCGCGAGCAAGCTCGCTCCTACAGGAGGTGGGGGGGGTAAATTACAGGCAAACAAAAACGCCCGGCATAAGCCGGGCGTTTTGTATTGACTTGCTTAGCGAGTGAGCCCTATCTCTGTAGGAGCGAGCTTGCTCGCGATGTTCGTCAATGATGATGCGGGGACTCTGACTTGACGCGGTACCGTCAGGTTTTTCGCGAGCAAGCTCGCTCCAACCTTATCGAGCGCGGTAAGTGATGCGCCCTTTGCTCAAGTCATAAGGAGTCAGCTCTACGCGCACTTTGTCGCCGGTAAGAATACGGATGTAGTTCTTGCGCATCTTGCCGGAGATGTGCGCGGTTACGACGTGCCCATTTTCCAACTCCACACGAAACATGGTGTTGGGCAGGGTGTCGACGACAGTGCCTTCCATTTCGAAGCTGTCTTCTTTCGACATGCAGTAAAGCCCTCGGTGTCCAATGAATGGCCCGGTGCAACTGCGCCAGGCAAAAGCGGCGTGCATTGTGCCCGAAAAATGGGGTTTAAGCCAAGGGGTTTAGGGGCGGCTCTAGTTTAGAACCACCCAGCGCTGATTAATCAGCAACTCAATAGGGCGATATTGAGTCTTGTAGTTCATTTTTTTGCAGTTTTTGATCCAGTAGCCGAGGTAGACCGCATCCAGCCCCAGCCGCCTGGCCTCGGCGATTTGCCACAGGATCGCATAGCGCCCAAGGCTGCGGCGCTCTTCGGCCGGTTCGTAGAAGGTGTAGACCGCCGAAAGACCGTTCGGCAGTAAATCGGTGACGGCGACGGCCAGCAGCCGGCCATTCAGGCGAAATTCATAAAATCTTGAAAACGGCAGGTCCCGCACCAGGAACGTCGAAAACTGGTCGCGACTCGGCGGGTACATGTCGCCATCGGCGTGACGCTGTTCAATATAGCGCTGGTAAAGGTCGAAGTATTCTTCGTTGAAGCCGGGCTTGGCTGGACGTACCTGCAAATCCACGTTGCGCTTGAAGATGCGTTTCTGTTGCCGGTTGGGCGTGAACTGTCCCACGGGAATGCGCGCCGGAACGCAGGCATTGCAATTCTGGCAATGCGGCCGATAGAGATGATCGCCACTGCGACGAAACCCCATCTCCGACAGGTCTGCATAGACATGCACATCCATGGGCTGGCTAGGGTCGAGGAACAGGGTTGTGGCCTGCTCCTCCGGCAGATAACTGCAAGAGTGCGGCTGAGTGGCATAGAACTTCAATCGCGCCAACTCGGTCATGATCAACCCTCGGGATAATGCTTTTGAATAAGTGTAAGCCACCTGCGCAAAAGTCGCTCAGCAAACCCAGCTAGCGCGATTGGGCTGGTCCAGATGCCTGGCCAGATAGTTGGCAAATTCATGGCGGGGTATCGCCCGGGCTCCGAGACTGTGCAGGTGATCGGTGGGCATCTGGCAATCGATCAGTACAAAACCCGAGTCTTTCAGATGCCGCACCAGTGTGGCAAAGCCGAATTTCGAGGCGTTGTCAGCGAGGCTGAACATGGACTCGCCGAAAAACAGCTGGCCCATTGCCAGGCCGTAGAGCCCGCCCACCAGTTCGTCCCCGTCCCACACTTCCACCGAGTGCGCGTGGCCACGCCTGTGCAGTTCGATGTAGGCGTCCTGCATGGCCTCGGTGATCCAGGTGCCGTCGGCGTAATCCCGGGGCGCGGCACAGGCGCGGATGACGGCGGCGAAGTCCTGGTCAAAGGTCACTTGATAGCGTTGCTGGCGTAGCAGTTTGTTCAGGCTGCGCGAGACGTGCAATTCGTCGGGAAACAGCACCGTACGCGGGTCCGGAGACCACCAGAGGATTGGCTGGCCCTCGGAAAACCAAGGGAAGCAGCCGTGGCGATAAGCCGAGATCAGCCGATCGGCGGACAGATCACCACCGGCAGCCAGCAGTCCGTTGGGGTCGCGCATGGCCTTTTCCAGTGGAGGGAAATGCAAGGTATTGCGTTGTAACCAAGTCAGCATGGCATCCGGGCTTGCAGAAGGGGAGGGCAGTGGCGGGTGTTGGCCCGCCATAAAGTTTGCCTTCAAACGGTTGGAATGTCGTCCAGGTATTTTTCAGCGTCCAGCGCCGCCATGCAACCGGCACCGGCAGATGTAACGGCCTGGCGATAAACGTGGTCGGCCACGTCACCGGCGGCAAACACACCTGCAATCGCCGTAGCGGTGGCATCGCCTTCGCTGCCACCCTTGACCTGCAGATACCCGTCGCGCATTTCCAGTTGGCCCGTGAACAGGTCGGTGTTGGGTTTGTGGCCGATGGCGATAAACACCCCGGCCAGCGGCAGCTCCCGGGTTTCACCTGTGTGACTGTCCCGCAGGCGGGCACCGGTCACGCCGCTGGCATCGCCGAGCACTTCGTCCAGGTTTTGGTTCCAGTGCAGGCGAACATTGCCGTTGGCGGCCTTTTCAAAGAGTTTGTCCTGGAGGATTTTCTCCGAGCGCAGTTTGTCGCGCCGATGGATCAGGTGCACTTCTTTGGCGATGTTCGACAGGTACAAGGCTTCCTCGACCGCCGTGTTGCCGCCGCCGACCACAGCAACCACTTGATTGCGATAGAAAAATCCATCACAGGTCGCGCACGCCGAAACTCCTTTGCCGGCGAACGCTTCTTCCGACGGCAGGCCCAGGTATTGCGCGGAGGCGCCGGTGGCAATGATCAAGGCGTCGCAGGTGTAGGTGCCGCCATCGCCGATCAGCTCGAACGGTCGTTGTTGCAACTTGGCGGTATGGATGTGGTCGTAAACGATCTCGGTGGCAAAGCGTTCGGCGTGTTTTTGCATGCGATCCATCAGCACCGGTCCGGTCAGGCCTTCAACGTCGCCTGGCCAGTTATCCACTTCGACGGTGGTGGTGAGTTGACCACCTGCCTGGATGCCGGTAATGACAACCGGCTTGAGGTTGGCGCGGGCGGCATAAACTGCCGCGCTGTAACCGGCAGGGCCGGAGCCCAGGATAATCAGGCGGGAATGCTTCGCTTCGCTCATAAAAAACACCTCATAAGCCTTTGTCACCAAAGAGAATGCATGCTCAAATTGAATGGCATGTCATGTGCTGTTGACTATGCTGCATCCAAGGGTCTCAAGCATGGCGTCGTGCGTACAAACCCGTACAATGCCCTGCGTGTTACATATATTCAGTGTGCGCCGTGTTTATAGAAACAGGGGTGCAGTGTTAAAAGTAGTCCCGGTTACACGTGCTAACTTTATTACCTGCCTGGATTGGGCAGTTTTTTCGCGGTTTTTATAGACATTCACCAGATGGACGCGCCATTGGCGCAGGAAAAGAAGCGTTTTGAAGAAATCCACCGCAGCACCCAAACCAGCCGTCGTGCCGCTCTGGCGCCAGCACTTGCACTACCGACTCAAGGAAGGTGCGCTGATCGCCATCGGTGCCTTGTGCCTGTTCCTGATGATGGCCTTGTTGACCTATGGCAAGGACGATCCGGGCTGGAGTCATAACAGCAAGATCGACGATGTACAGAACTTCGGCGGGCCAGCGGGCTCCTACAGCGCCGATATCCTGTTCATGGTGCTGGGTTACTTCGCCTACATCTTTCCGTTGCTGCTGGCCATCAAGGCGTACCAGATCTTCCGCCAGCGTCACGAGCCGTGGCAGTGGAGCGGGTGGCTGTTCTCCTGGCGCCTGATCGGCCTGGTGTTCCTGGTGCTGTCGGGCGCCGCTCTGGCCCATATCCATTTTCATGCCGCGACCGGTCTGCCGGCCGGTGCGGGCGGTGCGCTGGGGGAAAGCCTCGGCGAACTGGCCAGGAACGCCCTGAATATCCAGGGCAGCACGCTGTTGTTCATTGCGTTATTCCTGTTCGGCCTGACTGTGTTTACCGACCTGTCGTGGTTCAAGGTGATGGACATCACCGGCAAGATCACCCTCGACCTGTTCGAACTGTTCCAGGGCGCCGCCAATCGCTGGTGGGCGGCCCGTACCGAGCGCAAACAGCTGGTTGCCCAGTTGCGTGAAGTCGACGACCGTATGGATGAAGTGGTTGCGCCGACCGTCACCGACAAACGCGAGCAGGCCAAGGTCAAGGAGCGCCTGATCGAACGTGAGCAAGCCCTGAGCAAGCACATGTCCGAGCGCGAGAAACAGGTGCCGCCGGTGATTGCGCCCGCGCCGCCAAAGCCCGCCGCACCGAGCAAACGCGTCGAAAAAGAGAAGCAGGCGCCGCTGTTCGTCGACAGCGCCGTGGAAGGCACCTTGCCGCCGATTTCGATTCTCGATCCGGCGGAAAAGAAACAGCTCAATTACTCGCCTGAATCCCTGGCTGCGGTTGGCCACTTGCTGGAAATCAAGCTCAAGGAATTCGGCGTTGAAGTCGCAGTGGATTCGATCCACCCGGGCCCGGTGATCACCCGTTATGAAATCCAGCCGGCGGCCGGGGTAAAAGTCAGCCGAATCTCCAACCTGGCCAAAGACCTGGCCCGTTCCCTGGCCGTGACCAGCGTGCGCGTGGTGGAAGTGATTCCGGGCAAGACCACGGTCGGTATCGAGATTCCCAACGAAGATCGGCAGATCGTGCGTTTCTCCGAGGTGTTGTCGACTCCGGAGTACGACAACTTCAAATCCCCGGTCACCCTGGCCCTGGGCCATGACATCGGCGGCAAGCCGGTCATCACCGACCTTGCGAAAATGCCGCACTTGCTGGTGGCCGGTACCACCGGTTCCGGTAAGTCGGTGGGTGTGAACGCGATGATCCTGTCGATCCTGTTCAAATCTGGCCCGGAAGACGCCAAGCTGATCATGATCGACCCGAAAATGCTGGAACTGTCGATCTACGAAGGCATTCCGCACCTGCTGTGCCCGGTTGTCACCGACATGAAGGACGCCGCCAACGCCCTGCGCTGGAGCGTTGCCGAGATGGAGCGACGCTACAAGTTGATGGCCAAGATGGGGGTGCGAAACCTGTCGGGCTTCAACGCCAAGGTCAAGGAAGCCCAGGACGCCGGCGAGCCGTTGAGCGATCCGCTGTACAAGCGCGAAAGCATCCACGACGAAGCGCCACTGCTGCAGAAGCTGCCGACCATCGTGGTCGTAGTCGACGAATTCGCCGACATGATGATGATCGTCGGCAAGAAGGTTGAAGAACTGATCGCCCGTATCGCGCAAAAGGCTCGTGCGGCCGGTATCCACTTGATCCTTGCGACCCAGCGTCCGTCGGTGGATGTGATCACCGGTCTGATCAAGGCCAACATCCCGACCCGCATGGCGTTCCAGGTATCGAGCAAGATCGACTCGCGGACCATCATCGACCAGGGCGGCGCCGAACAACTGCTGGGCCACGGTGACATGCTCTACATGCCGCCGGGTACCAGCCTGCCGATTCGTGTTCACGGTGCTTTCGTGTCCGACGATGAGGTTCACCGTGTGGTGGAAGCCTGGAAGCTGCGGGGTGCGCCGGAATACAACGACGACATCCTCAATGGCGTCGAAGAGGCGGGCAGCGGCTTTGAAGGCAGCAGCGGTGGCGGCGACGGTGACGATCCCGAGGCCGACGCGCTGTACGACGAAGCGGTCCAGTTCGTGCTGGAAAGCCGTCGTGCCTCCATTTCCGCGGTTCAGCGCAAGCTGAAGATCGGCTACAACCGCGCTGCGCGCATGATCGAAGCCATGGAAATGGCCGGGGTCGTGACGTCCATGAACACCAACGGTTCGCGTGAAGTCCTGGCCCCGGGGCCGGTGCGCGACTGACCCGAGTATGAAAGGGGGGGCGCCTTTGCGCCTCCCGCACTCCCACGAATGTTATGAGGACTCCCATGCGTCTGATCCGCATGCTGTTGCTGCCGGTACTGGCCTTGACCACGCTCCAGGCTAACGCCGATGACAAGGACGTGGCGCGCCTGACCCAACTGCTGGAAAAATCCCAGACCCTGACCGCACGTTTCTCGCAACTGACCCTTGATGGCACAGGCACCCAATTGCAGGAAACCGCCGGCGAGATGTCCCTGCAGCGTCCGGGCCTGTTCTACTGGCACACCGATGCGCCGGCCGAACAGACCATGATCTCCGATGGCAAGAAAGTCACCTTGTGGGACCCGGACCTGGAACAGGCCACCATCAAGAACCTCGACCAGCGCCTGACCCAGACCCCGGCCTTGCTGTTGTCCGGTGACGTGTCCAAGATCAGCCAGAGCTTCGACATCAGTGCCAAGGAAGCCGGCGGCGTGATTGACTTCACCCTGAAGCCGAAAACCAAGGACACCCTGTTCGACAGCCTGCGCCTGTCGTTCCGCAATGGCCTGGTCAATGATATGCAACTGATCGACAGCGTCGGCCAGCGCACCAATATCCTGTTCACCGGGGTGAAGGCGAACGAGCCGATCCCTGCGTCCAAGTTCAAGTTCGACATCCCCAAGGGAGCGGATGTGATCCAGGAATAAACGGCTGATGCAAAACCTGTGGGAGCGAGCTTTTGTGGCGAGGGGGCTTGCCCCCGTTGGGTCGCGAAGCGGCCCTAAAACCTGCTACTGCGGTATATCAGACATGCCGTGTGTAATGGTTTTGCGACTGCTCCGCAGCCGAACGGGGGCAAGCCCCCTCGCCACAGGATGTTTGACAGGCTTGAGTACCACGTAATAACCCGAGGTTTTAAACGTACGTCATGGATCTGTTTCGCAGCACCCCCATCGCCCAGCCCTTGGCCGCCCGCCTGCGTGCGGCCAATCTGGACGAGTACGTCGGTCAGGAACACGTGCTCGCTCGCGGCAAGCCCCTGCGCGAGGCGCTGGAGCAGGGTGCCCTGCATTCGATGATTTTCTGGGGGCCGCCGGGCGTGGGCAAAACCACCCTGGCGCGATTGCTCGCGGAAGTCTCGGACGCGCACTTCGAAACGGTCTCGGCAGTGCTGGCCGGGGTCAAGGAGATCCGTCAGGCGGTGGAAATCGCCAAGCAGCAGGCCGCGCAGTACGGCCGCCGCACCATTCTGTTCGTCGACGAAGTGCATCGATTCAACAAGTCCCAGCAGGATGCGTTCCTGCCCTATGTCGAAGACGGTACGCTGATTTTCATCGGCGCAACCACGGAAAATCCCTCGTTCGAACTCAACAACGCCTTGCTGTCGCGGGCGCGGGTCTATGTGCTGAAAAGCCTCGACGAAGCGGCCCTGCGCAAACTGGTGCACCGCGCGCTGACCGAAGAGCGTGGCCTGGGCAAACGTAACCTGACACTCAGCGACGAAGGCTTCCAGATGCTGCTGTCGGCCGCCGATGGCGATGGTCGGCGCCTGCTCAACCTGCTGGAAAACGCCTCGGACCTGGCGGAAGACAACGGCGAAATCGGCACCGATCTGCTGCAAAGCCTGCTCGGTGACACCCGCCGACGGTTCGACAAGGGCGGCGAAGCGTTCTACGACCAGATTTCCGCACTGCATAAATCGGTGCGCGGCTCCAACCCCGACGGCGCCTTGTACTGGTTCGCACGGATGATCGACGGCGGTTGCGACCCCTTGTACCTGGCCCGGCGCGTGGTGCGCATGGCCAGCGAAGACATCGGCAATGCCGACCCCCGCGCCCTGAGCCTGTGCCTGGCGGCCTGGGAAGTGCAGGAGCGCCTCGGCAGCCCCGAAGGCGAGCTGGCGGTGGCCCAGGCCATCACCTATCTGGCCTGCGCGCCAAAGAGCAACGCGGTGTACATGGGCTTCAAGACGGCATTGCGCGCCGCCGCCGAGCACGGTTCGCTGGAAGTGCCGCTGCACCTGCGCAACGCGCCGACCAAGCTTATGAAACAATTGGGCTACGGCGATGAATACCGTTATGCCCACGATGAGCCGGACGCCTATGCCGCTGGCGAAGACTATTTCCCGGAAGAACTCGACCCGATCCCGTTCTATCAGCCCGTGCCCCGTGGCCTGGAGTTGAAGATCGGCGAAAAACTCAATCACCTGGCGAAACTCGACCGTTTAAGCCCAAGGCAGCGGAGAAAATAGTGCTTCCCTTGATCGTTGCGGTTTCCGTCGGCGGGATGGCCGGCACGTTGTTGCGCTTCGTCACGGGCAACTGGATCAACGCGAATTGGCCTCGGCACTTCTATACCGCGACGCTGGCCGTTAATATCGTGGGCTGTTTGCTGATCGGCGTTCTATACGGTCTGTTTTTGATACGCCCGGAGGTGCCCATCGAGGTGCGTGCCGGGTTGATCGTTGGCTTCCTCGGGGGGCTGACGACTTTTTCATCCTTTTCACTGGATACGGTGCGCCTGCTGGAAAGCGGGCAAGTGCCGCTAGCCCTGGGCTATGCGGCGCTCAGCGTATTCGGCGGGCTGCTTGCCACCTGGGCCGGCCTGTCCTTGACCAAACTTTGATAAACGAGAAACCGACATGCTCGATTCCAAACTGTTACGTAGCAACCTTCAGGACGTAGCGGACCGCCTGGCATCCCGTGGCTATACCCTGGATGTTGCGCGCATCGAAGCGCTGGAAGAACAGCGCAAGACCGTCCAGACCCGCACCGAAGCACTGCAGGCTGAACGTAATGCGCGCTCCAAATCCATCGGTCAGGCCAAGCAGCGCGGCGAAGACATCGCGCCGCTGATGGCGGACGTCGAGCGCATGGCGGGCGAATTGAGCGCGGGTAAAGTCGAACTGGACGCGATCCAGACCGATCTGGACTCGATCCTGCTGGGTATCCCCAACCTGCCGCACGAATCGGTACCGGTCGGCGAAGACGAAGACGGCAACGTCGAAGTGCGCCGCTGGGGCACCCCGACTGCCTTCGATTTCCCGGTTCAGGACCACGTCGCCCTGGGCGAGAAGTTCGGCTGGCTGGACTTCGAAACCGCCGCCAAGCTGTCCGGCGCCCGTTTCGCCCTGCTGCGCGGCCCGATTGCCCGTCTGCACCGCGCCCTGGCGCAGTTCATGATCAACCTGCACGTCACCGAGCACGGCTACGAAGAGGCCTACACGCCTTATCTGGTCCAGGCCCCGGCGCTGCAAGGCACCGGCCAGCTGCCGAAGTTCGAGGAAGACCTGTTCAAGATCGCGCGCGAAGGCGAAGCCGATCTGTACCTGATCCCGACCGCCGAAGTGTCGCTGACCAACATCGTCGCCGGCGAAATCGTCGATTCGAAACTGCTGCCGATCAAGTTCGTCGCCCACACGCCGTGCTTCCGCAGCGAAGCCGGCGCATCGGGCCGCGACACCCGCGGCATGATCCGCCAGCACCAGTTCGACAAGGTTGAAATGGTGCAGATCGTCGAGCCATCGAAATCCATGGAAGCGCTGGAAGGCCTGACCGCCAACGCCGAGAAAGTCCTGCAACTGCTGGAACTGCCTTACCGCACTCTGGCGCTGTGCACCGGCGACATGGGCTTCAGCGCGGTCAAGACCTACGACCTGGAAGTGTGGATCCCGAGCCAGGACAAGTACCGCGAAATCTCGTCGTGCTCCAACTGCGGCGACTTCCAGGCCCGCCGCATGCAAGCGCGTTTCCGCAACCCGGAAACCGGCAAGCCGGAACTGGTACACACCCTGAACGGCTCCGGCCTGGCGGTGGGCCGTACCCTGGTCGCGGTGCTCGAGAACTATCAGCAGGCCGACGGTTCCATCCGTGTACCTGAAGTCCTCAAGCCCTACATGGGTGGCCTTGAGGTCATCGGCTAAATGAACTATCTGCCGCTGTTTCACAACCTTCGCGGCAGTCGTGTGTTGGTCGTCGGCGGGGGGGAGATTGCCTTGCGCAAATCCCGCCTGCTGGCCGATGCCGGTGCGCTGCTGCGGGTGGTTGCACCTGAAATCGAAGCGCAATTGCGCGAACTGGTTGCCGGCAGCGGTGGCGAGTGCCTGTTGCGTGGCTACGCCGAGGCGGATCTGGACGGTTGCGGGCTGATCATTGCCGCCACCGACGATGAAACGCTGAACGCACAAGTCTCCGCCGATGCCCATCGGCGTTGCGTGCCGGTCAACGTGGTGGACGCGCCGGCCCTGTGCAGTGTGATCTTCCCGGCCATCGTCGACCGTTCTCCCTTGATCATTGCAGTGTCCAGCGGCGGCGATGCGCCGGTGCTGGCGCGTTTGATTCGCGCCAAGATCGAAACCTGGATTCCTTCCACCTACGGTCAATTGGCCGGGCTGGCTGCGCGGTTCCGTCATCAGGTCAAAGGCCTGTTTCCGGATGTGCAGCAGCGTCGGGCGTTCTGGGAGGATGTTTTCCAGGGCCCGGTTGCCGATCGGCAACTGGCTGGGCAGGGCGGTGAAGCCGAGCGGTTGCTCCAGGCGAAAATCGATGGTGAGGCGCCAGTGGCGACCGGTGAAGTCTATCTGGTGGGTGCAGGGCCAGGTGATCCCGACCTGCTGACGTTCAAGGCATTGCGTCTGATGCAGCAAGCCGACGTGGTGCTGTACGACCGTTTGGTGGCACCGGCGATTCTCGAACTGTGCCGTCGCGACGCCGAGCGGGTTTACGTCGGCAAGCGCCGATCCGATCACGCGGTGCCGCAGGATCAGATCAACCAGCAATTGGTGGATCTGGCCAAGCAAGGCAAGCGTGTGGTGCGATTGAAGGGCGGCGATCCGTTCATCTTCGGTCGTGGTGGCGAGGAGATCGAAGAACTGGCGGCCCATGGCATCCCGTTCCAGGTCGTGCCGGGGATCACGGCAGCCAGCGGTTGCGCGGCCTATGCCGGGATTCCGCTGACCCACCGCGATTATGCGCAGTCGGTGCGTTTCATCACCGGCCACCTCAAGGACGGCTCCAGCGATTTGCCATGGGCCGATCTGGTCGCCCCGGCGCAAACCCTGGTGTTCTACATGGGGCTGGTGGGCTTGCCGATCATCTGCGAACAGTTGATCAAGCATGGTCGTGCTGCCGATACCCCGGCGGCACTGATCCAGCAGGGCACCACGGTCAACCAGCGGGTGTTTACCGGTACCCTGGCGGACCTGCCACGACTGGTGGCAGAGCATGAAGTGCATGCGCCGACCTTGGTGATCGTGGGTGAAGTGGTGCAACTGCGCGAGAAACTGGCGTGGTTCGAAGGGGCTCAGGGGCAGGTCTGAGACCGAGTTGCCCCATCGCGAGCAAGCTCGCTCCCACAGGGGATTTGTGAACGACACAAATCAATTGTGGGAGCGAGCTTGCTCGCGATGAGGCCTTCAAGTCCTCCGAAAATCTCAGGCCTTGCGCCAAACCCCTTTCCCACTCAACCGCTCCCGATCATGGGCCGCGGTGAAGTCCTGGGCTGGGCCTTTCGGCACCACACCCGTCGGGTTGATGGTGCGGTGGCTGGCGTAGTAGTGATTCTTGATGTGTTCAAAATCCACCGTCTCGGCAATCCCCGGCCACTGGTAAATCTCCCGCAGCCAGTTCGACAGGTTCGGATAATCCGCAATCCGCCGCAGGTTGCACTTGAAGTGCCCGTAGTACACCGCGTCGAAGCGAATCAGCGTGGTGAACAGGCGGATGTCCGCTTCGGTCAGGTACTCGCCCGCCAGATAGCGGTTGGCGCCCAGCAGCAGCTCCAGTCGGTCCAGCTCGGCAAACACATCATCGAAGGCTTGTTCATAAGCCTGTTGCGACGTGGCAAACCCGGCGCGGTACACGCCATTGTTCACCGCCGGGTAAATCCGCTCGTTCAACGCATCGATTTCTCCCCGCAGCGGCGCCGGGTAGAAGTCCAGGTCGTTACCGGTCAGATCGTCGAAGGCGCCATTGAACATGCGGATGATTTCCGATGATTCATTGTTGACGATGCGCTTTTGCTGTTTGTCCCACAGCACCGGCACGGTGACGCGACCGGTGTAGTCGGCGGTGTCGGCGGTGTAGCGCTGGTGCATGAATTCGAAATGGTCGAGCTTGTCGCCGGTCGACCCCAGGTGCTGGTCGAAGGTCCAGCCGTTTTCCAGCATCAACCAACTGACCACCGAAACGTCGATCAGGTTTTCGAGGCCTTTGAGTTTGCGCAGGATCAGTGTGCGATGGGCCCACGGACAGGCCAGGGACACGTACAGGTGATAGCGCCCGGGTTCGGCCGCGAAACCGCCGATGCCGGTCGGTCCCGGCTTGCCGTCAGCGGTCAGCCAGTTGCGACGCTGCGCCTGTTCGCGCTGGAACGCGCCGTCCTTGCTGCTTTCGTACCACTTGTCCTGCCAGCGGCCATCCACTAACAAACCCATGTTCAAGACTCCCGAAACCCATAATCGATGGAGTCGAGTCTATTCCGATGAGTTCGAACAAAAAGCGCAAAGATCGGGCGCGAATGATCGATTAAATCGATTTGTCCCGCGCAGCCCAGTATTTTTCAGCGGTTTCGAAGGCCTGTTCGCGGGTCTGGCCGAGGCCACGCAGGGCCAAGGCCATGGTCGAGATCAGGGCCATTTGCGGGTAGCTGTCGACCACGTCGCCACGCCAGACCGCTTTCAAATGCTCAGGATCAAGCGAGGCAGGTTTGACGTGACGCTGCGCCGACAACTGCGGCCATTCCTCGTCCCAGCTCTCGCCCCCGGTGGTGCCGTACAGGTGACTGTCGGCGTCCGGGTTGATCTCGATCTCGCCGCCATCGCCCTTGATCACAATGGCGGTATCACCGAGCAATCCACTGGCGTCGCGATGCACGGCCTGATAACCCGGGTGGAAAATGCTCTGCAGGCCACAACGGGCGCCCAGTGGGTTGAGGATCCGCGCCAGCGAGTGGATCGGCGAGCGCAGGCCCAGGGTGTTGCGCAGATCGATCATGCGTTGCAGCTGTGGCGCCCAGTCCATCAATGGCATGAAGGCCAGGCCGCCGTTATCCAGCGCCGAACCCACCTGTTGCCAGTTACGGCACAACGGGATGTTCAATTCGCCCAGCAGTTGCTCGCTGTACAAGCGTCCGGCCGTGTGGGCGCCGCCGCCGTGCATGAAAATCCGCACGCCGTTTTGCGCCAGGCACTTGGCCGCCAGCAGATACCACGGCAAGTGCCGCTTCTTGCCGGCATAGGTCGGCCAATCCAGATCCACTGCCATTGCCGGAGGATTCAGGCGTTCGCGCAATGCCTCGGTGAAACCCGCCATCTCCTCGAAGCTTTCTTCCTTGTGCCGCAACAGCATCAGGAAGGCGCCGAGCTGGGTTTCCTCGACCTTTTCATCGAGCACCATGCCCATGGCTTCGCGGGCCTCGACCCGGGTCAGGTCACGGGCGCCGCGCTTGCCTTTGCCAAGGATCCGTACGAACTGGGCGAACGGGTGCTCGGCGGGCGTTTCGAGTGTCAGTGCTGGGTAATCGGTCATAAGCAATTCGTCGGTTTGGGCAGGCCCGCCAGTTTCGCGGCGAGTTTGGCGGGAGTGCCTTTGAACAGTCGGTTTAGGTGCAGGCTGTTGCCTTTTTCCGGACCGAGTTTCAGGGCGGTGTACTTGATCAACGGGCGGGTGGCCGGTGACAGCTGGAATTCGGCGTAGAAACTGCGCAGCAGTTCGAGGACTTCCCAGTGTTCGGGCGTCAACTCGATGTCTTCGGCAGCCGCCAGGGCACTGGCCACATCGGCGGACCAGTCACTCAGTTCGACCAGGAAACCGTCCTTGTCCAGTTCGATGGCGCGGGGGCCGACCGTCAATGCCTTCATAGCCAACTGTTGACCTTGTCGTAGTGAATCGACAGCTCGACGAAGGCCGGGTAATCGATGGCACTGGCCCAGTCTGGAACCGCAAGCGCACGGGCCCGGGCATCTTCGGCCAGCACGAACAGCTTCAGGCCACGTGCGCTGAGCGCAGTGAACGGCGCGGTGCCTGGTTGCAACGCATAGGCGGCATCACCGGACAACAGCAACCCGTCGTTGGCGCCGATCACGCGCAGGCAACTGGTCAGGCGTTCGTCGCCGAACGGGGAATGAGACAACACATGCAAAGTCGACATCAGAGGGTGATCACCTGGTCGTAACGGTCAATGAGGGCGGTGATTTCGTGGGCGGCCAATACCTGGGCTTCTTCCAGCGACAGGCCGCTGGGGTCCAGGCCACGCTGGGTGATACTGTCGCCACAGGCAAACAGTTCCTCGACACCGAACATCGGCAGGGCTTGCAGGTTGGCGCTCAGGTCTTTCTGTTGCAGGGCCTTGGCGTTCTGACCGGCGGCCAGCTGGAACACGCCGTCATCGAGAAACAACAGGCCGATCGGCAGATCGAAAGCGCCCCCGGCCAGCACGATATCCAGCGCTTCCCGCGCGCCTGGGCCGGACCATGGCGACTGGCGGCTGATGATCAATATGGATTTGGCCATGTCATGCGCCTCCGAAACAGATCAGACGGTCGGCATCCTGCGCCGCGTCATGCAATTGGCCGAGGCCGGACAATTCCCACGGTGCGCCGACGGCTACAGCCTCACGCTGATAGCGCCTGGCTTCTTCCTCGTTCAACACGCCACGACGCAGCGCGGCGGCGATGCACACCACGCCATCGAGTTGATGGTCACCGACAAAGGCACGCCATTGCTTGGGCAGGTCCAGTTCATCCTGGGGCGTGACCACGCTGGCGGACGCGTTGTAGACGCCGTCCTGATAGAAAAACAGCCGGACAATCTCGTGCCCACCGGCCAGCGCGGCCTGGGCGAACAGCAGGGCGCGGCGCGAGGAGGGCGCATGGGCGGCGGAAAATACGGCGATGGCGAACTTCATGACGGACTCGATCAGCGAAACTGCCGCCATGATAATGCTTTATCGGCGGGGCGGCTAAAGTGATGTTGTCTGGGCGGGCCTCATCGCGAGCAAGCTCGCTCCCACAAGGGATTTGCGTCGGACACAAAATCAGCAACCACCACAGGTCCACTGTGGGAGCGAGCTTGCTCGCGATGAGGCCCGCCCAGTCAACACCAGACTCAGCGCGGCATATACCCCAACTGCCAACGCCGCGGGATCTTCAACGACAACACCCCGAGCCCGGCAGCCAGCAGGCCACTGGCAAACAACGCCTTGAGCCCCAGGTGATGTTCCAGCACGGCACCGAGTACCGCGCCGGCGAACATGCCGGTCCAGGGGATCAACTGCACCCGCCAGCCGCTACGGCGCTCGCCGAGCATCCAGCGGCCCAGCCCGCGGCCGAAACGCGACAGGGCACCGGTAACGTAGGTCAGGCCCACCGGCAGGCCATTCACTTCTTCCACCGCGGCGTTGAGCATGCCCATGGCGATGATCGCCGCCAGCAGGGCTGGCAGTTGCTCGTCATACGACCAGGCCGCGGCGGCGCACAGCAGGCCGGCAATGCACAGTAACAAGGGCAGGGTCCGGCGCCTGCCAAGGCGGCTGACGATAATGCCCAGCGCGTTGCCGACGATGAAGGTGGCGATGAGGATCACCAGGCGCAGGGTCAACCCAAGGTCGCCAGTACTGATGGCGACCGCCATCCGGGTGGTATTGCCGCTCATGAACGAGACGAAGTCGCCGCTGGCCATGAAACCGATGGCGTCGGTCATGCCGGCGAGTACCGAGAGCATGGCCACCAGGCTCAAGCCTATGCGCCCGCGCCATTTCTGTGTGTGCAAATGACCTGGGCTGGCGTGGGTCCTGGCGGTGTTGGGCAGCATCGGCGATGGCCTCCATGAACAGTGTTTACGGTTTTATCCCATTCAACTCGCAATATTCCAGCCAGTCCATGCCGGCCATTTCCGCCACTTCCCGGTGCACTTCAAGGCGCTGCGCTTCGTAGTCCCGGGGCGTGGCGGCAGTTAACTGCAACGTCAGTTCCCAGGCGAACAACTGCTGGCGTTCAGCTTCAGCTTCAAATGCTTCGTGCAGCCGTTCTTCGCGATACTGTGCCGCCGTTTCACCCTTGGCCTGGGCCAACAGCGGGTTGAGGTGGTCGAGTTCTTCGCGCAACTCGGGGCGCGCATCAAGAAACCGCTTCAGTGCCTGCTCATGTTGCTGCTCGGTTGCCGCCATGGTCGCTCCTTGGATGGGATTACGAAGACTGCTTCTTACTGGCCTTGGCCGCTGCCGCCAGACATTCGAGGGCAAACTGTTCGGTGTAGGTCATCTGGATCGGCGTGGTTTCGCCTTTGACGGTTCTTTCGCCGTCGAGGATGTAGCGAATCCGCTTGTCGGTGACGCCGATTCGCTTGGCAATCCAGGAAGGCGTCTGACCGATCTGGCTGATCAGCTTGTCGGCATATTCAGTGCTCGGTTTGTAGAACTCGGCATTAGGTGTCATCAGGGTTCCAGTCATGGGTGCGATGGGGCGTTATTGGCGCGACAGGGTGCGCGAATCGTTGCGCGCTGTCGCGGTATAAATGCAGTAAAGCAGAACGATACGGCCCGCCGGGGTGATAAAGTCCGCTTTTTCCTGATGAGTGAATGCAATGCGAATTCTGATGGTGGCGCTGGCCGTGACGTTGCTGGTCGGATGCGCCGGCTCGGCGATGAACGACGCCCGCACCAAGGCCCCGTACAAGACCCTGAACTCGGAAAAACCGGGCAAAGACGTCGCCCAGTGCGTGCAGTTTTCCTGGCAGGACGAGGCCGTGTTCGGCGTCGATGCCGCTGCCTATCTGCAACCAAGGGAGAAGGGCGGAACGACCGTTTACACCCGTTCGGCGGAGTCTTTCGTCGACGTGACCACCGACGCCTCGGGCACGGTGTTGAGCTACTACGCACAGAAGGACGATTTCGTGGCCAAGCGCCGCTTGGCGGCGTTGGCGACTTGCCTCTGATTTGACGCTGTACCCCCTGTAGGAGCGAGCTTGCTCGCGATGGTCATCAACGAAAACGCTGGATGCCTGACACCCCGCGGCGTTCCGGTTTTTTTCGCGAGCAGGCTCGCTCCTACAGGGGGGGCGGTATGGATCAGTAGCTCAAGCGTTTCTGGAAGAAGAAGTGCTTGTGGCCCGGCGGGTAATCGGCAATGTGCCCGATCTCGCTGTAGCCGCATTTCTTGTAGAACCCAGGTGCCTGGAATTCGAAGGTGTCGAGCCACAGCCCGACGCAGCGCCGTTCCCGCGCCAGGTCTTCGGCCATCTGCATCAGTTTCGAACCCAGGCCCTGTCCCCGGGCCTGTTCCGGCACCACCAGCAAGTCGATGTACAGCCACTGGTAAAACAATCGGCCATGCAGGCCGCCGAGGATCTCGTCGTTGTCGTCGCGCACCAGCAAGGCGATGTGCTCGGGCACGTTGCCTTCGGCTTTCGAGCTGTTGTACGCGCGCAATGGCTTGAGGATGGCCTGGCGTTGTTCTTCCGTGGGGTTTTGCGACAGTTCGATACGCAGGTTCATGGCTATATCCTTATGGCAGTGAAACCGCAGCCTAGCGTGGTCGCCGCGAATGTTCCATCGGCACAAAGCAGGTGGAACCGTCGCCTGCGCGCAGATGTCACTCATTAGTACGCGTCATTCCAGAGTGCGACCGATGAGGACACGCCGTGAATATTTTCGAAGCCCTGCGCGAAAGCCATGAACGCCAACGTACTTACGCCAAAGCCCTGATCCACACCAGCGGCGACAGCCCCGAACGCGTCGAGGCCTACAAACAACTCAAGTCAGAACTGCAAGCTCACGCCACGGCCGAAGAGCGGCATTTCTACATCCCGTTGATGGAGCTCGACAACGGTGTCGACCTCAGCCGTCATGGCATCGCCGAACATCACGAAATGGACGAAATGATGGAGGAACTGGACGACACCGAGATGTCCAGCCCGGCCTGGCTGGTGACCGCGAAGAAACTCTCGGAGAAAGTGCATCATCACCTCGAGGAAGAAGAGCAGAAGTTCTTCCAGATGGCTGGCAAGCTGCTCAACGACAAACAGAAAGAGTCATTGGCCGGACAATACGAGAAGGAGTACAAGGCGCAGCTTGCCTGAGGGGGCAAAGGCTGTGCGTTTTCACTTAACATGTGGACCCTCAGACAAATAACAGGACGCGTTGTCATGTCGAACACAGCCGAGCGGGTCAACATCCTTGAGTCTCAGGTGTTGTCCCACGACTGGTACCTGCTCAAGAAAATCACCTTCGATTACCAACGCAACAACGGCGAGTGGCAACGCCAGGTCCGGGAGGTCTACGACCGTGGCAATGGCGCGGCGATTCTCCTGTACAACCGCGAAAAGAAAACCGTGGTACTGACCCGGCAATTTCGCCTGCCGGTATTCGTCAACGGTCACGATGGGCTGTTGATCGAAGTCGCGGCGGGGTTGCTGGAAGGCGCGGCACCTGAAGACCGCATCCGCGATGAAGCGGAGGAGGAGACGGGTTACCGCGTGCACCATGTGCAGAAGGTGTTCGAGGCGTACATGAGCCCCGGTTCGGTGACGGAAAAACTGCACTTCTTCATTGCCGAATACGACGCGAAGTCAAAAGTCAGTGACGGTGGCGGGCTGGAGGCGGAAACCGAAGAGCTGGAAGTGCTGGAGTGGAGGTTCGAGGACGCGCTCGAAGCGTTTTACCGTGGCGAAATCTGCGACGCCAAGACCATCATGCTGTTGCAGTATGCGGCGATGAAAAACCTCTTCGCCCCAACCTGATCCTGTGGTGGAAGGGCTTTTGTGGCGAGGGGGCTTGCCCCCGTTCGGCTGCGAAGCAGTCGTCATCGCGGAGCGTGCGAACGTCCAGAATAAAAGTACAAATGCTTTTGGGACCGCTGCGCAGTCCAACGGGGGCAAGCCCCCTCGCCACAAAGATGCAGTGCGTCCCTAAAACAAATCATCCATGCGACTGGCGCCTGACCACTCGCAGCCCTCCAGGGTCAGCAACAACGCCTTCGCCTCAAGCCCACCGGCAAACCCGGTGAGCTTGCCTGACGCGCCAATCACCCGATGACAGGGCGCCACGATCGAAATCGGGTTCTTGCCATTCGCCGCACCCACCGCCCTGACTGCCGCCGGGTTGCCGATCTGTTCGGCGATCTGGCTGTAGCTGCGGGTCTCGCCGAACGGGATGGTCAGCAGCGCCGCCCAGACCTTCTTCTGAAATTCCGTGCCGGCAAAATCCAGATCCAGTTCGAAGCGATCGCGGGTGCCGGAAAAATATTCGTGTAGCTGCGCAGCCGTACGCACCAGGATCGGATTGTCCGGCGCTTCGCTCATCGGTCCCAGGCACACCCGCCCGGGTTTGTCGTTTTCCCAGAGGATGGCCGCCAGTCGTGAACCGTTCGCGACCAGCTTCAACTGGCCCACGGGGGAGGCCACGGTGGTGCAGGTATAGGTCATGCAAGGGCTCGCGCAAAATTGCTGAACAGGCGTTAAGGATACTGCCTCGGCGGGGAGGCGCAATACGTAATCCCGACCATACTTGCCTACTGCTTTCGAAACGTTCCCCCTGTTTAATAACAAGAAGAGACCGACTCATGAAGTACGAACCTTTTGCCAAATCGCTGATTGCGACCTCCTTGGCGCTCAGCTGCCTGACCGCCCATGCCGCCTCCGTGGCCCCGGCTACCGGGGAAAACGGCATGGTGGTCACGGCCCAGCACCTGGCCAGCCATGTGGGCGTGGATGTGCTCAAGAACGGCGGCAATGCCGTGGATGCGGCGGTCGCGGTCGGCTATGCGCTGGCAGTGGTGTACCCCGCGGCAGGCAACCTTGGCGGCGGTGGTTTCATGACCATTCAACTGGCGGACGGGCGCAAGACCTTCCTCGACTTCCGTGAAAAAGCCCCGCTGGCCGCAACCGCCAACATGTACCTGGACAAGGAGGGCAATGTCGTCCCCGATCTGAGTACCCGTGGCCACCTGGCCGTGGGTGTGCCGGGCACGGTATCGGGCATGGAACTGGCGCTGTCCAAGTACGGCACCAAGCCGCGCAAGGAAATCATCGCCCCGGCCATCAAGCTGGCCGAAGACGGTTTCGTGCTGGAGCAGGGGGATGTCGATCTGCTGGATTACGCCACCGACATGTTCAAGAAGGACATCAAGGATTCCGGCTCGATCTTCTTGAGTAACGGCGAGCCGATGCAGGTCGGCCAGAAACTGGTGCAAAAGGACCTGAGCAAAACCTTGCGGGAGATCTCCGAGAAAGGCGCCGACGGTTTCTATAAAGGCTGGGTGGCCGACGCCATCGTCACCTCCAGTCAGGCCAACAAGGGCATCATCACCCAGGCCGACCTCGACAAATACAAGACCCGTGAACTGGCGCCCATCGAGTGCGACTACCGTGGCTATCACGTGGTTTCCGCACCGCCACCGAGCTCCGGCGGCGTGGTGATCTGCGAGATCATGAACATCCTCGAAGGCTACCCGATGAAGGAACTGGGCTACCACTCGGCCCAGGGCATGCACTATCAGATCGAGGCAATGCGCCATGCCTATGTGGACCGCAACAGTTACCTGGGCGACCCGGATTTCGTGAAGAACCCGATTGCCCATCTGCTGGATAAAAACTACGCGACCAAGCTGCGCGAGGCGATCAAACCACAAAAAGCCGCGGTATCCAGTGAACTCAAGCCCGGCGTAGCGCCCCATGAAGGCAGCAACACCACCCATTACTCCATCGTCGACAAGTGGGGCAACGCGGTGTCGGTGACCTACACCCTCAACGACTGGTTCGGTGCCGGCGTGATGGCGAGCAAGACCGGGGTCATCCTCAACGATGAAATGGACGACTTCACCTCGAAGATCGGCGTACCGAACATGTACGGCCTGGTGCAGGGCGAGGCCAACGCCATCGCGCCCGGCAAGGCGCCGCTGTCGTCCATGAGCCCGACCATCGTCACCAAGGACGGCAAAGTGGTGATGGTGGTCGGCACTCCGGGCGGCAGCCGCATCATCACCGCGACATTGCTGACCATGCTCAACGTGATCGACTACGGCATGAACATCCAGGAAGCGGTGGATGCACCGCGTTTCCACCAGCAGTGGCTGCCGGAGGAAACCAACCTGGAAACCTTCACCACCAGCCCGGACACGGTGAAAATCCTCGAGAGCTGGGGCCACAAGTTCGCCGGTCCCCAGGATGCCAACCACCTGGCGGCGATCCTGGTCGGCGCGCCATCCCTGGGTGGCAAACCGGTAGGCAATAACCGTTTCTACGGGGCGAACGACCCACGGCGTAACACCGGGTTGTCGCTGGGTTATTGAGGGTTGTGTCCGGAGGGGGACGGGCTTATGTTCGTCTCCTGACCCCTCGACATATCAAGGAAGGAAATCATGACCACTGCGTTGTTAATCATCGACGTCCAACAGGCTTTGTGTTCCGGGGAGTACGAGTGCTTCGAGATTGGACGGGTCATCAACACTATCAATGACCTGTCTGCCCGGGCGCGCAAGGCCGGCGTTCCGGTGGTGCTGATCCAGCATGAAGAAGCGGGCAGTCCGCTGGCGCATGACGCTGCCGGTTGGCAACTGGCGGAAGGGCTGCAAACCTCGCCAAAGGACCACCGCGTGCGCAAGACCACCGGGGATTCGTTTTATCAGACCAACCTGCAACAGTTGGTGCCGGTACAGGACTTCGAACGCTTGGTCATCTGCGGCCTGCAGACCGACTATTGCGTCAACGCCACCGTGCGCCAGGCCCTGAAGCTGGGCTACGACGTGGTGTTGGCGGCAGACGCACATTCCACCGTCGACAACGGCAACCTGACCGCCGAAGACATCATTTCCGAGCACAACAAGGACCTGGCGCACCTGACCGGTTCCGTGGCGCGGATCGACGTGGTTCCGGCCAAGGATATCCACTTCTGAAACCACCGCATTTCCCCTGTGGGAGCGAGCTTGCTCGCGATGACGTCATTACAGCCAGCATTGATGTCGGCTGAACCTCCGCTATCGCGAGCAAGCTCGCTCCCACAGTGATTTCGGTTGCTGGCAGATGTTGCGTACACCCACCACCCCCTGTGGGAGCGAGCTTGCTCGCGATGGCGTCATTACAGCCAGCATCGGGTTGACTGACCCACCGCTCCCACAGGACCTACACCGCTCCGAAAATCTCGATCAGCTCGTTCAGGAACGCACTCACCAGGTCCCGCTGCCGCGCCGAATGCCGCACCGCCGCATGAAAACTTACCTCATAGCGCAGCAGATCCGGGTTCAGCGGGTGCAACTGCCCCAGCTGTTCATGCCGGGTCGCGTAGTGCTGCGGCAGAAACCCCAGGTGCTGGCCAGACAGAATCAGCAGGGCCGCGCCGTCCATGCTGTCGGTGAGCACGGTCAGGCGTTCGATGGAGGTGGGGGCCGGCATTTCCGGCAACGGATGGCTCGGCCAGACCCAGTCAAACCCGCTGACATCTTCCCGGGTCAGCGCGCCAACCTGGTCGAACAGTGGATGCGATGGCGCGCAGTAGGCAATCTGGGTTTCCGGGAACAGCGGGAAATAATCGATGCTGGGCAAGCGGTGCCAGAAGTAACCGATGGCCAGGTCGATATGGCCATTGATGATTTTTTCTTCCAGCAGCGACGACGACAGCTCGGTGAAGTGGAAGTACAGCCCCTCGTGCCGCGCCCGCAAACGGGCAATGGCCTGGCCGATTTTCCTGTTCGCCACCGGGTCGATTTGCCCTAGCAAACCGATGTTGATGCTGCCCGAGACTTTGCGGTTGATGTGTTGCACTTCCACCCGGAAACCCTCGGCAGCCGCCAGCAGGCGTCGGGCCGCCTCGATGAATTGAGTACCTTTGGGCGTCACGGAAAACCCGCCGCGCCCACGCTCGCACAGGCGGAAACCGACCCGCGCTTCCAGCGTTGCCAGTTGCGCGCTGATCGTGGGTTGCGTGGTGTTGAGAGCGGTTTGTGCCGCCGAGATGCCGCCCGCTTCGACGACGGTCAGAAATACCCGGATCAGACGCAGATCCAGCTCCGTTACAGTTCCCAGCATGGGGGCTCCCGATTCTCGCTTACATAGGTGCTGATCTATGTGAACAGTGTGCCTGCGATATTTTACTGCCAGAACTCACGCCCTACATTGCCGTGAAACCAGCGTCATCGTCAGCTTTTTCCGGAGTTTCACCTGATCTGGACGTCGTAGCGAGCGCTGTACCCACAAAAACAACAAACAACAGCATAGGAACAATCGTATGTCAGGTTCCCCAGTGTCTGCGCACGCCACCGAGGCGGGCGGCGGGTTGGCCATCGAAGGCCACTCCATCGATTACATTCCGGAAAACGAACGTCACGCCAAACTCAGCAGCCAGGGCCCATTCTGGTTCCTCGGCAATTTCCACTTCTTCACCATCTCCATCGGCTTTGTTGGCCCGAGTCTCGGCTTGTCGGCGCTGTGGACCATGCTCGCCGGTGCCCTGGGCATCATGTTCGGCACCATTTTCATGGCGTTCCACGGCTCCCAGGGCCCGGAAATGGGCCTGCCGCAGATGATCCAGTCCCGTGCGCAGTTCGGTTATCGCGGGGTGATCCTGGCGTTGATGGCGACGATGTTTGTGTTCGTGGGTTTCAACGTGGTGAACATCTCGCTGATCATGAACGGCCTTGAACATGTGTTCGGCATCGACCCGACCATCGTCGCCGTGGCCGTGGTGCTGATCGGCGCACTGTTGTCGATCTACGGCCACGACCTGATGCACAAGGCCTTCAAGTGGGCCTTGCTGGCGACCTTGCCGCTGTACGCACTGGTGACCATCGCCCTGATGTTCGGCGCAGGTTCCGAAGGCGTCACCCCGGCAACCAACCTGGGCTTCAACTGGGTGGCCTTCGCCACGTTGTTCGCCATCGGTGCCAGCTACAACATTTCCTATGCACCCTACGTGTCCGACTATTCCCGTTACCTGCCGAAAAACACCAGCCGGACGAAACTGATTGCGGCGGTGTTCATCGGCGCCTCGTTGTCGGGCAGCTGGATGATCGGCCTCGGTGCCTGGCTGGCGCAGCAATTGAAAGCGGCGGATGCGCTGGTGGCGTTGAATCAGGTCGGCTCGTCGATGATTCCAGGGCTGGGCAATCTGCTGGTGATCGTTTCGGTGGCGGGCTTCCTGCCGATCATCGCGCTCAACACCTACAGCGCCATGCTGACGCTGCTGACCGGCGTCGACTCGATCAAAAAAATCACCCCGACACCCCGCGCCCGTGTGCTGTCGATCAGTGTGATCAGCGTCATCCTGTTGACCTGCGTGCTGTCGATCAAAGGTGACGGCATCGCTCTGCTGAACACCTTCCTGGTGTTGCTGCTGTACTTCCTCGTGCCGTGGACCGCCGTCAACCTGGTGGACTACTTCTTCGTGCGCAAGGGCCGTTATGCGATCCCGCATTTCTTCACGCCAAAAGGCATCTACGGCGCCTGGCAATTTCGCGGCATCGTTTCGTACCTGATCGGCTTCGCCGCGATGGTGCCGTTCTTCTACATCTTCAACGCAGCGGCCAACAAGGAAGTGTTCGTTGGTCCGTTGGCGCGGATGCTTGAAGGCGTGGACATCGCCTGGCTGGTGGGGCTTGTGGTGTCGGGGCTGACCTACTACCTGCTCAGTCGCTCGATTGATCTGGCCGCCGAACGCCGGGTGATCGACGCGCTGAGCGAAAGCGACATCGTCGCCATGACCCATTCATCTGCGGAGACAGTGCGTTGAACAACGCTAAAAACACAGTGGTCGCCTGCTGCCAACTGGCACCGAAAATAGGCGACCTGGCCTACAACCGCACGCTCACCGAACGCGCGATTCGCCAGGCAGCCTTTCAGGGCGCGCAAGTCGTCGTGCTGCCCGAACTGGTGCAGAGCGGCTATCTGTTTGCCGACCGCTTTGAGGCGCTGGGCCTGGCGGAAACCGTTGATGGTCCGACCTTGCAACTGTGGCAGGCCCTGGCCCGTGAGTTGAACCTGGTGATCGTCGGCGGCTTCTGCGAGCGCCTGCCCGCTGATGAATTGGCCAACAGCGCGGCGATGATCGACGCCAACGGCCTGCGCGCGGTGTACCGCAAGGCGCATCTGTGGGATGCCGAGAAGGACATCTTCACGGCCGGCGATGCGCCACCGCCGGTGGTCGAAACGCTGCTTGGACGGCTCGGTATGCTGATTTGCTACGACCTGGAGTTCCCCGAGTGGGTGCGTCTTGCGGCGCTGGCCGGGGCCGAACTGTTGTGCGCGCCGGTCAATTGGCCCGACGGTCCGCGGCCGCAAACCGAGCGCCCGGCCGAAGTGCTGCGGGTGCAGGCCAATGCCTCGGTCAACCGCATGTTCATCGCCGCCTGCGATCGCTATGGCCATGAGCGTGGAGTCGCTTGGGTCCAGGGCTCGGTCATCGTCGATGCCGACGGCTACCCGTTGGCCGGGCCGGCGGAGCAGGGTGGCGAGCAGATGTTGCTGGCCACGCTGAACCTCGCCGAGGCGCGCAACAAACGCATCAGCGCCCGCAATGACCTGCATCAGGACCGCAGGCCACAGCTGTACGGGTTGCACAGCACTTTGTAACCGATGATGTCATTGCGTGCTGGACGCTCGTCACGGGCCTATGGCATCGTCGAAACCAAAGGCCATGCAGTGAACGGGAACGCAATGATGGGGGAGGGAAATAAAGTCGAGGGCGACGCAACGATGGTCACGCTCAAGGCGTTCAATCATTGCGTATTGCACCTGGGCCGGCTGGCGCGGGAGAGCGGGGCGTCGCGATTCATCGCCGATGGCCTGCAGGCATTCGGTCAGCTGGTGCCCTTCGCATCTGCCTGGTGGGGCGAAATGTCTGCACCAGGTCCTGAGGTGCCCATGCAAAGCTGGATGCATGGCAGCATCAATCTTCCTGAATCCTTTGCCGCCGAATGGCATCCGGTGGCGGCCAACGATCAGTTCTCCTACGCCACGCTCAATCGTCCCGGTGAGGTGGTGTGCGACACGGGTTTCAACGACCCTTGCGAGGCGGTCAATGATTTCGCCCGGCGCTTCGACCTCTATCACTTGATGAGCATCACCTACGAATTGCCCGAAAGCGGCCTGATGTTTTTCGTCTGCCTCTACCGGGGGCAGGATGAACAGGCGTTCGAGGAGAACGAAGCCGAGCTGTTTTTGGCGTTCTGCGATCACCTGTTCCAGCTGTGGCGGTTTCAGGTGCAGGACATGATTCGCTTCGACAGCGAAAACGGCGCGAGTGATTTTGGCGTCGCACGCATGGACGGCAGTCTGCTCTATGTGGGGGCCAGGCTGTGCGTCGCCATCCAGCGCGAACTGCCCGGCTGGAGCGGTTCCACGCTGCCACCGGAGGTGATCGCGCAATTGTCCAAAGCCCCCTGCGTGATCCGTCTGGGCCGCTGCGCCCTGACCCTGAGCCCCAACGCCGAACACGTCATCCTGTCCCTGGAAGCACCCTCGGGCGGGGACGGCCTGGCACCTCGGGAGCGCACGGCGGCGATGCTGTTCGCCGCGGGCCACTCCTACAAGGAAATCGCCAGAATGCTCGCCTTGAGCCCGTCGACCGTGCGCACCTACCTGCGCAATTGCTACTTGCAACTCGGTGTGAAAAGCAAGGTGGAACTGGGCTCCGTCCTGCGTTCGCCGGGCGCGCTGACGGAGTCCGTGCGCCGGGACTGATCCCCGCCGTTTCAATTATTTGCCTGACCCCTCCTCATTTGCAGAGGTCCATTCGAACGCTGCGCCCTATAGGGTAGGCCTTGTCTATACAAGGGCTGGCGCAGTCGCTTCGGGCCGCTTCAAAACAATAAGAACAGGGGTGAGGCATTTGAAACTTTCCAGGTTGTTCATCGCCGTTGCGTCGACAACGGCGTTTTCCTGCATGGCATTGGGCGCGACGCCCGCCGACACGGTCCTGCGCAATGGCTACGTCTACACCGTCGATGGCCAGAATTCCGTGCAGCAGGCCATCGCCATTTCAGGTGGCAAGATCGTCTATGTCGGCAGCGATGCCGGGGTCGACGGCTACATCGGCAAGCAAACACAACTGATCGACCTGGCCGGACGCATGCTGATGCCGGGCTTCGTCGATGCACACATGCACCCCGGGGATGGCGGTCGAGCCATGACCTTGTGCGACCTGAAATACCAGACCATGACCCGCGCGCAGTTTCAGGCAAGCATCCAGGCCTGCCTCGATGCCGAAAAGGACAAGGGCCCGGACGTCTGGCTGGAAGTAGGCAGCTGGGACCGCATGGGCATGACCGGGCTCGACGGCGACGCCGACAAATCGACCCTGGACGCGCTCAAGACCCAGCGTCCGATCCAGGTGCGCTCCACCGATTTCCACACCGTGCTGACCAACTCCCGCGGCCTGGAACTGGCCGGGATCAACAAGAACACCGCCGACCCCGAGGACGGCAAATACCGACGCGACAGCGCCGGCAACCCGAACGGTATTTGTGAAGACGGCGCCGCCGAATCGTTGGCCGCCGTGGTGCCGCCGGCGACCGACGCGGAAAAACTCAATCAGATGCGAGCGGCCCTCGACGCCATGCGCCAGCAAGGCATCACCAGTTTCTTCGATGCGCTGGCGGGGCCGGAAAACGGCAAGGCCTTCACCAGTCTGCAAAAGTCCGGCGAACTGACCGCCCGGGCCTTGCTGGCGATCAAGCTGGACCCGGCCGCCGCGGCCGCCGACCCGGTGAAAACCATCGCCGAGGCCAAGGCCCTGGCCAGCACCTACGACCAGGGCGACGCGAAGGTCGCGCCGGGCGTGAGCATGCGCCACGTCAAACTGTTCTTGGACGGCATCATCAATGCCCCGGCGGACACCGGCGCCATGTTGACCCCGTACCTGCACAACAGCGGCACCGACAAGGCGCCGCAGTGGACGCCGGGCAAGAACCTGGGCGAGCTGTACTTCCCGCCGCAGGTGCTCAATCCACTGGTGCTGCAAGCGGTCAAGGCCGGTCTCGATCCGCACCTGCACGCCACCGGCGAGCGTGCGGTGCGCGATGCACTGGACAGCGTCGCCTACGTGCGCAAGGAACTGCCCGGTCAAGACTTCCGCCCGGCCATCGCTCACGCCGAGTCAGTCGACCCTGCCGACTACGCACGCTTCAAGGCACTGGACGTCACGGCCACCATGTCGTTCCAGTGGGCACAGCAGGCACCGTCCACGGTCGACGGCACCAGCGATCACCTTGGCGCCGCGCGATTTGCGCGCATGGAACCCTCGGGCAGCATCGCCCATGCCGGCGGTCGCGTGGCGTTCGGCAGCGATTGGCCAGTCGATCCCCTCGATGAGTTCCTGGCGCTGAAAGTCGGTGTCACCCGTTCCGGCGACCCGACCAATCCGCACAGCTATGGGCCCAAGTATGCCGGGCGACTCAACGCCGATCCGGCGCTGTCGCGAGCCGAGGTGCTGCGCAGCATCACCCTCAGCTCCGCCGAACAGCTGAAGCTGGACGCGGTGCTGGGCTCGGTCGAAGTCGGCAAGTTCGCTGACCTGATCGTGCTCGACAAGAACTTCATGCAGGTGCCCGAGGAGGAGCTGGGCCGTAATGACGTGCTGCTGACGCTGGTCGGCGGCAAGGTCGTGTGGGCCAAGGTGCCGTTCCTGGGACTGGCGCCACAGGTTGTTTCCCAAGTTGTCACTTCTCGATCCGTCCAATAAAAACTAGAGAGCGTTCCGATGCGATTTATTCCAAACCTGTTGGCCGCCGCGCTGGCCTTGTCGTCGGTGCAGGCGATGGCCGCCGCTGACCTGGTGTTGTTCAACGGCAAGGTCTTTACTGCCGAACCCGGCCAGGCGCTGGTGCAGGCTGTTGCGGTGCAAGACGGCAAGATTCTGAAAGTGGGCAGCGATGCCGAAATCAATGCCCTGGCCGATGCCAAGACCCAGCGCATCGACTTGGCGGGCAAAGTGTTGATGCCGGGCATGATCGACACCCACAGCCACCCGGTGGTGGGCGCTTTCGACAGCATGAAAGCCAACCTGCTGGACGAGGTCAAACCCTTACCGGAACTGGAGCAATGGTTGATCGAAGAAGACAAGGCCGGACGCGCACGCGCCGGTGATGTGATCAGCGTGGCCGGGGTCAGTTCGGCTTACTGGGAGAAAAGCCGTGAACTGGGCAAGGTGTTCAACCAGGGACGCTGGGCGGACCAACCGATTGTCTTCAGTGGCATCGACGGGCACACCGGTTGGGCCAACAACGCGATGCTCAAGCGCCTGGACATCGACACGGCGCTGGTCAAGAGCCTGCCGGAAAAGGAACGCGGTTACATCGGCCATGAAGCGGACTTCACCCCTAACGGCTACTTTGCCGAATCCCGTTGGGACGTGGTGCGCAACGGCATTCCTGCGCCAAGCCCCGAGACCATGCTTAAAGCCGCGAAAGAGGCGGTGAGGGTCAACAATCAATACGGCGTCACCGCCTGGATGGACGCAGCGGCAAACGGCGGCAGTGAAGATTCGCTGTTCGATTTCCATGCCACCGCCGAAAGTGTCGGCGTGCTGCCGCTGTACAAGGAACTGGCGCAGAACGGCGAACTCAGTGCCCACGTCGCCGCGCTGATGGTCACCAATCCGAAGAGCAAACCTGCCGACCTGGAGGTGATCGCCACGGTAATGAAACAGTTCGAGGGCGTGCCTAACCTGACGTTCCCCGGCGTCAAGGTGTTTGTCGACGGCATTCTCGAATTCCCGGGGCAAACAGCGGCGGTCGTCGTGCCGTACAAGAACAGCAACAAGGACGGTCAGCTGCTGACCGACCCGGCGCACTTTGGCGAACTGGTGGTGGCAGCGGAAAAACGCGGCTGGATCGTGCACATGCATGCCGTCGGCGACCGCGCGGTGCGTGAAGCGCTCAATGGCGTGGCGTATGCGCGCAAGCTCAGCCCGACACCCGTGCCCCACAGCATCGCGCACCTGCAACTGGTCAACCCCAAGGAGTTTGCGCGCTTCAAGCAACTGGGCGTGATTGCCTCGATGCAACTGCTGTGGGCCACCGGCGAGTCCTACACCGTCGAACTGGTCAAACCTTACATCAGCGCCTTTGCCTACGGTTACCAGTATCCCGCGCGGTCCTTGCATAACGCCGGCGCGACGATTGCCGGTGGCAGTGACTGGCCGGTGTCGAGCGCCAATCCGTTCAACGCCATTGCCCAGGCCAGCACGCGCAAGGGTCCGTTGGGCGTACTCAATGCCAAGGAAAGCATCGACCGCCAGACCATGTTCTACGCCTACACCATCAACGCGGCGAAAACCCTACGCCTGGATCAGCAGATCGGTTCGCTGGCACCGGGCAAGCAGGCCGACCTGATCATCCTCGACCGCGACGTGTTCAAAGTCAGCGATGACGACCTGTTCGAAACCAAAGTCCTGAACACCTTCTTCGCCGGCAAGCAGGTCTACGCCCCCGCGTCCTGACCTGCGTACACCCAGCACACGCAAAAACCGCCAGCCCCTCGTAGCGCGAGGGGCCTGGCATCGCCATGCCTGAAATTCCCGTACGCCATAACAACAAGAGAATTGTATGAACGCACTTTCAGCATTGACCCTCGCGACACTGGCATTGATCCCCCTGAGCAGCCAGGCCCTGACCCTCAACGATGATTTCAGCCTGGACATGACCCTGGGCGTGGTCAGCGATTACCGCACCCGGGGCATCTCGCAAACCCTGGGCGATCCGGCAGTACAGGGCGGCGCAACGCTGTTGCACAGCAGCGGCCTGTACATCGGAGCCTGGACCTCCAACGTGGATTTCGGCGGCGGATTCGATACCCGCCAGGAGCTTGAGTACTACGCCGGTTATTACTGGCAGGCGACCGACGCAATCAGCCTGGATCTGGGCTACATCAAGTACGACTACCCGAAGAATTCCGACTTCAACCTCAGCGAGGTCTACGCCGTCCTCGACCTGTACGGCGTGAAGCTGGGTGCCTATTACTCCAAGGACACGCCGAACTTCTTCGGCGAGGACCAGGACACTCTTTACACCTACCTGGGCTACAAAATCGATTTGCCGGCCGAAGTCGGCCTGGACCTGCGCTTTGGGCGCAACGATGTAAATGACCCCGCGTTCTGGTCCGCCAATGGCGATAGCCGTGAGTCTTACTACGAGTGGGAAGCCAAGCTGACCCGCGACTTCGTCGGTGTCACCTGGGGCCTGAGCTATATCGACACGGACTTGTCGAAAAGCGAGTGCGCCAGTTGGTACGGGTATGACGACCTCTGCTCTGCAACGGTTGTAGCCAGTGCAACCAAGACGTTCTAACTTCCATCCCTGACAACAAAAACAGTTCCTCAAAGGAAACATCGTCATGAGTGCGCAACGAAGTCCGCTGATCGAGACTCGCTCGATCGATTTCATTCCCGAGGCTGAGCGTCACGGCAGCCTCTATAGCCAGTTCACCTTGTGGCTCGGCGCCAACCTGCAGATCACCGCCATCGTCACCGGCGCTCTCGCCGTGGTGCTGGGCGGCGATGTGTTCTGGTCACTGATCGGCTTGCTGATTGGGCAGGTGCTGGGTGGTGCCGTAGTGGCGCTGCACGCGGCGCAAGGTCCGAAGCTCGGACTGCCGCAAATGATCTCCAGCCGAGTGCAGTTCGGGGTGTATGGCGCGGCAATCCCGATTGTGCTGGTGTGCCTGATGTACCTCGGTTTCAGCGCCACCGGCGCGGTGCTGTCGGGGCAGGCGATTGCGCAATTGATCAGCGTCAGCGACAGCGCCGGCATCCTGATTTTCGCCGCGTGCATCGCGTTCCTGACGATCTTCGGTTATCGGGTGATTCACCTGGTCGGGCGGGTGGCCAGCGTGCTGGGGATCATCGCGTTCGCCTACCTGTTCACCCGGTTGATGACCCTCAACGACATCGGCTTGCTGCTCGACAATCGTCATTTTGGCTGGAGCACCTTCCTGCTGGCGGTTTCGCTCTCGGCATCCTGGCAGATCGCCTTCGGCCCCTACGTGGCGGACTACTCACGTTACCTGCCGAGCAAGACTTCGTCGTGGAAAACCTTCGCCGCCGTGGGCCTCGGCACCGTGCTGGGGGCCCAGACTTCGATGGTGCTGGGGGTGTTCGCCGCCGCACTGGCCGGGGCGAATTTCCGTGGGCACGAAGTGGCGACCGTTGTCGGCCTGGGCAGTAGCGGTGTGATCGCGTCCTTGCTGTACCTGAGCATTGTGTTCGGCAAAGTCACGGTGTCCACCCTCAACGCCTATGGCAGTTTCATGTGCATCGCCACCATCATCAGTGGCTTTCGCCGTCGCCTGGAAATCACCGCCCGCCAGCGCATGCTGTTTGTGCTGCTGATTGTCGCGGCATCCACCGCGCTGGCATTGCTGGGGCAGTACTCGTTCCTCAACTCGTTCAAGTACTTCATCCTGTTTTTGCTGACGTTCTTCACCCCGTGGAGTGCGATCAACCTGGTGGATTACTACTTCATCAACAAGGAACGTTACGACATTCCTGCGTTGTCCGACCCGAACGGTCGCTACGGTCGCTGGAACGTGCTGGGGATCAGCGTGTACGTGATCGGCGTGTTGATCCAGTTGCCCTTTGTCGACACCCATTTCTACTCCGGGCCGATGGTTGCGCAACTGGGCGGCGTGGACATCTCCTGGATCGTCGGGCTGCTGGTGCCGGGTGTGATTTATTACGCGCTGGCCAAGCCGTCGATGAGTGGCGTGGTGGTTGAGCGGGGTTAAATCCCGCATTTGTGGCGAGGGGGCTTTTGTGGCGAGGGGGCTTGCCCCCGTTGGACTGCGTAGCAGTCCCTTTTTTGGGTGCACTTCGTGCCCCAACGGGGCGATGCGGCGTTCCGACAAGCCCCCTCGCCACAGGGTTCAGCGTTTACTCGCGTTCGGGAAGTTCCCAGCGCTGGCGCAACTGTTCGTACTGCGCTTCGGGCAGTTGCACCAGCATCGGGGATTTTCCCGGGTCCAGCCAGTTGAACAACCGCGCGATATCCGCCGGGTCCATGGCCGTACAGCCACGGGTCGGCGCCGTGGGGCCGCGCCAGATGTGGAAGAAAATGCATGATCCGGCAGCGGGAGTGGCCAGGGTGTTGTGCCGGATGAAAATGCCCTGGCGATACAAGTCATCGCTGCGGCGCATGCGTTCGGAACTGTTCCAGTCTCTTGCAATGACCGAGCTGTCGACCAGCTCGTTGTAGCGAGCCGACTGGCTGTCGTCCACGCATTCGATGGTCGCTGTCAGCGCCAGGTAGGGCAGGCGGGTATTGGCCGAAGGCTCGTAGCCAAACGCCGTGCCCAGGCTGAACATCCCGGCCGGCGCCTTGCCGTCGCCTTCCTTTTTGATCGGCCCTTCAGGTCGCCCGGGGTTGAGTTGGCCCTTGCCCCAGCCCATGCCATTCTTGCCGAGCACCACTGCAAAGGGCGCTTCGAATTTCTGCAAGGTCTGCCCGTGCCGTTCATAGCGCTGGGCAGTACCCTGGATGTCATCCCAGCCTTTACTGGTGACCACGATCAGTTGGTCACTGCCGTCGAGTCCCTGGGCCATGGCGGCCAGCGGAAAAAACGCCACCAACAGGGTCTTGAAGAGAATGTTCATGGTGCGAGCGGCGTGATGGGGAAGTTCATGACGTCCGGCTTCGGCGGATTCCCGCTGTACGTGAAGTGCCACCACTCGGCCGAATAACCCACAAAGCCTTCCTTGGCCATGGCACTGGTCAGCCGCTGGCGATTGGCCTTGGCCGTGGCGTTGATCAGCGCCGAGTCGGTGTGCGCCCGCTCATCGAAGCAATCGAAACCGGTGCCCATGTCGAGCGCGCCGTCGTGCCAGCGCTCGCCGTAGGGGGCGGTGCAATCCGCCGGTATCGCCGAAGGTGTCCAGGTGTCGGCGGGCAGGGCGTCGGGGCCGGTCAGGGTCAGGTCGACGGTGTTGCCTCGGGAGTGATTGGACACCCGGGCCACATAACCCAGGCGCCAGAAGTCCTGCTTGTCGACCCGTGGATAGAACTCGGTCTTGAGCGGGTCGCCGGGTTCGCTGGCGAAGCGTCCCATGTCCGCCACCGCGCGGGTCGGGCGATAGCAGTCGAATACCTTCAAGCCGTAGCCTTCGGCTTTCAGTGAGTTTTGCACTCGGGCTAACGCCTTCGCCGCGTCCTGCGACAGCAGGCACTCCGCCGCCTGGTAGCCGTCGAGCGGGTGCCCGGTGAAGTTGTGCGCGCTGGCGTAGCGGATGTCCTGCGCGATGCCCGGGTCGACGCTGCGCACATACACCATGTGCCCGGGTTTCGACTCGTCGGCCATGCACGGCGTGGCAAGGCTCAGGCACAGCAACATCAGACAGGGTGAACGCGACATCGGGAACGGCTCCATGCATGACCGGTCATTCCATCATGGCTTGAAACCGTCCGTACCTCCATGAAGTTGTTGATCGGCGTGATAGGACGAACGCACCAGCGGCCCGGACGCTACGTTCTTGAAGCCCATGCGCGTGCCTTCTTCGGCGAACCAGGCAAAGGTGTCCGGGTGCACGAAGCGCTGGACCGGCAAGTGGCTGCGGGACGGTTGCAGGTACTGGCCGAGGGTCAGCATGTCGATGTCGTGCTCGCGCATGCGCTTCATGACTTCGATGACTTCTTCGTCGGTCTCGCCCAGACCCAGCATCAGGCCGGACTTGGTCGGAATGTGCGGCATCATCTGCTTGAATTTCTGCAGCAGGTCCAGCGACCACTCGAAGTCCGACCCCGGCCGCGCGGCCTTGTACAGGCGCGGTACCGTTTCCAGGTTGTGGTTGAACACATCCGGCGGCTCATTGGCGGTGATCGCCAGGGCCACGTCCATGCGTCCGCGATAATCCGGCACCAGGGTTTCCAGTTGAATGCCGGGCGACAGCTTGCGGATCTCGCGCAGGCAATCGACAAAGTGTTGGGCGCCGCCGTCGCGCAAATCGTCGCGGTCCACCGAGGTGATCACCACGTACTTCAGGCGCAGCTCGGCGATGGCCACGGCGAGGTTCATCGGCTCGTTGGCGTCCAGCGGCTTGGGCCGGCCATGGCCGACATCGCAGAACGGACAGCGACGGGTGCAGATGTCGCCCATGATCATGAAGGTCGCCGTGCCACCGGAGAAGCACTCGCCCAGGTTCGGGCAGGACGCCTCTTCGCAGACGCTGTGCAGCTTGTGTTTGCGCAACAGTTGCTTGATGCGGTCGACCTCGGGAGAGATCGGCATGCGCACGCGAATCCAGTCGGGTTTGCGCGGGAATTCATCCGTGGGAATGATCTTCACCGGAATCCGCGCAACCTTTTGCGCACCGCGCAGTTTGGTGCCGACCTCCACTTTGGCTGGACCTTTTTGCGCCGCTTCAGCAATGACAGTCATGGTTTTTCCTTGTGCAGACAGCTAATCAGGCAGGGCACGGAACCTGTGGGAGCGAGCTTGCTCGCGATGGCGGACTTTCATTCAACATCAATGCTGAATGCATTGGCCTCATCGCGAGCAAGCTCGCTCCCACAGGGTTTTTCCCACAGGGTTTTTGTGTGGTGTGATCAGTCGCGATAGACCGGGAAGTCGGCACACAGGGCGGCAGCCTGCCGTGCGACATTGGCCTCGATATCGGCATCGCCCAGGTGATCGAGGATGTCGCAGATCCAGCCAGCCAAGGCAATGCTCTGCGCCTCCTTGAAGCCACGGCTGGTGATTGCCGGGGTACCGATGCGCAGGCCGGAGGTCACGAATGGCGATTGCGGATCGTTGGGCACGGCGTTCTTGTTCACGGTGATGCCGGCGCGACCGAGGGCGGCGTCGGCGTCCTTGCCGGTCAGGCCCTGGCGGATCAGGCTGACCAGGAACAGATGGTTGTCGGTGCCGCCGGACACCACGTCATAACCACGCTCGATAAACACCTGCGCCATGGCCTGGGCGTTGCGGATCACTTGCGCCTGATAGGTCTTGAAGCCGGGCTCGAGCGCTTCCTTGAAACACACGGCCTTGGCGGCGATCACGTGCATCAGCGGGCCACCCTGACCACCTGGGAACACCGCGGCGTTGAGCTTCTTCTCCAGTTCCGGATTGGCCTTGGCCAGAATCAGACCGCCACGGGGGCCGCGCAGGGTCTTGTGGGTGGTGGTGGTGACCACGTCGGCGTAGGGCAGGGGATTGGGGTACAGACCGGTCGCCACCAGGCCGGCGACGTGGGCCATGTCGACGAAGAAGTACGCGCCGACCTTGTCCGCGATCTGACGGAAGCGCGGGAAGTCCAGGGTCTTCGAATAGGCCGAGAACCCGGCGATGATCATCTTCGGCTTGTGCTCGACAGCCAGGCGCTCGACTTCGTCGTAATCGATCAGGCCCGTGGTGGTGTCGATGCCGTATTGCACGGCGTTGTACAGCTTGCCGGAAAAACTCACCTTGGCGCCGTGGGTCAGGTGACCGCCGTGGGCCAGGCTCATGCCGAGCACGGTGTCGCCGGCTTGCAGCAGGGCCAGATAAACCGCCGCGTTGGCCTGGCTGCCGGAGTGCGGCTGGACGTTGGCATAATCGGCGCCGAACAGCTGCCTGGCGCGGTCGATGGCCAATTGCTCGACCACATCGACGTGCTCGCAACCGCCGTAATAGCGCTTGCCCGGGTAGCCTTCGGCGTACTTGTTGGTCAGGCCGCTGCCCTGGGCTTGCATCACCCGCTGGCTGGTGTAGTTCTCCGAGGCGATCAGTTCGATGTGGTGTTCCTGCCGCGCATCCTCGGCGTTCATCGCCGCCAGCAGTTCGTCGTCATAGCCTTTGATCTGGTCGTGCTTGCTGAACATGGTGTGGTCCTTTTTCGGATTCGGGAAATGCGTAGGGGGCTTCAAGCGTCGGCGTGTTCTGCGGTCAAGCGTTCATAGGCGTCTTGATCCAGTAGATCGCTCAACGCCTGGACATCGACCGGTTTGAAGCGAAAGAACCAGCCTTCGCCCAATGGGTCTTCGTTGACCAGTTCCGGGGTGTTCTCCAGTGTCGCGTTGATCTCGACCACTTCACCGTCCAGCGGCATGCCGATACTGCTGGCGGCTTTCACCGATTCCAGCACCGACACTTCAGCGCCTGCATCGAAGGCGCCCAGCTCAGGCACCTGAACGAATACCACATCCCCCAGCGCCTGCTGGGCAAACGCCGTGATGCCGACGGTGACCAGGCCATTGCTCTCAAGGCGCAGCCATTCGTGATCGACGGTAAAACGCAATTCGCTCATCTCAACTCCTTATTGTTTTAAGGCTCGTGGCGGGGCGACGAGCGGGGTTGGAGGAGTGATAGCAAGGGTGGTGCCAATGTTTTTTATTTGTTTTAAATCAATAGGTTGAGTCGTTTGTGCGGAGTTTGTGACATCTCGCTCGTATTGAATTCAATACAAGCAGGTATGGCCTTGGGGGCAAGCGCCGTGATTGCAGGCGTGGAAGGGATTGTCTTGATTTCGCTACGCTGTATCGATTTACAGACGAAGAATTCAGCAACACCACTGATCCCCTGTGGGAGCGAGCTTGCTCGCGATTGCGGTGTGACAGGCAAAATTGATATCGACTGACACGGCCTCATCGCGAGCAAGCTCGCTCCCACAGGGGAATGTGTTGTCGGTGACAATGTGTTCCGACAGATCACTCAGGGCTTGGCGGGAATGCCGTACTTGCGCAGGCGAATGGCAATGGCGCTATGGGACGTCTGCAATCGTGCAGCGAGCAACCGGCTGGACGGGTAGCTGCGATAAAGCTGTTCCAGCAGATTCTTTTCAAAGTCACCCACAGCCTCTTCCAGGCTGCCGACTTCGCCGTCATTTTGCCGCTCTACCGCCGTGCGGGCGATGTCCAGATCGTCGATGTCCACCAGCGGATTTTCGCAAATCGCCGCTGCACGGAAGATCACGTTCTGCAATTGCCGCACATTGCCCGGCCAGCGGTTGCCGAGCAGGGCGCTGAAGGTGCTCGGTGCCAAACGACACGCCGGTCGCTGGATCTGCGCACAGGCCTGTTGCATGAAGTGATTGGCCATCAGCAGGATGTCGTGACCGCGCTCGCGCAGTGGCGGCACTTGCAGGTTGAGCACGTTGAGGCGGTAGAACAGGTCTTCGCGAAAACGCCCTTCGGCGACCATTTTTTCCAGGTCGCGGTGGGTCGCGCTGAGCACCCGCACATTGACCCGGACCTCTTTATCGCCACCGACCCGACGGAAGCAGCCATCGCTCAAAAAACGCAGCAACTTGGCTTGCAGGTACGGCGACATTTCCCCGACTTCATCGAGGAACACCGTGCCCTGGTCGGCCAGTTCCAGCAGGCCGAGCTTGCCGCCCCGTTGCGCGCCGGTGAAGGCGCCGGGAGCGTAGCCGAACAGCTCGCTCTCGGCCAGGCTCTCCGGCAGTGCCGCGCAGTTCAGGGCCAGAAAAGGCGCGTCGTGCCGTGGGCTGATGGCGTGGCAGGCGCGGGCCACCAGTTCCTTGCCGGTGCCGGTTTCGCCCTGGATCAACAGCGGCGCATCAAGGGCCGCCACTCGTTGGGCACGCGCCTTGAGCGCGCGGATCGGCGGTGATTCGCCCAGCAGTGCATCGAAGCCTTCGGCATGGTCATGGTGCAGCGCCGACAGGCGTTCGCCGATGCGATTGGGTTGATACAAGGTGAGCAGGGCGCCGGCGTCGGTGATCGGCATCGCGTCCAGGAGCAAGGTCTGGCCACCGAGGCTGACCTCGTGCATCGGCAGGCGGAAATGGTGAGCGATCAAGGTGCGTTGCAAATCGACATCGTCGAACAGCGCGGTCAGCGATTCACCGGCCGGTTCGCGCCCGCACAGGGCGATCAGCGCCGGGTTGGCCAGCAGCACATGACCCCGGTCATCCACCGCCAGCACCGGGTCTGAACTGGCTGCCAGCAACGCGTCCAGTTGCAGGCGCCGGCGTTGCCCCGGAAGGATGTCGACCATGGTCACCGCTTGCACGCCGCGCACACCGAAAAGCGCCTCCCGCAGTTCTTCGAGCACGTCGGCGCCGAGGGTCGGGGCGTCGATGTAGACGTTCGGCGGCACCATCTCGACGGCGTCCAGATTGAAACTGCGTCCACCGAGCAGGGCCAGCACTTCCTGGGTGATTCCGACGCGGTCGATGAAGGTGACGTGGATGCGCATGACGGGCCTGCAAGGTTGGCGAACCGAATCAGTATGCCCGGCAAAATTTGAATTTGGCGAGTGTCACCTCACGGCTTGCCGGTTTTACGGGTGCTGGCGGCCAGGTCCTCGAGGAACGCCTGGAGGATCGGTGGCGGTGCCGTGCCGCGACGGGTGATCACGTCGAACGGCGATTTCAGGCGCAGGCTTGCGGGTGCCAGTTGGTGCATCTCGCCGCTTTTCACCCACTGGCTGGCGAAGTGCTCCGGCAGGAAACCCACATAAGCGCCGGAGATGATCAGGATGGCCGACGCCTCGATGTTGTCCACGGTGGCCGCCGCTTTGGTGATACCCAGGTGTTCCAGGTCGTATTGCTGCATGTAGCCGCGCACGACGATGCGCCCCGCGCCGACCTCTTCGAGCAGCTCGGCGCCCTCGGCCTGGCTGCCGTACAACGGGTGACGCCGCCCGCAATACAAGCCCAGGGCTTCCTGGTACAGCGGTGATTGCAGCAGGCCCGGCACATGGATCGGGAAGTGCCCGATGGCCAGGTGCAGGCGACCGTCGAGCACCCGTTCTTCGAGTTCCGCCGGGGTGCCGACGTACACGTTCAGGTGCACGTCATGCCCGCGGGAGACGAAGCGCTGGGTGGTGCGCGGAATCGGCGAGTCGGGGTCGGTAATCGTGGTGTCGATGATCCCCAGGTTGAGCTTGCCGCTGATGTGCTGCTTGAGCACGTCGGCGTCCATGCAGAAGTTTTCCACCGCCGACAGCAGGCGCTGGGTGGCTTCATGAATCGCCACCCCTTGTTCGGTCAGGCGAAAGCCGCTGCGCCCACGCTGGCAGAGTTTCACCCCAAGACGGGTTTCCAGGTGGGTCATCTGTTCGCTGATGGTCGACTGCCCGGCATTCAACGCCGCCTGCGCGGCCGAGAAGCCACCGCAGCGCACAATCGTGGCAAACACCCTGAGCAGTTTCAGGTCGACGTCGTGCAGCTGGATCATCTTGGACCTCCGGCATGTGGATGCATCGGGAATGCCGATATGAGTATCTGATGTTTAGCATTTTTTCCACGAAAACCTGCGCCCATAGTCTTTCCAACGGCGGTCGCCTTGCAGTCCGTCAAGCCGATAACAAGAAGTGGAGAGGCTAGAAATGTCGAACAACGGTTATGAATCCGGTCGCCTGAACCTGCCATTCGTGGGTCATTGCACCTTTGGCAAATCCCCGGTGTGCACCGATTGGGATGCACTGGATGCCGACGTCGCGGTGCTTGGCGTGCCCAACGACATGGGCACCCAGTGGCGCTCCGGCGCACGCTTCGGACCACGCGGGATTCGCGAAGCATCGACGCTGTTTTCCTTCGGCCACGCCGGCGCCTACGATCATGAAGATGACGTGATGTACCTCACCGCATCGGACGTGCGCATGGTTGACGTCGGTGATGCCGACATCGTCCACACCGATATGGCTACCAGCAACAAGAACACCGAGTACGCCGTGCGCAAGATCCTCGACGCTGGTGTCATGCCGGTTGTTCTCGGCGGCGACCATTCGGTGCACGCACCAGTGATCAAGGCCTTCGAGGGCCGTGGCCCGATCCACATCATTCACTTCGATGCGCACCTGGATTTCGTCGACGAGCGCCACGGTGTTCGCTATGGCCACGGCAACCCGCTACGCCGCGCCTCGGAAATGAACCACATTGTCGGCATGACCCAAATGGGCATTCGCAACGTGTCGTCGTCCAACCGTGATGACTACGAAGCGGCCCACGAAGCCGGCTCGAAAATCCTCTCGGTGCGCGATGTGCGTCGCCTCGGCGTCGAAGGCGTGCTGGCGCTGATCCCGCAGAACATCAACTACTACATCACCATCGACATCGACGGTTTCGACCCGTCCATCGCCCCTGGTACCGGCACCCCGAGCCACGGCGGCTTCCTCTACTACGAAGTGCTGGAAATCATCCAGGCCCTGGCCAAGCGCAGCAAGGGCAACATCGTCGGCATGGACCTGGTGGAAGTGGCACCGGTCTACGACCCGACCGGCATGACCTCGATCCTGGCCGCACAACTGCTGCTCAACAGCATCGGTTTCATCTTCCACGAACGAGGCAAGGTGCGGGCGGCCGCCGAAAGCGAAACCGCATCAGCCTGATCATCGAAACCAGTGACCCGGCAGGCTCTGACTGCCGGGCAGAGAGAACAAAAATGGACACGATCGTCAAAAGTTACCTGCAAAAATTCGGCGTCAGCGAAGCCACCCAGACCTTCCTTGGCAAGGTCCAGAAAATGTTCATCGGCGGCGCCTGGGTCGAGGCCAGCGACGGCCAGACTTCCGATGTGATCGAACCCTCGACCGAAGGCCTGATCACCCGCATTCCCATGGGCACCACCGATGACCTGGACCGTGCCGTGCAAGCCGCCCGCGCCCAGTTCGACGGCGGCGCCTGGCGCCAGGCCAAACCGGCGGAACGCGAGCGCATGATGCAGCGCCTGGCCGACCTGATCGAGCAGAACGCTGATGAACTGGCGCAAATCGAATCCATCGACATGGGCAAATCGGTTGCCTTCGCCAAGGACGTGGACATCCAGGGCACCGTGGATACCCTGCGCTACTTCGCCGGCTGGGCCACCAAGCTGCACGGCCGTACTGTCGAACCTTCGCTGCCGGGCAACTACCTGGCCTATACCCGCAAGGAAGCGGTAGGTGTGGTCGGCGCCATCGTGCCGTGGAATTTCCCGCTGCAAACCATGGCCTGGAAGCTCGGCGCGGCGCTGGCGACCGGTTGCACTGTGGTGGTCAAGCCCGCCGAACTGACTTCGTTGTCGGCCCTGCGCTTCGCTGAACTGGTGCAGGAAGCGGGCATCCCTGACGGCGTGATCAACATCGTCACCGGGCGCGGCAGCGTGGTCGGCGCGGCCATGGCCACCCATCCCGGCATCGACAAACTGACCTTCACCGGATCGACCCCGGTCGGCCAGACTGTCGGCCGCGCAGCGCTGGATGACATGAAGCGGCTGACGCTCGAACTCGGTGGTAAATCACCGGTCATCGTCTGTGCCGACGCCGACATCCCGGCCGCCGCCCAAGCAGTCGCCAACGGCGTGTTTTTCAACTCCGGGCAGGTATGCGACGCCGGTACACGGGCCTATATTCATAGCAGTGTCTACGACGAATTCCTGCGTGAGCTGATCGCCTACACGCGCACCCTGAAAATGGCCCCGGGCCTGGACCCGGACTGCTTCATCGGCCCGCTGGTCTCGGCCCTGCAAAAGCAGCGCGTGACCGAGTACATCGAAACCGGCAAGGCCGAAGGCGCCGAACTGGTCTACGGCGGTCAACCGGTCGATGGCCCTGGCTTCTTCGTCGAGCCGACCATTTTCGCCCACTGCCGTAATGACATGCGCATTGTCCAGGAAGAAATCTTCGGTCCGGTGCTGGTCACCGCACCGTTCGACGATGAAGAGCAGGCACTGGCCCTGGCCAACGACTCGCCTTACGGCCTGGCTGCCGCACTGTATTCCAACGACCTCGGGAAAGTGCACAGCCTGATCCCGCGCCTCAAGGCCGGTTCGGTCTACGTCAACGCCCACGGCACCCTCGACCCGTCGATGCCGTTCGGTGGCTACAAGCAGTCCGGATTCGGCAAGGACCTGGGCGCCGAGCAGCTCGACTACCTGCTCGAAACCAAGGCGGTGTGGATCACGCTGCCGAGCTGACGATCGTCATTTGTAGGAGCGAGCTTGCTCGCGATGAACCCAAGGACAACACGGGGTGTCAGGTTGCCAGCGTTATCGTTGACGACCATCGCGAGCAGGCTCGCTCCTACAAGGTTATTCACCATCTGCGCCATCGGCGCCTTTGAAAAAACGGGAACGGCAAGGAAGCTCCCGGGCGTCGTTCACCCGAAAGAACGCGGTTATCTCGTCATGATCTTCCAACAATAAGAGTCCATCATGAACACTAACGCCAAGTCCGCCCCGAGCGTGTCCAGCCTCGATGAAAAATCCGTCGTCGAGGGGCATTCGATCGACTTCATCCCCGAGAACGAGCGCACCGACAAACTGTCGAGCCAGGGCCCGTTCTGGTTTCTCGGCAATTTCACCTTCTTCACCATGACCATCGGCTTCGTTGGCCCAAGCGTCGGCCTGACCGCGCTCTGGACCACGCTCGCCGGCACGCTGGGCATCATGTTCGGCACGCTGTTCATGGCGTTTCACGGCTCGCAAGGCCCGCACCTTGGCCTGCCGCAGATGATCCAGTCCCGCGCGCAGTTCGGTTATCGCGGGGTGATCCTGGTGCTGCTGGCGACGCTGTTCGTGTTCGCCGGCTTCAACATCGTCAACCTGGTGCTGATGATGCAGGGGCTGCACACACTATTCGGGTTCAACCCCGCGGTGATCGCGGTGGCGGTGACCATACCGGCGGCGGTGCTGGCGATTCTCGGCCATGACTGGATGCACCGCAGCTTCAAATGGGCGTTGTTCCTGTCGCTGCCGCTGTATGGCCTTGTCACCGTGGCGGTGTTGATGGGTTGGGTGCCGGACGCGGTAATGCCGGCGCTGGCGGCGGGCGAAGTGGCCCGGGAGCCGCTGGGTTTCAACTGGACCGGTTTCATCGCGCAGTTTGCGGCGGCCGCCAGCTACAACATCGCCTATGCGCCTTATGTGTCGGACTACTCGCGCTACCTGCCGAAGAATACTTCCAGCGGCAAGCTGATCGCCGTGGTGTTCCTTGGGGCGTCGCTGTCCGGTGCGTGGATGATTTCCGTGGGTGGCTGGCTGGCCGATCACCTGCACTCCACTGACGTGCTGGTGGCCCTCGGGCAAGTCGGCAACACCGTGTCGCCGCTGGTGGGCACGGCGGTGGTGGTCGTCACCATCCTGGCGTTCCTGCCGGTGATCGCGATGAACATCTACAGCGCCAAGCTGACCACGCTGACCTGCGTCGACTCGATCAAGCACATCGAGCCAACCCGCAAGGCACGCATCCTGGCCATCGGCTTCGTGATCCTGCTGCAACTGGGCGTGGCCCTGAGCATCCAGAGTTCCGGCAAAGGCCTGTCGGTACTGGGGATCTACCTGGTGGTGATGCTGTACTTCCTGGTGCCCTGGACCTCGGTCAACCTCACCGACTACTTCTTCGTGCGCAAGGGCCGCTACGCCATCCCGCACTTCTTCATGCCCCACGGCAACATTTACGGCAGCTGGGGGCTGCGCGGTATCGCCGCCTATGCCATCGGTTTTATCTCGATGATCCCGTTCTTCTACATCTTCGACGGCGTTGAACAGCGCGAGGTGTATGTCGGTCCGCTCGCCAAGGCGCTGGGCAGCATCGACATCGCCTGGCTGGTCGGGCTGATCGTATCGGGCCTGGCGTACTACTGGCTGAGCCGCTCGCTCGACCTCAAGCGCGAAGAAGCGGTGATCCAGCAGATTGAGAAAAACTCCCCGCAATACACCACCGGCGACACGCTGACCCACAAACAGCAGCCTATGCCGGTATTCACTGAATCAACGGTCGGGAGATAGTCATGACCACGCAAAAAATGGCTACGCAAAAATACGACTACATCATCATTGGCGCAGGCTCGGCAGGTTGTGTGTTGGCCAACCGCCTGAGCGAAGACCCGGCCACCTCGGTGCTGGTCCTGGAATTCGGCGGCAGTGACAAGAGCGTAGTGATCCAGATGCCGAGCGCATTCTCGATCCCGATGAACACCAAGAAGTACAACTGGCGTTACGAAACCGAGCCGGAGACCCACCTCAACGGCCGGCGCATTCACTGCCCGCGGGGCAAGGTGCTGGGCGGCTCTTCGTCGATCAATGGTCTTGTGTACATCCGTGGCCATGCACTGGACTTTGACGAGTGGGAATCCCTGGGTGCCGAAGGCTGGGGCTATCGCAACTGCCTGCCGTACTTCAAGCGCGCCGAGAGCTACGAGTCGGGTGGTGATAGCTATCGCGGGCAAACCGGGCCGCTGCACACCACCAACGGCAACCATATGAAAAACCCGCTGTACGGTGCCTGGGTCGAAGCCGGCGCGGAAGCGGGCTACATCAAGACCGAAGACTGCAACGGCTACATGCAGGAAGGTTTCGGCGCCATGCACATGACTGTGAAGAATGGCGTGCGCTGCTCCACGGCCAACGCCTATCTGCGCCCGGCCATGGGCCGTCCGAACCTGACGGTGATCACCCATGCGATGACGCGCCAGGTCATCCTCGAAGGCAAGCGTGCGGTGGGGGTCATGTATGACCACGGCGGCCAGACCCACCAGGTGTATTGCAACCGCGAAGTGCTGATCTCGTCCGGGCCGATCGGTTCGCCGCACCTGCTGCAACGCTCGGGCATCGGCCCGGCGGACGTCCTGCGCAAGGCCGGGATCGGCGTGCGCCATGACCTGCCGGGGGTAGGGGAGAACCTGCAGGATCACGCCGAGGTGTACATCCAGTTCGGTTGCAAGGAGCCGGTGACCCTCAACAGCAAGATGGATCCGCTGAGCAAGCTGATGATCGGTCTGCGCTGGCTGCTGTTCAAGGACGGCCTGGGCGCCACCAACCATTTCGAGGCCGGTGGTTTCATTCGCTCCGAGAAGGGCCTGCGCTGGCCGGACATCCAGTTCCACTTTTTGCCGGCGGCGATGCGCTACGACGGCAACAAACCGATCAAGGGCCACGGCTTCATGGTGCTGACCGGGCCGAACAAACCGAAAAGCCGTGGTTATGTGCGCGTGCGCTCGGCCGATCCGTACGAGCATCCGGAAATCCGCTTCAACTATCTGGAGCGGGAAGAGGACCGTGAAGGTTTCCGCCGCTGCATTCGCCTGACCCGCGAGATCATCGGCCAGAAAGCCATGGACCGCTTCCGCGACGGCGAAATCGCCCCGGGGGCGCAAGTGACCAGCGATGAAGACCTCGACGCCTTCGTGCGTGACAACCTGGAAAGCACCTACCATCCGTGCGGTTCGTGCCGCATGGGCGAGGACGACATGGCGGTGGTCGATTCCGAGTTGCGCGTGCGTGGCATCGCCGGTCTGCGGGTGATCGATTCGTCGGTGTTCCCGACCGAGCCGAACGGCAACCTCAATGCGCCGACCATCATGCTCGCCGAACGGGCATCCGACCTGGTGCGTGGCGTGCAGATGTTGCCATCGGCGGATGTGCCGGTGGGGCTGGTCGAGGGCTGGGAAAGCAGCCAGCGTACTTCGCTGCCGGGGCGTAATGTGCGGGTCTGACCACAATCTGCAATCCAATGTGGAAATCCAATGTGGGAGCGAGCTTGCTCGCGATGGCGGAGTGTCAGGCAGCGTCAATGTCGACTGATCCACCGCCATCGCGAGCAAGCTCGCTCCCACAGTGGACGGCGGTGCTTTCAGAAAATTTTACGTCGCTGTTGCCTCGCCATTGCTAGTCTGTAATTCCTTGAGACCGCAATGGAGCACCCTCATGGCTATTCAGGCCCTGCGCGCCGACGCATCGCACATCGACCAGATCGCCCCTTTGTTTGACGCCTACCGGATGTTCTACCAGCAGCCGTCGAATCTTTCGCAATCGCGCGCCTTTATCGCCGAGCGCCTCGCCCGGGATGAATCGGTGATTTTTCTTGCCCGGGACAGCGATGGTGAAAACCTCGGCTTCGTCCAGCTGTTCCCGACCTTTTCCTCGATCGACGCCCATCGCACCTGGCTGCTCGGTGACCTGTTCACCACACCCGCCGCCCGGGGCAAAGGCGTCGGCACCGTGCTGATGAACACCGCCCGGGATTTTGCGAAGCTGGCCGGTGGCAAAGGCATGACCCTGGAAACCGCCACCGACAACTTCACCGCCCAGCGCCTGTATGAATCCCTGGGCTGGGTGCGCGACCCCGGTTATTACACCTATTGCCTGGATCTGCAAAAAGGCTGACTCAGCGCGCCTGCTCGCCAAACACCGGCCGCATGAATGAACGCTCGTAGCTGAGGATGAATTTCTTCTCCTCCGCGTACTTGAAGGCTGCGATGCACTCTGGATCGTTCATCGACTGCTGCCGGTAATGTTCGTACGCCGCCAGGCTGGGGAAGGTGAACAGCGCCAGGGCGATGTTGTTGGCACCCTCCGACGGCAAAAAGTAGCCGTGGTGCTGGCCGCCGAACTTTTCCACCAGGGGAATCCACAACTTGCCGTAGTGCTCGAACGCTTCGAGCTGGTAGGGATCGAGCACGTATTTCAGGTAGCAAGTGACCATTGTTTCTCTCCTTGATAAAGCGTCTGACTATCCGCTGATTGCAGCTGTCGCCACAGCAATGTATGCGCCATAGACCGGTAAATTTGCGCCAACTGAACACTATTGCTGTGGTCAGCTTCAAGGGTGATATCAATGAGGCATCATTTTCGCTAGGATGCGCACCGCCCGAGAATTGATCTCGGGCGTTCCCCCTCTGGAGTTGTTCAGTGAAATACCTCAGTAAAGTGGCTGCCGTTACCCTGTTCGGTCTGGTACTGGCCGGTTGCAACAGTGCCCCGATGAATACCCAGCATTACGACAGCAGTCAGTACACCGTGCTGGGCCACAGTGAAGCGAGCGCCACCGGCCTGTTGTTGTTTGGCATCATCCCGATCCGTCAGAACAGTCGTTTTGTGCGCGCACAGGACGAGGCAATCAAGGCCAAAGGCGGCGATGCCATGATCAACACACAGGTGCAGGAGCGCTGGTTCTGGGCGTGGGTCCTAACGGGTTACACCACCAAGATTTCCGGTGATGTGGTTAAGCTGAAGAACGTTCAATAAACGCAATACCTGTCGCGTTGACGTGAAAAGCCCGGTCGAGCCGGGCTTTTTTTCGCCCGCGGGAACCCCGCCGCCACACTATTGGTTCAATCAATAGTCACCATCAAGAATCGCAAGTTCTGTTTTGTGCGCAAAGGCGGAAAATTGCCTGCATTGAACACGCTGCTCAAGGAACCTGCGCGATGAAAATCTTGACCCGACTGGCTGTGATTGCCCTGTTACTGGGCAGTGTTGCGTCCACCGCATCGGCCTTTGCCGAAGATGCACGCGCCTGCCATCTGCCGCCGATCACCGGCGGTCACAGCGGGCTGCAATACGGTCAGACGGTCGGGGTGCTCTACAGCGACAACACTGTGGAAAACCTGCAATACCTTGAGCAATACCACTCGGTGGCCGTCAACGGTGCGAAGAACGCACTGGATACGCGGATTCGCCAGGCGTTCGTCAACAGTTCCGATCCGGACCTGGCCATCGACTGGCTGATGGGTTCGTTGCACCACACTTTTCTGTCGGTGACGGTCTACGACAATCTCGATGCCCTGGTGCAGGCCCATCCCGATGTGGTGGTGATGCTCGATACCCACAATCAGTTGCTGACTCAGCGTAACGACCGGGTCGAGGCGCGTTTCGCCGCGCGGTTCTACGACGCCAACCTGCAGTACATCGGCAAGGCCGAAGGCGCGGTGGAAAAACAACTGCCGTCGGTATGGGTGCATGACAAGACCGCGCCCGAGATCGCCGCGCAAATCGAACAGCAACGCGACCTGCAACTGACCGCGCTGAAACAGTTCGATGCGTCGTTGAAGGCGCTGGTAACCGCCGGATTGACCGCAACAACAAACTAACAAGCCCGACGTCCATTGAGCGGCGGGCAACCCGATCCACCGTGGATTTCTATTCAGGACCTGATTCATGCGCACTGTTTTTGCCCCGACCCTGGCCTTCGCTTCGCTGCTGCTGGCCGGTTGTGCCACGCCGAACGATCCGACCATGACCTTGCAGACCAGCAAGTCGCCGGAGGAGTACACCCATTGCGTGGTGCCGAAGTTGCAGCACGATGCGCTCAACCCAACGGTGTCGCAGACCCAGCGCAGCTACCGGATCGTCGTATCAAGCAAAGTGTCGGCGGACAACGTGCTTGAAACCTATAAAGCCTCGAACGGCGGCAAGGTATTCCTGTACGAGCGCAAGCTGCTGGCGTCGACCTTCGTGCCGTCGACGTTCGAGCGTGCGGCGCAGGAGTGTTTGTAAGGGCAATTTCAGGCAAAAAAAAGCTGCCGGGACTGGCAGCGGAAAGTTAAAGCACGCATTGGATGGACTGAGTATGGCGCTCGGTCCATGACGATTCGATGACAGCTTCATGGCCATCCATCAGGATGCCGAAAATCCTGCCACTGTTGTGGTGTGGGTCAGAACTCCAGGCCTGTCATCCGGGTGTCATCAAAGCAATGGCAAGATCCTCGCAATCCGTCTTGAGTGACCGGCGGCCGTCAGTCCGCCGGCAGATGAATGTGCAAGGAACCCCGTATGAAAGACGCCCCGCTGTTTGCCGCCATCGACCTGGGCTCTAATGCGTTTCGCCTGATGATTGGCCAGTCGGTGAGACGGAACCAGCAGATGGTCATCCAGGAAGTGAAAACCCTGCGTGAACCGGTGCGTCTGGCCGAGGGCCTGCAGGGCGGGGCGCTCGATGAATTGGCGCTGGACCGTGGCTGGCAGGCGCTGGCGCGATTCGGCAAGAAACTGCGCGGCTTCGAGGCCGGGCGCGTGCGGGCGGTGGCCACCAGCGCGGTACGCGAAGCGGACAATGCGCCGCTGTTCCTGGCCAGTGCCGAGCGGCACCTGGGCTTTCGCATCGACGTCATTTCCGGTCACGAAGAGGCGCAACTGGTCTACGCCGGCGTCGCCCACACCTTGCCGGCGCAAACCACGCGGCTGGTGGTGGATATCGGCGGTGGCTCCACGGAAATGATCATCGGCCGTGGCGACCGGTTGCTGGTCACCGAGAGCATTGCCATCGGCAGCGGCACCTTCGGTGCGCATTACTTCCACGGCGGGCGGATCGTGGCCGAAGCGCTGCTGGAGGCCGAACGCGCAGCCACCGTGCAATTCGAACGCATTGCCCGCCGCTATCGCGCCATGGGTTGGCAGCAGGCGATCGGTTCTTCAGGGACGGCGCGGATGTTGGCCAAGGTGCTCAAGGCCAATGGCCTCAATGATGAGGGCCAAGGCGGCATCACCTACGGTGGCCTGTTGCGCCTGTCGTTGCGCCTGCTGGAAGTCAAACATGTGAAACACCTCAAGTTGGCCGGTTTGCCCATCCACCGCCTGAGCATTCTGCCCGGTGGTCTGGTGGTGATGCTGGCGGCGTTCAAGGTGTTCGGGATCACGCATATGATTGCGTCGGAACCGGGTCTGCGGTTCGGCGTTCTGCATGGATTGATGAGCAAACACTAAAAACCTGCCAGCCGAGGTAAACCCATGACCGACCCCCGTCGCGTGCTGTTCGTCTGCGCTCGAAACGATGTCCGCTCACCCATGGCTGAAGCCCTGCTTCGCCACACCGATCCTGCCGATTTCCAGGCCTTCAGCGCCGGGCTTGAGGCCAGCGAGATCGACCCGCGCACATTCGAATCCCTCGATCACATCGGCGTCGATGCCAGCGGCTTGCGCAGCAAGTCCCTTGAAGATTTCGAAGGCCAGGAATTCGACTACGTCATCACCCTGTGCGACAAGTCTTGCGAAGAGGCCTCACGCATGCCGTTTACCGGTGAAGTGATGGTCTGGAGCTTCGAAGACCCGACCACCAGCGAAAGACACGACCCGTTCCGCCATACCCTCCAGGAAATCGGCGACCGCATCAAAATGTTCGTCACCGTGAAAACCCGCCCCGTGCCCCAGGCGCCGTCAGGCAGCGATTCCTGAAACCCTCGAACACCGTCTACCCTCATCGGTCACAACCATCATGATGAGCACAGGGATTGCGTCCATTTGACCACTTGGGATATCCCCGGCCCGCATGTTCCAATAGCCATCCGGCAACACCCGACTGGAAACGGAACATGAAGAAACTCGCAGCACTGACCCTCGCCTCGGCGCTCACCGCGGGCCTGTTCAGCACACCCACCCTTGCTGCGGGCGATGTCCAGGCCGGGGAGAAAGTGTACAAGCGCCTGTGCAGCGGCTGCCATCAGATCGGTGAATCGGCTCGCGCCTTCTTTGGCCCGCAACTCAATGGCGTGATCGGTCGCCATTCCGCCGTCACCACGGACTACGTGTATTCCGACGCGATGAAATCCGCCAACCTGGTCTGGGACCGCGAAACCCTGATCGCCTACCTCGAAGCGCCGAAGAAAGTCGTGCCCGGCACCCGCATGATTTTCTGGGGCCTCAGCGACCCGGAAAAAATCGAAGACCTGCTGGCCTACCTGCAAACTTTCCCGGCGCAATGATCACGCCGTGGTCTGCTGCTCGGCCGCCAGGTTGTCGACCAGCCACTGGGTAAAGGCCCGCGCCATCGGGATGTTCTCGCTGTCACGGTGGGTCAGCAGCGCCCAGTTCGGGCCGCGGATGGTTTGCTCCACCATCGGCTGCAACAGCCCGGTGGCCCGTGCCTGCCGACTCAGCAACTGGCTCACCAGCGCAATGCCCAGTCCGGTACAGGCTGCGTCCAGCAGCAAACCCGGATCGGAAAAATTCAGCCCCTGATCCATCTGCCCCACATCTATGCCCGATTCCACCGCCCAGTGGCTCCAGTCCATTTCCCGCTCGCCATGCAAGGTGGTGCGCTGTTCCACGGGCACGGCCAACAGGCTCGGGTGACACGCCGGGTAGAGGCGGTCGGCGTGCAGCACCTTGAAACTGCATTCGGCCTGGGAACTGATGTCGTCGCGCACCGCCAGGTCGATGGTCTGGCTGGCCATGTCCGGCACTTCATCGGTGCTGAAAATCCACAGATCGACCTGCGGATGCTGTCGGCGGAAATCCCCCAACCGTGGCAACAACCAGTGCCGGGCAAACGCCGGTGTGGTGTTGAGCACCAGTTGATTGGGCTTCTGGTATTGCCCCAGGCGGCGAATGCCCACCGCCAGTTGCTGCAACAACGCCTGGGTGGTGCTGAGCAAGTCGTGACCGGCATCGGTCAGGCTGACGCTGCGCCCGCTGCGATGGAACAACGGTTGCTCCAGGTACGCCTCAAGGCTGCGGATCTGCTGGCTGATCGCCGATTGGGTGAGGTGCAACTCGTCGGCAGCCTTGTGAAAACTGCCCAGCCGGGCGGCGGCTTCGAAGCCGCGCAGGGTGCTCAGGGGCGGCCAGTGTTTGAGCATATCGATAAGCTCCTCTAATCAGTTGTCTGCAAAATCCATCGTTTGTTTGCCTGTTTTTCCAGCCGTAGCATGCATGCCAAGACCGCCAAGGCCGTTTTCATTGAACACAATGACTTAACTCAGAGGTGCTTGTCATGCAGCAGAACGTAATTCAAAACAGCGGTTGGACGATGCCGGCCGAGTGGGTCACTCACGCCGCCACCTGGATGGTCTGGCCGCACAACAAGACCCTGTGGGAGTCAGGCTGGCGGGTGACACTGCCACAGGTTCAAGAAGATTTCGCCCGGGTGGCCAACGCCATCGCCCGCTTCGAACCGGTGAAACTGGTGGTCGATCCTTCAGCTATCGCCAGTGCCAAAGCCTTGTGCGGACCGAACATCGAGTTGATCGAACTGGCGGTCAACGACAGCTGGTGCCGCGACTCCGGCCCGAGCTTCGTCTGCCACCCGCAGCAAGGCCTGGCCGGTGTGAGCTGGCGCTTCAATGCGTGGGGCGGCAAGTCGGCTCACGATCTGGACGAAAGCCTGGCCCGCCGTGCGCTCAATCATTTGGGACTGGAGTGCTTCGGCACGGCGTTGAGCAACGAGGGTGGCGCGATTCATGTGGACGGCGAGGGCACGCTGATCACCACCGAATCGGTGTTGCTCAACCCCAATCGCAACCCGGGCGTGAGCAAGGCCGAGATCGAAGAGATCTTCACCCGCCTGCTGGGCGTGAAGAAAACCATCTGGCTGCCGGGCGATCCGGACTATGTGACCGGCGACATGACCGACGGCCACGTCGATGGCGTGTGCGCCTTTGCCCGTCCCGGCGTGTTGCTGGTGGACGCCACCCACGACAAGCAGTCGGTGTACGCCGAAGTGGCCCGGGAGAACCGCCGCGCCCTTGAACTGGCCACCGACGCCCAGGGCCGCCAGTTCGAACTGATCGAACTGTTCGAAGCCACCGATGCGGTGGACACCGAGGCCGAAGTGTTCTGCGCCTCCTACACCAATTTCTATATCGCCAACGGCGCGATCATCATGCCGGCCTACGGCATCGATGCCGACAAGGTCGCTGCCGAAGTGCTGGCGCAGGCGTTCCCCGGTCGTGAAGTGGTGCCGGTGCGGATCAACCATCTGGCCCATGGCGGTGGCGGTGTGCATTGCATCACCCAGCAACAGCCGGCCTGGCCGGTGCGGGGTTGATGCCATGACACTGCTGACCATCGCCACCACCCAGATGCCCTGCACCTGGGACCTGAAACACAACCTCGACCAGGCCGAGCAACTGGTCCGCGAAGCTGCGGCCAAGGGCGCGCAGGTCATCCTGTTGCAGGAGCTGTTCGCCACGCCGTATTTCTGCATCGAGCAACACCACAAACACCTGGCACTGGCCGAGGAGTATCGCGAAAGCCACGTGCTCCAGCGCTTCGCCGCATTGGCGAAAGAGTTGGGCGTGGTGCTGCCGCTGAGCTGGTATGAGAAGGCCGGCAACGCCTACTTCAACTCACTGAGCGTGGCCGACGCCGACGGGCGCCTGTTGGGTGTGTACCGCAAGACCCACATCCCCAACGCCATCGGCTATCAGGAGAAAGAATACTTCAGCCCCGGCGACAGCGGTTTCCGGGTCTGGGACACCGCGTTCGGGCGCATCGGCCTGGGCATCTGCTGGGATCAGTGGTTCCCCGAAACCGCTCGCTGCCTGGCGTTGATGGGGGCCGAAGTGCTGCTGTTCCCGACGGCCATCGGCTCCGAACCGGGTTGTGCCACTCTCGATTCCCGGGATCACTGGCAGATGACCATGCGCGGCCACGCCGCCGCCAACCTGCTGCCGGTGGTGGCGGCCAACCGGGTCGGCCGGGAAGCGGCGACCACCGACCCGACTCTGCAAATGAGCTTCTATGGCTCGTCGTTCATCTGCAACCACAAGGGCAAGTTGCTCGCCGAAGCCGACCGCGACAGCACCGGCGTGCTGGTCCACAGCCTGGACCTGGCGGCTATGCGCGAGGACCGCCTGACCTGGGGTATCTACCGCGATCGCCGTCCGGAAATGTACGGCGCCTTGTTGACCCAGGACGGTCGTCAGATCCACTCACGCTGGGCAACCCAAGGGGTGTGACATGAACACGATCAACAAGCTGTGGCTGGCCATGGGGCTGGCGCTGAGCTGTGCGGTGCCTGCGTTGCACGCCGAAGAGAAAACCCTGCGGCTGTACAACTGGGCCGACTATTTCGCCGAGGACACCTTGAGCAAGTTCACCGCCGAAACCGGCATCAAAGTGATCTACGACGTGATGGACGGCAGTGAAACCCTGGAAGCGAAAATGCTCGCTGGCGGCAGTGGCTACGACCTGATCTTCCCCGGTGACACCGTGGCCGAACGCCTGATGCGCGCCGGCAGTTTGCAGCCCTTGGATCAGTCAAAACTTACTGCTCTGAACGACGTCGAGCCAGGGTTGCAGAAATTGCGCTCGCACTACGAGCAGTCGCGCCAGGCCACGGTCCCGTACACCTGGGGCACCATCGGCCTGACCTACAACGCCGGACAGATCGCCCAGCGTGCGCCGGATGCGCCGGTCGACAGCCTGGACATGCTGTTCAAACCGGAACTGGCGGCGAAATTCGCCGACTGCGGCATCTCGATGATCGACTCGCCGGACGAAGTGCTGGCCGTGGTGCTCAATTACCTGGGCCGCGACCCGCGGAGCGCCAAACCGGCGGACCTGGCGGCGGCCAGTGACTTGCTGATGAAACTGCGGCCGTACATTCGCAAGTTCCAGTCGCAACCGGTGACCGACCTGGTCAACGGCAACCTGTGCATGTCCCTCGGCTACAGCGGCGACATGACCCAGGCGCAACGCACGTCTGATAGTGCCGGCAAGAAAACCGCCTTCCACTACCGCATCCCCCGCGAAGGCACCACGGTGTGGATGGACACCATGGCCATTCCCGTCGACGCCCGGCATCCGGAGTACGCCTACGCGTTCATCAACTTCGTGATGCGCCCGCAGAACATGGCAGCCATCAGCAACTTCACCGGCTACCCGACCTCCAACGCCAAGGCACGCCCGGATGTCGATGCCGCGATGCGCAACAACCCGGACATCTATCTCGATGATGCCACCTACGCGCGGCTGATTCCCGGCAAGGACATTCCCCAGGCCGACATGCGGGCACGCATGCGCACCTGGACCAAATTCAAGACCGCTACAGTCAAATGATCACTGGCCGGCCCGAGGGCCGGCCAAACCTCGATTTCAGGAAACCACATGCCGACACGTCGAACATTCATCAAGCAGGTATCGGTCGCAGCCGCAATGGGCACGGTGGCGTCCATGGGATTGGGCCTTGGGTCCATGCCCGCGCGAGCGGCCGGCAAAGGCAATTGGTACATGCCCGATGAAGGGGACAAACACCAGCGGGCCTTCATCGCCTTCGGGGCACAGGCCGCGATCTGGGAGGACTTCACGCCCCACGTGCAAGACGCCCTTGGCCGGATCGCCCGCAGCATTGCCCAATACGAGCCGGTCACCGTGTTCTGTCGCCAGAGCGAACGGCGCCTGGCCGAAGCCAAATGCGGCAGCCACAACACGACCTTCGTGATCACCGAACTGGATGACATCTGGATGCGCGACATCGGCGCCAATTTTGTCGTCGACGGAAGCGGCGGCCTTGCTGCCGTGGACTTCAACTTCAACGGCTGGGGCAACAAACAGCAGCATGCGGACGATGCGCAACTGGCCGCCCTGGTCGCCGAAAACGCCAAGGCGGATTACCAGCGAAGCGAACTGGTGGGCGAGGGCGGTGGCATCGAAGTGGATGGCCACGGCACAGGGATCATGACCGAAAGCAGCTGGATCAACCGCAATCGCAATCCGGACTGGAGCAAGGCTGAGGTCGAAGAGGAACTGAAAGAACGGCTGGGCTTGCGCAAAATCATCTGGCTGCCGGGCATCAAGGGCAAGGACATCACCGACGCCCATGTCGATTTTTATGCGCGCTTCGTCAAGCCCGGCGTGGTGATCGCTAACCTCGACAATGACCCCGAGTCCTACGACTACAAGGTCACTCGCGCCCATCTGCAGATCCTGGAAAACGCCACGGATGCCGATGGCCGCAAGTTGCAGGTGCATACCGTGTCGCCGCCGCTCAACCCGCGCAACAGCCGGTTCAGCAACGACAACCCGGACTTCGCCGCGGGCTACATCAACTACTTCGTGATCAATGGCGCGATCATCGCTCCGCAATTCGGCGACGAAGAAGCCGATGCCAAGGCCTTCGACCTGCTGTCCGAACTCTACCCGCAGCGCAAGGTGGTGCAACTCGACATCGACGCGATCTCCGCAGGCGGTGGCGGCATTCACTGCGTGACCAGTCACCAGCCGATGGTGTGATGACTTCCGGTTTTACACAAAACCTGTACCTGTAGGAGCGAGCTTGCTCGCGATGGACTCAAGAGCGCCGCGTTGAGCCAGCAAGCACGCGTTTTTGTTAACGCCCATCGCGAGCAAGCTCGCTCCTACAGGGGGGATCAGGATGTCAGGCTTTTGTGGCCTTCAGGTAAGCCCCCAACCGCCGCCCCATTTCCTCACCCAGCGCCTGCAAGCCACTGAGCGGCCGCACCATCACTTCAAACTCGACAATCTTGCCCTGTTCGTTGAAGCGGATCATGTCGATACCCTTCAGTTCTTTCTCGCCGACCCTGGCGCTGAATTCGAGAATCACGTTCAAGCCATCCGCCGTCGCCAGCTCACGGTGATAGGCAAAATCCTCGAACACGTCCATGACCGTATTGAGGATCATCGACACCACCGGCGCTCCCGGATACGGCGTGTGCGCCATCGGCGAACGGAACACCGCCTGCGGATCGAGCATTTCGGGCAAACCGCTCAAGTCGCGGTTGTCGAGCATCGCGTGCCACTGCTTCAGGGACGCTGCGACATTGGGGTTCAGTTTCAGCTCAGACATCTTCAACTCCTGTTTTTATTGTTGTGGTGCGAAAGCGTTGGTCGATCACCCTGGCGGCATCGTCGGCCCATTGCCGATAAAGCATCGGCCCCGGATGAAAACCATCGCTGGCCATCAAGCCCGGTTCGGGCGCCAGCGGGGTGGTCAGCATCGTACATTGATCCAGGCGTGCGGCCAGATCCGCAAGATGTGCATTGAACCGCCGCGCCCTGAAACCCAGAAACCAGCGCAGCGGCTGGGGCAGCGCGGGGAACAAATGCATCGGCGGAAGCGGCGACACCACGATCTGCCTCACCGCGTATTTATCGCACAGCAGCGCCATCAAGCGCCGTTGCCGAGCGAGCCACTGATCCAGGGTGAGAGAGCTGGTGACATCGTTGACGCCAATCGACAACAGCGCCACATCGAACGGCTCGGGGGCGTGCTGTTCGAGCAGCTCCAGCAACCCTTGTGAATCCAGCCCCGAGTGCGCCCAGAGTTTCCACGACAACTGGTAATCATCGGCCAGGCGCGCGACCAGCCGACCACTGAGGGCTTCACCTTGAGTCGCCGCACCCACCCCCGCTGCGGCGCTGTCGCCGACAATCAACAAGCGCAGCACGTCACCGCTGCCGGCCTGGCCCTGGCGGTCACCTTCGGCCTCCGGCAACCTGGGCGTCACCCGCCGCGTATACAGGCCCTGCGCCAGCAACAACGGGCCGAGCAGGATTTTGGCGAGGGTTTCAATGTGGCTCATTTGACGTTATCGCCCTGCAATACACAGCTCCCCGGTCGCACGAATCATCGCCTGGCCATGCAAATAATCCTTGATCAGCGCGGAACGTTCGGTGGCCAGCCATTGAGGGCAGTTCGGGTCGTTGCGGTAGGGCAGGAACGCGGCGTACTGCGTGAGCAGCAGGTTCTGCAGGTTGTCGAGCTTGGGCCGGATGTCGTTGCCCAGGTCTGGCCGTGGCGTGTCCGGTGCCTTGTGCGCCGCTTGCCATTGTGCGAGCCGGCCGTATTGCACCAGTTTGCTGGCTTCAATCTGGGCGGCGATCAGGACGGCGACATCGTCGGGGTCAAGCTGGCGTTCGGCCGCCTGCTTCCTGGCGTTGGCGATGACTTGCGCTTCCCGGGTGTTGTCCTGGACCGGTTTGCCGCTGTCCCACTTGGTCAGCGCCACCAGTTCGCTGATGTTCAACCGCTCATTCATCGTCGCCAGCAAGGGCTGCAAGGCATCTGGCGCCGGGGGGGGCGTGCCGGCTTGGGCGCTGCCAGCGAGCAAGCCGAGCAGGGCGCAGGCCAGCCAGTGCGGCAGGTGCAGGGAACGGGGCATGGGCAGAACCTCCTTGGACGCGAAAATCACTCCGGCTTGTGTATCACAAGTGCGGCCAGGGAACGACAGGTTGCGGAAGATTCAGGCCAGTAGCCGTTCAATCTGCGCCAGCTCCCAGGTGCTGAGCAAACTCACCGGGTCGGTGCCGAAGCGCTGCCCGTTGTCGAACACATATTCTCGGCCATCGGGGCTTTGGCCGTGCAGGCAGTGGCGCAGGTGACCGGCGTCGACGTCGAGCGTCAGGCGCCAGCCGTCGATGTCGACCTGTACATGGTCAGGCTCGCAGGCGTCGTCGACTCGCTTGAAGGTGCAGATGCCTTGAGCGGCATCGCGCAACGGCTGGTAAACCTCGCGGGCGGTGAGGGCGGGCACAGGTGTCTCCGGGGCTGAATCGGGGAGGCACAGGATAGATCATCAGCCTGCAAAAAAGCCCGGAAACGCCAAATAACCTTGTGGGAGCGAGCTTGCTCGCAATTAGGCCGGCACATCCAACATCGATGGCGCCTGACACACCGCCATCGCGAGCAAGCTCGCTCCCACAGGGGAATGCAGCCACCCGCAAAGCCCGGAAATGCCAAACAACCTTGTGGGAGCGAGCTTGCTCGCGATTAGGCCGGCACATCCAACATCGATGGCGCCTGACACGCCGCCATCGCGAGCAAGCTCGCTCCCACAGGTTAATCAGCACGCGCCTATTTCCTGTCCAACGCCGCCTCCGCCGCGGCAATTTCAGCCTGGCGCTTGACGATCATGTCGCCCACCGGCGGCCCCTGGAAGCGCCGGGCTTCAAAACCGAACCAGACGATGGCCGTCAGGATCAGGAAACCGATGGTGATGTACAGCGCCCAATCGTTCGGTGGCTGGATGCCGATGACGAAAATGATGATCATCGCCAGGATCGAGAGGATGGCGAACACCGAGTACCAGAAACGCCCCATGTTCCACGGCCCCATGGTCGGCCACTTCGACGTACCAAAGGTAAACAGGCCGAGCGCGATGGGAATGGCGAAGGAGAAGAACAGGAAGATCACCGTGCAGGACACCACGATGGTATAGACCGGCGTTGTCCCGATCGAGATCACCGACGATCCCCAGACGAACAACACCGCTAGGGTGGCACCGGTCCAGATCGCTGCCACCGGGCTGCGATGGGTCGATGAGACCGAGGACAGCGCTTTTGAGCAGGGCAGGCCTCCGTCCCGGGAGAACGCGAAGATCATCCGTGAAACCGAGGTGACGGTGGCCAGCCCGCAGAGCACCTGCGAAATGAAGATCGCCACGAAAAGCACCAGTTTCAAGGTCGGGTCGACCTGGGTGTTCATGGCCCAGAAAAACACGTTCCAGCCTTGCTTGGCCGCCTCGTCCATGTTCGGCAGCATCAGCACGAACGCGCTGAGCATCAGCCAGCCGAACAGCAACGACCAGACCACCGACATGACCATGCCGCGCGGCACCGACATGGCCGCGTTGCGGGTTTCCTCGGAGGTATGCGCAGAGGCGTCATAGCCGGTGATGGTGTAGATCGGCAACAGCAGGCCGAGCATGAACACCCAGCCGTTGGAGACCTGCGGCCAGACGCTGCCACCCGCTTCGCCGGAATAGTTGCCGAAGGTCCACAGCCGTGCGAATTCATAGCTGGGTGCCGATATCAGGCAGACGATGGTCAGGGCCAGCGCCGTGGCGAAGATCAGGTAACCTGAGAAGTCAGTGAGTTTGGCGGTCAGGCCGATACCCAAGTGGTTGCACAAGGCCTGCAGGCCGGTGAGGATCGCCAGGAAAATCACCCTGACCGTGGTCGTGTCTTCCATGCCCAGTGCCGGCCCGAAGGCACCGAAAAAGAAGTAATAGGTACCGACGTTGATCGCGCCCAGCACCGTGACCAGCCCCAGCAGGTTGAACCACGCGGTCAGCCATCCGGTGAAGCGGTTACCCAGGATCGAGCCCCAGTGGTACAGGCCGCCAGCGGTGGGGTAGGCCGAGGAAATCTGCGCCATGGCCATGGCGAATACCCCGGAGATCAGGCAACCGATTGGCCAGCCGATCCCGATGGATGCCCCGCCCGCGCCCGAGGTGCCCTGGGCCAGGGAGTTGATGCCACCCGAGAGGATGCAGATGATCGAAAAGGAAATGGCGAAGTTGGAGAAAACCCCCATTCGTCGTGAGAGTTGCTGGGCATAGCCCATGCTGTGCAGCACCTTGACGTCATCGTCGTGCGTTTCGGTGCCCGGCTGGCTTGCTGGGTTCATGATGTGTGCCCCTTTTCAGGTTTTGGACAGGCCGAACTAAGCCGCCGTAGGCTCGACCTTGGTTTTCTGTAGGAGCGAGCTTGCTCGCGATGAACGTCAACGATGACGCGGGGAGCCTGACACCCCGCGTCATCCTCAAGTCCATTGCGAGCAGGCTCGCTCCTACAGACGGCCGTGAAGTGCCGCGTCGAAAATCTTTGCCACGCCGTCCCGGGTCAATGGCAGCGGGTTGCCGCCAGCGGAAGGGTCGACAATCGCCATGTCGGCGATCAGGTCGGCCTGCCGGTCATCCACGCCCAGTTCAACCAGGGTATGGGGCACGCCGATGTTCTTGCGCAGCTTGAGGACGAAGGCCAGGAAACTGTCGAACCCCGGGGAGGGCAGGCGCAGGTACGCCGCCAGGCGGGTGATGCGCTCCTCGATGGCCGAGCGATTGAAGTGCAGGACATAGGGCATGAAGGTGGCATTGGTCATGCCGTGATGGGTGTCATACAACGCACCCACCGGATGGGAGAGCGCATGCATCCCGCCCAGGCCTTTCTGGAATGCCGTGGCGCCCATGGCCGCCGCCGCGAGCATTTGTGCGCGGGCCTCAAGGTCCGACGGCGTGTGTACCGCCTTCACCAGTGAGTTGGCCACCAGGCGCATGCCCTCCACGGCAATGCCATCGGCCAGGGGGTGAAAGCCGGGGGCGCAGTACGCTTCCAGGCAATGGGACAGCGCGTCCATGCCGGTGCCTGCGGTGATTTTGGCGGGCATGCCGACGGTGAGGGCCGGATCGCTGATCACCACGCGGGGCATCATTTTCGGGTGGAAGATGATGCGTTTGGTGTGGGTGCGCTCGTCGATGATCACCGCCGCACGGCCGACTTCGGAACCGGTTCCCGCCGTGGTCGGCACGGCAATGACCGGGGCGATGCGGCTGTCGTCGGCGCGGGTCCAGTAGTCGCCGATGTCTTCGAAGTCCCAGACCGGACGGGTCTGGCCGCTCATGAAGGCAATGAGCTTGCCCATGTCCAGGCCACTGCCGCCGCCGAACGCGATCACGCCATCGTGCTGGCCGGCACGCCAGGCATCGAGCCCGCCAGCCAGGTTGGCTTCCACCGGATTGGGCTTGAGGTCACAAAACAGCGCCACGCCAAGACCGGCGGCGCGCAATGCGTCCAGTGCCGCCGTGGTGATCGGTGCGCGCGCCAGGCCGCTGTCGGTCACAAGTAAAGGTCGCTGGATACCCTGGCTGCGACAGACCTCGGCCAGTTCGGCGATGCGCCCGACACCGAAACGAACGCTCGTGGGGTAGTTCCAGTTTCCTGTCAGGTTCATGGTCTACACCTCGTGACGCAGATGAAAGGATTTGGCCCGGGTCAGGTGCTCGTAGCCCAGTGGCGACAGGGTGACGCCGCGACCGCTGTTCTTCACGCCGGTCCAGGCCAGTGCCGGGTCCAGGTAATCGCAGCGGTTCATGAACACCGTGCCGGTGGCGATCTCGTTGCCCAGGCGTTCGGCCGCTGCGAGATCCCGGGTCCAGATGGAAGCGCTGAGCCCGAACTCACTGTCATTCATCAAGGCGATGGCTTCTTCATCGCTGGCCACCGGCATGATGCCGACCACCGGGCCAAAGCTTTCGTCGCGCATGACCGACATTTGATGGTTCACGTCCACCAGCACTTGCGGTGCCAGGTAGGCGCTGCCCGGCACGTCGGCGGGAAAGGACTTCGGATCGATCAGCGCTTTGGCGCCCTGGGCCAGCGCATCGGCAATCTGGCCACGAACGAAGAATGCGGCGCCCGGTGTCACCAGCGGACCGAGGGTGGTGGCTTCATCCAGTGGGTTGCCCAGCACGTACTGGCGGGTCAGTTCGGCGAAGCGCTCGACAAACACCGGGTAGATTTTCCGGTCGACGTAGATGCGTTCCACGGCGCAGCAACTCTGCCCGGAATTGAAGAAACTGCCGTCCACCAGATTTTCCACCGCCTGTTCAAGGTTGGCGTCTGCCCGGACATAGGCCGGGTCTTTTCCGCCGAGCTCCAGGCCCATACCGAGAAATTGTCCGCTGGCGACGCTTTCCATGACTTTTCCAGCCTCCACGGAACCGGTGAAGTTCACTTGTTGCACGCGCCCGCAAGCAATGATCGCCCCGGTCGACACATGGTCGAGCAGCAGATTCTGGAACAATCCCTCGGGCAGTTTTGCGCGACGCATGGCCTCGGCGAAGCGCTCGCCCACCAGCAGTGTTTGCGAAGCATGCTTGAGGATCACGCTGTTGCCGGCCATCAGCGCCGGGATAATCGTGTTCACCGCCGTCAGATAGGGGTAATTCCACGGAGCGACCACCAGCACCGTGCCCAGCGGTTCGCGTTTGATATAGCGACGAAATCCCGCGACAGGCTCGGGCTCTACCCGGTCAAGGACCTGCGGTGCGATAGCGATCATGTGCCGGGCGCGTTCGGCGAAACCGCGCAGTTCGCCGGCGCCAAAACGCACCGGGCGGCCCATTTGCCAGGCCAGCTCCGGCACGATGTCGGCCTGCATCGACAGCATTGCGTCCACCGCGGCAGTGCAAAACGCCGCGCGTTCGCTCAGTGAGCGGCGTTGCCATGCCGCCTGTGCGCTGGCAGCGGCCGTCAGCGCCTGCTCGACCTGCGCCGCATCGGCCACCTCGCGCTCGGCGTACACCCGGCCATCGACCGGGGAGATCAATTGAACCTTCGCAGTCATGATGTTCTCAATAGCGCTCGAAACCGCGCTGCAATTCCCAGTCGGTGATTCGCCGGTCGTACTCTTTCTGCTCCCACTCGGCGGTGTGCACGTAATGGTCGACCACCTCATCGCCGAACGCCTTGCGCAACATGCCGGAGGCCTTGAGTGCGGCGCTCGCCTCGCGCAATGTCTTGGACACTTCCGGCAAATGCTCATCCAGGTAGGCGTCGCCTTCGAACGGCGGCGCCAGTTCGAGCTTCTCGTCGATACCGGCCAGGCCCGCCGCGATCAGCGCGGCGAAGGCCAGATAGGGGTTGAGATCGGCACCGCCGATGCGGCATTCGATGCGGATGGCCTTGCTGCCTTCGGCACACAGGCGAAAGCCGGCGGTGCGATTGTCGCGGCTCCAGACCGCCCGCGTCGGCGCAAAAGTGCCAGCCTGGAAGCGCTTGTAGGAGTTGATGTAGGGCGCGAGAAAACAGGTGATGTCGTTGGCGTACTTGAGCTGGCCGGCGACCCAGGAACGCATCAGTTTCGACATGCCGAATTCGGCTTTCGCGTCGAAGAACAGCGGCTTCTTGGCGTTCTTGTCCCACAACGAATTATGGATGTGACTGCTGGAGCCGGCAGCGTCGTAGCGCCACTTGGCCATGAAGGTGATCGCCTTGCCCTGCAATTGCGCGATCTCTTTGCAGGCGTGCTTGATGATGACGTGGTGGTCGGCCATGGTCAGGGCATCGGCGTAGCGAATGTTGATCTCTTCCTGCCCCGGGCCCCATTCACCCTTGGAGTTTTCCACGGGAATGCCCGAGGCCTGCAAGTGCTTGCGAATCGCCCGCAGCACCGGCTCTTCGCGGGTGGTCTGGAGGATGTTGTAGTCCTCGATGTAATGGCCGGCGGTTTTCGGTTTGTGATAGTTGCGCTTGTGGATCGCCTCGTAACTCTCATCGAACAGATAGAACTCGAGCTCCGAGGCAAACATGCCGGTGTAGCCACGCTCGCGCAGGCGCTCGACCTGTTTTTTCAGAATCGCCCTTGGGCTGTGGGGCAGGTCCTGGCGATGGTGATGATCGAGCACGTCGCACAGCACCAGCGCCGTGCACTCAAGCCAGGGCACGCGCCGCAGGGTGGACATGTCGGGCTTGAGCACGAAATCGCCGTAACCCTTGCTCCAACTGGCCGCGGCGTAACCCGGCACCGGCTCCATGTCGATGTCATCGGCCAGCAGGTAGTTGCAGCAGTGGGTTTCTTCGTGGCCGCTGTCGATGAAAAACTCGACCTGGAATCGCTTGCCGACCAGGCGTCCCTGCATGTCGACCATGCAGACCAGTACGGTATCGATTTCGCCGGCAGCCGCGGCGCGCTTGAGTGCATCAAAGCTGAGGAGGGGCTCTGTCATCACGGCAATCCTGCGTGAAAGGTTTGGGACAGTCTGGGATAGCTGTTGCAGACGCTCTCCAGAAAAACCCAAACCTGCAGAACCGAGCATCATGAGCAACGAGTTGCTCAAAGCTTAGCCTACGTTATAGGAGCGAGCTTGCTCGCGATGAACTTGAAGACACCGCGTTTAATCAGAAAACCCGCGTCATCGTTGGCGACCATCGCGAGCAAGCTCGCTCCTACAGGTTAGTCGCCTTCACTCTGGCAATCCCGCCAGCCGCAGTCCGTCGACGAAACGGGCGAAATCTTCAGGCCGTTGAATGGGCAGCCAGTCCTTGAGGGTGCACAGACGCAAAGAAGGATCCAGCTTTTGCAGACGCTGCATCGCCAGATTCGCTTTTTCCATTCGACCGCCGAGCGCATCACTGGCCGCCACCAGCGCCGCCGCGACCAGCAGACTGGGCAGGTTACCCAGGGCCTTTTCCGCCCACTGCGCAGCGGCATCGAAGTGCCCGGCGAAGAAATACGCGAGCGCCATCCCCACCTGCATCCTGAACATTTCCGGATCCAGCGGACTCAAGCGAACGGCATGGTTCAAATGCTCGATGGCGGCGTCTGTTTCACCGTGCAGTGCCCGCAGGATGCCGCCCAGAAACCAGGCGGGGGCGAGGTTGGGATTGAGCAGGCGCGCCCTGTCGAGCAGCGCAATGCCGCCGTCGACTTCGCCGGCGAGATGAGCAAGCGCATGTCCGCCCCGGGTCAACGCGACGGCATCGTCGCGGCCGAGGGTCACCGCCAGACGCGCCAGGCGTATGCCCTCGGCGATTTCTGCGGGTCGATCGCTCATCCAGCCATTGAGCTTGCGCCAGAAGTGGCACCAGGCGGCCATGCCATAGGCCGAAGCGAATTCCGCATCGAGTTCGATGGCCTGGTAGAACATCGGCAGCGCCTGCTCGATGGCTTCGCGGCTGCCGCTGTGCAGTTTTGCCATGGCCCGCAGGTAGTAGTCGTAGGCGTCCAGGCTTTCCGTCGGCTTGCGCTTGGCGCGTTCGATTTCTGCCCGCTCCAGTTGCGGCGCGATGGCACCGACGACGCTTTCGGTGATTTGGTCCTGCAGCTCGAAGAGGTCGTCGAGCAGGCCTTCGAAGCGCTCCGCCCAGATATGCGTCCCGCTTGTCGCGTCGATCAGTTGCCCGGTAATGCGCAGCCGGTTCCCGCACTTGCGCACGCTGCCTTCGAGCACATAGCGCACGCCCAGTTCCTGGCCGACGCCCTGGGCGTCCACGACCTGGCCCTTGTAGGTGAAGCTCGAATTGCGCGCAATGACGAACAGCCAGCGGATACGCGACAGGGCCGCGATGATGTCCTCCACGACGCCATCGGCGAAATACTCCTGCTCCGGATCGCCGCTCAGGTTCTGGAAGGGCAGGACGGTAATCGAGGGTTTGTCCGGCAGGACGAGCGTAGGGGAGGGGATTTGTTTCGGGGCAGCGCTTGCGCGTTCGTCGATGTCAGGCTGTGGTGGTGTTTGCCCGCTCAAGTCGTCGTTGATCCGACCAACGAAGCGGTAGCCCTTGCGGGGGACGGTGCGCACCAGGCGCTGCTCCTCACCGGTATCACCAACGGCCTTGCGCACCGCATTGATGTGGCTGGTGATCGTCGATTCCGAAACGATCCGGTCGCCCCACACCGCCTTGAGCAACTCGTCCTTGCTGACGACGCGGTCGGGATTGTTGACGAACAGCAGCAACAGATCGAAAACCTGCGGTCCGACGGCCACGATTTGCCCGCGCAGGGTCAGCTCCCGGCGCTCCTGATCGAGTACGTAGTCTTCAAACGTGAATGGCAAATTGAGCATCCCCTGGCGAAGCGCCCTCAACTCCGTGTCCCAGGCGGCTGTCGGTTGGTAACTGAGGCAGATGATACGGCAGCTCGACACCCGCTGCACCGTCTGCGGCAAGGGCGGCTGGACGAACGTCAATGGCTTTGGACATAAAACCAAGCACTCGCCAAGGCAAACCCAAGCCCGGCGCAAGGACTTGCCTGGTGCGCGCAGGCACTCTTTCTACACCGACGCAATGGTTGCAGTCGACAAGTGGAGAAAAGTCATGAAGATCGTCGTCATCGGAGGCTCCGGCCTCATCGGATCGAAACTTGTGAACACCCTGCGCGAGCGCGGCCATGATGCGCTCGCCGCCAGCCCCAGCACGGGCGTGAACAGCATCACCCGCGAAGGCCTGGCCGAAGCGATGGATGGTGCTGATGTGGTGGTCGACGTGGCGAACGCACCGTCGTGGGAGGACCAGGCAGTTCTCGATTTCTTTGAAACGTCGAGCCGTAACCTGCTGGCCGCCGAAGCCGCTGCCGGGGTTCGTCATCACGTAGCCCTGTCGATTGTCGGCAGCGAACGGCTTCCCGATACCGGCTATTTCCGGGCCAAGGTCGCGCAGGAAGCCCTTATCAAGGCATCCGGCGTTCCTTACACCATTCTACGTGCCACGCAGTTCTCCGAGTTTGCCGGCGGCATTGTCCAGTCGTTCGCCGTTGGCGAGGAAATTCATGCTTCGCCGGCGCTGATCCAGCCGATAGCGTCCGACGACGTGGTAGCGGCGCTGGCCGATGTCGTGCTGGCAGCACCGGTCAATGGCACCGTTGAAGTCGGTGGCCCGGAAACCATGCCGATCGACGAACTGGCCAGGCGTTATCTGCGGGCGACCCAGGACAACCGCAAGGTCGTGCCGGATGTACATGCCCGTTACTTCGGCGCCGTGCTCGACGATCAATCGCTGGTCACCGGCAAGAACGCACGCCTGGGGGCGATCCGCTTCGACGACTGGCTGGCCCGGTCGATGGCGCAGTAACGGATCGCACCCGCACATTTCCCTACGAATCCAGGAGAAATCCCATGGTTACCCGATTGCTAATGGCCGCTGTCTTCGCGGCGCTCTCGATCAGCGCCGCAACAGCCGCCGAGCCGCCCCCCGGCAAGGTGACGGTGGTGTTCGACCGTCCCATTCCCAACATCCCTGGCAAGAGCATGAGGGGCGTGGTCGTCGAGTATGGGCCGGGTGCCGCATCGCCGGCCCACACCCATCCGAAAACGGCCTTCATCTATGCAACGGTCCTGGAGGGTTCGTTTCGCATCCAGGTCAAAGGCGAGCCGGAAAAGATCTACAACGTCGGCGAAAACTTCGTAGAGGAACCGGGCTCCGTGCACCTGGTCAGCGCCAACGCCAGTGACACCCAACCTGCACGCCTGTTGGCGGTGTTCGTCCTCGACACCGAGGAAAAGGTACTCGTGACACCGATCAAACAGTGAGCCGATCACGCGCTCATGAAGGCTCGACCGCCGGGCGGCAGACCACTGTCGCCCAGTGGCTGAGTCAGTTCTTGGCACTGAACAGGAAATGAAAAAATGAACTCGCTCCTGGACAAGGCCGCCATTGCCACCAGCGCAAGTAGCGGCACGCCTGTGGTCGTGGTGCGGCGAAGCAAGCGCAAGACCATCGGCCTGTTGCTGTGCGTCGCGGCCTTGATGGTCGTGGCGGTTTGGGGAGCCATGGCGTTTTCAGGTGGCGTGACCTCGACCGACAACGCGTATGTCCGCGGGGACGTCACCTCACTGGCCGCCAAGGTCGCCGGCTATGTCACGGCGGTCGAGGTCCGGGACAACCAGGCCGTGCGTGCCGGTGATGTGCTGTTTCGAATCGATGACCGCGACTACCGCGCCAAACTTGCGCAAGCCGAGGCCAATGTCAGCGCCGCCCAGGCGCGCCTGACCCATGTCGACGCACAGATCCAGCTCCAGCATGCGCTGATCAGGCAGGCCGAAGCGCAAAGGCGCTCGGCCACCGCCGACATGAGCCTGGCGGCCAAGACCCACGACCGCAGCCGCAAACTGATCGTCAGCAATGCGGTCAGCCAGGCCCTGGTCGATGAAACCGGCACCGCGCAATCCAGAGCCGCGGCCTCGGTTTCGGCCGCTTCGGCAACGGTCGAGGCGCAACAGCAGCGCATCACGGTGTTTGTAGCCGAGCGCGAGGCTGCCGTGGCCGCTGTGAGCCAGGCAGAGGCCGCACGTGACCTCGCCCGGATCGATCTCGAGCACACCGTGGTACACGCCCCTGTGGATGGCGTGGTCGGTAACCGTCAGGTTCGCCTCGGTCGTTTCGTCACACCGGGTGTTTCCCTGCTCGATATCGTGCCGGTCAATGATGTATGGGTCGTGGCGAACTTCAAGGAAACCCAACTGGAACATATTCGCCCCGGTCAGCCGGTGCGCGTCACGGTCGATGGCTACCCCGATGCGGCACTCGATGGCGTGGTCGACAGCTTTGCACCAGGCAGTGGCTCGGCGTTCAGCCTGCTGCCGCCCGACAACGCCACCGGGAACTTTGTGCGTGTCGTGCAGCGCGTTCCGGTGAAGATCCGCCTGGCTGAAAACCCGCTGCCGGGGCGCATCGTGCCGGGCCTGTCCGCGCGGGTGGAAGTTGCACAAGGGGCCGGCTCATGAGCAGCGTTGCCTGCGCCACGCCGAGCAGCGCCAGGACAACGAACGGCGTGCTGCTCATGGTGGGCATCGTGCTGGCGACGTTGACGGAAGCGATCGCCAGCACCGTGCTGGCCCTCGGTCGCGGCGACATCATCGGCGACACCTATGCCACGCCTGACGAGTTCGCCTGGCTGGATGTCGGTTACATCGCGCTCAAGCTGATCGGGTTCATGATCGCCCCTTGGCTGATGCAGCGATTTTCTGCGCGAAACGTGATCATCGGCGCCACCCTGGTGATGGGCCTGGCGTGCTGCGTGGCTGCCGTTACCGCCTGGCTGGAACTGCTGATCGCATTGCGCATCCTGCAAGGCTTCGCGGGAGGTGCCTTGCTGGTGGCGGGCCAGGCGATCATCTTTCGCGGCTATCCGCGCGCGCTTCAGCCGATCCTGCAAGCCCTGTTCGCCATGGCGGCGGTGGTCGCGTCGGCGACCCTCGCGCCAGCCCTGCAAGGGTGGTTGATCGACAGCCAGTCCTGGACCTGGATTTTCTTCAGCGTGGTGCCGCTGGCCCTGGCGGCGACCGGCCTCTTGCTCATCGCCGACCACCCCATGCCCGCCAGGGTCCGGCAACATTCGTTCGACTGGCTCGGGTTCTCGCTGCTCTCTGCGGCCCTGTTCTGTTTCACCTACGTGCTCAGCCAGGGCAGCCGCTGGGACTGGTTCGAGGAACCGCGCATCCTGGCACTGACGGTGATCGGTGCCGCCGCGCTGCTGGCCTTTCTCGGTCAACAGGTGTTGGCCAACGGCCAGGGGTTGCTCGATTTCAGCCTGTTCAAAACAAGCGATTTCACCTTTGCCTTTATCGTCAGTTTCGTCGCCGGTGCCGCCCTGTTCGGCAGCGCCTACCTGATCCCGGCGTTCGCCCTGTCGGTACTCGCGTTCACGCCGACCGATGCCGGCCTGCTCCTGTTGCCCAGTGGCGGTTTTTTTGTCGGTTCGCTGCTCATCGCCGCCTATCTGTTCAGCGTGCGTCGCGTGCCGCCGGTGGCGACCGTGCCGTTGGGTATCCTGCTGATCATGGGGGCGATGTGGATGCTGTCCGGCTCCAACAGCGAAAGCGGCACCGACGACATGATGGCGGCCATCCTGTTGCGCGGCCTGGGCCTTGGTTTCCTGTTTCTGTCGATCACGCTGATTGCTTTCAGCCACCTCAACAGCCGCAACCTGGCCAGCGGCATCGGCCTGTTCAACACAGGGCGCCAGTTGGGAGGCTTGATGGGCGTCGCCGGGCTGCAGACCTTGATTGACCATCAGGTTGTCAGCAATGGCGTGGTCCTCGGCGCCAACGTCACCCCAGGGGGACACGCGGTCATCGAACGGCTGATGACCACAACCGCGATGCTGGCAGGGAAGGGCATGGATCAGGTGGCCGCTGGCCGGGCAACCACGAGCCTGCTGGGCAAGGCGGTATCAGGTCAGGCCACGGTGATTGCTTTCGATACGGCGTTCTTCGCCGTGGCCCTGCTGTTCGTCTTTGCCGCGCCCGTGCTAGTCGGCATCAAGATTGGCCTCTCGCGATCCGCGAAAGTGCATGAACAACGGGCGAATTGATAACCCCCACGAAAAAGCCCGGCTGATGAGGCCGGGCTTTTCGTTGAGTCCTGCGGTCAAGCACTGCATTCAGACAGCGCGGCTTTCGATCAAACGATCCGAACCACCTTCAGCGACGCGGTTTTGCAGGAGCTTGTCGGAGCCACCTTCAGCGACGCGGTTTTGCAGGAGCTTGTCGGAACCACCTTCAGCGACGCGGTTTTGCAAGAGCTTGTCGGAACCGCCTTCGGCGACGCGGTTTTGCAGGAGCTTATCGGAACCGCCTTCGGCAACACGGTTTTGCATCAACTTGTCGGAGCCACCCTCGGCGACGCGGTTTTCGATCAGGCGATCGGAACCACCCTCGGCCACACGGCTTTCAATCAGACGATCCGAGCCGCCTTCAGCGACCACAGGTTGAGCAGAGGTAGCGGCGAAAGCGTTAACTGCGAAAACCGAGAAAGCGATGCTGAGGAGGGTTTGGCGTTTCATGATGGTGTGCTCCGGGGTGCTTATGGGTTGGTATGGAGCAGATGTTACGCCGGGGAATTTTTAAGAGAACTTCATTGAAATGATGGTGACTATCGATGCGCTCAATGGATCGCAGATCCCACAGGTTTTCATGTGCCTGACAACGGGGCTCAAGCCTCACTGATCTGACTGACACTGGTGATCTGCCCATTCCAGACCATCTCGTAATGCGCCGTCTGCACAATCGACGAAACCGGCCTCGGCGTCATCAACGCCCAGCAATGACTGCCCGGCATCCGCACCGAGTGATAACGCAAACCGGGGCAACCGGCATCGCGCACCGCCTGCCCCAACACACGGGAGTGGCTGTAGTCGTCCGGCGCATACACCGGATCGCTCATCGACAGGGCCGTGGCGTCCTTCATCCCGCCATCGCCAAATGCACAGGCCAATCCACGAAACACAAAGCGCTCATAGTTCAGGCTCGGCACCCTCGACCAATACAGCGCCTGGTGATGCCGCACCTCGGCCAGCGCCGCTTCCATCGACTCCGCCAGGTACAACACCCCAAAACGGCCATCGCTGAAACGCGAGCCCGCCGGGTTGACGTGGGTAAACGGCGCAATGGCGTAGGAGCAACCCCGAATGCCGAACGGGATCTCGCTGCGCGCAATCAACTCCAGCTGACCCACCTCATTCTTCAACCGCGGATTGGTCAGCGCCTGAATCTCGAACAACACCTCGAACTCGGCCGCATCCGCCACATCATCAAACAACGCAATGGGCGGAAACTTCGAATTGACCAGGCGATAAGCCTGCAACGACTGACCGGCAAACACCGCCAGCTCACTCGCCATCACCATTGCGCACCCCGCAGCATGTCGATGCGGCGGAAGGTTTCGTACAGCGAAATCATGTCGCCCTGGGCCATGATCTCCAGCGGCGAACGCCCGTTGAAAAACTCGTTGTCATTGGCCATCGAGGCAAAGCCGTACACGTTATCCGGGTTGTCGAACACCAGCCGCAACGTCGCGTGAATGTTCAACACAAAACTGATGCGCTGCATCTGGTCCGCATCCAGCGCCACCGCCCAGTCCGGGTCTCGCTGCCGGGCGCGGGTGTAGGTGCTGCGGGAAATACGCAGGATGCGACAGGCCTGGTCACTGTTGGCCTTCCACTTTTCCAGAATGCTCACGGCGGCACGCAGGCCGGTGACGCATTGGTTTTTGCTGAAGGATTGGGGTTGCAGGGGGACGGCCATGATCAATACCTATCTTGACTCCATAGACTCAAAGATAGGTTTATTGAGTCTGTAGAGCAAATCGGTTCGACCAACGGAAAACTTCTCCCGTCGAGCATCATTGATGAAACGTCCGCCCCAACGCATCCAACCGGATCGCAATGGGCGGCAAGCGCCGACTGCTCAGCGCCAGTGTCTCCACATCATCCGCCGTGTTTTGCGCAATGCTCTGCACCGACTGCAAGCGCCCGACAATCTCGAAACTCGCCGTGGACTGTTCGCGGGTCGTCGTGACGATCCGCCCATTGAGCTCATCGATCTGCGAGATGTCGCTGCCGACGGCTTGCAACATTGCCGCGGCCACCTGACTGTCCTCGACGCAGCGCACTACACCTTCGCGGCTGTCCTGCATGGCCTCGACGGCTTTGCGGCTGCCTTGCTGCAAGGCTTCGATAATGGTGCGGATTTCCTTGGTGGACACTGCCGTGCGTTGCGCCAGGCTGCGCACCTCATCGGCCACCACCGCAAAGCCCCGGCCTTGCTCGCCGGCGCGCGCCGCTTCAATCGCCGCGTTGAGCGCCAGCAAGTTGGTCTGCTCGGCAATGCTGCTGATCACCTCCAGCACCGTACCGATCTGCTGCGCCTGCCCGGCCAGTACCTGCACGGTCTGGTTGGTGCCTTCCAGGCGTGAGGCCAGTTGAGTGATTTCCTGCCGCGCACGGTTCACGCTTTCCTGGCCGCGGGTGACTTGCGCGCTGGCTTGGCCAGCATGGGCAACGGCATGCTCGACATGCACCACAATGTGCTCCATCGCATCGCCCATGCGCTGCATCGACCCGGTCATCTGCGCGATTTCCGTCAACTGATGCCTGGCGCCTTTCTCAAGCGTGTTACTGGCCTTGGCCAACTCCTGACCCAACTGACCCAAACCCTGAGAGTCACGCACCACGCCGTCCACCAAGGCGGTGATCTGCATCAAAAACTGATCGAAGCGCTGTGCCAGCGACACATGCACTCGCGCCTTGTCACCTTGGCCGGCACCCGCGGTGAACTGGGACGTGGTCGCCAGCATCTTGTCCAGCATGTCCTGGCTCTCCACCGCATCGGCCTGGCTGTGCACCGCCAGATAGAGCAGCGCGACCGTCTCCATCACCACATAAAAAGCGTGAACGAACACCATCGTCCAGCCACCGTGATGGGCCATCACAAACACCGGAAACCCCTGATGCTGCAGCGCATGAAACACCACGTGATGCAGCGCAATCGTCACCGCCGCCACCAGAATCGGCAGCCAGTCCCGATAAAACGTCAGCACTGCCAACAACGCAAAAATCCCGAAGTGCGACTCAATGACCCCCTCGGCCTGATTGATATGCAACGCCGCCATCACCATCAAACCCACGCCCAGCAGACAACGCATCAACCGCGTTCCGCCGATGGCTCGATACAACAGCGTCAACAACACACTGGTGCCACCGCCCACCAGCAGCGCCTGCTTCAACGTGTCGTGCCAGAACGCCAGGCCGATAGCGAACGCGAACATCAGCCAGATCAGGCCCAGCATGATGCGGTCGGCTTTGCGGTAGTGGTCGAGGAAACGAGGGGGGAAGGGCATGTACGCTTACTCCATGTAAATGAGCCAGAAAAAAGCAGGGTTTATGGCAACACGGGACATCGCGAAGGCTTGGGTACGTTAAGGGGCAGACGTTTTCAGAGTCAGGGATGCGAATCTGTTGGCGGCATGGTCGAGCTGTATTTGAGATGTCGTGGAGAGCGTAGCCTTTGGCCATCATTCTAGGCAGCTACGACGTCGCTCGTGGAAAACAATGTCCGATATAGAGGCAAGTAATGCTGAAGTGACGGGGGAGTGCGACAGACTCCGTTGCAAAGCCTGTCGTACACCCGAGGCAGTTACGACTTCTTCGGCGGATAGTTACCGCGCAAGCCACCGGACTTGTTGCCGGTTTTGCTCGGCAGGTTCGGCACCAACGGACGGGATCTGGGTTGGGGGTTGGAGCGGCTTTGGGGTTGCGGTTGTTTGCTCATGTTCGCCTCCTGAATTTTCAGGGATTCGCGAAGTGGGTTACTGATGAAGTTTAGCTAATTGACAGTGGGCTGGGTTGTTTGGCGCTTGGGGAGGCTGTTTTGAGCAATCGACCTTTCTTTTTTGACCCCATTGATCCCTCACGCAATTCTCGGATTTTGCCTACAGCTTCAGCAGGGGTTACCCGCTATTCCAAAAATGAAAAACCGGAAATGCTGAAGGGGCAGAAAGGGGAAGCACCGAACTGCTCTATACGCCTGATGCTATAGAGGCGTATCGAGAACAAAGTGAACGAGAGTACAAGGAACTTGGAGGGGTAAAATAATGAGCGTCATTGCAACTATCGTGCTTAACGAAAAACCTGAAGAGGTAATTCTATTTCTTACCAAAAATGAATTAGGCATTTCTTTACCTGGGCTTGACGGCCTTTATAATCTGGCTAACTGGGCGCATGTGGAGAACAACTTAGGGCTGTTGAACCTTGTCAAGAAAATGAGTGATGCCGGTTTTATCAAATACAGTGGGACCGGAGTTGTGAGAGGGCCCAACTGGAGAGAGCCGGCATTCATGCTTGAGGGAAAATATACCTTTGATTGACAGCACCAAGTGCCTGAACGCAGGTGCCAGAGAACGGTGACAGTTGCCATCATTTCGTGGTCGTCCGGTTCTCTTGTCCAGTCGCTTAAATCATCGAAGGTTCCCAGGCTGAGCCGCTGCCGCAGCGGCTCTTCTCATTGTTACGGGCATATTGAGTATCTTCGCCTGATTGGTTTTTCGTGGCCTTGAATCAAGCTGACGGGTAACCCCTTTCTGAAGTAGCAAATAAAATGGGCGCGAGAGCACCCGGTTTTCTTTACTCCGCCGCCGCCATAGTCGTCCGACTGCTCTAGTCTCTTGTCCTCCCCCTGATGGCTGGGGCGTCTTGTTGATTCATACGAATTGAATCGAGCAGACGAAAAAAAGCCCGCGATGGGGAGAGCGGGCTGGAAATCACAAAGGAGCTGGATCCACCGTATGCCAATGGATGTGAAAATACTGTGATAGATGTCTGATTACTTGCCCGCGTTCGATTTGACGTAGCTGTGTGCCCCGCGAAGTCATACCGGTTGCATCACCTTTCGATGCACCCACTGAGCCTCGCTTTGCAGTTCCAGAACTTGCCAATGGAGGCGTTCCAGCGAGGCATTGTGGCCGACGCTGATCAGGATCGTCTCCGGCAGCGTTTGTTTGAGTAACTGATAGCAGCGCGCCTCGTTCGCCGCATCCAGCGCCGAACTGCTCTCGTCGAGGAACAGCACCGCGGGGCGGGCCAACAGGGCGCGGACGAAGGCACAGCGTTGCTGTTCGCCAACGCTCAGGATTTGCGACCAGTCCAGTTCGTCATCCAGTTGCTCGCTCAAGTGTTGCAGGCCGACGTGCTGCATGTGCAGGCGTAACGCGGCGTCTGCATCACGATCCGGTTGATTGGGGTACCAGAGTGCTTCGCGCAGGCTGCCTAGCGGCAGGTAAGGTTTCTGCGAGAGTGTCAGGGCACGCTCACGGTCGTAACTGGCGCAGCCGCGAGCGTGAGGCCAGAGTCCTGTGACCGTGCGTATCAACGTCGACTTGCCGTAGCCGGACGGTGCGCTGATCAGCAGGCTGTCACCGGGCTCAAGTGAAAGGTTGAAGCTGTTGAGCAAGCGCCGACCGTTCGGCAACCAGATGTCCAGATCCTTGATTTGAAGGCCCTTGGGCTGCTGCCCCACAACGACATTCGACTTGACTTCGACCTTGTCCAGGCGCTCCTGGAAACCAATCAACCGGTCGATCACCGATTTCCATGCCGACAGCTCCGGGAACACCTCTACGAGATAGGCAATGGCCGAGTGCACTTCGCCGAAGGCAGCGCTGATCTGGGTCAGGCGCCAAGAGGAAACGCGCCGGCGAAGAACTGCGGCGCCATGATGAACATCGGTATGACCGTGGCACTGCGCAGGTAGAAGGTCGAATAGCCCATGATCAGCTTCTGCTTTTTCACCAGCGTCCAAAAGTTTTCCAGCGCCGCCTCCAGGCGTTGGTTGAAGCGTGCGTTTTCTGTCGCTTCACCCCGGTACTGGGCCACCGAGTCGGCGTTTTCCCGCAGGCGCATCAGCGAGAAGCGAAAGTCGGCTTCGCGCCGCTGTTGCATGAAATTGAGCCGCGGCAATGCGCGCCCCAACCAGAACGCCAGCCCCGTGCCCAGAAGGGCGTAGACGAGGGCGATCCACACCAGCAACCCCGGAATGACTACGGACTCACCGGCGAACGGCACGCTAACCAGGCCGGATGCCTGCCAGAGGATGTGCAGGAAGGAAAACAGTGACACCACCGAAGTTAGCAATCCCAGGCTCAGCTTGAGCGATTTGACGATAAGGAGCTGACCGAGCCACTGTTCGCCGCGCTGCTGGCGTTTGTGGCGCTCAATGAAGTACCGCGCGAAAGCCTGTACGCGGGAGCGGCAATGATCATCGTCGGCCTGTGTTTCTCCAATGAACTAATCCGCTTTGGCAGCAAAGCATCCGTCCCTTCGACCGAGTGAGCTATTTTCGGATCCTGATTACTTTGCCGGGGCGAAGCTTGAGGCAGCATTGAGATTGCCCCGGATCTTGCACTGTGAATCCTGAGTTCAGCTTCGGAATCTAAGCGTGGTTGAGGGCGCCTCGCCAAAACGTTTTTTATATTCTTGGGCAAACCGTCCCAAGTGGACAAAGCCCCACTTGAACGCGATGTCGGTTACCGAAGCGTCATGACTCTGTGTGCTTAACTCAAGGTGCACCTGTTCCAGTCGCAGGTTGCGCAGATAGGCCATGGGCGTGGTGTCGCAAAAATCGCGGAAGCCGGCAAATAGTGTGCGTACGCTCACCCCGGCGTGCTCGGCCAACTGCTCGATGCTCAGCGGTTCATTCGCATGAGTCCGCATATATTCCTCGGTCCTTTTGACGAAATAGGGCAAAAGCGCTTTTGGTTTACTGGCGCTCTCCAGTTGTTCCCGCAGATTGTTGGGTTGGCCATAGATCAATGCATTGATCAGGACTGACTCGAACTGCTTGAGCACCAGGGAGTGGTGAAGCGGGTGCTGGTTAGATGTAATCGCGTCGGCCAACATGGCGATCAGCTGGAGAAAGTAGCTTCCGCTTGGGGTCGTCAGGTCGAGTTCTGGCTGGAACTCCAGTGATCTGTCCATCACATGCCCAAGGTGCTGGGCACAATGGTATTCAACTTCACTGCGTTCGATGCGAAGGGCCAATTGGGGGGCGTTGGCATCCCAGCACATCGATAACGGCAGGTTGGGTGAAATCAAAGAGGCCTTATAAGGGGTGGAGATAAAGTCATGGTCGCCGCAGATGATGTGCGCTTTGCCACTGATGGGGATCTGGATCAAGAAAAAATCTTCCAGACGACCGGGATCAATGTTGACTCGGGCTCCATACTCCAGCCGGTTCAAGGACAGGCGCCCACGATTGACGTGGTGCATCCGTGCGCTGATGCGGTCGGTTTCCTGGATGCAGCGCAGCTCGTGATTTTTGAACACGCTGCTGACGCCTTTACGAATGGCATCCAGGTCATTGAGAAGGAATAGCTGATTTTCAGGGGTGAACAGGGAAGCTCTGTTAAAGAGACTGCCGCAATTCTCTGGAATGAGATTCAGGCTCATGGTCACCTCACTTGCATGCACGGTTTCGAGGCATGGCACACAAAGCGTTACCGAGGGTCTGCAGGATAAGGATAGTCGCTGCGCTAATCGGATAGCCCGTGGGCATGTCTGTTTCTTTTAGCGCCCTTGATCGGGCTTTCTACCGACTCTGGCAAAAGTTATGCCAGGCGGCTTTCAGGTTGGCTGGCCGCTGCGAGACCTTACTCATTCGCCCCTGGAATCCCCCCGTAAATATTAGGCGTCCAATGTTTTTTCCTTGGCGGTGTCGGGCTTTTGAGGGGCGAAAAGCGGGGTATCTGAATCAGTCGCGAAGTACTGTTGCCGGATCGACTTTCGGTGCAGGTCGAATTGACCCTGGGGATGGGAATCAGAAAACTTCCTGCAGGCCATGGACAGGTTTAGCGCCCAGCGGATAGTCCCTCTCGATGCAGATGTTCAACATCATTCCAACGCTTCTGAATTAACTGAGGTGGGAGTGCCGACCAGAGCGCTCATCCACTCCCGGTAAGGCGGAACATGATGAACATCTCCTATAGAACCGCTCCGGTAGACGAACTCCGTACCAGTCAGTGCTATGAGTGGGACTGGGAAACTGACGCAGAGGTCCCACCTGGAAGCCACCTCATCAACTCACGAAATGGCTACTACCATCACGGGATCTACTTGGGTGGGCATCAAGTCGTTCACTATTCCGGGCTTTGTGCAGGCTTGCACGCAGGGCCTGTAGAAGTGCTGACACTGCATCGGTTTGCGTCAGGGAAACCGATCTGGGTCAAGAGCACCCGGCAGCTTGGATTTGAACGAGACGAAGTCGTCCGAAGAGCCCTCTCACGGGTAGGAGAAAATCAATACCGACTTCTGACCAACAACTGCGAGCATTTCTGCAATTGGTGTCTTTACGGCGAAAGCCGTAGTGATCAGGTCTGCAACTTTTCAGTTCATCCTCTCGCAGCACTGCGACTTCTTCTGAAGACCCTGCCCGGACTTCTTCAGCAAACCACCATCGCCTGATCCTTCACCTTTGCCTTCCATCGATTGCGCTGAGCAGGTTTTCGTACGTCGACATCTGTGACGAAATCTTCAAGGCACTGTTCTTCATCAACCTGTTGGTTGATGAAGTCAGTAGGTAGCGTCAGCGCTTTCAGCGCCACTCCCAAAGCTTTGTTTCATTGTGCGCATCAGATCCGGTACGCATGGGCAACTTCCTGCATGCCACGGACAGGCATCGCATTCAGCGGATAGTCCGCATCGCCGAAGGTGCCCAATATCATCTCCAACGTTCCTGAACCATTGGAGATTCGAAATGAAAGGCCAGTATGTCAGCGTGCAGGTTCCTTCCGGGGGGCACTTCCAGGCTTACCTTGCGACCTCTGTCGATGGTCGCGGGCCGGGCGTCGTGCTCTGTCAGGAAATCTTCGGCGTTAACCAGGCCATGCGCGAAGTCGCCGACCTGTTGGCCGAAGAAGGTTACACGGTGCTGGTTCCGGACCTTTACTGGCGCCAGGAGCCTGGTGTCCAGTTAGGCTACACCGAGGAAGACTTTGGTCGTGCCTATGAACTCTACCAGGGTTTCGACGAGGCGCTTGGCATTGATGACATTCGTGCCAGCCTGAATGCCTTGGAAGCCTTGCCCCAATGTCAACCGGGCGACTTGGGTGTCGTGGGTTATTGCCTGGGTGGCAAGCTGGCTTATCTGGCGGCCTGTCGGTTACCTGAAGTGGCCTGTGCCGTCGGTTACTACGGCGTGGGCATTGAAAACGCCTTGTCGGAAATCGAAGGGTTACAGGGGCGTCTGGTGCTCCATATGGCCGAACAGGATCAGTTCTGTCCCGCCGAGGCTCGGTCCGCGATCCAGGAGACTTTGCAGAATAAGCCGGGTGTCGAACTCTACGTTTACCCGGGAGTGGATCACGCCTTTGCTCGCCCCAACGGTCATCACTATCACAAGCCGTCGGCGCTGTTGGCTCACGAACGGACCATTGCCGCATTGCGTCGGGTCCTGGGGCCGGACTACAACCTCTCCGATCTCTGGGACGAACACGTGCGTCACGAGTTCGACACCCGCGACGTACCCGCCACCATGGCTACCATGGTCGCTGAACCTTACGTCAACCACATCCCGACCATGACCGGTGGCGTGGGTGCCAAAGAGTTGAGCCGCTTCTACCAGCATCACTTCGTCCATGGCAATCCCAAGGACATGGCGCTGACACCGCTGTCACGCACGGTGGGTGCATCGCAGATCGTTGATGAGTTCATCATGAGTTTTACCCACGACACCGAGATCGACTGGATGCTCCCAGGGGTGGCACCGACCGGGCGTTATGTCGAGATCCCGATGCTGGGTGTCGTCAAGTTTCGTGGGCCCAGGCTTTATCACGAACATATCTACTGGGATCAGGCCAGCGTGCTGGTTCAGATCGGCCTGCTTGACCCGACGGGTCTGCCGGTGGCGGGTGTGGTGACTGCGCAAAAACTGCTCGATGAATCGCTGCCTTCCAATACGTTGATGCCGAGTTGGGCCTCCAGCGCCAACAAGCCGGTTTAAGGAGATAACCATGTCTCATCTACAGAATAAGATCGCCGTGATCAGTGGCGGCGCGACCCTGATCGGCTCCGCCGTGGCTCGGGCGTTTATTGACGCTGGGGCTAGCGTTGCGCTGTTCGATATCGATCGTGAAGCGGGTCTCAAGGCGGCGGCCGAGCTTGGCGAGAGAGCGGTTTTTTTTCACCTCGATGTGACGGATGACGAACTCATTGCGCATGCGGTCGAAGAGGTGCGTGCGCGTTTCGGCGGGATCGACTTCCTGATCAACCTGGCCTGCACTTACAGCGACCAAGGCTTTGCCTCCACGCGCCAGGATTGGTTGCACGCACTTGATGTGAATCTGGTTTCTGCAGTGGCGTTGACTCAGGCGGTACATCAGGACCTCAAGGCGCGATGTGGTGCGATCGTGAATTTCGCTTCCATCTCGGCCAAGTGTGCCCAGACCGGGCGCTGGCTTTATCCGGTATCAAAAGCCGCCATGGTGCAGTTGACTCGCAGCATGGCCATGGACCTGGCAGCCGACGGCATCCGCGTCAATTCGGTATCGCCTGGCTGGACGTGGTCGCGGGTGATCGCCGAAGCCAGTGGCGACAATCGTAAAAAGGCTGATGCAGTCGCCGCTTCTTATCACCTGTTGGGGCGCCTGGGAGAACCCTCCGAGGTGGCCAATGTGGTGGCGTTCCTTTGTTCACCCGCCGCCAGCTTCGTGACGGGCGCGGATTACGCCGTCGACGGGGGCTACTCGGTCATGGGACCGGAGCAGAACCTGCCAGCGATACCGCGGCTTGCCGAGTAACGCATAACACTGACAAGAAACCCTGTTCGGCGACTGCCGAATGCTGCACCTGTAACCGTCGATAACCAGGAGAATAACAATGCGTCGAATCGCCATCGTCGGAGCCGGTCAAGCCGGCCTGCAACTCGCTCTAGGTTTGCTCGCCAAGGGCTATCACGTGACCCTGACCACTAATCGCAATGGCGAGGACATTCGCAACGGTAAAGTGATGTCCAGTCAGTGCATGTTCAATGCCGCTCTGCAAAGTGAGCGCGATCTGGGGCTGAACTTCTGGGAAGACCAATGCCCGGCTGTTGAAGGTATCGGTCTGACTGTGCCTGACCCTGAGAACCCGAATGAGCCACTGTTCAGCTGGAGTGCTCGGCTGGATCGCTACGCTCAATCAGTCGATCAACGTCTGAAAATGCCGGTGTGGCTGGACGAAGTCGTGAAGCGTGGCGGCGAGGTCGTTATCCAGGACGTAGGTGTGGCTGAATTGGAGCAGTTGTCGGCGAGTCATGACCTGGTGCTGCTTGCTGCGGGTAAAGGTGAGATCGTCAACCTGTTCGAAAAAGATACCGAACGGACGCAGTTTCAGCAGCCGCAACGGGCGCTGTCATTGACCTACGTGAAGGGCATGACACCGATGTCGCCGTTTTCCAGGGTCAGCTTCAACTTGATCCCGGGCGTGGGCGAATACTTTGTGTTCCCTTGCCTGACGACCACCGGTCCTTGCGAAATCATGGTTTTCGAAGGGATTCCGGGCGGGCCGATGGATTGCTGGCAGGGGATCACATCTGCCGAGCAACATCTTGAGAAAAGCCTGGAACTGGTCAATCGCTACGTACCCTGGGAGGCCGAACGTTGCCGGTCCGTGGAACTGACTGATGACAAGGGTTTCCTGTCCGGACGATTTACGCCGATGGTGCGCAAACCGGTTCTGACGCTGCCGTCGGGGCGCAAGGTGTTCGGCATGGCCGACGCACTGGTGGTCAATGATCCTATTACTGGCCAGGGGTCGAACAATGCCGCCAAGTGCAGCAAGGTTTATCTGGACGCGATTGTCACCCGTGGCGCGCAAAACTTCGGCCCGGAGTGGATGCACGATACCTTCGAGCAGTATTGGAGTTATGCCCGGCACGTAGTGAAGTGGACCAATACGATGCTCACGCCACCGCCTCAGCATCTGCTCGAACTGCTCGGGGCCGCCAGCCAGTCAAAACCTCTGGCATCGGCCATCGCCAATGGCTTCGATGATCCACGCAACTTTGCCCCTTGGTGGTTCGACGCCCAGTCGTGCCAAGCCTTCATTCAGGAAAAGACCCATCAGGCCGCTTGAGTCGCCATCGAGCCAGGAGTTCAACATGAATGCCTTTACCGCAGAATCCATCCAGCATGATCTGGTCAACGCTCAGGACTGCGATCCGCGCGAATTACGCAATCTGCTTGGGCAGTTTGCCACTGGGGTGACCGTCATCACCACGCGTACGAACGATGGACGCAATGTTGGCATGACCGCCAACTCCTTTTCGTCGGTTTCACTCGATCCGCCACTGGTGCTTTGGAGTATTGCCCGCAGTGCGCCGAGTCTGCCGGACTACCTGTCGTGCGAGCATTTTGCGATCAACGTCCTCGGTGCAGATCAGCACGATATTTCCGGACGTTTTGCACGACCTGCGCCAGACAAGTTTTCGGGTGTGGCCTTCAAGGCCGGAGAGTCCGGGGTGCCTCTGCTCGATGGCGTGATTGCCACGCTGGTCTGCCGCAATGTCACTCAGTATGAGGGCGGTGACCATTTGATATTCCTTGGACAAATCGAACACTACCGCCACGGCGCAGGGGAACCGCTGGTGTTTCACGGCGGGCAGTATCGAGTGGCTGCGCAACATCCCGGGGTGAATCGATAAGTCAGGGCTTGAACCTCGCAAAACACTAATACCAGCTGAACATCCTACAGGCGTTGAGACTTGTTGATGCGCTGGCCTGTGCGGCAAGGGTTCAACGTTATGTGGTAACGGACAGCCTTTGCACGCCCATTGCTACGTTCAACTTCTCCGCCTTTAGCCTTGCTGTGGAGAGCGTCATGAAAATAAAAAGAAAACTGCTATCGGTATGTGTGTTGGGCACTGGCCTCTTGGGAATTGAAGCCGCGCAGGCGTATGACCTGCCAGTCGTCAATCTGGGTTTAACATCTTTTCTCGATGGCGCGCCGCCAGCGGGTGCGGGGTGGTACTTTCAGGAATACTTCCAGAACTACAGCGCCAATCGTTTTAGGGATCAAAATGGCAAGTCGCTGGGCTTGCCCAGGCAGGAGCTGGATTATCAGGTCGCTGTTACACAGGTCAGCTATTTTTCCGACCTTCGCTTGGGCAACGCGACGCTGGGCATGAACGCCGTGCTTCCTTTTGTAACGAGCATGGATGTTGATGACGGACTCAATAACGCGGCGCTGAAGGCTCAAAGTGGTATGGGCGATCTGCTTTTGGGCCCGATGATTCAGTTTGATCCAATCATGGGACCCGATGGACCGCGTTTCGCGCACCGCATTGAGTTGCAGGTGAACGTGCCGACTGGCAAATACGACAGTAAGCATGACATCAATCCGGGCGCCAACGCTTGGTCGTTTGATCCCTATTGGGCCGCCACTTATTGGTTTACTCCAAAATGGACGGCATCCGTTCGTGCTCATTATCTTTACAACGGCAAGAACGATGATCCGGGCCCAGGGTTTGGTGGCGCTGACGATATTCAAGCCGGCCAGGCTTTACACGCAAACTTTGCTACCGAGTATGCGGTGACGCCACAGCTGCGTCTGGGTATCAATGGCTATTGGCTGAAGCAAATCACCGATACCAAAGTTGACGGTCATGAGGTTTCCGGCCGTCGCGAAAAGGTATGGGCTGTCGGGCCTGGGGCGATGTACAGCTTTTCCAAAGAGGATCATGTGTTTGTGAATGCGTACTTCGAACAGGACGTCGAGAATCGTCCTGAAGGTAGTCGTGTGCAAGTGCGGTATGTCCATCACTTTTAAGACCGCCACAGTCATTGTGCTCCATAGCTTCGATTACTTTGGTCTTCTGCCTGCCCCTGGGGGGCGGGCTTTTTTTGGGGTCCCTCTACCGGGACCCTTTTTTATTGCGCAATGGTTTGGAGGTCACTTCATTTTCGACTCGGACGCGGTCTCGTGCAGGAGCTGGCTCCTACAGTTTCCCGGGATTGGATGAAGAACCTTTTTTTTCCTTTTCGGGACCTTCAGCCATGTCGGCATCTCCTGCTGCTTCTGACCATGTTGATTGCCCTGGTTGCAGAAGAGCGTCGCCTGCAAAGCACATTGTCACGAATAGGGACGACTGGGGCGTCGTAGAGCAGCAGGTGGTTGAGCTTGCCCGGTTGATCCAGGGCGAAACCCTGCGCCTCGAACGTCGACGCGATGAAACCGACTTGTCGGTGACCGCCCTCAGCGAATTGGTCACCACCCTTCAGGAAGTTGCCAGCAACGTTCAGGCCGCCCATCCAGACAAACCAATCTACTGGCTGTGAACGCGGCTATTGAAGCAGCTCGCGCCGGCGAAGCGGGCAGGGGGGCAGTGTCGTTGCCGACGAGGTACGGCAACTGGCAACTCGGACTCAGGAAGGATTGGCGAGGATCTGCTCGTTCAGGCCAAAGCGCTACGGCATTTGGCAGATCGTTTTGATCGCCGAGAGTTCGACGGTGGGGTATTGATCAGCAGCGTCGGTGGATGATGAAAAAAGCACAGGAATATCTGGTCTGCACCAGATATTCCTCATGCAATCTCAATGCTTGGAATTGCTCTCGATGAATTTTTCGTAATACATCTGGAACCGCTCAATCTTCTGATCGCTGAACCAGGTTTTAACCGCTTCGACCATCGGCGGGGGACCGCACAGGTAAATGTCGAATGGATTGGCTTCGAACGACTGGCGGTCGAAGTGATCAGGAATCCAGCCGGTTTTACCTTTCCAGTGTTCTGATGGTTTCGACACCACCAAGTGATAATCAAAGTTGGCGATTTTATCGCGATAATCAACCAGGCGTTGAGTTTCGCAGAGGTCATTATCCTGCGTAACGCCATAGAACAGTTGGATCGGGTATCCGCAACCACCTTGTTCGGCAATGGTATCCAGCATTCCGAGGAAGGCCGAAAGGCCGGTTCCTCCTGCCACCAGGACGAGAGGCTTACTGACCTGGCGTAGATAAAAGCTCCCCAAAGGCGCCTCGAACTCGAGCACTTCTCCGGGGCGGCAATGCTCACGGATGAAGTTGCTCATCACTCCATCAGGCAACAGCCTGATGAGAAACTGAAGCTGGTTATCGGGGTTGGGTCGGTTGGCGAATGAGTAGGAGCGCCACTCATCGGTGCCAGGTACATGCAGTCGAGCGTATTGCCCCGGAAGAAAATCCAATTGCCGGGGGTGGGAGCAAGCATCCAGATGAAGGATCGCCGTGGTGGCCGAAACCTGCTCCACACCGGTAATCACCGCTTGCAACAATTGAGTTGCCCCAGCGTTGCACAAGCTCGAATCGAAATCGAAATAGAACGAGGCATCCGATTGCACGCGGGTCTGGCAAGAGAGCATCTTGCGTTGCGCCAGATCCTGTTCGGACAAAGCCTCGTCATCGACATAATCTTGAGTGTATCGGCCTGATTCGCAGCGCCCCTGACAGGTGCCGCAGACACCTTCGCGACAGTCCAGCGGGATGTTCACGCCATTGCGCAGCGCGGCGTCGAGCAGCAACTCGTTTGGCTTGACCTCGAAGAACGAGGTCTTGCCATCGGCGAAGCTGAAAGCGACTTTATGATTCATGACAGCGTGCTCCACAGCTCACAGGTGATAGAAATCAAGCACCGAGTTGATGGTGTCGTTGAGCAATACGATGTGCTTGCGAGTGATCTTCCAGCTGTCCGCGACGGGTTTGAGGTGGTAGGTCACATGGCCGTAGAACTGCTCGGACAACCCTTGTCGCGTGAAGAGCGTGACCCAGGCTGCCTTGACTTCAAGCAGTCCGTTATCGAGTTCGTTGATGCGCACATTGCTGATTTGATGCAAGGTGCGCGGCATCGGCGTTGAAGCAGCCGACTTACCCGTGCGCAAACGAAACACGCGATCTTCCAGGCCGGAGCGGTTCGAGTAGTAAATCAGCGACATGCTGCGCTTGGGGTCGGTGGTGTACACATGCTCCGACTCCCATTGCGGCAGGTGGAACTCACTCTGCTCATCAAACAGGGCGATATAGGCGTCCCAGTCCTGTTGATCACACAGCTCGGCTTTACGGTAGAGAAATTGTTCGATGGAATACTGTAGTGCGCTCATTTCACACCTCCTTCAACTTCAGGGCTTTTTGTTCCAGACCTTGCAAAAGGAAGCGCTGCCAGGATCCGTGCTGATTGATGTAGAGCCCTTCATGGGTGAACTCGGTGCCGGTCAGTACTGGGTTGATACCCAGAACCTCGCTGTTGGGGGTGGGACCTTCGACCCACTTTTCACTGCCGCGAGACACTTCGTTCCAGCGCTCGAGGCGCGCCTGGAATCCGCGCTGGGCTTCGCGAAACTCAACCAGGTCGTCCGGGGTTCCCATGCCGGAAACGTTGAAGAAGTCCTCGAACTGGCGAATCCGGTTTTCCCGGTCGGCGTCGGATTCACCCTTGACGCCGATGCACTGGCTGGTGATCTCTGTCTTGTTCCAGGCCACCGGGCGCACGATACGCAGCTGTGAACTGATTTGATCCATGAAGAACAGGCTTGGATAGATGTTGAGGTTGCGCAGGCGGTGCATCATCCACTCGGCTTGCTGCTGGCCATACTCCTCGATCAGACGCGGCATGACGGTGGCATAACCGGCGCGCACCGTTGGATTAGGCATGTCGCTGAACAAGAGGCTGTGGCCATTTTTGAACGAGAACCAGCCGTCGTCGGTTTCTGCATCGCCGGCGCCCAGTTTGCTGTAGTCCAGGGTGTCGGAGACGCCGCCATTGGCGGCATTGACTTGCTGGCGATGTTGTACCGTGGAGACGTAGTTGTAGTGCACGGTGCTGACGTGATAGCCGTCCAGACCGTTTTCGTGCTGCAGCTTCCAGTTACCGTCGTAGCTGTAGGTCGACTTGCCGGGCAATATTTCCAACTCGCCCGTAGGGGATTGCGCGACCATCATGTCGAAGAACACTTTGGCATCGCCCAGGTAGTTTTCCAGCGAATCGCTGCCATTGACGTCCAGGCTAATGAACACGAAGCCTTTGTAGCTTTCGATCCGGGCCTTCTTCAGGCCGCGGGTTGCCTTGTCGAAGCCTTCCGGATATTCGCCCGGGGCCTTGACCTTGACCAGGCGGCCATCACTTTTGTAGCACCAGGCATGGAACGGACAGGTGAAGGTCGACTGATTGCCTTTGCTGACGCGAGTCAGGGTCGCGCCCCGGTGCTGGCAAGCATTGATCAGCGCGTGGAGCTGATTGTTGCCATCGCGGGTGATGATCATGGGCTGACGACCTGCACGTATCGTCAGAAAGTCATTGGGGTTGGCGATTTCACTCTCGTGGCAGGCGTAGATCCAGTTCTTCTCGAAGATCAGTTCCATCTCCAGGTCGAACAGTTCCGGCTCGGTGAACATGTCACGGGCGACGCGGTAAATACCTTCGGCCGGCCGGAAATCCAGACAGCCTTGAATGTATTCCTGCCACTGAGTAATGCTTTTAGCGCTGTTCATCAGGTACACCCTTTTGTAGTTTTAGGCTCACCCCGATTGAAAGCCTTTCCGGGCGGTGCATCTATCCGGATTCGAGGCGATATCTATCCGTTTCTGAGGAGGGCGGGGCGTGCTTTTTCCGAGGGCCATACGGCGAGGTGTTTTTGTGCGTTTTCTTGATCATTACTGCATTATGCGGATAGCAGTCCCGAGGCCTGGGAAGTACGTTTGTAGCCAATCCGTAACCATTGTGGTGCTGCGATGAATCTGCAAACTCATGCGGGGACCGATGTTGAATTTCAAGACATCCATGCAGTGCGTCATGACCTGCAGAGTGCGCAGGCCTGGATGTCGAACATTTGCGGCCCCCACGAGCTCAAGGCCTCGTACCCCCAACGCATGCATTTTCAACATGCCGGAAATGTCTTGAAGTCGATGTCCACGGTGATCGGGTATATCGAATATGGTACCGATGTCACTATCGATATTGATGCGTCGGTGCTCAATAGCTATAGCATCAGTCTACCCATCAGTGGCGAACAGGAACTGCGAAAATCAAATGGCTTACTGATGTCCGATAGCGATAACGGATTGATCGTATCGCCTTATGATCAGCAAGAGCTTTCTATTACCGGTAATTGTCGAAAAATTCAGGTCGCAATAAAATGTGCAGCGATGCGCCAAGTGTTGGAGGAACTGTTACAGCGTCCGACCCAACAACCAATTGTCTTCGAAACGAGAGTAGGTGCAAGTGAGGGCGCGCCCGCAGCCTGGTGGCGGCTGGTCAAATACCTGCTAGCGGAGATGGAGCAGGCGCGTAACTTTTTTGGTCATATTTCCATGGCTCGCGATATTGAAAAAGCGCTAATCAAGGGTTTTATATTATCGCAGCCTAATAATTACTCGGACGAGTTGGTTGGTCTTTCGCAAAGTCGGTGTCCTGAGTATTTATTTAAAGCCAAACAATTTATACATGAGCATGCCTGCGATGAAGTCGACTTGGACGAATTAGGTCGCGCGGTCGGAGTGTCCCGCTTCAAACTATATGAAGACTTCAAGAAATACTTTGGCCTTACGCCAACTCTGTATTTGAAGCGTTTTCGGCTTGAGGCCGTAAGGCAAGCGTTGCTGGAGGGGGGCTCCAACGAAAATATTACTGCAGTGGCAATGCGCTGGGGGTTTAATCACTTGGGGCGTTTCTCATCCGATTACAAAAAAATGTTTTTAGAAGTGCCATCGAAGACGGTTGAGCGAAGTCGAAAGCTTTAATTTCAAGCAAGCACCCTGTACGCGGTTTTACCATTGAAGCGTGTTGATACACGATTTCAACAGATTCCTATATTTAATTTTTTATTTTAACGAATTTACTGTTTGTCTTTTTTATGCCGATTCAAGCGCCCGGCAGCGGATGTTTGCGTTAAACAAAAACAAGAGAGAGCCATTATGAAGACGGTTGCGCAGCTGCTTTGTATAAAACCCGAATATAACCAGAATGTTCACACCATTGCACCGGAACAGATGGTTCTGGAGGCAGTCAGGACCATGGCTGAACGGAACGTAGGTGCGCTACCCGTCGTAGAGGACGGAGTCGTAGTTGGTGTTATCAGTGAGCGAGATTACGCGCGGAAGATGGTACTGAAAGGGCGCTCCTCGGCGGGTACACCCGTTAGGGATATTATGAGCTCACCAGTGATAACGGTGGACTCTCGTCAGAGTATTGAGGTTTGCATGAGTATTATGACCGATAATCATCTTCGTCATCTGCCAGTTGTAGAAAACGAAAAGCTGCTTGGGTTGCTATCGATAGGCGACCTGGTGAAGTCAGCTATTGCAGAACAAGCTGATCTGATATTGCAACTTGAACGGTATATTCGCGGCCATTAGTTCTTGTTCAGCGTCTGGTACGGTCTGTCCCAGTCCGGGGCATAAGATTCTGGGACGGCTCATCGCTTCGGTCTCGTCAGAAAAAAAAACGGGCAGACGTAAGATCCGTGTTGATGAAACTTCAGACCTTTCACCTCACGTCGCTGGAAATATAAACACAGACCTGAGATGTTCACGGCCCCTTGGATTCAGCCACCCACGCTATCCTTAATCATCGCTCCGGCCGTCGAGATGGACCTTCCCGAATGCAAACCCAAGCCCAACGCCCTCTCTGGAAAACCTACCTGCTGTTCCTCGCCCCCATGGTCCTGTCGAACTTCCTGCAATCCATGTCCGGCACGGTCAACAGCATCTACATCGGCCAGATGCTCGGCACCCAGGCCCTGGCGGCGGTGTCGGGGATGTTTCCCATCGTGTTTTTCTTCATCGCTCTGGTGATCGGCCTCGGTGCCGGCGCGGGTGTGTTGATCGGGCAGGCGTGGGGGGCGCGGGAGACGCATCTGGTGAAGGCGATTGCCGGGGCGACGTTGTTGTTGGGGGTGTTGATCGGGTTGGTGGCGGCGGTGGTGGGGAGTGTGTTTGCGCGGTCGGCGCTGGTGGGGTTGGGGACGCCGGCGGATGTGCTGGACGATGCGGTGGCGTATGCCCATGTGATGTTGTGGATCATGCCGTCGCTGTTGGTGTTCGTGTTGTTCACGCAGTTGCTGCGCGGGGTGAGCGATACGTTGTCGCCGTTGTTGGCGCTGGTGGTGTCGACCTGTGTGGGACTGGCGCTGACGCCGGCGTTGATTCGCGGGTGGCTGGGTTTTGCGCCGATGGGGATTCAGAGTGCGGCGATTGCCGGGTTGGTGGGTAACCTGGTGGCGATGGGGTTGCTGGCATGGCGCTTGATCGGCAAGGGCCATCCGCTGGCGCCGGATCGCGAGTTCTTTGCGGCGATGAAGCTGGACGTGGCGATCCTCGGCAAGGTGCTGCGCATCGGTTTGCCCACCGGGTTGCAGATGGTGGTGTTGTCGCTGTCGGAGTTGGTGATTCTGGCGCTGGTGAACCAGCACGGGTCCCAGGCGACGGCGGCGTATGGCGCGGTGACGCAGATCGTCAATTACGTGCAGTTCCCGGCGCTGTCGATTGCGATCACCGCGTCGATCCTTGGGGCCCAGGCGATCGGGGCGGGGCGCATCGAGCGCATCGGGCCGATCCTGAAGACCGGGCTGATGATCAACGTGTGTTTGACCGGTGGTCTGGTGGTGCTCGGGTACTTGTTGTCGAGCTGGTTGCTGGCGTCGTTCCTCACTGAGGAGGCGACACTTGGCATGGCCGAGCACCTGTTGCATATCATGCTCTGGAGCCTGTTGGTGTTTGGTTTCCAGGCGATTATCGGCGGCATCATGCGCGCCAGCGGTACGGTAATGGTGCCGGTGGCGATTTCCATTGTGTGCGTGGTGGGCGTGCAGTTGCCGGCGGCGTATCTGCTGGATGCGAAGTTTGGATTGCAAGGGGTGTGGATGGCGTTTCCGGTGGCGTATCTGGGGATGCTGGTGTTGCAGACGCTGTATTACAAACTGGTGTGGCAGCATCAGAAGATTGAGCGGTTGGTGTAGGCGGAACGCTGCGGGAGGGGCATGCTGTTCACAGGTCCCTTGCCACAAAGCCCCTCGCCACAAAAGGACGGTGTGACTGAAAAAGACAGGCGCCATCGCCTGGGGAGGTTTTCAAATGAGCCCCTTGTCCCATTCCATCCTGCAAGACCGACCAGCAGCCGGGCGGCGTTTGATTGAGCCGTTGCGGCCTTACGCCAATCGCCCCGACGTCATCGTTCTGGCCTTGCCCCGTGGCGGCGTGCCGGTGGCTTATGAGGTGGCCACGGCGCTGAAGGTTCGCCTGGATCTGATGCTGGTGCGCAAGCTCGGCGTGCCTTCCCACCCGGAGTACGCCATGGGCGCGATTGCCAGCGGTGGTATCCAGATTCGTAATGAAGAGGCGCTGCGGGTGCACCCGATTGATCGCGCCGCTTTCGACGCCGTGGTCGAACGGGAAAGCCGCGAGTTGCTACGCCGCGAACAGGTCTACCGTGGCACGCGACCGGCGGTGCAGCTCAAGGATCAGGTGGTGATCCTGATCGATGACGGCCTGGCCACCGGGGCTTCGATGAGGGCGGCGATCCAGGCGCTACGGGCGCAGACGCCATCGCGCATCGTGGTGGCGGTGCCGGTGGCGCCGATCGAAACGGTGGAGGCGCTGCGCAGCGAGGTGGATGAGTTGATCTGTCCGCTGATGCCCGAGTGGTTCACGTCGATTGGTCATTGGTATATGAATTTTTCCCAAACCTCGGATGCCGAGGTGATCGACCTGTTGCGGCGGGCGTGGCAACGCGGGGAGTGCGGGTAGCGCTGGCGGCCAGCGGCAGGTGGTCGCAAATCAACGGGTGAGGTGGAATAAACCCCGGTTGTTTGCTTTAGTCCATCTGATACGACCCGACTTGTGCGGCACGCCAACTCAGGACGGGAGCCCTCCCGGAGAGCGTCATGAACCTTCGATCCACGCGTTGCGTCGCTCTGGCCGGCACGTTGGTGTTCGGCCTGGTGCCGTTTGCTGGAGCCGTGGAATACAAGGATGTGAACGCCAGGGCTAGTACCTTGAGCTTCACCTATGAGCAGATGGGGTCGAGAGCCTACGGCACCTTTGGCAAGTTCAAGGCCAAACTGGACTTCGACACCGATAACCCCGGCGCCGCCCATGCCGCGCTGACCATCGACCTGAACAGCATCGACGCTGGCAACAGCGACGCCAACACCGAGCTGCAAAAACCGGCGTGGTTCGACACGGCGACTTATCCGGTGGCGACCTTCGAATCCACGTCCATCAAGGCCCTGGGCAATAACCGCTACACCATCACCGGCAAGCTTTCCCTGCGGGGGCTTACTCGGGAAGTGAGTGTACCGGTGCTGCTCAAATCCGAGAGCGCCATCGGCATCTTCGAGGGCCAACTGGTGCTCAAGCGTGACGACTTCAAGATCGGCGAGGGCGAGTGGGCGGACAGTGTGGTGTCCAACGAGATCAATATCCGCTTCCGGATGGTGGCGCCGCAAAGGTGACTGGGACCTCATCGATAGTTCGTCGGCCAATCATGTGACCATGCTGCCAGGGGGATGGAATGTGGTTTGTCTGATAGACCGAGGTGCCGCCATCGCGGGCTTGCCCGCGATGGCGGTGTAACAGTCAATACAAAGGCTGAGATCCATCAGGCACTTTGCGGATAGAGCGGACAGTCAACAAAACCCACCTCGGTCCCACCGCACGCTGCACAAAAGAAAAACGCCCGATCCACATTGCATGGGCCGGGCGTCGATCAATCCGCTCTAGTTCGCCTTTATCGGCACCGTCACGGTTTTGCCGAAGGCCGATTTGATGGTCGCCGTCGGGCTAGGCGACGGGCCGCTGCCAGCGGTTGTCACCGCTATGTTCCAGCGCGCGCCTGTCGGTGTCTGCGTCAGGACGGCGGCGCCAAGGTTCACCGTACCGGTTGTGGTGGTGGCCGTTGCCGTGATGGTATTGCCCGTGCCACGGGAGGTGGTGCCGGACAGGACCCAATACCAGCGGCTGTTGCTGCGGGCGGTGACGGTGGCGCTGGTGACGATCAGGCTCTCGTTGACCGGTGCCGAGACCGCCACGGACACCGTCGCCGGCGCCGACTCGGCGCCCTTGGCATCGGCGGCCCTATAGGTAAAGGTCGCGGTGAACGGCGCGGGGACCGTGGCCGGTGGTGTGTAGGTCACGCGCAGGCCATCGGTGCTGACCACGCCCTTGCCGGAGTCCGGTTGCTCCAGACCTACCACTTTAAGTGGCACGTTACCGTCAGGGTCGTTGTCGTTGGCCAGGACGTTGATGATCACCGGTTGGCCGGTGTTACTGATGGCGCTGTCGGCGTTGGCGACCGGTTTTTGGTTATCGGGGTCCTCGACACGTTTATCGCCAGTGCGGAAGGTCGGCAGCGCGGCGGAATTGACGTAGGTGACGCCGTCCCAGCCGGGCAGGGGCGTTGGCATCAACTGGAACTGGCCCGGATTCTCGACATCCCAGCGCAGCAGCATGGAGGTGTCCTCGTGCTGGGTATTGTGGCAGTGCTCCATGTAGGTCCCGGCGAATTCGCGGAAGCGGATCGCTATCTCCACGTCCACCGAACTGTCGACTTCTTGACCAATCCGATAGACGTCCTTGCGCGCCCATTTTTCCCATTCCGGCGGTGCCTTGCCGTCGCGCTTGAGGACGATGCCTTCTTCAAAGTGCACGTGCACCGGGTGGCTCCAGCCGTTGCCGCCGTTGATGATTTTCCACACTTCCAGGGTGCCGTCGCCGGAGAACCCGGCAGCGGTCGGGCCGGTAGCCAGTTGCGGAGCGGCGCTGATGATCCGAGGGTCCATCTGGTAGCCGAAACCGCCGTCGGTCTTGATGGTCCAGGGTTCTTCGTCGGTACCGTCGGAGCGGCCGAAGGTGAACTCGCGATGGCGCGCCGCCTTGAGCGTGGCTTGCACCGTCGGGTCGTCACGGTTGAGGGTCAGCGGGATCATGCTTTTACCCACCGGCTGGCCTGGCTTGGCGGGTTCGTAGTCGGCGGGGTTCATGCTCACGTCCTGGCCGGCATAAGTCTGCACCACCATCTGCATGAACTTGCCCACCACTGGATCGCCGTTCTCCCATTCCAGCCCTTTGCTGCCCAGCTTGAGCACTGCCTTGTACCTGCCGGACAAGACATCGGCCAGGCTCTGCGATGCAACCTCCGGCCCCTTGCCGTCGTGGTGCTCCATCAGGTTGACGAAGTACAGCTTGTCGCCGGTCTTGATCCCGTGTTTCGAGAAGTTGACGATGATGTCGTAACGCTCGGCGATGGCCAGGGTGGGCAGGATGGCGTTGTGGTCCTGCACATCGCCGTCGGCGTCCAGGTCCATGCTGCCGTCGAACGGCACGGCGTGTTCCATGAGATTGCCGTCGTTGGCGATCATATGGAACGGCACGCGGGTATAGGACAGGCCGGAACCTGTCGGGCCGGGGAATTCGCCACCGGTGCCGGCGATCTCACGCACCAGCGCGATCTTGAAGTAGCGCGACACCGAGCCATTGAGAATGCGGAAGCGATAGCTGCGCGCCCGCACGTTCAGGCGTGGCTGGTACTGCCAGTTGACGAGGATCTGGTCGCCGAGAAAACCATCGGTGTTGAACGGGTTGAACCACAGCTGGCCATTGGTATCCCAGGCCTTGTCGGCAATCATCAGGTTGACGTCATAGTCGCGGTTGCCCCAGGGCAATGCCGAACCGCTGGGCAGACGCAGGTTGACGCCGTCTTGCAGCGCTTCGTTGCCACGATCCATGGCGCTGTAGTAGTTCATCATCACCGCATTGCCCTTGTAGACGTTCTGCGCGGTGAAATCGAGCATGTGGTCGTGGAACCAGTGGGTGCTCATGGCTTCGCGCCAGTCGCCACGGATCTTGATGCTGCCGTTGTTGCAGGTCTTGAGGCCCGGCGTGGCATCGTTGACATACAGGGTTTCACCCGGGGCGCAGGGGAACGCCGCGCGCGGATCCTGAGCGCTGGTGTTGATGGTGTCGTAACCGGCCAACTGGATCGGCCAGCGATAGTCGTAGTACTGCCCCGGAAAGAAAAACGCATTGGAATAGCCGTCGCTTTCGGCCGGGGAGTGGCCGTTGTGTTCGTGGGTGCTGAGGGTGTGCAGGCCGAACCCCATGTTGGCCGACGGATCGATCGGCAGGGCGTTGTAGTGGCGCATCAGCACCGGTTGGCCGTACCGCACCATCAGCAGTTTTGGCGGAAAGGTGCCGTCGAAAGTCCAGAGCGCCTTGTGGTTCTGAATCGGCATGTTGGGGTGAAAGCGGGTGTCGATGCCTTTGGTGGTGCCCGCGATGATCGGGGTGTCCGAGGTCTGGTTGTAGAGCCCGCCCGGGCCGAACTCACCGACGGCGTAGTTGTGCAACTGGCGGCGGTCGCGCATGCCGCCGTTGAGCTTGGCGCCGGCTTGAGCGGTCTTGAAGGCGACCTGTGGGTAGAACTCGTTCCAGCGCTGGTGCGACCAGCCTTTTCCTGGCGGACGACCTTCGGCCGGCGAGCCGACCGGATGGCGGTTGAGGAAGGCTTCGATCTGCGCTTTCCACGGGTTGCGGTCCAGCACGTTGGAATACTGCGCCGGAAACGGGTACAGCCCCGGCTGGCGCATGAAGGCTTCCAGCGCGGCGGCCGAAGGGCCGCTGCGGGCGATGTTGTTCGGGTCCTGCGTGGGCGCCGGGCCGACGATCGGAACCGGGAAAGTCAGGGGCGGTGCCGGCAGTGTCGGGTCGAGTTTTTCCGTGCCGAATTCTTCGAACAGCAGCAGTTGCTGAGTGTACGGCTGGGCCCCGAACAACGGGCTGGGCTTGCCGTTGGTGGGGATTTTGAAGGATGTCTGCAGGCTTGGCGGCAGCACGTTGTCGGTCGTTGGCGTGGTGCGGGTGCCATACACACCATTGGGCAGGGCGTAGGAGCCCTGGTTGGTGGGAGGCATGGTCTCTATGGCATCCAGCGCGGCCTGGGGGTCGGCCGGCGGGTTGGTATACGCCGACGGATCTGTTGGCGGCGGCGGGCTGACATCGTCAAGCGGTGCTGCGTTGACGATGCCGAGGCTGACGTTGATCAGCATCACAGCGGCGATGCCCGGTTTGCTGAAAAAGCCGAGCGATTTGAGGTCAGTTTTGTTTTTCATCTTGTTTCCTCGGGACGCGTCGGTGTGGCTGACGTTCGCAAAACGCTGGACGCAATAGGTGTGCCAATCGCGGGGAAATTTGGGGGAAACAAAAACCTGTTTGATATCAAAAGGCTGGCGGTTTGGGTTTTGGTCCTGATGGCGCAGTAGATGGGGATCCTCAAAGTTGGGGGCTTTCACCCACCCGTTCTCCCCCGTTCATACCCGAGGTCGGTGTGGTGGTAACCGCTTTCGCGAGCAGGCGAGCTCCCACAGCAGATTGAGGTGTGGGCAATACCGCTGTCCCCTGAAGGAGCAGGCCTGATCGCGAAGAGGCAAGTTCATCCAGCACAATGTGTGCCGGACTCACTGTTGTCGGCCTTGAAAATGATGCGCATGGCTCAAGGAGGGTGGATGTCTGTCCATCACCTTCGGACCTGACGTGCCGGGCGCGCTATGATAGGCGGCCCTTGCCTCCCGGAGCCTGTCACCGCAATGCCCCTGATCAGCCATTTCAAGACCCCGTGCCCCGAGCACATCAATAGCCAGATCCTGCAGATGGTGGTCGACAACCTGACCGACATCAGCATGGTCGCGATCCCGCCCAGCAACCTGCTGTACAACCTCTATCAATACGCGATCGGCTATGAGGTGCACCTGTATCTGGAAGCGCTGAACGGTGAAAAAGGCATTGCCGTGGAGTTGATCGTCGCCACGGACGAAGACGACCCGCAAAAGGTAACGGGCTTTGTGCTGTACCTGCCGGTGCAGGACGACCCCGAGGCCTGCGGCGTGGCGTACATGGCAGTGCAGGCCGAGTATCGGCGCCAGGGCGTGGCCCGGCGGATGTTGCGGGAAATGGTCGGTCGCTACCCCCATGCCGAGCTGACCTGCTCGGTGGCCAAGGTGCCGTATTTCGAGGCGATGGGCTTTGAGGTGGTGGGCGTGCGTGCGACCCAGGTGTTGATGAACACTCGCGACCACGCTACCGCTGGCTTGATGGCGCTGCTGGATGTGGCGTCGATCTACAGCTCGCTGGAAGTGCGGCAGATTCATACCTACCTGCTGCAAAAGCATGGCAAGCGGGCCATGACCGACGCGGAAAAACAGCGCGATCGGCATCTGGACCAGTTGACGCGCAAGGCCCAGGCGTTTGTGCGGGGGCGGTTGGGTGACGATGCGGTGCCGGCCGCTGGCCCTCGGTTGCGCCTGGTCTGATCGCACTCTCCTGAACCCCCACAGATCCCCCTGTGGGAGCAAGCTCGCTCCCACAATGAACAGTGTTGGTTTGCAGAGGTAAAAAAAGAGCCTCAAAGCTCTTGATGGGGAGGAAGTGGAGCCGTGAGGCTCAAGATGCGCATGAAACAAGTGGTGAGCTTGGTAGGGGTTCAGTTCACTCACCACCTACGCAGCGGCTTGCGCAAGCAAGCGGCTGCGTAAGTTCATCCTAAAAAGACCGAGTGTTTCACTCAAGTACCGCTAGTCGCATCCCCCGGCCAGCCGGCGCGGCGCAACGCCTTGAGCAAGGTTTCGGCATCCAGCCCCTGCACCCCATGCCCGTTGCCTTCGGCGGTGTCGGCGGCGAGCAGGGCATTGATGATGGCTTCTTCCACGGCTTCGGTGGCGGCCAGGAACAGCTCGCTGATGTGGTCGTTGTTGACCATGCTCAGATTGTGGGTGGTCGGTGCTTTCTTGCTCTCGTAGGCAGCCGGTGGCACGTGATCGTTACCGGTGGCGAAGGCGATGAAGATGTCGCCGCTGTGGTCTTCATTGCCGCCGCCGGTGCGGGCCAGGCCGAGGCTGGCGCGCTGGGCCAGGCGTGTGCACTGGTGCGGCAGCAACGGCGCATCGGTGGCCAGGCAGACCACGATCGAACCCATGCCCGGATGGGGCAACGAGGCCTTGAGGAACGGCGAATCGACCTGTTCCATGTAGCGCCCGACCGGGTAGCCATCGACGCGCAACTCATTGCGAATGCCGTGGTTGGCCTGGACAATCGCCCCCACCGTCCAGCCGCCCTGGGCACTGTTCAAGCGGCGCGACGCGGTGCCGATGCCGCCCTTGAATTCGTGGCAGATCATGCCGCTGCCACCGCCGACATTGCCTTCGGCCACCGGTCCGCCCGCCGCCGAACGCACGGCCTGGGCCACGTGTTCAGGTTTCACGTGAAAACCGTTGATGTCGTTGAGCAGGCCGTCGAAGGTTTCCAGCACCACTGGCATATTCCAGTAGAGGCGCCCGTCATCCGGCTGCTGCTCGCGGTCGAGCACGATCAGCGCGTCGCGCACCACGCCCAGGCTGTGGGTGTTGGTGAAGGCGATGGGGCTGGTCAGCAAGCCTGCCTCGCGTATCCACTCCAGCCCCGTGGCATCGCCGTTGCCGTTGAGCACATGCACGCCGGCAAAGCAGGGTTGCTGACTGGTGGAACCGGCGCGCGGTTCGATGACGGTGACGCCAGTGAGGATGTCGCGGCCATTGGCCGTGCGGCCTCGTACGTCGCTGTGGCCGACCCGTACGCCGGGGACGTCGGTGATGGCATTGAGCGGGCCGGGTTGTAGTTGGCCGATCGGGATGTTCAGGTCGCGGGCGCGTGGTTTCATGGTTTTTCTCATCTTCGATTCGTGGCAGAAAAAATATTTTTTGGACACCACGGACACTGTGGGAGCGAGCTTGCTCGCGATGGGGTCGCTAAATTCAGCATCCATGGCGACTGATCCACCGCTATCGCGAACAAGCTCGCTCCCACAGGGTTTTGTGGTGTCCGGTCATTGACCGTTTTTGACCTTGCTCCAGATCCGCGTGCGCACGCGCTCGGTAGCGGGTGGCAGTGGCTGGAGGGTGAACAAGGTGGCCATGGCTTCGGCGGGCGGATAGACGGCCGGGTTGCTGCGGGTCGCTTCGGCCACCAGCGTGGTGGCGCTGCGGTTGCCGTTGGGGTAGTTGAGGTGGTCACTGACCGGAGCGATGACTTCGGCGCGCATCAGGTAGTCGATGAAGGCCATGCCTTGTTCCGGGTGCGGAGCGTCCTTGAGCAGCACCAGCGTATCGAACCACACCGGCGCGCCTTCCTTCGGCAAGCTGTAGGCGATCTTCACGCCGTTGCCGGCCTGCTCGGCAGTGGATTTGGCTTCGAGCATCGCGCCGGACCAGCCCACCGCCACGCAGATGTTGCCGTTGGACAGGTCGCTGATGAACTTCGACGAGTTGAAGTAGGCGATGTGCGGACGCAGTTTCAGCAGCAGCGCTTCGGCCTTCTTGTAGTCCTCGGGGTTGGTGCTGTTGGGCGGCAGGCCGAGGTAGTGCAGGGCAACCGGCAGCATCTCCGACGGCGAGTCGAGCATGGCCACGCCGCACTCGCCGAGTTTCGCCAGGTTCTCTTCCTTGAACACCAGGTCCCAGGAATCCACCGGCGCCTTGTCACCCAGCAGCGCGCGCACTTTGTCGATGTTGTAGCCGATACCGTTGGTGCCCCACAGGTAGGGTACGGCGTACTGGTTGCCCGGATCGTTGTTGGCCAGTTTCGCCAGCAGTTCGGTGTCCATGTTCTTGAAGTCCGGCATCTGCGCACGGGGCAGGGGGGCGAGGGCGCCGGCCTTGATCAGCGTGGGCAAACTGAAGTTGCTGGCCACCACCACGTCGTAGCCGCTGCGGCTGGTGAGCAACTTGCCTTCGAGCACTTCGGCGCTGTCGAAGGTGTCGTAGACCGGTGCAATCCCGGTGTCACGCTTGAAGTCCTGCAGGGTGGTGGGGCCGATGTAGTCGTACCAGTTGTACACGTGCACCGTCGGGGCTTCGACCGCAAAAGCCGACAGCGAAACCGCCAGACAGGCGCCAAACCCCAGATTGAAATACAAGCGGTGACGACTCATGATGCGGCACTCCTGGCCTGTTGCGGCCGGTGGTATTCAGGAGTTTGCAGCGTATCGACCAGGGTGGCCTTCACCCATTCCCATCATGGGTTACTCAAAAGGGGTAGTGCGTGGACGCGTTGTTGAAAGAGTTGCCGGTGCATCAGGGGCTGGCGCGGGTCTTTACGGCGGTGGGGCAGGACAGTTTCTGGCGTGCGCTGGTCGATACCCTGCGCTTGCTGGTGCCGCTGGATAACGCGTTGGTGGCGCTGATGCGCCCGGGGCATGTGCCGCGCCTGCTGATTGACTTCGATGCCAAGGGCAACAGTGATGAGCAGGAAGAGCTGGCGGACTACCGCGCCGGCATGTACCTGCTTGATCCGTTCTATCAAGCCGCTTGCGCCGGCATCGCCGACGGCTTGCACAGCCTTGATTCGGTGGCCCCCGACCAGTTCCAGCACAGTGAGTACTACCTGAGTTACTTCAGCACCGTGGTCGGTGGGGATGAATTGCAGTTCATGGTCAACGTCGATGGCGCCGTGCTCGGCCTGTCCCTGGGGCGTTCGACACGCTTCAGCCTCGAGGAGCAGGGCCGTCTGCTGTGCGTGCGTGACTGGGTGCTGGCGGCGATGCGCCGACACCTGGATTTGCTGCCACTGGAAGGGCCGGTCGCCGAACCACCGGCCGGCGATCTGGCGACCTTGCTCGATCGCTTCGACGCACGCCTGACCCTGCGGGAAATCGAAACCGCGCGCCTGATTCTCCAGGGGTTCTCCAGCAAGGCCATCGCCCAGCAAATGGGCATCTCCCCGGAGACGGTGAAGGTGCATCGGCGCAACCTCTATCACAAGCTCAACGTGAACGGGCATGGCGAGTTGTTTGCACTGGTGTTGCGGCCGCGTTGAACGGTCATGCAGCGGGCTGTTGCCAATGCGCCTTGAGGTATTGGATGAACACTTTCACCTTGCGCGTATTGCGCCGGTGGGCCAGGTACAGCACGTAGACCCACGGCCCGAACGCGCTGGGTTCGCGCCAGTACTGGGGCATCAACTCGACCAGCTCACCGCGCGCCAGATAGGGCGCGACACTCCACTGCGGGATGAACTGCAAGCCCTGGCCATCGAGCAGGCAGGCCAGGAGAAAGTCGTAGTTGTCACTGGCCACCCGTGGCGTCGGCTGTGTCAGGCGTATCCGTTGCTCGCCTTGCTTGACCCACCAGAAATGCCGATTCAGTAGCGGATGGCGGAATATCAGCCAGTCATGCTGCTGATAATTTTCCAGTGAAACATCCTCGCCTTTGCGCGCCAGGTACGTCGGGCTGGCGCACAGCAACATCTGGTTTTCCACCACCGGCTGCGCGATCACCCCGGGCAGGTCGATGGGGCCGTCGCGCAGGGCGAGGTCGTAGCCGCCGTCCACCGGGTCTTCGAAGTTATCGCTCAGGTCCACTTCCAGTTTGACCTGCGGATGTGCGGTCAAAAAGCGACAGCACACCTGATTGAGAAACGCCGGCGCGAACGAGGGCGGGGCGGTGATCCGCAAGTCACCGCGCAGTTCATGTTGCAACTGCTCCACGTCTTCGGTGGCCAGTTGCAGTTGCATCAGCGCCTGGCGTGCGCCTTCCAGGTAGATGCGGCCCGCTTCGGTCAGCGCCATGCGCCGGGTGGTGCGGTCGAACAGGCGCGTGCCGAGTTCTTCCTCCAGTTGGGCCACGGCCTTGGTCAGGGCCGAAGGGGTTTTGCCGAGCAGGTCGGCGGCGCGGCTGAAATTACCCTGTTCGGCGGTGGCGACGAACATGGTCAGGGCACTCATTTTGTCCATTTATCTATTCCTGATAGGCACAGAAGTTGTGCGGGAGCAGGCATTCAGTTCCCGATTCAGCTTGGATAGTCTTGGCTACAGCCCAACAAAAATAAAGAGTCATCCCATGAAACAGATTCTGACCTTGGCCGCGTCACTTGTTCTGGCCTGTTCCTCGATGGAAAGTATGGCCGCTGTCGATCTCATCCTGCACAACGCCCGGGTGTACACCGCCGAACCTGGCGAGCCCTTGCAGCAGGCCATTGCGGTCGAGAACGGCAAGGTCTCGGCGGTGGGTTCCGATGCACAAGTGCTGCGGCTCAAACAGCCGGACACGCGCATCATCGACCTGGGCGGCAAGGTGCTGATGCCAGGGTTTATCGACTCGCACTCGCACACGGTGAAGGGCGGCCTGCAATTGCGTCAGGCCAATCTGGACGGCGAGTTGCTGCCGCTCGATGAGCTGGAAAAGCGCCTGCGTCAATGGCGCGAAGACGGCAAGGCCAAACGCGGTGACGTCCTCAGTGTCGGCGGCTTGCCATCGACTTACTGGAGCCGGATCGAGGCGCTTGAGCAGCGCTTCAATCAGGGGGAATGGGCGGATACACCCATTCTCTTTCTGGGCTGGGACCTGCACACGGGGTGGGCCAACCGGGCCATGCTCCAGCGTGCCGGCGTCGATGCCGCGCGGGTCAAGGCGCTGAAGGACGAGGAGAAGGCCACGATAGGGCATCACTCCGATGGGCGTCCGAATGGCTTCCTGGTCGACGCCGGCCTGTATCCGGTGCAGGCCTTGCTAGCAGCCCCGACCACCGAGGAGTTGATGGCGGGCGGGCGCGCAGCACTGGACTACTACAAGAGCCTGGGCATCACTGGCTGGATGGACCCGATCGCCAATGAAATCCCCGGCGGCGATGTGAACAATCAGTCGGTGGGGGTGCTGCCCATCTACAAGGCGTTGGCCGAACGCGGCGAGCTGACCGCTCATGTGGCCGCACTGCTGATGGCGGACTCGAAAGCCACGCCGGCCGATCTCGATGAGCTGGACAAGGTTCGTCAGCAGTTTCTCGGCGTGCCCAACCTGACCCTGCCGGGGATCAAGGTGTTTGCCGACGGCGTGGCGGAAGTTCCGGCACAAAGCGCCGCCATGCTGGAGCCCTACAAGAACTCGAAGAAATCCGGCGAGTTGCTGATCGACCCGGCGCACTTCGGCGAACTGGTCAGCGCCGCCGACGCCCGCGGCTGGCTGGTGCACATCCATGCGATTGGCGACCGCGCAGTGCGTGAGTCGCTCAACGGCATCGAGCAAGCGCGCAAGGACCGGAAAAGCGGGATTGCCCATTCCATCACGCACGTGCAGATGGTCAATCCGAAGGAATTCGCCCGCTTCAAAACCCTCAACGTGATTGCCTCGATGCAGCTGTATTGGGCCATGGCCGATGAGTCGAGCGTGGACCTGGTCAAGCCCTATGTCAGCGCCATGGCCTTCATGTATTCGTACCCGGCCCGCTCACTGCTGAAGAACGGCGCGACCATTGCCGGTGCCAGCGACTGGCCGATCACCACGCCGGATCCGTGGAAGGCGATCTACCAGGCGGTCAGCCGCAAAGGTCCCAAAGGCGTACTCAACGCTGACGAAGACATCGACCGCCAGACCATGTTCCAGGCCTACACCCTCAACGCCGCCCGCACTTTGCGCCTCGAGGATCAGATCGGTTCGCTCAAGCCGGGCAAACAGGCCGACATGATCGTCCTCGACCGTGATGTCTTCACGGTCAAGCCAGAGGCCCTGCGCGATACCCGGGTGCTGCAGACCTGGTTCGCCGGCCGCGAAATTTTCGCCCGTAAATCCTGACCCCCCCACAACCCGGAACCTGTAGGAGCGAGCCTGCTCGCGATGACGTCATCACATCCAACATTGATGTCGACTGACCCACCGCTATCGCGAGCAAGCTCGCTCCCACAGGCTGAATGCCAACGCAAAAAAAGGACCACCGCTCGTGAAACTGCATTGCTTCGTCACCGACACCCAAAACCCGCAAATCCGAGGCCAGCAGATTGGCGAAACCTGGGGCGCACAGATCGGCAAGACGGTGGCGCTCTATCTCGATTTTTTCAATCAGGTCGGTGTTACGCCCGAGCAGGTGCGCTCGATCGGCGAAGCCAGCCTGCAAGCACTCACCGACTGGAGCCCAAGCCTGGCCCGGGAGCTGGAGGCCACGGCCGAAGGTGCCGGGATTGCCCTGTGGCAACTGGCGAGCCTGAATGCCCGTACGGAAATTCTTGCGGTGATGCCAGCCTCGCTCGAAGGTGAATGTTCGACGGCGGTGCATGCGCCAGCGGGGGCTGATGCGCCCAGGACCATCCAGACCTGGGACTGGCACGATTCCCTGGTGCCCCACGGCATGCTGTTGCAACTCACGGCCAGCTCCGGACTCACCGTCAAGCTGTTCACCGAGTTCGGCATGCTCGGCAAGATCGGCGTGAACAGCGCAGGCATCGGGCTGCACTTCAACATCCTGCACCACGCCAGTGACAACGCCGTGGCCGGGGTGCCAGTGCATGCGATTGCCCGGCGGATTCTGGAGGAGGCCACCAGCGTAGAAGAGGCGATTGCCCTGGCGCGATCGGCGCGGGTCAGTGCCTCGACGGTGCTGACGGTGTTCTCCCGCAGCGATGCATCGCCACGTGCGGCGAGCATTGAAATGTCCGCCGCCGGCACCGCCGTGGTTTTGCCCGGTGAGGACGGCTGGATCACCCACACCAACCACTTTCTCGACGCGGCACTCAGCCTTGGCGAGCGGACGCCGGACGCTTCGACCACCTACGCACGCCTGGCTCATGTCAACGCCGCGCGGGTCGACATGAGCCATGGCGACTTGAATCGCCGGGCGGCCGCCATGTGCGGTGCCGCCGGCGACGAGGCGCCGATCTGTTTCCATCCGGACCTGAGCATGCCGGCCACCGAGCGCTGGGAAACCCTGCTGACCATCGGCATCGACAGCGAACACGGCGTCCTCGAATACGCTGCCGGCAACCCGATGCAACTGGCCCGCGACGGCTTTCAGCGGTTCTGAACCGGCGTCCTCCATAACAACAAAAAGAGCACTCGATATGGCTAGTAACGGTCATTGCACGGCGGGTTCGCAATCCGCCCTCAGAACCTTTTTCGTCTCCGGCATGGGTACCGCGCTGGAGTTCTATGACTTCGTCATCTACGGCACGGCGGCGGCGCTGGTGTTTCCCAAGGTGTTCTTCCCGCAGATGGACCCACTCACCGCCACGTTGTTTGCCTTCGCGGCCTTTGGCGCGGGTTTTTTTGCCCGTCCGTTGGGCGGCATGGTCTTCGGGCACTACGGTGACAAGATCGGCCGACAGAAAATGCTGGTGATCACCCTGTTGCTGATGGGCCTGAGCACCTTTTTGATCGGATGTCTGCCGGGCTATTCGTCGATAGGCCTGGCAGCACCGGCACTCCTGGTGCTGCTGCGGTTGATACAAGGCTTCGCCGCTGGCGGCGAGTGGGGCGGGGCGGCGCTGTTCGGCATCGAATCGGCACCACCCGGTCGACGAGGACTGTGGGGCAGTTTCACCAGCATGGGCATCGGCATCGGTGGCATCCTGGGGGCAGCGGTGTTCGGCATCGTCAGTGTCGCCTCGAACGATAACCTTGCCGATTTCGCCTGGCGCATCCCGTTCTGGCTGGGCGGTCTGCTGGTGCTGATCGGGCTCTATGCGCGGCTGCAAAAACCGGTGGCACAGCCAGTCGAACACAAAACGCAGGCACGCATTCCCCTGGTCGCGGCACTGCGGGCACGCCCGAAGGAAATGCTGCTGTGCACCGGGATCGCGTTTGGCTACGTGACCATCGCCTATATCGGCAGCACGTTCTTTTTGTCGTATGCCACCCAACTCGGCTACAGCAGCACGGACGCGCTGATCTTCGACTTTTCGTTGTCGGTGGCCATCGTGGTGACGGCTCCGCTGTTTGCCCTGCTGTCCGACCGGATCGGCCGACGCAAAGTCATGATCTTCGGCGCAATCATCATGGCCATCGGGTTCTTTGCCTTCTTCCCGTTGGTCGGCATGAAAAGCCTGTGGGTATCGACCCTGGCGTACATCGCGGTCGGTGCATTCATGGGGGCGACCCAGGGGCCGATTCCGGCCTTTCTCGCAGAGCAGTTCCCCCGGGATATGCGCTATTCGGGGATGTCTGCCGCCTACCAGATCGGCGCAGCACTGGGCGGTGGTACGGCGTCGAGCGTGGCCACGGCGATCCTGATTGCCACCAACCACAATGCAGTCGGGGTTGCAGTGTATGGCTCGGTGGCGTTGGCGATTGTCGCGGTTTGCTCGTTCTTCCTGAGGGAAACGGCGCACTTGAGCATGGCGCAGATTGATGAAGTGTCGAGGGATGAGGGCGTGCTGCCCGCCGCAACGACGGTCAGTCGGTCAGGCGCTGCTTGAACACCAACGCCTTCAACCCACACTCGACATCCGCATCCGGAAACTCCGGCGGGTTCTCCAGCCGCTGTTCGAACCGCAGGCTTGGCGCTTCGCGGGTCACGCCGTCAATCAGGAAGTCGGCACCGAACGCCGGGTCGTTCATGCACGCCAGCACGGTACCCTGGGGGCTGAGCAATTCCGGCAATCGGCGCAACACTCGCTGGTAGTCCTTGGTCAGCAAAAAGCTGCCTTTCTGGAACGATGGGGGGTCGATGATCACCAGGTCGTACGGCCCCTTGCCGATCACCTTGCCCCAGGACTTGAACAGGTCGTGGCCGAGGAAACCGACCTTGCTCATGTCGTGGCCGTTGAGCCGGTGGTTGTCACGGCCACGGTTCAAGGCCGGGCTCGACATGTCGAGGTTGACCACGTGGCTCGCGCCGCCTTCGATGGCCGCCACCGAAAAACCGCAGGTGTAGGCGAACAGGTTCAACACCCGCTTGCCCTCGGCATTGGCCCGCACCCAGTCGCGACCGTAGCGCATGTCGAGGAACAGCCCGGTGTTCTGTTTGCGGCCCAGGTCCACCCGGTACTTCAGGCCACCCTCGGTGATGGTCATTTCCTCGATGACGTCCCCCAGCAGCCACTCGGTGGTGCTTTGCAGCAGGTAGCGATGTTGCAGCAACAGGGTGTGGGCGCCGGACTGGGCCCATTGCGCTGACTCGGTGATCGCCATCAGCAACTGCTTCAGGTCTTCCAGCTGCGCCGCTTCCGGTTCCTTGAACAGCGCCACCAGCACGACGCCCTGCAACCAGTCCACGGTCACTTGCTCCAGCCCTGGCCAGCAGCGGCCACGGCCGTGGAACAGGCGGCGGGTTTCGGCGGGGGCTGCCGCGAGGGCGGTCAGCAGGTGCTGGTTGAGAGTGGCGAGGGCTTCAGGGTTCATCGGGTCGGTTCGGTGGCGTGAAAGGGGCAGCATTCTAAACCCAATTGCCCCCTCAACGAACCGTTAGCGCAAGCGTTTACCAGTCCACCGAATAGCTGACGGCCAATCGACGTCCTTCGGCATTCGGGTATGGCGCGGCGGCATTGGCTTGCATGTAGAGCGTTTGATAGTTGCGGTCGCTCAGGTTGTAGATGCCCAGGTCCAGTTTGCCGACCGGTAGCGCCACGCCAGCCAACAGATCGACCGTGGTGTAGCCTTCGATTTTACGACCGTTCCCGTCCTGGAATCCGGCGTCGTAGCTTTCCAGGCGAAGGGCTTGCAATCGCAGGTTGTAGTCGCTCTGCTCATAGGCGATGAAGGCCGTGGTTTTGGCGGGTGAGATGCGGGTGGCCGGCAGGTCGCGCCATTCGCCGTTCTGATGGGTCTCACCTTTGGTCCAGGCATAGGTTCCGCCCAGCGACCAGGCATCGTCCAGGTGATAGGCAAGACTGGTCTCGATGCCACGCACGCGTTCTTTCTGGTCGATAAGACGCTGCGCACGTGTGACGGAATCGTAGTACTGAGTCACGTCGGAACGGTTTTCGAACACGGTGATGTTGCCTTGCAGCGAATCCCAATCCCCACGCCACCCCAGTTCGTAACTGTCAACCTTGATGGCCTGGGCGTTGAGGTCCTGGATGTCATAGCTGCCGCGAACATCACGCAGGAAACGCTGGACATCGGGCAACGAGAAACCCTGGCTGAAATTGACGAAAACATCCTGCGCACTGCTGATGTGATAGACCGCGCCAAGGTTGTAGAGGGTGTCTTCGTACTTCAGCGTGCCGCCCGGCAGCACCTCGGTCACCCCCGCTTGCCAGATGCCGCCAAAGGCAATGCTGTCGGCGACGTCGCTGTGAATCCATTCATGCCGTGCACCGCCGCGCAGTGTCCAGTCGCCGATGTCCCAGCTCGACTGGGCAAAGAGCGCGGTGGTGTTGGTTTCGATGTCGGGGCCAAATGCATAGCGCTGACCCGTCGGCGTATAGACCAACCCATCGACGCTGTAGCGGTCGCCGTGCTGGCTGATGCGTTCATTCTCGAAGTCGGCACCCCAGACCAGGCTGCCGGTGGCGCTGCCAATCGAGGGCAACGCACTGTCCACGGCGGTGCGCACGCCATAGACATCGGCCTGGCTTTCGGAGGCGACGACCCCGGCATTGGCGCCCCAGTTGTAAGGGAAGAAACGTGCCTCTTGTTTGCGCCAGTAGCTTTCCACCTGCAATTGCTGGCCGAACAGATCCTGATCGCTGTAATTGAAGTTCACCGCCTGATTATGGGTAAACGGCTGATCACTCAGCTGCAAACCCTTGACCGCCACTGACTCACCATTGCGAACGCCGGCCACGTAACCGGTGTCTTGCTTGTCCTCGTATTCCTGCAAGGAAAGGCTCAGGCGTCGATCGTCATCCAGATCAAAGCCGAATCTGGCGTGCAGGTCATGGCTCTCGGTGTCCATGTTGCTGCCCTGAAAAGCTTCCTGGGCGATGCGATTACCATTGCCGTCGAATTGATCGTTGCGTTGCAACAGGTCGGCGGACAGGTACCAGTCGAAGGCTTTCTCACGCCCGGTCACGCTCTGGAAGACATCGTAGGCAAAGCCTTTGCTATTGAAATTGTCGGCGCTGCTGATGCCCACGCGACTGCTCAATGCCAAGGGTTGTCCTTCGTTGCGTTTGGTGATGACGTTGATGATCCCCCCGGAAGCGCCGGCGCCGTAAAGGCTGCTGGCGCCTGAGACCACTTCGATGCGCTCGATGCTCGATGGCGCGATGCTGTTGAGTTGGCGTGACACATCGCGACTGGCGTTCTGGGATACACCATCGATCAGCACCAGCACGTTACGTCCGCGTATGGTCTGGCCATAGTTGCTCATGGTCCCGGATGAGGGCGCCAGACCCGGGACCAGCGTGCCGAGAATGTCGGCCACGTTGCGCCCGGCAGCGGACTGTTGCGCAATGTCCTTTTGCGATATCAGCTGCACGGTGCCGGGAATCGAGGCGATGCTGGCTTCGCTGCGGGTGGCGGAAACCACCGTGTCGGACAACGCCAGCGGACCGTTGCCCAGTTCCATCGGTGCCGGCGCCGGTTGCAGGATGACGCTGTTGTCCCCGCTGAAGCGCCATTGCAGGCCGCTGTCGCGCAGCACGGCATTGAGCGCCTGTTCAGCGTTGTAGTCACCTTGCAGCGACGGCGCCGATTTGCCACGCAGCAGTGCCGCGTCGACACCGATGGAGAGCCCGGTTTGAGTGGCTAGCGCCGTCAGCGCGGTTTCCAGCGGCTGGCTCGCCAGCTCGAAGTGCCAGGTGTCTGTCGCGGTGTCGGCGAAGGCCGGTGCGGCGCAGCTCAAGGCCAGTGCCAGAGCGCTCAGGCGAAAGAGGGAAAAGGTCTGGTTGGTCATTGTTGTTGCCCATGGAATCGACTGTATTAACTCCAATGACCGGGCTGAAATGAAATCGGGCAGTTGTCTTGAAGATTTTTTTCGAGGCTCTTTCCAGAGACTCAGCGTTTGCGCACCTGGATTAGCAATTGGCTGTAACTCTCGACGCGTATCGGCAAGGCCGCCTGCAACAACGCCAGCGCGGCATCGCTGTCTTGTGCCGGCAGCACGCCCGTAAAGCGCAGGGCCTGCAATTGCGCATCCGACACCCAGATAATGCCCCGACGATGCCGTTCAATTTCGGCCAGTACCTCGGGCAGTGGCCTGTCATGGAAGATCAGTTGGGCGCGGGGCGACATCGGTACCTGCGTGCCGGGCGCGATCCAGGTTTGCACCGGCAGGAACTGGGCGAGGGCGATTGCCGCCGGTAACACCAGCGCTGCGCCAATCAGGCGCGCGCGACGAGGCCGGGTTTTCGCGGGCGGTGACAGCGATTGCCACAGTTGCTGGAGTTGTTCGAACAGTTGCGCATGGCGTGCATCCGCGTCCCGCCAGGCGTTGAATTCGGCCAGTTCGGCAGTCGTCGGGTTCTCGTCCAGACGCACCAGCCACAGTGCCGCCTGCTCGCGGATCTGCTCCTGAACAAGGCCGTCAGTCATCGTTCAATCCATCGGGCAGGGCGTCGAACAGACGGGCGTGGCAGTGCGCAAGCGACTTGGCCAGGTACTGCTTGACGCTGCTTTCTGAGACCTTGAGGTGCCTGGCGATCTGGGCATAAGAACAGCCATCGACACGCGCCATCAGGAACGCCTGGCGCGGTTTGTCCTCCAGTTCTTCCAACAAGAGCAGCAGAACTTTACCGAGCAACTGGTTTATCGCGTTGATCCGTTCCGGGCCTTGCTGGGTCTGTTGATCAAGCAGAACAGCCATGCTGCGCAGGGTTTCCGCTTCGACCTGGCGGCGATGGTACTGATTGATCAACAGGCGATTGGCCGCCACCAGCAGATAGGCCCGCGGCTCCTGCAACGTCGGCAGCACGTCCAGGCCCAGCAGTTTGACGAAGGTGTCATGGGCCACGTCAGCCGCGTTTTCGGGACAACCGAGCTTTTTACGCAGCCAGCCGAAAAGCCAGCCGTGATGCCCACGGTAAAGCTCGGAAAGGGACGAAGCGGACTGGCCCGACACGACGAAACCTCGAACGAAGATAATTCGCAAATGGGAAGTTGTTGCAGTTGCGAATGCTGTCATGTCGCAACGCGCCGTTCAAGTCCGTTGATGACGAGGTTGATTGTCGGGAGGCAGAAAGCGGGGCGCGTGTCCCGAGAGTTATCACGTTTAATTTAACTTTGCGTGAGGATTTGGCGATCTTCCGGCTTCCATACTCGGCTCCAACGAACAACAACAAACGGGAGCCGGACATGTCGCAGACAACTGCTTCACCCAAGGCCAGCCATCCACGCTGGCTGCGGCTGACCCATTGGCTCAACGCCCTGGCGGTGCTGGTGATGGTCACCAGCGGTTGGCGCATCTATAACGCCTCGCCGCTCTACGATTTCAGCTTTCCCAATTCGATCACCCTCGGCGGCTGGCTGGCAGGCGCGCTGCAATGGCACTTCGCGGCGATGTGGTTCCTGGCGGTCAACGGTCTGATTTACCTGGCCTTCAACCTGTTCAGCGGGCGCCTGAAGCGGCGTTTCTTCCCGGTGTCGCCCAAAGGCGTGTTGCACGACCTGTGGGCCGCCTTGCGGGGAAAACTCGGGCACGCCGACCTCAATCATTACAACCAGGTGCAGCGTTTTGCATACCTGTTCGTGATGGTCGACATCCTCCTGCTGGTGCTCTCCGGGCTGGTGTTGTGGAAGTCGGTGCAGTTTCCGCTGTTGCGTGAGTTGCTGTTCGGCTACGAGGGCGCACGCCGTGTGCACTTCTTCGCCATGGCATTGCTGGTGGCCTTCGTGGCGGTGCATCTGGTGATGGTCGCACTGGTTCCAAAAACGCTGTGGGCCATGATCGTCGGCCACAAGGAGCAGGTATGAAAAAGCGCATTCAGGTAGCCGGGCTGGACGAGGATTCGATCCTCACCGATGCCCGCAAGATCCTCGCGCCACAGATCGAGGACCGCTCGCGCCGCTCGTTCCTGTTGCGCGGCCTGACCCTTGGCGGCGTGGCGATGCTGTCCGGCTGCAACATCACTGACAACGACAGTGTTGAGACTGCGCTGTCGTCCATGTCGCGCTTCAACGACCGGGTGCAAGGTTGGCTGTTCAACCCCAACGCGATGGCGCCGACCTATCCCGAATCGATGATCACCCGGCCGTTTCCCTTCAATGCCTTCTACGGCATCGACGAAGCGCCGACGGTGGAGGAGGAGGGCTATCGCCTGGAAGTCACCGGCCTGGTCGCCGACAAGCGCAGCTGGCGCCTCGAAGAGCTAAGGGCCATGGCCCAGACCGAGCAGATCACCCGGCACATTTGCGTCGAAGGCTGGAGCGCGATCGGGCGTTGGGGCGGCGTGCGCTTCAGCGATTTCCTCAAGCGCATCGGCGCCGACACCGATGCCAAATACGTCGGTTTCAAATGCGCCGACGACTACTACACCAGCATCGACATGGCCACCGCGCTGCATGCGCAAACCCTGTTGGCGCTGACCTGGGACGGCGCGGTGCTGCCGCGCGAATACGGCTTCCCGATGAAGCTGCGCATGCCCACCAAGCTTGGCTACAAGAACCCCAAACACATTCAGGCGATTTTCGTCAGCAACACCTACAGCGGCGGCTACTGGGAAGACCAGGGCTACAACTGGTTCGGTGGCAGCTGATGAACGTGCGAAACATTCACCGTCCGCAAACCCGTGCTCCAAGGAGATCCATCATGAAAAAGTTGACCACTGTTGTTCTGTCCATGTGCCTGGCCGTTGGTGCTGCCTCTGTGTTTGCCGCTACTGCTGTTGATAACGGCAGCATGAGCAAGGACAGCATGAGCAAGGACTCGATGTCCAAAGATGCCATGTCCAAGGATGCGATGAAGAAGACCGATTCGATGTCCAGGGACGCCATGTCCAAAGACGCCATGTCCAAAGACGGCATGTCCAAGGATGCAATGTCCAAGGACGCGATGAAGAAAGATGCCATGTCCAAGGACAGCATGAGCAAAGACGCCATGTCGCAATAATCAAAGGCAACACAAAACCTGTGGGAGCGAGCTTGCTCGCGATGAGGGCCTGACAGTCGAATCCCTGTTGACTGGCACGCCGCCATCGCGAGCAAGCTCGCTCCCACAGGTTTTCCTATTGTCGATCTGCTGTATCAAAAATGAATTTCCACCGATTCCGCTGCTCATACCTTTTAGGTGGCGGATCAGAACCCGCGAAATCATCGAGGCAATCAGGGAGCGGCACGGTCATGAGTCGAGTACCGACGGCGGGTGGGGATCTTCCTGGCGGGTTGATTCTGGTGGTTGAGGACGACCCGCTGATCCTGGAGTTTCTCTGTGAAATTCTTCAGGAGGAAGGTTTTGTCGTCGAGCCGCAAATCAGCGCGGACGCGGCAGCGATTTATCTGGAGCAGCATGCGCCACAGGTGGGCATGCTGCTGACAGACATCACCATGCCCGGCACGCTCAACGGCGCGGACCTGGCCAACCAGTTCGGCGATCGCTGGCCGGACAAGCCGATCATGATCATGTCCGGTTTCGAAACCCCTGAAAGCGCAGGCGTGCGGCACGCGGTCTCTTTCATCAAGAAACCCTGGATGATTGGCGGGCTGCTCGATTGCGTGGGCCAGACCTTCAAGTCCAAACGACTCAACTGACCTGCGCGCAGATGCTACATTGCCGGGCAAATCCGTCCGGCACCTGCGAGGTTCTTTTCCTTGTCCGATCACTCTGTATTCAACTCGACTTACCGAGCCTTTCTGTTCGATATGGACGGCACCGTCCTGACGTCCATTGCCGCCGCCGAGCGGGTCTGGACCACCTGGGCGGTGCGCCATGGTGTCGATGTCGACAGCTTCCTGCCGACCATTCACGGTGCCCGCGCCATCGACACCATCAGGCGCCTGGACTTGCCTGGGGTGGATGCCGAGGCCGAAGCCGCGTGGATTACCGAAGCGGAAGTCGTCGACGTCGACGGGGTACTGGAAGTGGCTGGCGCGGCGAAATTCTTGCGGTCCTTGCCAGCCGGCCAATGGGCCATCGTCACTTCCGCCCCGCGGGAACTGGCGTTGCGGCGGATGGCGGCGGCGGGGATACCGGAGCCTGACGTCATGATTACGGCCGAGGACGTCACGGTCGGCAAACCCGATCCGGCGGGGTACAAACTCGCGGCCCGGCGCTTGGGCGTCGAGCCTGAGCAGTGCCTGGTTTTTGAGGACGCCACGGTGGGGATTCTGGCGGCTGAGGCGGCGGGGGCGGACTTGATGATTGTCACGGCGACCCATGAGCAGCCGATCGAGACGTTGCATGCGACGTTGGCAAGTTATGAATCGGTGCGGGTTCTGGTGGATGCCGCAGGTCTGCGCCTGCACGCCGTCTAATGTGGGAGCGAGCTTGCTCGCGATAGCAGTTTTCCAGTCAAATCAATAGCAAACAGGTAGACGCTATCGCGAGCAAGCTCGCTCCCACAGGGGCCTGCGTTTCTTCAGTAAAGCCCGGGGATCAACCGCCAGGAACGAGCGCAATAGGCCTCGTATTCGCTGCCGAACTGCGCCCTCAGCAAGGCCTCTTCCGAGTGAATGCGCGCAATCAGCGGGATCAGCGTCAGCGCCACCAATATCAGCCCGACACCAGAACGAAAGGCCAGTGCCCAACCGATGCCGATGACCATCATCCCCAGATAACTGGGGTTGCGCAGGTTGCGGTAGATTCCCTCGGTGACCAGTCGATGGCCCGGCTGAATGGCCACCAGCCCACTGAAGCGCTTGCCCAGCACAAACACCGGCCACAACCGCAGCGCGCCGCCGACGATGAACAACAGCGCCCCAAGCCAGCGCACGCCTTCACCGCCAAAGGTCCAGAAATCGATGCGGTCGGTATAGGCCGGCAGAAAGCCGCTCAGCAACCCGATCACCCCGAAGGCCGGAATGACCCAGCGGTTGGCCCGGTCTTCGCGTTCCCCCGAACTCAGGTTGACCTCGGTGAACAGAGACGCGACAGCCATGATCAGGGTGGCCAGGGCAATGACGAGCAGTGAACCGTGGCTGAAATAAGCCGCGAATCCACCGATTCCCCAGATCGCCAGGCCAAGGTAGGCGAGGGTGCTGACCACGGCGAAAAACGCCAGTCTGGCCGAGATTTTCATAAGTGCCTCACACGCGAAAGTGCCTCCCTTCATTGTAGGAGCTGGCTTGCCAGCGAAGGCGTTTGAAGACTCGACACCGGCTTCAGAGGATATGACCGGCGAGCCGGCGCCTACACAAACTCCTCCGCTCTCGCATTGCGCCGAATCACCTGTGGCGGTTGACCGAACACCCGCAGGAACGTTTCGCGCATGCGACGGCGGTCTGTGAACCCGGTTTCCTGGGCGATCTGGTCGAGGGTCAGGCGTCCGCGTTCAAGCATCTGTCGCGCCGCTTCCAGACGCAGGTTCTCGATGGCCTTGGCCGGGGATTGCCCGGTTTCGGCGCGAAATGCCCGGCTGAACTGCCGGGGGCTGAGGTTGGCCACTTGCGCCAGTTGCTCCACCGAAAGAGGCTGGGCGAGGTGTTCCCGGGCGTAGCCGAGCACGGTTTGAATACGATCGGATTTCGGTGCCAGCTCCAGCAGCGCCGAGTGCTGCGACTGGCCGCCGGCGCGCCGGTGGTACATCACCAGTTTCTGCGCCACGGCCCGGGCCAGCTCGGCGCCGTGGTCCTTTTCCACCATGGCCAGGGCGAGGTCGATGCCCGCCGTCATGCCGGCGGAGGTCCAGATCGAACCGTCGATCACATAGATGCGATCAGGCTCGACCTTGATCGCCGGAAACCGTGCCTGCAGTTCCCGGGCGTAGGCCCAGTGGGTGGTGGCCCGCCGTCCGTCGAGCAAGCCGGCCTGGGCCATGACGAACGCCCCGGAGCAGATCGACGCCGTGCGGCGTGCCGAATTGATACTGGCCCGCAGGTAATCCAGCACGGCCTCGGGCGCCTGTTCGATGATCGAGTCGCCGCCGACCACGATCACCGTGTCGAACACGCGCCCGTCGAATGCCTCGGTGCCGACGCTCAAACCGCCGGAGGCACGCAGGGTGTGACCGTTTTCGGACAGCACGCGCACGTCATACAGCGTCTCTGCGGCACTGAAATTGGCGTACTCGAACACCGGCATGGCGGCCAGCGCCATGGACTGGAAACCCTCGAAAACCACGAACGCCACGTTGATCATGGGGCTGCCCTCAAATGCTCATGTCCGAAAAACGTACTTTAAACGTCATTTGAGACAGTCGTAAGTCCCTTTATAACGGTCTGCACCCGGCGAATCTCTCGCCTCACCGTAGAGGAATTGCACCATGGCGCTCTCATCCAAAGGTACTGCACTGATCACCGGCGCTTCTTCGGGCATTGGCGCGGTGTATGCCGATCGTCTCGCCCGGCAGGGTTACGACCTGATCCTGGTGGCCCGCAGCCGGGCCAGGCTCAATGCCCTGGCCAATCATTTGAGCGACCAGACCGGACGCACCGTGGAAGTGATTGTCGCGGACCTGAAGAACAAGGCGGATTCGCTGCGGGTCGAACAGATCCTGCGCAGCGATGCCAGCATCACCCTGTTGGTCAACAACGCCGGAGTCGGTGGCGTCATGTCGCTGCTAGGAAGTCCCGTGGACGACATGGAAGCGATGATCAACCTCAACGTGACAGCATTGATGCGCCTGGCGTATGCCGTGGTGCCGGGCTTCGTCGCCCGGGGCACTGGCACCGTGATCAATATCGCCTCCATCGTCGCCATCGCCCCGGAAATCCTCAACGGCGTGTACGGCGGTACCAAGGCGTTCGTCTTGAGCCTGAGCCAGTCGATGCAGCATGAACTGGCGGACAAAGGCGTGCGCATCCAGGCTGTGTTGCCGGGGGCAACCGCCACTGATTTCTGGAGCGAGGCCGGCAACCCGGTGGAAAACCTGCCGCAGGAAATCGTGATGTCGGCCGAAGACATGGTCGATGCCGCGCTCGTTGGCCTGGCGGCCGGCGAAGTGGTGACCATTCCCGGCCTGCACGATGCCAGCCAGTGGGACTGTTACGAAGCCCAGCGGCAGACGCTGTCCGGGTTGTTTGGCAACTCCGTGGCGGCGCCGCGCTATCGCTGAGGCGGTCGCCCCGAGGTCGGGTGAACTAAGCTTGGGAGAGAGGACCGTTCACCACCGGCTCGTGCAAGCTCGACGGGCCGGTGGCGTGTAACAGGAGCCCATATGCTTCACATCCGAACGCCTTTGATCCTGCACCCTGGCCTGTCGACCCCGACCCGCCGCATCTGGCTGAAACTGGAAAACCTGCAACCTGGCGGCTCGTTCAAAATACGCGGCATTGGCTTGCTGTGCAGCCGGGCGGCGCAGCAGGGCAAGCGCAAGGTGGTCTGTCCCTCCGGCGGTAACGCGGGACTGGCCACGGCCATGGCCGCTGCATGCCTGGGGCTCAAGGCATGCATCGTGGTGCCGCACACCACCCCTCAGAGTACCCGGGCGCGGATCAGCAATACCGGCGCCGAGGTGATCGTGCACGGCAAGGTCTGGGACGAAGCCAATCAACGGGCGCGGGAACTCGCCCAGGACCCGCGCACTGAATTTGTGCCGGCCTTCGACCACCCGGTGTTGTGGGAAGGGCACAGCACCATGGTCGATGAAATCCTTGAAGACTGCCCGCCAGTGGATGTGCTGGTGACATCGGTGGGCGGCGGTGGCTTGCTGGCGGGGCTGCTCACCGGCCTGATTCGTCATCGGCGCACCGATTGCCGCATCGTTGCCTGCGAAACCGAAGGCGCGGCATCATTCGCCGCGGCGGTGGCGGCCGGGCATCCGGTCAGACTGCCGAAAATCGACACTGTCGCCACGTCCCTGGGCGCCGCACAAGTGGCCACCTGGCCGGTCAAGCACATCGGCGAATTCCCCCATGAGTGCGTGGTGCTCAGTGATGATGAGGCGATCATGGGCGTAGTGCGTTACGCCAATGATTTGCGTCAGCTGGTCGAACCTGCGTGCGGGGTTTCATTGGCGATTGCCTACCTGGATCACCCGGCGATTGCCGACGCCAATGACGTGGTGATCGTGGTGTGCGGCGGGGTGAGTATCAACGCCCAAATCGTGGCCGGGTGGGCACGTTTGTCCACTGGCACGCACGCCAGGTAGGGCTGGAAACGCTATCCCGGTGTCACAAGCCCCACCGCTGGCGATGACGATCTTCAGTGATCGGTGGCAACGCCGTCCTGGACGAGAATGGCGCGGGCCAGGTCTTCGTCGCTTGCATTGTTGAGGGCGGGATTGTCCTGGCGGACCTTTTTCAACAGTGCCTCCAGGTAAGCACCACGAATCGCACCGCCGCTGGCGACGAAGCTGGAAGCGTCATCCCGGGCGGGAATCATGAGTTTGTCGTCTTTGAACGTCGAGTACAGCGAGGCGGAAACCCCGGCGGAAGTGGCGACGTCACCCGCATCCACATCGGCCAGAGCCGAGCCGAAGGGTAAACAAAGTACCAGGGAAGAAATGATAAATATGCGGCGCATGACGGTGTCCTCCGACAGCATGAAGCATAAGGTAAGTACCACATAGTTTAGGATGCGTGACGGTCGCCGAGAGTTCCCTGGCATTAGCGAGGAACGGGGTGAGAGGGAGGCAAGGTCGTTGAACGTCGATATTCAAAGCGTGGTGATCGGGGCCGGCGTGGTCGGCCTGGCGGTGGCCAGAGCCCTGGCCAGGAACGGGCGGGAAGTGCTGGTGGTCGAGGCGAGTGAGGGGATCGGCACGGGCATCAGTTCGCGTAATTCAGAAGTGATTCACGCCGGCATCTATTATCCGGACGGCAGCCTCAAGGCGCGGCTGTGCGTGGAGGGTAAGCAGCGTCTCTACGCCTATTGCGATGAGCACGGTGTCGATTACCGGCGCGTGGGCAAGCTGATAGTGGCCACCGACGAGCAGCAGCACGCGGCTTTGCAGCGCCTGTTGCAGCAGGGGCGTGCCAATGGTGTCGATGACCTGCAATGGCTGGATGGCCCGCAGGCCCGGGAGCTTGAACCGGCGTTGTCCTGCGTCGCGTCGCTGTGGTCGCCGTCTACCGGCATTGTCGACTCCCACGGGCTGATGCTGGCGCTCCAGGGCGATGCCCAGAGGTTCGGCGCCACGCTGGCCTTGCACACGCCGCTGCTGTCTGCCCGTTGCATCGAACAGGGTTTCGAGCTGCACATGGGCGGCAGTCAACCCATGACGCTGTGCTGCCGCGAACTGATCAACTGCGCGGGGCTGTCCGCTCCCGAGGTGGCGAGCAGCATCGTCGGACTGCCTGGGGCATTCATTCCCCGGGCGCATTTGTGCAAGGGCAGTTATTTCAGTTTCAGCGGCCGGGCGCCGTTTCGCCACCTGGTGTATCCGGCCCCGCAGAGCGCCGGACTGGGTGTGCACATGACCCTGGACCTGGGCGGGCAGGCGCGCTTCGGGCCGGATGTTGAATGGGTCGAGCACATTGATTACCGCGTCGAGCCCAATCGGGCCGAGGGGTTTTATCAGGCGATCCGCCGTTATTGGCCGGGGTTGCCGGACAACAGCCTGCAACCGGCCTACAGCGGCATTCGCCCGAAAATCAGCGGGCCGACAGAGCCGAGCGCCGACTTTCTCATCAGCGCTCGCGCCGAACATGGCGTGCCGGGGCTGGTGAATCTGTTCGGCATCGAGTCACCGGGGCTGACCAGTTGCCTGGCGATCGCCGAGTTGGTGGTGAAACACCTGGACGACCGATGATCAGGGCTGGCGCTGCTTTGTGGCCATCGGGTCTATGCTAGGGGATGCGCTTACTGCCATCGGAGAACTCTGATGATCACCGTACGCACTGCCTGCCTGCTGGCCGATTACAAGCGCTGGGCCAATCAGCGCCTCTTTGACAGCCTCGCGGCGCTCCCTCCGGGCGAAGTCAAAAAAGAACGGGTGTCGGTGTTCAAAAACATGATTGGCACCCTCAATCACGTGTACGTGGTCGATTGCATCTGGCAGGCGCACCTCGAAGGCCGGGGGCATGGCTTCAAGACTTCACACGACCTGCTGCATGCCGATCTGTCCGAACTGCGCATGGCGCAAAAAAACATCGATCGCTGGTACTGCGATTGGAGTGCCCGGCAAACCGATGCCTCCCTGGACAAGCCCCTGGAATTCACCTTTGTCTCAGGCGAAAGCGGCACCATGAGTGCCGGCGCGATGCTGATGCACGTGGTCAACCACGCCAGCTATCACCGTGGCTGGGTGGTGCAGATGTACTTCGAGATTCCGGCCATGCCACCGGTGACCGACATGCCGGTGTACCTGCGCGAGTCCGAGCCGGTGGTCCTGCAGTCGATCAATGCCCCGATAGTGGCGCCGCCATGTGCTGTGCAATTTTCGAGCGCAACCAGCGTTCTGCCGGATCGTTATCGTTGACCCCGTTCCAGACCATCGACAGTTCGGACAGGTTGATATCAAACGGTGCATCGTCCGCCCGTAACTGACTGCTGCCTTCGATCAATGCATTGGCCGCGTAATCCGGCACGGTGGCGAGCATGTCGGTGCCCGCCAGCAAGGCCCGCAACCCCGCGAACTGTGGCACCGCCAGCACCACCCGGCGCGAACGGCCGATCCGCGCCAGGTCATTGTCGATGGCACCGCTCAGATCCCCGGAAAACGACACCAGCGCGTGAGGGCGTTCGCAGAACTCGTCCAGGGTCAACGGGCCGGGGCGGTCATCGCCACGCAGGATCTTCACGCTCAAGTCGCGCAATTTCTTGCGCTTGGCATTGGCCGGCAATTCCGTGGTGTAGCTGATGCCGACGGAAATCTCGCCGCTGGCCAGCATCGACGGCATCAGCAGGAAATTCACTCGGCGCACCACCACGACCACGTTCTGCGCTTCTTCACGAATCTGCTTGAGCAGTGGCGGAAACAGTCCGAATTCGGCGTCGTCGGACAGTCCGATACGAAACACATCGCGGCTGGTGGAGGGCTCGAAATCCTTGGCCCGGCTGACCGCCCCGGAAATGGTGTCCATCGCTGGCTGCAATTCCTTGAGAATCTGCAATGCCCGCAGGGTCGGCTCCAGGGTGCGTCCATTGCGCACCAGCAACGGATCGTCGAACAGATCGCGCAATTTTGCCAGCGATGCGCTGACGGCAGGCTGGCCGAGGAACAGCTTTTCCCCGGCCCGGGTCAGGTTCTTCTCGAACATCAGGGTTTCGAAAATCACCAGCAGGTTCATGTCCACACGGCGCAGGTCGTTGCGGTTCATGGTGATGGCTCGCTGGGGGCTGGGTCTTTTCAGTAAAGCACCAAACCCTGTAGGAGCGAGCCTGCTCGCGATAGCGGTGTGTCAGTCACTTAAATGTTGGATGTGCTGCCGCCATCGCGAGCAAGCTCGCTCCTACAGGTACAGCGTTGTATCTCCAGTTTCTGCAGAGCATCGAACCCGTCGTTGTCCCAATTCCGGAAAAATGGCCCGTCCAGCGTGGCGCGTTAATAAATCAACCAATTGGTGAGTGGTGCATTTGTCATTCAGGTGGCTGCAAGGGTTAGTTTAAAAAGTGCGCTTCTCTAATGGACTGTATGCGAGCTGTTAATTCGTCATGGCGAGGGTTTCTTATATTATGAATTTCATGCCAGTATGCATTTGCGGATTCAGGAGTTGGTAGTTTGGAGCGCGGTATTGATGGGCTGAAGTTTCCTTTGCGAGCTTCAAGTAGGTTTTTCCAGTGGATGGGGCCGGGCTGGTCGATGGTTGCTCCGTACTTGTTTATATCTATGTACTCAAGTAATTTGTGTCGTTCGCTTGTGGCGTCGATGTTCTTTAGGGAAGATTTTAAGCCGGGCGGAAGGGGGAGTTTGTCTATGGGGTATGATTTTGATTGAAGATGTTCAGTTGTGATTTTTTGTAGATTTAGTCTGTTGTTTCTAAGGGCTTTCAGTTCTTTTAGGTATTCCATGTTTTGGTAGGCCACATGCGAACGGGCAAACAATAATTCATCCATGTCATTGATGGCTTTAATTGCTTGTGTTGTCGAGATTCCCGGTTTTAATTTATATATGAGTTGAGAGTTGTCTGTTAATTGAGTAATTATGGCGCGGGCTGTCGAAAATAAGATTTTTGTTGGCGTGAAATGGCCGGTAGGGTCGCTTCGATTTATCGGGTTTCCCCCACAATACGCATATGCATTAAACCCACCTTTCCCAAAAGGACTCCAACTGTCCGGACTATTAAATCGCATCAACACCGGATTAAAAGCCCGATACCCGTTCCCCAATAAATAATGCCCGGTCACCGGGTCGGGTCGTTCACCATTGAACCCCAAAAGACTAAGCCAGCCATTTTCAGGGTGGCGATGGCCGTAGGGCGAATAGGTGATGGGTTTTGAGTGAAGGTTCGCATCGAGTGTGTGTATAACTGAACGCTGTTGGTCAGTAGCCAGCAAGTGGGCATTGCGTTCATTACCTTCGCGCTGTTGCTGTGCAAGCAGCAAGTCGCCGTGCTGAATGATGGAATGCTGTATCGTGCCCTGTATTTCGGTCGCAAGGCGGCTTTTACAGTAGAAGCGTTGAAGTTGTGGTGTTTGCTGTGGACTACTTTCGATCAACCGGTCGAGGGCATCGTAGCGATACTGGCAGAGTACGGTTTTGTGTGGCGATAGCATGGGTGGGTGCTCCGAGGGGCCGAAGTGCAGGCGTTCAGTATTGGCGGTTATGCAACCGGTTGGAACTATCAGAACTGATAGGTAGGCTTTGTGGTGCGTAGGGATTTGTTGACGGTAGCCTGCTTCAATCCCGCTGGGCAGCAGTCGCAAGTTTGGCCCGAGAGATGACCAGGACAGTCAGGAAGTGCGCGCAACCTGTGGGAGCGAGCTTGCTCGCGATAGCGGTGTGTCAGTCACTTAAATGTTGGATGTGCTGCCGCCATCGCGAGCAAGCTCGCTCCCACACGTACGGAGCTTTACTCAGGCGGATCAAGTCGATCCAGCGCCCGGTTCACCGCCAATTCACCCAGCATGATGACCTGTGCAATACCCAGCAGCGTGTTGCGGTGCGAGCCCTCAAGAAAACCCGCCAGATCGTTGGTCATCACATTGGCTGAGGCCAGTGATTCGCAGGCGTGGGCCAGCAGGGTTTCGGTGTCGATGTCGGGGTTGATGGTGAACATCGTGGACGGTTTGTGGGGCGTGGCCATGATGTTGGCGGCGGGGTTGAGGTAGTGATTGAGGGCGCGTTCTGCGGCTTCGTGGAATTGCTTTGAGTCGGGGCTTTCGTAGGGGGAGGCGGGATCTGTTACCGGGGGGTTGGGTGTTGGTTTGATCATCGATAGAACTCCAGTACTGTAAAAATTGGAGCCATCACTTTCGCTACCAAACGAAGGGCGGTGGCCATGCACAGGTTGGTAGACCGGAGTACTGGAACCGGCGCCCCCGAAGAGGCCCTGCGCATGACAACCATAAAAGCAGCAACTGCTTGAAGTGGCGCTACGCGCAGTACTCCGGGCTACCAAACCCGATCGCTGTTTTTCAGCGACCGGCTAACGATAATGCCCGGACTCAAGGCGCGTAAGCCGGCGGATTCTGGCGTAACCGTAGGCAATGGCGCAAGGCGTTGTAGCTTTCATCAAGTTACGCTGACAGCCGTTAAACATGTGCTTTAAACAGGCACCGCCATCGCGAGCAGGCTCGCTCCCACACTGGATTCCAGTGAGCAAAAATGCTGCGTACGACATCAATCAACTGTGGGAGCGAGCTTGCTCGCGATAGCGTAGTGTCAGGCGAATCATCATTGCCTGACGGATCGCCATCGCGAGCAAGCTCGCTCCCACAGGTTTTGTGTCAGTTCAGGCAGATTTTTATCAGGCCGGGGGAATCAGACTCTCCCGACAATCAAGCACCAGCCGCGCGCCACCCAGTTCGCTGCTGCCCACTTCCAGGGTAAACCCATGCAGACTGACAATCGCCGCGACGATGGATAGCCCCAGCCCGAAGCCGCTTTTGTGATTGCCCGCCTCGGCGCGATAGAAGCGCTGGAACACCGCTTCACGTTCCGCTTCGGGAATGCCCGGGCCGGAGTCGAGTACTTCGATTCGCGTGTGCCCGCCATCATTGATCCCGCGCAGGATCACTGCGCCGCCGGGCGGGGTGAATTTGATCGAGTTGCTGAGCAGGTTCGCCACCGCTTCGAACATCAGCGCGCGGTCGCCATTAAGGGGTGGCAATGACGCGGGCAGATGAAGTTGGAACACCAGGTCGTCGTCTTCCGCCAGGGGCAGGTAGAACTCATGCAGTTCTTGCAGCAACGCCACCGGGTCCACCTGGACGAAACCGGAGCGACGCTGGCGATCTTCCAGCTCGGAGATCCGCAGCAAGCCTCGGAAACGTGCCATCAGCGTATCGGCCTCGGCCAGCACCAGGTCCAGTTGCATGGCCTGCGGCGAGCCTTCGCCGGCTTGTTGCTGCATGCGGTAAAGCTGCGCGCGCAGACGGGTCAGGGGCGTGCGCAGGTCATGGGCGATGTTGTCGCACACGCCCTTGACCTCGTTCATCAAGCGCTCGATGCGTTCGAGCATGGCGTTGACGATGGCGGCGAGCATGTCCAGTTCGTCACGCCGATTGGACAGTGGCAAGCGTCGGCTCAGGTCGCCGGCGACGATGGCCTCGGCACTGGCCTGAATCCCGCGAATGCGCCGCAACGGGCGGCGGCGCAGCAAATACCAGCCGACGATGCCCGGCACGATGGTCAGGGTCACACCCCAGAACAAGGCGTGAAGGATGATCCGGGTCACGGCAAACAACGAACCGTTGTCGCGCACCAGCACCAGCCAGCGGCCGTCGAGGGTGCGGGTCGCCACGGCGTCACAACTGTCGGCGGGCAGCGTCTGCTCGTCGCTGTCGTCGGAGGCATCGCAATCGCGCAGCATGTGGATCTTGCCATCGAGTGGCAAGCCGTTCGGAATGTAGCGCAGGGCGCCGCTGAGGTAATGGTGCCGGGCATCGAACAGGCCGTAGGCGTCGATGCCGCGGATGTCGAAGGTCATGCTGACGGCGAGGGCGTCCACCAGTTGCTCGCCGGAGAAGCGTGAAAACAGGTGCTGGCGTTGCATCAGCGAATGCTTGGCCAGGTTGTCCAGGTAAGCGGAAACCTCGTAGTACATGACCCCCATGAGAATCCCGCTCCAGATCACGAACAGCGAGCTGTAGAGCGCCAGCAGACGGCTGCTGGAAGAGCGCCAGCCTTTAGACGGGTTCGGCAATGACATAACCCGAGCCTCGCACGGTCCGAATCAGTGGGGCATTGCCAGGCGGGTCGATCTTCTTGCGCAGACGGCCGATGTGTACGTCGATCAGGTTGGTGCCGGGATCGAAGTGGTAACCCCAGACCTCTTCGAAAATCATCATCCGCGAGAGGATTTGCCCGGTGTTGCGCATCAGGAATTCCAGCAGTTTGTACTCGGTGGGCAACAGCGTCAGCAGCTGACCGTCGCGACTGGCTTCGTGGCTGATCAGGTTCAGTTCCAGATCCGCCACCCGCAAAGTGGTGGCCTGGGCGGTCACGGTGTTCTGCCGGCGCAGCAGGACTTCAACCCGGGCGGCCATTTCATCGGTGGCGAAGGGTTTGGTCAGGTAGTCGTCGCCGCCGGCGCGCAGGCCGCGCACGCGCTCATCGACGTCGGACAGCGCGCTGATCATCAGGATCGGCGTGGCCACGCCCATGGTCCGCAGCGTGGTGACGATCGCCAGGCCATCGAGCTCGGGCAACATGCGGTCGAGGGTGATCAGGTCGTAGTTGCCGCTGACCGCACGCTCCAGCCCTTCGCGGCCATTGTCGACCCAGTCGACGTCGAGGCCGTGGCTACTCAGTTCGGCGACAATCTCCCGGGCGGTCACGGCGTCGTCTTCGATGGTCAAGATGCGGGTCATAGGGCTGGCCTGATAAGCAGTTCAATACGAAGTTGCGAGCATTTTGCCAAGAATTGCCCGCGACTTAATAAATTAACTTTCATCTAGTTCGCGATAGCGGGCTGACAGGCAATTCATGTGTCGACTGACACGACGCCATCGCGAGCAAGCTCGCTCCCACAACGGATTGATGTCGAACACAAAGCCCGCGTACGAAGAAAATTACTGTGGGAGCGAGCCTGCTCGCGATAGCGGCAGATCAGGCGAAATGAATCCGTCAGTCAATCGGCGTACTGACAAACACCTCTAGTCCCTCGGCATACTTCGTGAACGCTGCGATCCGCGGAAACTGCGCCGCACTCACCTGGTCCGGCACCACCAGATTGGTGAAGCTCCAGGCCACCGCCAGCGTGATGCCGTCCTGCTCAATCGGACCGTCAGTCTTCAGCGGCTGCTTTTCCAGCTCCCGCTCCAGCGCTGAATAGGCCGCCGTCAGCTGTCCTTCGACCCGCTGCACCCAGGGTTCGAATTGAATCTCTGCCGGCCGCAGGTTGCGCTCGTAGTAAAGCTGCACGGACTTTTCGCTGGCGGCCAACGCCAGGCCGATCAGGCGCAGCGCGCGCAGGCGTTGACCCGGTTCGGCGGGCATCAGGCTTTTTTGGGTCAGGGTTTCCAGGTAGTCGATGATGAGTGTCGAGTCCATCAACACCTCACCGTCATCCAGCACCAGGGTGGGCGCCTTGACCACCGGGTTGATCTGCTGGAATTGTTCGAAGTGGCGGAACACCGAGACCGATTGATGTTCCAGCGTGATTCCCAGGCATTTGGCAGAAATGGCGGCGCGCCGTACGTAGGGCGAATCCAGCATACCGATCAGCTTCATGGTCCTTTCCTTTATATGGCCATTTCGGGAGGGACAACCTTAGCTGAGGTTCGCAGCCCTGCAAATGACAGTGAAAAATGCCCGGTCCAGGCCGTTTGTCATCTATATACAGCCGCTCGATTGAATTTCTTGCTATAAACGCACTCCGATTACCGCCTCAAAGCCTGCCGTAGAGCATTTTCAGGGCTTTGTCGGACAAATTCGCTGTCTTTTCAGTTGCTGAGGCCTCAAGTCGGCCTTAGACTGCCGCCCCTCGTAAATTGAGTGCCGGGTGGCGCTTGGAACAAACGGCGCCTTTCCGATGGCCTGCCCAGGCCTGCCGGAACGCTCCCTTATTCGCCTTAATGCACGTTTTTTTATAGAGATATCAATGACAAAGGACAAGTTGCTGGCCATGCCGGCGGATGACTACATGAATGCCGAGCAACATGCTTTTTTCTCCGAGCTGTTGCAGAACATGAAAGTCGAAACCCATGAGCGCATCGAACAGAACCGCATCGCCATCGAAAGCCTGGACACCCCGGCCGATCCGGCAGACGCGGCTTCGGTCGAAGAAGAGCGCACCTGGCTGGTGAATGCGATCGATCGCGATCAGCGCATGCTGCCTCAGTTGGAACAAGCGCTGGAACGCATCAAGGAAGACAGCTTCGGCTGGTGCGACGACAGCGGCGAGCCGATTGGCCTCAAGCGCCTGCTGATCAGCCCGACCACCAAGTACTGCATCGAAGCTCAGGAACGTCACGAGCAAATCGACAAGCACCAGCGTCAGGCCTGATTCTGTGGGGCAGCCCCGTTAATCCGGGCTGCCTTGAAAAGATCGCAGCCTGCGGCAGCTCCTACGCAATTGAAGTAGGGCGCTGTTGCAGGCTGCGATCTTTGTTTTCTGCCGTCTTCGATTTCCCAGTTCTTCTATTGATCTGCTGCAACGTTCGCGACTAAAGGCTCATGGATAATGGCTTTATGGTGGCGTTTAATGCGAAGACAACAATTAGAAGCTTTACGGGGTGACGATGATGACGCAAGACGGGTCTCTGGTTGCGGCAGTGCCCGCACCCGTGCTGTTGCCGAAAAACCGCTGGCTGACGCCAACGCTGCAAAGCATCGCCCTGATGCTGTTGTTAAGTGGCATGACACTGGGCGACGGGTCGCTCTACCTTGGCCTGCCCCTGGCCATATTGATTATCTGGCTGCCTCGTTTGCGTTCGCGCGCGACCCCACAGGCGGCTTGCCCCGACAACCCCGATGCCATCGGCGCGTTGACTCGCGATCTTTCCTGCACCACCAGCCATAACGCACTGTCGGCCGCCGGTGTGGCGTTTTCGGTTCGGCAACTGGCGGACAAACTGCAATCGCAGCTCACGTCGGCGGCACAGATCGTCAGCAATGCCGAGGTCATGATCACCACCGAACAGGCCACCTCGACCCTCAGTCGCCAGGCGCTCAGTGCCGCCAGCGAGGCTCATCAAAGCGGAGTGGTCGGGCGTACGGAGTTGATCGAGTCCATTTCGCGCATGCATCAGCTCAGCCAGCGCGCCAGCAACAGCCGTGAACTGATCGAAGCCTTGAGCCTGCGCAGCGACGATATCCAGCGAGTGACCCTGGTGATTCAATCCATCGCCAGCCAGACCAATCTGCTGGCATTGAACGCTGCGATAGAAGCGGCGCGGGCAGGGGAGCACGGTCGCGGGTTTGCAGTGGTGGCCGACGAGGTTCGCGGGCTCGCCGCACGCACGGCGACCGCCACGGGGGAGGTGGGCGAGATGGTGGCCGACATCCAGCATCGCACGGCGCAGGTGGTGGAGCAGATCCGCCAACTGTCCAGCGACCTTGACTCCGGTGTGGAGCAGGTAGAGCGGACGGGGCAACATCTGGAGAACATTGCCCGTCTCGCGGCCAGTGTCGAGTCCCAGGTCGGGAAGATCGCCCAAGGGGCAGACACCAACCGCGAACAACTCGACAGCCTGTTTCACGCCATCGAACAGATGCGCAGCGATCTGGTGGTCAGCGACCAGCAGACTCAGCGCCTGGCCCATGCGGCGGTGCAAATGGAAGGGCAAGCCGAAACCATCAGTGAGCGTCTTGCCGAAGTGGGGCTGGATGACTATCACCAGCGGATCTATGACCTGGCCCGAGACGCCGCGAGCCAGATTGCAACGTGTTTCGAAGCGGATATCGATGCCGGTCGAATCAGTCTCGACGATCTGTTCGATCGTAATTACCAGATCATCCCCAATACCAGCCCGGCCAAGTACCAGACGCGTTTCGACCGTTACACCGATCAGGTTTTGCCAGCGATTCAAGAACCGTTGTTACCGCGTCACGAAGGATTGGTGTTCGCCATCGCCTGCACCCAACAGGGTTATGTGCCGACCCATAACAAGGTGTTCAGCCAGCCGCTGACGGGGGACGCGCAGGTCGATGCCTTGCAGAACCGGACCAAACGCAAATTCGCTGACCGCACCGGGATTCGCTGCGGCAGCCATCAGAAGGCCGTGCTGCTGCAAACCTATACCCGTGATACCGGAGAGTTGATGCACGATCTTTCGGTGCCGATCATGCTCAAGGGCCGGCATTGGGGTGGTTTGCGCCTGGGTTACAAGCCGGAAAAACCGCGCTAGAAACGCCGTACTGCCGGGTGATTGTTGCAAGTTCTGCAATTAACCTGTGCAGGGTTTTGCTGTTTCCTCGCTGAAAAACTAATTAACATACCTACTAATTAGGTTGCTAATGAAGTTCGGGGGCAGCATGCAAGGCAAAGTTGATGTCGCGGTCATGATCGGCAGCGGAGTACCTGCCAGTCTTCGTTCCATGGGACGCAAGGTTTGCTGGGTAGTGTTGCTCAATGGCGAGCGCCGGGGCACGGCGTTCTCCAGTCGCGACGAAGCGGAGGAGTGCAAGGCTGCCTGGCTGGCGCAATTGAGCGCCGAAAGTCCTGGCAGCCTGCATTGAAGATGTCAGTGGGTCTGGTGCATACGCAGGTTCAGGTCGTCGACCACCCGCGCCCAGTCAGCGTCTTCGCGCAGTTGTTCCTTGAGGAAGCCGGCCTGTTGCGGTGACCAGAACTCGGCGTCGATGAGTTTCTTGTCGTCAGGCAGGGAATGGCCGGCAATGAAGTCGTCGATCGCTTTCTGGCTGGAGTCCAGGCCGAGTTGGTCGAACAGGCCTTTCAAGTCATGTGTCGGTGATTCCATCTTCATCTCCTTGCAGGTCATCGGTCGGGTCGAGGGACGAGGCGCACCCTGGATTCGAGGGCGCCGCACCGGTGGAGTTCGATCGCAATGTTCAAGTGCAACAATGAGCATAGACCGCCAACCCGACCATCAGGCTTTCAATGCGCCCGCATCGACCGCGGCCTTGAGTTCCCTGGCCGATTCCTGGGCCGCGATGGCGGCGACATCCGGGGTTTTGAACCAGCGATCCTTTTCGACCTGGTGATACGTCACGGTCTTGAGCGGTGGTTTGGCCCGCATGACAATCACGGCCTGGAACTCACCCTCGACTTCTCTGGCTTCACCCCGGATAAAAAACTCGCCGATATCAAATTCCGTCACGTTGCCGACTTCCCTTGGAAATACATTGTTGTTGTCAACGCACCCGATTTTCTGCGGATCCGTTTTATTGGGCGGGCAGTATGGCAGTAGTTGCCCGTCGACGGCTGAGATAAGTCGACGGGCAGACGAAACGTCGATGGAAGCGAGTGCGGTGGGCTAGTCAACCGTGTGATTCAAGAAACCGGGCGAGGGCACAGGCTTCGTTATGATTGGCTCGGAAACCTCTTACGCAGCCTGTAGAAATATCCTTGATGTGAAAGAAGGCAATGCCCGCCATTACCACTTGAAATCGCGGGCGGGTCGAGGCATCGGGAGCTGGTTCATGGAGGCAGAACCGTGTCGGGTGCGGGGTTGGTGCTGTTTTCGAGTCAGGCACCAAGGGATAGGCAAAGTGGGTCAGCGTGCACATATGAAGTCCTTTTCATTGTTTACCGACGTATGTACGTCGTTTTGGCTAGTCTCCAAGAGCATCGCTGCTCTAGAATCACCCTCACTGGTGGGTGAATGACGTTTATCTAAAGCAATTTTTTGCGGACGATATGTAGGAAAAGTTTTTTTCTTGATGAGATTTTTCCCCGAAGTTGATAGTCCATAATTTTCTGGCAGCAGGAAGGGTGTTTTCCTTCAACCTGTGACGAACGCCAGTCAGGACGACGTGAGTGACGTTCCAGTAGTCTTCTCAAGCTTCGTGATGAATGAGTGCACTGCTCGTTCAGGACCTCAACCCGGGTTCTTTGGCTACACCTTCGGCATTGCCGCTTTTTTGGCTGTGCGTTCATTTTTCGCGCACGGCACCATTATTCAGATGTGGGGATGTTTCCTTGGCAGTAAGTAATCTCGATATGCATGCTTTGTTCGTGCTGGGTGATTTGCGCGCAAAGCTGGTCAAGCAGTTTCAATCACGTTTCGTTTACATCACCGAACAGAACGCAGAAGGCATTTACATTGCCGAAATCGACACCGAGTCAGCCCTGGTTGTGGACGACAAGCCCGGACTCAAGCTCAAGGTCGGCGATCATTTCAGCGCGTCCGTGCTGCCCAGCCGCGAGGGCGGCAAGCTGGACATCAGGTTCCGCGACATCAAGCTGACGGTCTACGGAATAGGCGATTACGCCTTCGTGACCACGGCCGACGGTCAGGGGATCGTGTTCAAGGAAGGCCACAGCGTGGTGATGGTGTTCGCTGCCCATCAACAGTTGCAGGAAGGCCTGACCAAGACCCTCAAGGCCGTGACCGCCAAAGCGGCCAAGTGGCGCAAGGGCGAGCTGGTGACCTTCAAGGCCAGCGAGTGATGATCCTGACCCGCGCCGATTTCCACGAACAGAACCTGGCCAGTGCTCAAGACGAAGCACGGCGGCTGTTCGGGCAGAAGACCATTCTGCAGGGAGCCTGGCTGAATTGGGTGGCGTCACAGCTTTACCAACTGCAACCGGCACCCTACGCCAGCATGGTCAGACGAGAGCTGATGCGTTTGCAGGAAACCTGCGAAAACTGACCCATGCACCTCGAAAGCAGGAACCTCTACTACAGTCAATGAACTGAGTATTCAGAGGCTTCGCGGTCTGCTGCCAGGCCATCCTGCTATTGCTGCGAACAGCACGAGGTGCAAAAGCATGAACGGATTTCGACGGTTGCTGGCTGCGGTCCTGGCCACTTTCGGTTTACTGGCGACGCCCGCCCCGGTGTCTGCCGCCCAGGCGCCGATCCACTTTGCCGACCTGAACTGGGAAAGCGGCAGCCTGATTACCGATGTCCTGCGCATCATTGTCGAGAAGGGCTACGGGCTGCCGACCGATACGTTGCCGGGCACCACCATCACCCTGGAAACCGCGCTGGCCAACAATGACATCCAGGTCATTGGCGAAGAGTGGGCCGGTCGCAGCCCGGTGTGGGTCAAGGCGGAAGCCGAAGGCAAGGTCGTCAGTCTCGGCGATACGGTCAAGGGGGCTACCGAAGGCTGGTGGGTGCCGGAATATGTGATCAAGGGCGACCCGGCCAAGGGCATCAAGCCGCTGGCGCCGGACCTGCGCAGTGTCAGCGACCTGCCGCGTTACAAAGACGTGTTCAAGGATCCGGAAGCCCCGACCAAGGGGCGTTTCCTCAACAGCCCTATCGGCTGGACCTCGGAAGTGGTCAACAAGCAGAAGCTCAAGGCGTATGGGCTGGACGACAGCTACGTGAATTTCCGCAGCGGTTCGGGCGCGGCACTGGATGCGGAGATCAGTTCGTCCATTCATCGTGGCAAGCCGGTGCTGTTTTACTACTGGTCGCCCACGCCGTTGCTCGGCCGCTTCAAGCTGATTCAACTCGAAGAGCCACCGTTCGACGCCGAAGCCTGGAAGACCCTGACCGACGCCGACAACCCCAATCCCAAGCCGACCCGCTCCCTGGCCTCCAAGCTGTCGATCGGTGTGTCCACCCCCTTCCAGAAGCAATATCCGCAGATTGCCGAGTTCTTTGCCAAGGTCGACTTTCCGATCGACCCGCTGAACAAGGCACTGGCCGAAATGAGCGAGAAACATACACCGCCGCGCCAGGCGGCAGAGGCGTTCATGAAGGCCCATCCGGACGTCTGGCGGGCCTGGCTGCCCAAGGACGTGGCAGATAAAGTCTCCGCCGCCCTGTAGGCGCTGCCGCAGGTCGGGATCTTTTGATCTTTGTCATGGAAATGCAAAATCTAAACATCGCAGCCTGCGGTAGCTCCTACAATGTTCAGTTCATTTCCCTTTCAAGGATCTCTGAACCATGACCCTGGTGTTGGCTCAATCGCTGGTGACGATCTTCGCCGCGATCAGTCTGGTGCATGTGTATTGGGCGTTGGGTGGCGAGTGGGCGGCGGTGGCGGCGGTCCCGCAAGTACCGCAGGCGGGCAGCGCGCAACTGCGACCGGCGTTTAAACCGCGAGGCTGGATCACGCTGGTGGTGGCCGGGCTGTTGCTGTTGATTGCCGTGTTGGTGTGCTTGCGGGTGGGTTGGTGCCTGCCACCCTTGCATCACTGGTCGTTGCAGTGGGTGCTCAGTGCGATTGCGATTTTGCTGTTTGCCCGGGCCATTGGCGATTCGGATCTGGTGGGCTTTTTCAAAGAGGTCAAAGGTTCGAAATTTGCCCGGCTCGACACCTGGGTTTACTCGCCTTTGTGTGTGGTGCTGGGGGCGGGGTTGTTGGCGGTGGCCTGGGTCTGATCAAGCGACGTTTCTGTAGTGAAAATACTGGCCTCATCGCGAGCAAGCTCGCTCCCACAGGGATTGCGCTGAACCCTGTGGGAGCGAGCTTGCTCGCGATGAGGCAACACAAATCTTTGCTCTAACTACCGCTCTCCGTCCGCCGGCTGCTCACCTCAGCCGGCACATCATCCCCGGCCATGCGTTTGCGAAACAGCGCCGCCCGGGCCAACAGCAAGGTGGTCACCGGCACGGTAATCGCCAGCAGGATCGGAATCAGCCAGGCGTGCAATACCGGCGCGGACTTGAGCGCCGAAAAATAGATGATCGAAGCCAGCGCCACGCACCAGGTCCCGAGCGTCGAGGCCAGGGCCGGTGGGTGCATGCGCTGGAAGTAGTCCTTCATGCGCAGCAGGCCCGTGGCGCCGATCAAGGCAAACAGACTGCCGAGCACCAGCAGGATCGCCACCGGGATCTCCACCCACAACGACAATGGCGTATTCATTCGATCACCTCGCCACGCAGCAGGAATTTCGCCAGGGCGAACGAGCCGACGAAACCGAACAGGGCGATCAGCAGCGCCGCCTCGAAGTAGGTGTCACTGGCATAACGTATACCCAGCGCCAGCATCATCAGCATCGCGACGATGTACAGGTAGTCCAGCGCCAGAACCCGATCCTGGGCCGACGGCCCCTTGAACAGGCGGATCAGGGTCAGGATCATCGCCAGGGAAAAGAAGAACAGGCTCAGCAGGATCGCGTTCGACAGCAAGGGGCTCATTCGAAGATCTCCATCAGCGGACGTTCGTAGGTCGCCTTGAAGTGCTGGATGAACAGCGCCTCATCGTCCAGGTCGAAGACGTGCAACAGCAGAATGCTGCGGTCCAGCGCCAGCTCCGACCAGACCGTACCGGGCACCACCGTGGTGATCATCGACAGCGCGGCCAGGCCGTTGGCGTCACGCAAGTCCAGCGGTACCTTGATGAATTGCGAGCGAGGCGGGCGGCGACCGGCATTGAGCACGCTCCAGGCCACGGCGAGGTTGGACACCAGCACATCGCGCCCGACCACCAGGATCAAACGCAGGATTACCCAGGGACGACGGATGCGCACCGGCAGCGGACGCAGCCTGCGCATCATCAATGGCGCACAGAATCCCAGCGCGGCACCCAGCAGCAGGTTGCCGGGGCTGATCGACAGGTTCAGCAACAGCCACAGCAGCCACAGGGCCAGCGATAGCAGCGGTGCCGGAAACAGGCGCTTCATGGCTGCATCTCCTGCGGGGCCGCTACGGCCGACGGGTTCGGTACGACGCGTGTGTCGAGCACCGCCATCACGTATTGCTGCGGGTTGTACAGGGCATCGGCGGCGGCCTGGGTGTAGCGCAGCAGCGGATCGGCCTTGAAGGTCAGCGCAATGCTCAGGCCCAGCAGGGCGAAGATCGGTATGCATTCAAGGCGTCGCAACAGGGGCGATGGTCGTTCCGCAGGCGTCCAGAAACGCTGGATGCCCAGGCGCGAGAACGCGATCAGCGATGCCAGCCCAGACACGATCAACAACACCAACAGGCCCCACGCGGCGTTGGAAACCGGTGTGTCGCCGCTGTTGCCCAGGCCTAGCGGATTGAGCAGGGCGCCGATCAACCCGAGTTTGCCGATAAAGCCAGAGAGCGGCGGCATGCCGATGATCAGCAAGGCGCAGGCGATGAAGCTCAGACCGAGAAACGCCATGGTCCAGGGAATCACCTGGCCGACCACGGCTTTCTGGTCGTCGTCGAGGTTGGTGCCTTTGGGCGGATACAGGGATTCCAGTGGCCGCGGCAGCAGTTCGGCTTCATCTTCGAGCAGGACTTCGTTGGCCGAGCGCGAGCGCTCGATCAGCTCGGCCAGCAGGAACAGGGCGCTCAACGCCAGGGTCGAGCTGAACAGATAGAACAGCGCAGCGCCGACCAGGTTCGGCTGGGCGAAACCGATGGTCGACAACAGAATGCCCGCCGACACCAGGATGCTCAGGCTGACCATGCGCTCCAGGCGTTGCGCGGCGAGGATCGCAATGGCAGCGCAGACGATGGTCGCCATCCCGCCGTAGATCAGCCAGTCGCCGCCAAAGAACGCCGATGCCCCGGCCTGGGCGGAGAACAGCAGCGTCCACAGACGCAACAAGGTGTACACGCCGACCTTGGTCATGATCGCGAACATCGCCGCCACCGGCGCGCTGGCCGAGGAGTAGGCCGGCACCAGCCAGAAGTTCAGCGGCCACATGCCGGCCTTGGCCAGGAACGCGATGGCCAGGATCCCCGCGCCAGCGTGCAGCAAACCGCGATCAGCTTCGGACACCAGCGGGATTTTCACCGCCAGGTCGGCCATGTTCAGCGTGCCGGTGACCCCATAGATCAGCGCCGCGCCAATCAGGAACAGCGACGAGGCCAGCAGGTTGATCGAGACGTAATGCAGCCCCGACGACACCCGCGCCCGGCCCGAACCGTGGAGCATCAAGCCGTAGGACGCGGCCAGCAGCACCTCGAAGAACACGAACAGGTTGAACAGGTCCGCGGTGAGGAATGCGCCGTAAAGGCCCATCAACTGGATCTGGAACAGCGCGTGAAAACTCGAACCGGCACTGTCCCAGCGGGCCATGGCGAACAGCAGGGCACTGACGCCGATGATGCCGGTCAGCACCAGCATCAGCGCCGACAGGCGGTCGACCACCAACACTAGGCCGAACGGCACTTGCCAGTTGCTCGGCAGGTACACACCGATGGAGCCGGGCACGCCGGTGGTCTGTGTCCATTGCAACAACGCCACGGCAATGCCCAGCCCGAGCAGGCTGGAGAACAGATTGATCCTGGCCTTGAGCGGCCGGTGCTTCTCGCCGAGCATCAGCATGATCGCGGCGGTCAGCAGCGGCAGCAGAATGGGTGCGACGATCAGGTGAGTCATCGCCATCATTCTTTGGGCTCCCGGCCATCCACATGGTCGGTGCCGGTCAGGCCCCGGGAAGCCAACAGCACCACCAGGAACAGCGCGGTCATGGCAAAGCTGATGACGATCGCCGTCAACACCAGTGCCTGCGGCAGCGGGTCGGTGTAGTGCAACAGGTCCTGCGGCACGCCGTCCTTGATGATCGGTTCCTTGCCGATGAACAGGCTGCCCATGCTGAAGATGAACAGATTGACCCCGTAGGACAGCAGGCACAGGCCCATGACCACCTGGAACGTCCGTGGGCGCAGGATCAGCCAGACGCCGGACGCGGCCAGTACGCCGATGGCGATTGCGATGACTTCTTCCATCAGACGGCTCCTTTGGCGGCAACGGATCTGGGCTGGGCGGCGGTTTTGTGGCCGCGCACCGATTGGTGGGCGAGGGCGGTGAGGATCAACAGGGTCGAGCCGACCACCACGCCGTACACACCGATGTCGAAGAACAGCGCGCTGGCCAGGTGAATGTCACCCAGCAGCGGCAACGAGAAATGCCAGGTGTGGGTGGTCAGGAACGGATAGCCGACGACCATCGCGCCCAGGCCCGTGGTCGTGGCAATCATCAGTCCCGTGCCCATCCAGCGCAGTGGCCGCAGGCTCATTTGCGCCTCGACCCACTGCGTGCCGGCGACCATGTATTGCAGGATGAACGCCACCGACATCACCAGCCCGGCGACAAAACCGCCGCCCGGTTGATTGTGCCCGCGCATGAACAGGTAGAACGAGACCACCAGCGCCACCGGCAACAGCAGGCGCACCAGCACCGCCGGCACCATCATGAAACCGAGCGCGGTGTCGCTGGCGTGACGCGGGTTGACCAGGTCGGTCACCACATCCGGCGCGAGCAGGCGTTGCTGGGCCGGCAGTTGCAGGCTTTCTTTCGGCGGACGGAAGCGACGCAGCAGGGCGTACACGGTCAGCGCCACGGCCACCAGCACGGTGATTTCACCGAGGGTGTCGAAACCACGGAAGTCCACCAGCATCACGTTGACCACGTTGCTGCCGCCGCCTTCGGGCAAGGCGCGACTGAGATAGAACGAGGAAATATCGTTGGGGGTCTGGCGCGTCAGCATGGCGTAGGCCAGCAACGCCATGCCGACACCGACCGAGGTCGACAGCAGCAAGTCGCGGATACGCCGCACCCGCGCCCGGCGCAGGCTGCCCGGCAACGGCGAGACCTCCTCGATCCGTCGTGGCAGCCAGCGCAGGCCCAGCAGGATCAGCACCGTGGTCACCACTTCGACCGCCAGTTGGGTCAGGGCCAGGTCCGGCGCGGAAAACCAGACGAAGGTGACGCAGGTCATCAGGCCGCAGACGCTGACCATGGTCAGGGCCGCGAGACGGTGATACTTGGCCTGATAGGCCGCGCCAAGGGCGCAGGCGATGGCCAGCAACCACAAGGTGACGAAGACGATCGACCCCGGGATTTTCGGCCGGTCACCCCAGTGAAGGCTGCTGTGCAGCATGGGAATCAACCCGGCCAGCACGGCAGCAAGCACTACCAGGAACAACTGCATCTGCAGGCGCCGGGTACCAATCCGGGGCTCCAGGCGACGGGCCAAGCGCATGATGGCGACCAGTCCGTATTCGAACAGGCGCTTGCCGTCCAGGCGACCGATGACGGGCGGACGGTTGAAGTTTCCGCGCTTGAATTGATTGCGCAGCAGCAGATAGAGCACGGTGCCGCAGGACAAGGCGATCAGGCTCATGATCATCGGTGCGTTCAGGCCGTGCCAGATGGCCAGGCTGTACTCGGGCAGCGTGCCGCCGACCACCGGTTGCGCCGCCGCCGCGAGCAGCGGGCCGACTATCTGGGCCGGGAAAATTCCCACCAGCAGGCAGGTGAACACCAGCAACTCGACCGGCGCGCGCATCCAGCGTGGTGGCTCGTGGGGTGTGTGTGGCAGGTCGGTCGCGGGCGGGCCGAAAAACACATCCACGGTGAAGCGCAGGGAGTAAGCCACGCTGAAGGTACCGGCAATGGTTGCCACGATCGGCAAGCTCAGTTCGATCCAGCGCGTGGCATTGATGAAGACGGTTTCGGCGAAGAACATTTCCTTGGACAGGAAGCCATTGAGCAACGGCACGCCGGCCATCGAGGCGCTGGCGACCATGGCCAGGGTGGCGGTAAACGGCATCAGCTTGTACAGGCCGCTGAGTTTGCGGATATCGCGGGTACCGCTTTCGTGGTCGATGATGCCGGCGGCCATGAACAACGAGGCCTTGAACGTCGCATGGTTGAGGATGTGGAACACCGCGGCGACGGCGGCCAGCGGGCTGTTCAAGCCAAGCAACAGGGTGATCAGGCCCAGGTGGCTGATGGTCGAGTAGGCCAGCAATCCCTTGAGGTCGTTCTGGAACATCGCGCAATACGCCCCGAGCAACAGGGTGCAGGCGCCGGCGCCGCTGACGATGTAGAACCATTCTTCACTGCCCGAAAGCGAGGGCCATAGCCGTGCGAGCAGGAAAACCCCGGCCTTGACCATGGTCGCCGAGTGCAGGTACGCCGATACGGGCGTCGGCGCGGCCATGGCGTGGGGCAGCCAGAAATGGAAGGGGAACTGTGCGCTTTTGCTCAAGGCGCCGATCAGGATCAGGGGTAATAGAATCGGGTAGAGGGCATGGGCGCGAATCAGATCGCCGGCGGCCAGGACCTTGTCCAGGTCATAGCTGCCAACCACATGGCCGAGCAGCATGACCCCCGCCAGCAGGCACAAACCGCCCGCACCGGTCACCATCAGCGCCATGTAGGCGCCGCGCCGGGCATCGGCGCGATGGTGCCAGTAGCCAATCAACAGGAACGAGAAGAGGCTGGTCAGCTCCCAGAAAAACACGATCTGGATCAGGTTGCCGGAGATCACCAGCCCGAGCATGGCGCCCATGAAGGCCAGGAAAAACGCGAAGAATCGCGGCACCGGATCGTTCGGCGACATGTAGTAGCGCGCGTACAGCGAAACCAGGGTGCCGATGCCCAGCACCAGCATGGAGAACAGCCAGGCGAAACCGTCCATGCGCAGGACGAAGTTCAGGCCCAGGCTGGGCAGCCATGAAAACTCTTGGCGAATGACGCCGCCATCGGCGATCTGCGGGTACAGGAAGGCGACCTGAACGGTGCCGATCAGGGCGATCAGGCCAGCCAGCAGGGATTCGGCGTTACGGGCATTGTGCGGCAACACGGCCGCCAAACAGCTGCCTATGAAAGGCAGAAGCAGTAGAACTATCAGGGACATAGGCTTCTAATCTGCGGAAGTTTGTGAAGCATCATACGTGCCAGCTCCCGGATCACCAAACGCCAAGCTGTCGCAGAATCCTACACGGTAGACGGAAACGCCCTGATTCACATTGTTTCAGAGAGAGGTCGGGGAGCCAGTTCCGGCCTCTCGCGAGCAAGCTCGCTCCCACAGGGTATGAAGGTGTACACACAATCTTGTGTTCAACCCAAGACACTGTGGGAGCTAGCTTGCTCGCGATGGCGGCCTATCTGGCAATGCAAAGTTTGCGACTTATCACTGTGTTTCCCGCTCCAGCTCTTCCTCAGCCGGCGCAGCCTTAGCCTTGGTCTTCAACTCACTGACAATCACCGCCACCACAATCAACCCGGCCCCGACCAGGGCAATCGCCGGCAAGCGCTCCCCGGCAATGCGCCCGACAATCCCGGCCCATACCGGCTCACCGGCATAGATCAGCGTGGCGCGGGTCGGTGACACGCTTTTCTGCGCCCAGTTCATGGCCACCTGAATCGCCGCGCTCGCCGCCCCGAGCCCCAGCGCGCTGCACAACAGCAACCAGGAGAAGTCCGGAATCGTCTCGTTGGTCGGCACCACCATCAGGAACGACAGCACCGAAGTGACCGCCAGTTGCACCACCGTCACCCGGCGCACATCGACCTGGCCGGCATAGGTGCTGATCAGGATGATCTCGGCCGCAATGGCCACGGCGCTGATCAAGGTGGCGATTTCACCGGGGCTGAAATTGAACGACGCACCTGACGGCCCGGACAGCAGCATCAACCCGGTAAAGGCCAGCATGATGCCGATGCTCGGCATCAAACCCGGGCGCCGCCCCAGCACCAGCCATTGCAGCAACGGCACAAACGGGACGTACAGCGCGGTAATGAATGCCGATTGGCTGCTGGGAATGCTCTGCAACCCGACCGTCTGCAAGCCGTAGCCGAGCATGATCGCCACGCCGATAAACGACCCGGCCTTGAGTTCGAACAGGGTCAGGTCGCGCAGGTGACGCCAGGAAAACAGGGCGACGATGCTCGCGGCGGCGGCAAAGCGCAGGCCGACGAAAAACATCGGGCCGCTGACGGTCATCGCATGCTGTACCAGCAGGAAGGTACCGCCCCAGACCATCGTGATCAGTACCAGCACGCATTCGGCCTTGCTGAACCTTGTAAAACGGGAGGAAGCCTTTGGGGAATTCACCGACGTCATGACCTTGCACGCTACTGGAGGGGGACGCACAATGCGTCGAATGTTGCGCAGTATACTGCCCAACCCCACTCAGTGAGCAATATAGTGCACAAAGATTCTACCCAGCGGGCTTCGGTCCTCCAGCACGTCAGTCAAAACGTCCGTCGTTTACGTCATGCCGCCGACCTGAGCCAGACCGCGCTGGCCGAAAAGTCCGGTGTCAGCCGTCGAATGCTGGTGGCGATCGAGGCAGGGGAAAAGAACGTCAGCCTGACCACCCTCGACCGGGTGGCCGAAGCCCTGGACGTTGCCTTCAGTGATTTGATCCAGGCCCCCGACGCCCGCGATCCCAGCCGTATCAATGAGCTGGCCTGGACCGGCACGATCCCCGGCAGCAGGGCGGTGTTGCTTTCCAAGGCCCAGGCCAGCCGCGAAGTCGAGCAGTGGGAATGGTGCCTGCAACCGGGCGAGGTGTATCCGTCGGAGCCGGACGCCGATGGCTGGAGCGAGCAGATTTATGTCTTCGAAGGGTGCCTGACCGTTATGCTCGGCGACCAGCCACAGCATATCGCGGCGGGTGAATTCTTTATGTTTGCCAGCAACCAGCCACACTGTTATCGCAACGACGGGGTGGTAGCGGCGAAGTTTGTACGTAATGTGGTGATCTGAACAGGGAGTGCATGGATGGGCCAGACCTTGAACAATGACGCCGACATCCTGATTGTCGGTGGCGGCCTCAGTGGCGCGATGTTGGCGGCGCAGTTGATGCGTTTGCCGGGCCGGCGCCGGGTGCTGGTGATCGAGCCCCGGGCCGGGTTGGGGCGGGGTGAAGCCTATAGCGCGGTGGAACTGGGTCATACGCTCAACGGCAATGCGGCGCGGATGAGTGTTGACCCGGACAACGCCGACGACCTGACCCAATGGCTGACCGAGTACATCAAGGCGGGCGGCTGGCCGGAATCGGATCAGCAGCATGTGCCGATCAGCGAGTTGTTTCCGCCTCGGGGCGTTTTCGGCCTGTACGCCCGGCAGCGCCTGGCAGAAGCGCAGGCGGTGGGCGCCTTGGTCGGTTCGACGGTCGAGCATGTGCAGGCCGAAGTGGTCGATTTGCAAACCGATGCAGACGCCGTGCGCTTGACCTTGAGCGATGGCCGATGCTTGCAGGGCGCTTTTGCGGTGCTGGCCACCGGGATGTTTCCCGCCGCGCGCACCCCGCAAACCCGGTCCAGCGGCTTGAATGCGGCCGCTCTCGATCCGTGGGACGTGGCGGCCATGCGGCAACTCGATCCGCAATCGACGGTCATGATCATCGGCTCGGGTCTGACCATGGTCGATGCCGTGGTGTCCCTGGAACAGGCCGGGCATCGTGGGCCGATCGAAGTGTTTTCCCGCCATGGGCTGCTGCCCCATGTGCGTCGCCAGCCACCGGCCTGGGTGGATTTTCTCGCGCAGGATCAGAGCATCCGCACACCTCGCCAGTTGATGCGCGAACTGCGTCGGCACTGCCGGGACGCCATCGCCCAAGGTATCGACTGGCAGGCGCCGCTGGACACGGTGCGGGCACACATCGGCCGCTTGTGGCATCAGGGGACCGACGTGCAGCGTCGGCAGTTCGTGCGGCATGTGCGGCCGTGGTGGGAAAGCCATCATCACCGCTCGCCACCCTTGAGTGCCGAGCTGGTTGAGCGCTTGTATAAAGAAGGGCGGTTACGTATTCACGCAGCCTCTTACCAGGGCCTCGAGCCGTCGCTGAATGGCGAGGTGAGTATTCGCCTTCGACGGCGGGGCGAGGCGCAGACCTGTGTGGTCAGTGGTGTCGCCCTGATCAACTCCAGCGGTATCGAATACGACTGGCGCCGGGTCGCGCGACCGCTGCCCCGGCAACTGCTCGCCCGAGGCCTGGTCCGGCCCGGGCCGTTGGCCTTGGGCATCGCGGCAGAGGTCGATGGTGCGGTCCTGAACGCCGAGGGGCAGCCTGCCCGCCGTTTGTTTGCCATGGGTCCGCCGTTGCGCGGTATGTGGTGGGAAAGTACCGCCGTCACCGATGTGGCGAGCCAGGCCAAGGCGTTGGCCGAGCGGCTATCGATCAGGTTGGGGGTCTGAGTACATATCCGTTGCTGCGGTAACGGCTGCTTATGGTTTCGCCCTTACGGCGAGTCCCTTTTGTCAAACGACACAAAAGGAACCAAAAAGTCTCGCCCCTTACGTACGGCCCCTCGCTGAGGCTCGGGGTTCCTTCGCTCCGGCATTCCTCCGGGGGCATCGCCCTCCGGTTGGCTTCGCTGGCACCTACATGCGATGTGTTCGACTGCGTCGAACGGCGCTGCGCGCCAATCCCCGGATGAACACCTCCACTCAGCCTGCCGAGGGGGCGGGTGGATCAAGATCAAAAGCTGCAGGCGAGCTAACGCTCGGCCTGATGAGTGGTGAAGAGCGTGGTGTACGCCGCTCTGTCTTTGCTCTTCTGTGGGAGCGAGCTTGCTCGCGATGGCGGCCTGTCAGCCGACCGAAATCTTTCAGATGTACTGAGTATCTGTAGGAGCCAGCCTGCTCGCAATGGCGGCCTGCCAGCCGACCAATTTCTCAAAGATGCACACAATCCCCTGTGGGAGCGGGCTTGCCCGCGAAGAGGGCCTGCCAGCCGACCGAAATCTTTCAGATGTACTGAATACCTGTGGGAGTGAGCCTGGTCCGGGCACCGCTCCAGTGATGGCAGCCAGACCACCGCTGGATTACTCCCATCAATGCACCCGGCAAAAACCGCGGCCCCCCACCCGAGGTCGCGGTTTTCCATAGGGTTGAAGCCGGCCCCATCAACCTGCGTGGCTAATGGGGCGCGGGCTCAGTTGGCGATCACCGGCACCGTGCGCACGGAGCCTTGGGACGAGGTGATCGTGGCGGTCGGGTTCGCCGACGGAACGACCGTGGTGGTGTTGTTCACGGTCAACCGCCAGCGTCCATTCGCCGGTACGGCGGTGGTGCCCAGGGTGACCAGCCCGGTCGGAGTGGTGACCTTGATGGTGATGGTGTTGCCGGTGGTCACCGATGAGGTGCCGGCAAAGTCCCAGGTGAAGCGGTTGTTGGAGCGGGCTCTCACCGTTGCGGTGGTCACGGCGAAGGTTTCCGCAGCAGGCCGTGGCGAGACCTGCACCGTGACTGTGGCTGGTGACGTCGATTGGGCGCCGAAGCTGTCCCGGACAAAGTAGGTGAAGGTCGTGGTGAAGGCCGTGGTGACGGTGGCCGGTGGGGTGTAGGTGAGCACCGTGCCGTTTCTGCTGACGGTGCCGCGACCTGCCAGCGGTTGAGTGAAGTCGGCGACGGCTAACGGCACATTGCCTTCAGGATCGGTGTCGTTGGCCAGCACGTTGATTGGAATCGCCACACCCAGTGTCGTGACGGCATCGGCGACGGCCACCGGAGGCCGGTTAGGCGACACGGTCATGCTCACGGTTGCCGCTGTCGTCGAGGCCAGGCCTTTGACGTCCTGGGCCTTGTAAGTGAAGGTCGTGGTCAACGGCGCGTTGACGACAGCAGGAGGGGTGTAGACCACCGCCGTAGTGCCGCTCAATGCCACCGTGCCCTGGCTGGCGGTCGGTTGGGTCAGCGCGGTAATGCTCAGCGGCGTATTGCCGTCCGGGTCCCTGTCGTTGGCCAGCAGGTTGAGGGTGATCGGCACGCCGAAGCTGGTGCTGCCGGTATCGGCGACGGAGATCGGTGCCTGGTTCGCGCCGGTGTCCGGTGCAGTGCCGACGACTACGACCGGCTCGATGTCACTGCCGCCGGCAGCGGATTTGACCGTTACGGTTGCAGGGGGTTGGGTCAAGTCAGCCACCGTCAGGCGTTGCAGGATTCCGGTTTTCGACAGCCGCCCGTAACCTTGGGCGACCATGTCCGGTACCACCACTTCGTCTGTGGAAGTGGCCTCGATCAGCAGGCTGTGATTGCTCCAGCTGTAACGGGCGGTCTGGATTTTCACCACGTCCGAGAGCTTGCTCGACACCGCAGTCGGGCGGGTGGTCCCGGCGGGGTTGCTGGCGGTAACCACCACGACCGGCGGCACCGTTGCGTTGGCCAGCAGATTCTGGGCGAAGAACACGCCGTTGTTATCGCTCACCATGTTGGTCTGGCAAGGTGACACAGGCGGGCCAGGGACCAGGGCGATGCTTTCGCGAAAGCACAGGGTCGAACCGTTGGCGGCTTTGGCAAACACTTCGACCCGGGTGGTGTTGCCGCCCGTGCCGGCTATGCGGCGGTAAGTGGCACGGGTCATGTCCACCGCAGTCTGCGCGCGGTTGTCGAGCACCTTGCCGGACAGGGTGAAGAGGTTGGTCTGGATGGTCCCGGCCGGACCCTGGATGCGCACGAAGTTGGTGTTGTTGGGGCTGCCGGTCACGGCTTCGGTGAGGTTGGGGTCGCCGACGAAGGTTTCGATGGCGCCGGTGTCCGGGTTCACCTCGGTGTAGGGACCGTTGACGCTGCGCAGGAACGGCCCGATCGCACCGTTGACCGCACCGCTGAAAACCCCCGGCGCACCGATGCCGACGTCCCTGGTGATGTTGATCGCCCGGCGCCCGGTGGTGGTGACGTTGACCGTTTCCACGCCATAGGGGTGGGTGATGGTGTAGGTCCCGGCAACGGGAATGTTCACCCGCAGACGAATCCGCGCGAAGCTGATCTGGTCGCCATCGAGCGGGTTGCCACCGGCAAATGCAGCCTCGATCCCGGCGACATAGACGTCCATGCCATAGCCGGCGGTGTTGTTGGGGATGCTGGTCTCGGCAAGGAACCAGAAGGCTTCGTCTGGCCAGTTATCCGGGAACACCATTGGCAGGGTGTCGTCGAAAATGCCCGGTGTCGGCAGCAGGGTACACATGTAGGCCGGTGGCACGCTGGCTGCCACCCGCGAACTGGCGGCGCGGGACTGGCACAGCTCCATCGACAGTTGATTGTTGTCCTGATACCAGATCGGGAATTTCCCGGTGGCAAAGGTGTAAGGACCGGGATCGACGGCGGCGAGTTGCGCGAAAGCACTGCCGGTCAGCGATAGAGTCAGTCCCAGGGCGTTGAGCGCCAGGCGTGGCCATTTGTTCATGATGCCTCCTGATGAGGATCCGGGCATGTGGGCGTTCATTGCACGATGACCACTTCTTCGGTATCGCTGCCGCCATTGGAGGACGACACACGAACCTGGGCTGGCGGAATCGGCGAGATGCCGGTGGCCAGGCTTTTCACGGCGCCGTCACCACTCAGGGCGCCGATGGCGATACCGGTGCCGGAGGTGGCGGTGAGCACCGGTGGCGACGTTTCATCGCTGGTCGAAGCCACGATGGTGATTTGCCCGGTGCTCAGGCTGTACTCGGCGCGTGAGATCGTCACCAGGTCGGTCAACGGCATGGGCAATATGGTCGGCGCGCTGCTGGCGATGGCCAGGTGGTTGTCGGCGGTTACCTGCAAGGTGCTCGGCAACGTCGGATTGTTCGGCGACTGTGCATACCAGTGGCCGGTGGTATTGGCTTCGGTGAAGTTCAGCAGCGGATTGTTGCTGTCCAGGGTCACGGTGGCGGGTGGCGGCGGGGCCATCACGAATACGTCCTGCTGGGCCACCGGGGCGCTGGTGCCGGCCTGTCGCGAGTAGGTGCTGCGCTCGGCGATCACCGGGGTCGGACGGACCACCGACGACAACTTGCCGGATACGGCGAAGAGGTTGGTGCGCAAGTCCAGGCCGTTGGGGCCCTCGATGCGCACGTAGTTGGTGTTGAACGGGCTGCCGGTGACGGCTTCGGTGAGGTTCGGATCGCCGACGAATTGTTCGGCCTGGCCCGTGCTCGGGTTGGTCTCGGTGTAGGGGCCATTGACGCTGCGCAGGAACGGCCCGACGTCGCCCTTGAGCGCGCCGTTGTAGGTTTTTGGCGCGCCGATGCCAATGTCCCGGGTCATGTTGATCGCCCGACGGCCGGGGGTCTCGACGTTGAACACTTCGACGCCGTAAGGGTGGGTGATGACATAAGTGCCGGCGGTGGCCACGTCGATGCGAACACGGATACGGGCGAAGCTGATCTGGTCGCCCTCCAGTGGATCCCCGCCACTGAAGGCTGCTTCGAGCGCCGAGACATAGGTCAGGTCGATGCCTCGGGCGGCATCGACGATGGTTGTTTCGCCTGTTGCCCAGAACGCTTCGTCGGGGAAATTGGTCGGGAAGACCAACGGTTGCGTGTCATCGAAAATGCCGGGATTAGGGATCAGCGAGCACATGTAAGTCGGGGCGCCCGGCGCGCTGGCAACCCTGGAACTGACAGCCTTTGATAAACACAGGTCAAGGGTTCGGCCGTGGCTGTCTTGATACCAGGCGGCGAAATTGCCATTGGCTGGCAGGTAGGGGCCGGGGTCTACGGAAAACAGCGCGGCCTGGGCAATACCTTGGGCTAGAGCAGTCACAACCAGGGCGGACGCGGTTTTGCACAGTAACGGGTGCATGAGTGTTCCCTCTGTCGAAGTACCTGCCCCTTGGGTTGGGCCAGTTGGCAGGGCATTCGGCAACTTCCATACCAATCGGCGAAAACGCCCGTGAGACGCCCGCAGTAAAGGTGTTGGCGCGGTCGCAGGCGGCAGGCCGGGAAGTTATGGCACGGGCAGCTATCCCCGACTTTGGGGGTGACGGGGCCGCGGGGCGGGTGGGGTATCGCAGTCCCCAGGCTCGGCCAAACGGCCATGGCTGGGCTATAAACCTATAGGGGGTTTCCGGGAACCGTGTCCATGACCACAATCGCCAAAGTACTTGCGACCGACAGCGAAGTTCGCTTGAACACGCGCAAGGAGCCCTTCAATCTGCTGCGCTGGTTTTCACTGGTCAGCATGCTGGTGATCGGCACGGTGGCGGTGGCGCTGGGGGCGGTATCCACGCGCTTCGTGATTACCGAAAGCGTGCAACGCGATGCGCTATTGACCTCACAATTCATTCAGGCGATTGCCTCGGCCGAGGTGCACCATGTGTCGATTCCCAACGTCAGGACCATGGGCGAGTTGCTCGACCCACGAAAAGACATGGACTTTCCTGACGTCGACCCACTGTCCCGTGTCAGTGCCCGTGGTGAATTCCTCGACCATATCGCAAACTTGCCGGACGTGATTCTGGTCAACATCTACGCCCCCGACCGCATGGTGATCTGGTCGACCAACCCGGCCTTGATGGGCATTACGATCCATGGCAATGAAGACCTCGACCGGGCATTCAACTCGAAAATTTCCGTGTCGACCGCTTACCACGGTGTGGATAGATCCCGCATGGAGCAGAAGTTCCTGGAACCACCCAAATACGCCTTCATCGAAAACTACATTCCCTTGTTCGACGCCGATGGCAGCACCGTCACGGCGATGGTCGAGATCTACAAGGAACCCCAGGACCTGATCAACCGCATGGAGCGCGGCCTGGTGCTGATCTGGCTGGCAACCGCCCTGGGCGGCGGTCTCATTTACCTGGGGCTGTACTGGATCGTGCGGCGGGCGGCGATCCTGCTGGCGACGCAGCAGAAGCAATTGATCACCAACGAAACCTTTGTGGCTCTGGGGGAGGTGTCCTCGGCGGTCGCCCACAGTCTGCGCAATCCGTTGGCGAACATCCGTTCAAGCGCCGAGCTGGCGATAGAGTTCGACAGCGGTCCGGCACACGGGAACATCAACGACATCATTGGTCAGGTCGATCGCATGTCGAAATGGGTACGGGAGTTGCTCCAGTCCCTGCGACCGCTCAATGACGAGGCCGAACCTGTGAACCTGGTGGCGGCCCTGCATGACAGCCTGATGGCTTACGAGCATCAGATCAACAAGGCCAAGGTCAACGTGGTGTTCGAGCCGGACCAGACGCCCATGGTGCTGAGCCAGCACGTACAACTGACCCAGCTCCTCAGCAGCCTGCTGTCCAATGCGGTGGAAGCCATGGACGGCGGCGGCACCCTGACCATCCAGATCGAACCGCGCGATGCCCAGCACGTCAGTGTGAGGGTGAGCGATACCGGCAAAGGCATGAGCGAAGAAGAGCGCACTATGGCCTTCCGGCCGTTCTTCACCACCAAACAGGGCGGGCTGGGAGTCGGGCTGGTGCTGGTCGAGCGGATCATGGAGCGATTTGGCGGTGCGGTGACCCTCGACAGCAGTGAAGGCGAGGGCACCACTGTGCGCCTGTCCTTTGTTCTGGCCCCCTGAAAACGGGGATGATCTACCCCCAATAACGGGTATTAATCCCCGGTCATTTGCCCGGTCGTTGCACATTGATTTTGATAAATCACTGTTTTGTCGAGTGTTAGTACGTTTTTATAAAAAAACACATGATTGGCGAGGTCCTTGCAAAACCACCATAACCCCCCTTCACCACATCGAGGCGGCTGGTGATGGAAAAAAAAGAGATGCATTCACCACGCTCGCGAGCCCTGGGCATGCACCTGGTGCTGATGCTGGTGACCGGTTTGCTGGCCAGCCAGTTGCTGGTCGCCAGCCAGCCGACGTCGACGCCTGCACCTGCTCCGGCATCCACTGCCGAACCCGCTGTCGTTGAAGCCGTCACCCCGTGGGGTGCCGACTATTTCCCCAACACCCTGCTGACCGACCAGGACGGACAGCAGCTGCGTTTTTTCGATGACTTGATCAAAGACAAGGTGGTGGTGATCAACTTCATCTTCACCTCGTGCAGTGACTCCTGCCCCCTGGAAACCGCGCGCATGCGCCAGGTGCAGAAACTGCTGGGGGATCGGGTCGGCAAGGACATCTTCTTCTACTCCATCAGCATCGACCCCTTGAGTGATACCCCCGAGGTGCTCAAGGCCTATGCGCAACGCTTCCAGGTCGGGCCCGGGTGGAAATTCCTCACCGGGGAATTCGCCGACGTCACTGACCTGCGCAAAAAACTGGGGCTGTTCATCGAAGGCGTCGATAACGGGCGCAACAAGGACCACAACCTGAGCCTGATCGTCGGCAACCAGGCAACGGGCCGCTGGATGAAAGCCTCGCCGTTCGAAAACCCGTGGATTCTGGCCGACCAACTGGCCAATACCCTGCATAACTGGAAACAGCCCAGTGTGGAGGAAAGCTACGTCGAGGCCCCCGAAATCCGTCCGCCGAGCAATGGCGAAGAGCTGTTTCGCACCCGCTGCGCGTCTTGCCACAGCCTCGGTCCGCTGGACGGGCAGGGCATCGGCCTGCGCAGCATCGGCCCGGACCTGATCGGCGTGACCTATCAGCGCGATCAGGCCTGGCTCATCCGCTGGATCCGCGAACCTGACCGCATGCTCGCGGAAAAGGACCCGATCGCGATGGAACTGTTCGAGCGCTACAACAGGATCTCGATGCCCAACTTGCGGCTGGATGCGCGTTCCGCCCAGTCCCTCATCGATTTCCTGAAAGAAGAAACCGACCGTCAACATCCGCCAGCGGCGCCATTGGCCAGTGGTAACGAAGAGCCTGAACAACATCATTCGGTCGCGCACCCCGAGACACCCCGGGTGCAATAGTGTCAAAAAAATTACGCGGGCCAGTCGGTGGCAATCAATGCCACCTACACTGATCCTGAAAGCGGCTGAACAGGCTCGATTTCAAGCACCCAGGACACAGCCATGCAGATACTCGAACAACAAAAAGTAGCTGCGCCGCAGGCTCCCGTTGCACAACGCAAGGGTTGGCGGCCGCAGTTCAATTTGCTGCGCTGGTTCTCCCTGGCAAGCTTTCTGATCATCGCTGTGGTGGCGCTGGGGCTGGGTTACATCTCCACGCGCTTTGTTGTCGATGAAAGTATCGAGCGCGATTCGATGCTGACCGCGCAGTTCATCCAGTCCATTGGCGAGGCCGAAATCCGGCATGCCGGCATTGCCCCGGGGCGAACCATGGGTGAAATGCTCGACCCGCGCATGGACGATGCCTACCCCGACGTCAACCCCGTATCCCGGGCCGCCGCGCGCGTTGAGTTTCTTGACCATGTGAAGCATCTGCCGGACATCCTGCTGGCGACGGTGTACTCCCTGGACCGCACCGTGGTCTGGTCGACCAACCCCGAGTTGATCGGCGTGCGTATCGAAGGCGACTTTGAGCTGGACGAATCCTTCGAAATGAAATCGCCGGTGTCCACCAGTTACCACGAAATCGATGAGGAGCGTCCCGAGCAGCGCTTGCTGCGCGAACCGGAGTACCTGTTCGTCGAGAACTACATTCCGATGTTCAACGCCGACAGAAGCAAAGTGATTGCCATGGTGGAAATCTACAAGGAGCCGGTGGATCTGGTGGCGCGCATCCAGCGTGGCTTCAAGGCAATCTGGCTGGCCACGCTGATCGGCGGGGCAGCCATTTATCTGGGGCTGTTCTGGATCGTGCGACGCGCGGCGACGCTGTTGCAGAGCCAGCAGAAACAACTGATCGCCAACGAGACCTTTGTCGCCCTTGGCGAGATGTCCTCGGCGGTCGCCCACAGCTTGCGCAACCCGCTGGCCAATATCCGTTCCAGCGCCGAACTGGCCCAGGACATCGCCAGCCAGACCGCACAGAAAAACATCGGCGACATCATCAGTCAGGTCGACCGCATGTCGCGTTGGGTCCGTGAATTGCTGGTGTCGTTGCGGCCGATGAATGACGACTGTGAAACGGTCGACCTGGTGCTGGCCCTCGAAGACACCCTGAGTGCCTTTGAGTCCCTGATCAAGCGTTCGGACGTTGAAGTGCGTTTCTCCCCTGTCAGCGTGCCACCGGTCGTCAGCCAGCAGGTGCTGCTCACGCAAATACTCAATAGCCTGTTTGCTAATGCACTGGAAGCCATGCCCAAGGGTGGCGTGCTGACGATCGAGATCGACTCCTCGGTGTCCGGCGACGTGAGAATGACATTGACCGACACCGGCAAGGGCATGTCCAAACAACAGCAGCAAATGGTCTTCAAGCCGTTTTTTACCACCAAACAAGGTGGGTTGGGTGTGGGCCTGGCCCTGGTCAAACGAATAATGGAGCGTTTTGACGGCTCGGTCGAACTGACCAGCCGGGAGCAGGAAGGAACCCGTGTTTGTCTCAATTTCAAAGTGGCAACGGGAGGGGTATATGGAGCACAGCATTCTGCTGGTCGAGGATGACGAAATCCTCGCCGAGAATATTCAGACTTACCTGGAGCGCAAGGACTTCGAGGTGACCGTCTGCCACTCGGCTGAAGATGCACTGGAGCAATTGGGTTCATTCGCGCCTGACGTGGTACTGACCGACAACTCGTTGCCGGGCATGAGTGGTCACGACCTGATCCAGAAGCTGCGCATCAGCGCGCCGGATCTGAAAGTGATCATGATGACCGGCTACGGCAATGTCGAAGACGCCGTGGTGGCGATGAAAGAGGGCGCCTTTCACTACGTCACCAAACCGGTGGCCCTGCCAGAGCTCAAGTTGCTGCTGGACAAGGCCCTGGCCACCGACCGCATGGAGCGTACGCTGTCGTTTTACCAGGAGCGCGAGGCCCAGAAGTCGGGAGTGCAGGCACTGATTGGCGAGTCGGCACCGATGGCGTACCTCAAGGGCACCATCACCCAGTTGCTCGACGCCGAACGGCGCATGGCCAACAGCGACCTGCCGCCGGTGCTGGTGGAAGGCGAGACGGGCACCGGCAAGGAACTGGTGGCCCGGGCTTTGCACTTCGATGGCCCGCGCGCCAAAGGCCCATTCATTGAATTCAACTGTGCTTCGATCCCGTCCAATCTGGTGGAGTCGGAACTGTTCGGCCACGAGAAGGGCGCCTTCACCGACGCCAAGGATCGTCGCATGGGGCTGGTGGAAGCGGCCGATGGCGGCACGCTGTTCCTCGATGAAATCGGTGAGATGGACCTGCTGCTGCAAGCCAAGCTTCTGAAACTACTGGAAGACCGGACCATTCGCCGGGTCGGTTCAGTGAAGGAGCGCAAGGTCGACCTGCGGGTGATCAGCGCCACCAACTGCAATCTCGAACAGATGGTCCAGCAAGGCAAATTCCGTCGTGACCTGTTCTTCCGCCTGCGCATCATTTCCATCAAGGTGCCGCGACTGTATACCCGTGGCGCCGATATCCTGCTGCTGGCCCGGCACTTCCTGGGGCTACATGGCAAACGCTACGGCAAGCCGAACCTGCATTTCAGCAACCAGGCCGAAGAATTGCTGCTCAGCTACAGCTGGCCGGGCAACGTGCGTGAATTGCGCAACATGCTGGAGCAAACCGTGTTGCTGGCGCAAAGCGACACTATCGCCGCCCATCAGTTGAACGTCTGCCTGAGCCTGATGGATGAGCCACCGATGTTTCATCACGAGCCGTCACACTTCAGCGAACCGCGTCCGTCCTTCAGCGGCAGCGACTCCATGAACCTGCCGGAAGTGGAGCGCGACATGGTGCGCAAGATGCTCGACAAGACCGACTGGAACGTCACCAAGTCGGCACGCCTGCTGGGTCTGAGCCGTGACATGTTGCGCTACCGGATCGAAAAACTCGGCCTCGCCCGTCCGGACAAGCGCCAGTGGTAAGGCTCACTGCAACACCGGGCCCTGCCTCAGACAGGACAGCATGCAGCTGGGGTTCTCGACTTCCTGGTTCACGTACACACCACGCTCCGGATCGTAGGAGCGGATAAACACCCGAACCGTGGCGTCGGCCACTGTCGGCAGGCGCGAATCGGAAAACACGTGCTCACTTGAAACCGGAATGAATTCCCCGGGCGCGGTCGGGATGTACGAACCCGGCGGCACAATGTTCATCGACGGTGGTACGGGGTGCGCGAAGGGTTGGTCGGCGCCGTAATAGTTGAATTCGCTGCTGTAGTTGGTGGTGGGCATGTCGTCCGCGTGGACGACAGCGGTTGCGCCCAGGCAGACGGCGAGCAAAAGCGTCAGGTCGGTCTTTTTCATGGCAACACCTGCTAAATCGGTTTAACCACACGTCCCCCAAGGTCTTTAACTATAGCTGGCGCCGTGGACAGCCGTCGGTGCCGCGCGGATTACAAGTTCGCAACACCTGCCAGGATGGGGTTGATCTAGACTTTGCCGGTCAAATCGACGACCCGGACCCTGGAGCGTGCAATGGAACTGCCGACAAAAGAACAAGTCATCGCCAGTAACCGCGAGGCCTGGAATGACTCCGCCCGTCACCACAAGGACTCCAGCGAATGGCAAGCCTTGTTGAAGGGCGTGGAACACGCGGATTTTTCCTGCCTGGACGACACCCTGACCGCTTTGCTGACCCAGACAGGTATCGACGGCAAGGACGTGGTGCAACTAGGCTGCAACAACGGTCGTGAAAGCCTGTCGCTGTTCGCCATGGGCGCGCGCAGCGTGGTGGGCGTCGACCAGTCTGAAGCCTTTCTCGGGCAGGCACGGGAACTGGCGTCCCGATCGCCCCACGCGCCGCAATTCATCGAAGCGGACATTCACCACTTGCCGGCCGGACTGCAGGAGCGCTTTGACCTGGCGCTGATCACCATCGGGGTCTTGAACTGGATGCCGGACATCGGCGAATTCTTCCGCCATGTGGCGCGCACGCTGAAGCCGGGTGGGGCGCTGGTGGTGTACGAAACCCATCCGTTCCTGGAAATGTTCGACCCCGAGGCAGCCGATCCTTTTCGCCCGGCCAGCTCATACTTCCGCCGCGAACCGTTCGTGCAGCACGAACCGATCGTCTACGAAGGCAGGATCGAACAGCCGGCCGCGCCGTCCTACTGGTTCGCCCACACCCTGGGCGACCTCTTCAGCGCCGCCATTGCGGCAGGGCTGCAGATCCGTCACTTCAGGGAATACCCACACTCCAACCGCGAAGAGCTCTATGACCGCTATCAGCAGCAGGCAGCGCAGTTGCCGTTGTGTTTTACGTGGGTGGTGGTGAAACCAGCCACATGACGCGGAAAATCAGTTATAGATTTGAGTGATTGACGGTGTGTCCTGGTTGCGCGCAGAGATCTATGCCCAGGGCATGAATGACCTTCAGGACCGTATCGAAACGAGGTTTTGCTCCCGGCGCGAAGGCCTTGTAGAGGCTTTCGCGACCCATTCCAGAGTCTTTGGCTATCTGTGTCATGCCACGGGCTTTCACCACATAGCCGATAGCGCGCAGAAACTCCTCATTGTCACCGTCTGCCAGTACCTGAGAGAGATACTCGCTAATGGCTTCATCACTGTCGAGCAGCGCCGTCATGTCGAAAGTCGTCAAAGTCTGGCTCATGGTTAAACCTCCTTTGCCATTTTTTTTGCGCGTTTGATATCGGCGGTTTGAGATGACTTGTCACCTCCGGCCAGCAGGACAATGACGGCACCGCCTCGCATCGTAAAGTAAACCCGGTATCCGGCACCTACGTCCACGCGCATTTCAGAAACGCCATCACCGACAGGCTTGTTGTCGCCAAGATTACCCGCAGATGCGCGGTCAATGCGACGAGCGATAGCTAGCCTGGCTCGCAAGTCGCGAACCGAGGCGTGCCATGCTGCGAAAGTAGCGGTTTGCTGGACAAGATAATTCATTGCTCGAATGTATCCAAATGGATACGGATGAGCAGTCAGACATTTCCGCGATCAGAGGGTTTTTTCCGAGGAAGATGTAGGCAACCCCATCGCGAGCAGGCTCTCTCCAACAAGTGCGGGGTGAGCTATTCCAAAACGGCCTGCGCACGGCGAGGTGCGGCGTCTCCCGCAGCGGTATAGGCCACCCGCGGCACACCCGGCAAACGCTGTTCCAGCAACGCGCTCAATGACTCTCCCGGTTCCAGGTAGGCATCGCCGAAGTCGGCGCCGAGCTGGTTCGGGTGGGCGACGATTTCCAGCAATCCATCGGGTGGCGGCTCGGCGTTGCGCAGATCCACCGGGGTGCACACGTAGTCGGCGGTGGCACCGGCCAGATTGCTCAGGCGACGATTGAGCAGGTCCTTGAACACACGCTTGGGCAGGCTGAGGTTTTGCCCCAGATTGCGCGCCAGACGCACCGGCACCCCCTGGCGGGCGGCGAAGCGCGCGACGATCTCGCCGATCGGCCAGATATTGTGCACGTGTTGATGGGAGTCCAGGTGGGTGGGGCGCAGGCCGTTGTCCAGGCAGCGCTGCCACTGGGCTTCGAGTTCTTCCAGTACGGCGTTGCGATCCCGGCGCCCGAGCCAGAGGTGGGTGCGGGGCAGGTTGAGGTCGAACACGCCGGCCCCGTCGCAAAACGTCGGGCGCTGCGCAATGCTCTGGCTCAACGGACGGCCGTAGGTCAGGTTGAAGTGCAGGCCGATTCGGCCTTCGAGCAATGGATGCCGGGCCAGGACGCAGGCCGCTTCGAACGCCGGCATGTTGGCCATGGCGGTGGCGGAGCTGATGAGCCCGGCCTGGAACGCGCCAAGGATCACCGCGTTTTCGCAGGCACTGAGGCCGAAATCGTCAGCGTTGACTATCACTTGCCGAGGCATGTGCACCCTCCTTGAGTTTTTCCGTAGGCGCAGGCGTGTGGACCGCGGGTGTTGCGACTGCGGCCGCCGCGCGTCGGGTGCGCCATTGCTGCAATCGGGGTTTGAAGCGTTGCCAGACCCGCAAGGCCAACCCCAGCACCAGACCGCCTGGACGCCAGGAGTAAAAACTCCAGCGCCAGTGTTCCAGTTGCCCGGTCATGCGTTCGTGCAGTTGATGGCTGGAGTTTTCCAGGCTGACCCGCGACGCATCGATCCAGCACCAGTTGTCTTCCAGGCCCCAGCGAATCCACTCTTCGAGCAGCACCCGGCCGCTGCCCAGGTCGGCATATTGCGGCAGGAACGCCAGATTGTAGTCGTACAGTCGACCCTGTTCCAGCAAGCCAAGGCGATAGCTGATGCAGCGCCCCTCCAGCTCCAGCACCACCACGCGCACCAGGCCTCGGGCCGCCAGGGCGGTGAAGGCGCGGTCCATCCACTGGCGATGGCGCGCATCGGAAAAGATCCCGACGCCTTCATCGCCTTTCCAGCTCACCGCTTCGACCTCACTGATTTCCTGCAACAGCGGCCCCATGGTCAGGGCGTCGGGAGTAATCCGCCGCACCTGGGCACCGCACGCGGCGATGCGTTTGCGTGCGCGGCGCAGTTTGTAGCGCGGGTCGCCGGAGACCTCCTGATGGTCGGCCTCGCTGATCAGGTGCACCGGTACTCGACAGCTCAGGCGATGTTCGGCGGTCGAACTCAGCGCCTGCCACGGTGCCAGAGCCTGTACCTGGGCCGTGGAACCGGCCAGTTCGTTGAGTTGCAGCACGGCATGGGGCAGGCGTTGACGGATCAGCGTCAGCGCCTTGCGTAAATTGTCATCGTCCAGCCTCGTCAGCAGTGCGAGGCGGTCGGCGAGGGGATAGCCCAAATGATGCAGGACCCGAAACGGCAAACGCGCAAAGCGCTCCATGGACGCCACCAGCGGCAGGCACAGCGCCAGTTCGTCACCCTGCCAGCCGAGCAGCACGTGCAACTGCTCGCCGGGCTTGAGTGCCAGTTCCGAGGCGTATAGCCAGGCCAGGGTGTTGAACGGCGTGTGGTCCGTTACGCGCTGGCGCAACGCTTCGTAAGCCTCTACCGGAAAGTCGTGGGTGCACAGCGAAGTGCGCCATTCGAATCGTGCAGACATAAGATCAGCTCGCCTCGGCTGGAACAGGAGAGGGTGCCGGTTTGCGCAAGGCATCCAGGCGTGAACCGCTGTAGCGGGTTTCGCGAAAGAAGCGCCAGCCGAACAGGTGGTAGATGTTCATGATCCGTCCCTGCTCGCGATACCCCATGCGGATGTGCAGCTTGAGCGCGGGAATGTTGTGGGACTCGCAGATATCCACCACTTTGTTGCAGCCCTGATCAGCCATGGCTTTCCACAGGTTCAGCTGGAAATCGACCGACAGCGTGGTGCCCCGGTAGGCAGGAATCTGCTCGAGAGCGAACTCGAAGAACTCGCCTGGCTTCACCGGAAACATGCAGCCGTAGTAATGACGGTCGAGATAATCGCGTGTGCTGCCCCAGATAAAGGCCACGGTATCGCCGTTTTCATCCAGGTACATGTGCCCGGTGTACCCTTCGGACGCCAACTCGGCCATGGTGCCCACGCGATCACCGAAGTGCCTGGCGAACGCTACGGCGTTTTGTGGGGTGATGGTTTCCAGTCGCAGCGGTGAATAGGGCCGAAGCTTGTGTGGCGGTACCGGGCTCACCAGGTCGCGTTCCATCCACAACAGTTCTTCGTGGAAAAACACGTAGTGTTTCCACAACTTGCCGACGGTGGCGCGCAGGCCTTTTTGCTTGATGTGATCGCTGAGCTTTTTCAGAGCATTCATGTTTTTGACTCCCGACGGTGTTGGCCGTGAGTGGCGTGACTCAATGCGCGACGAATCGTCCACGCGGTAAAAAATCAATGGCGTTCATGAGGTGCTCCAGCTGAGGGAAAACAGGGTTTCTCCTGGTAAATCGAAGCTGATGCGACCCTCCAGGCATTTGAAGGATGCGTCGCGACTGCGGTTGTCGGCGCCGAAATAGCGCAATGATCCATGGGGCAATGGACATTGCGCGCCAGCCAGGCTCACACGCTGCAAGCGTGAGCCTTTATTGACGCCCAGCAGGTTGCGTTGGTGCCCGGCAGACATGGCCAGCACGTCAACCTCGAAGGCGTCGTTCTCCAGGCGCATGACATCGCGTAGCCAATGCTGGCGGATAAATTGCTGCGCCAGGCCCACGGGCTTGAGCTCGAATTCATCCTTGCCGAGCACGCGCAACATACCCTTGGGATATTCAGGTTCATCGGAGGCCTGGAACCAGCCGAGCATGTCGAGCAAGCCGTCCTGGGAAGCATTGATGATGACCGAGGCCCACCATAACGAGGCGTAGTGGGTTTCCTGATCGTAAGGGCTGAGGCTGGCCCCGCTGGACATGTTTGTCTGGTCCAGCAACAAGGCTTTGCGCGGTCGTCCCTGGGCGTCGAACCCCACCAGCTCTGCCGCTTTGCGTACGCTATCGCGGTAGACACGGGTCGCCAGCAGGTCGCGGACCATCCATTCGTGCCAGGCCAGCGCATCGATCTTGTCGCCGGACTCGGCCAGCAGGCGTCGGGCCCAGTCGATGCCGCGCTTGTCGGCGGCATTGTCGACGAACGGGCCATTGACGAACCGGGAGCTGGCCGGCATGGCGATGCGTACGCCGGCTTTGGCGTTGTCCGGGTTGCTGCGCACTTGCCAGGCCATGCTGTTGAAGATGCGCTTGTAGCTGGCGTAGTCCGGGTAGTTGAGGTTCGGTTCGTCGGCAAAACCGATGTAGTGTGTGCCCTTGCCGCCGAGTGCGCGTGTGGCGGCGAGCCAGGCGTCGAGGCCGGCGTTGCTGGTGGTGTCGGCGCGCAGGTAGGCAAGGCGCTGTCTGCCGACCAGCAGGGTGATGTCCTGGGTGATGCCCAAGCGATCCTGATACAGCCGGCGGAACACGTCTTCGTAATGCGGCCGCGTCGCCATGATGTCGACCAGGCTGTAATAGGTTCCGGCCTGTGGTTGCAGGGCATCGAGCACGGCGAAACCGGAATCCGGCAGTTGCGCATAGGGCAGGGCGATACCCAGGTTCGGGGTCTTGCCGAGCACGTCGTTGTGCAGCGTCAGCCGTGTCTGGCCTTCGTCTTCGCGCAAGGGCTTGAGCTGTTGCGGGTTCTGGGCGAACAGGTTGGCCGTGCCATCGAGCCAGAATGCGACCTTGCCACTACCGCGCAGGTGCAGGCGCCAGACTTGATCGGTAGTTGCAACGGGCAACTCGACTTTGTCGAACTGCCAATAGACGGGGTACGGCTTTAGAGAAAGTGAAAGTTGTTGGCCGTCACTCACGCGTTGCGCTTGCAACGCGCCGACGCCGCCGTGGAATTTACCGGCCAGCACCGCGTGCTCACCGGCCGCGACCTTGAAATACAACTCGTCACCGTCCCGGGGCTCGGCGCTGAAATGCACCTTGGCCGGGGCGAACAGTGCGACGGTGCGGTCGTCGTGCTCAACCGTATAACGGCGGAAGCTGTAGCCAGGAATTTCCAGTCGATAACTGGCGGCGTCCGGCGCCAGGTTCCAGCGTTGACTACCGCGGGGCTCATTGGCGGCAATCAGTCGTTCGCTCTGGAGTTTGCCCTGGCCGTCGAGCAAGTAGAGGTGTTCTTCGTTGGCTTCAGCCTGCCACACCGGGGTCCAGAGCACGGTCAGGGTGTCGGGGCGGTCCGTTTGCAGGTACAGGCTGCCGTCGCGGATATCGGCCCAACGCATGGGCGCAGCTTCGGCGCTCAGCCCGAGTCCAAGACTCACCAGCAATAACAGGTGTTTCATGCCGATTTCCGTTGCAGCATCAGCAGCATCGGCGCGATGTCGCCGGGCAGGACGATGAGCGTTTGCCAGACCGGCACGTGGCTCAACCGGCAATACACCACCAACAGCGCCAGGGTCACGGCCAGGTACGCGATAGAGGACGCCGCTGCTGCGCCGACGATGCCGTAGGTCGGGATCAGCAGCACATTGAGCGCCAGGTTGAGCAGGGCGCTGAGGCCCATCAACAACGAAATCGTGCCGGGCCGGTTTTTGCCCAGCAGGTCCAGGCGCAGAATGCTCGCATAGCACAGGCCCAACAGGCCTGGCAGCAGCGCCAGCAACGCCGGGTATGCAGGCTGGTAGGCCTCGCCAAACAGCGTCACGATCAACCATTCACCCACCACAGCCATGCTCAGGCAAGCGCCGATCATCACCGTAGCGGTCAAGCGCAAGGCCAGTGGCGTGACTTTTTCGATGCCTTCTTCCTGTTGCAGCAGGCGCTTCATCAGCGGCGTGGTCACTGCTTCCGGAACGATCAGCAGCAACTCGGCGGCGGCGCTGGCCATGGCGTAGTGACCCAGTGCCGTGGTGCCGAGCAGGGCGCCGATGATCAGGAAGTCGGAGCGCAGGATCATTTGCTGGAACAGCAGGTCCGGATGGCTGCGGGCGCTGTAGCGCAGCAATTCGTTTTGACTGGCGCGGTCCCATTGCAGGCTCAACGGATGCTCACGCTTGAGCCAGACCCAACCGGCCAGCACCACCAGGCTGATCCCCGTCAGCCAACTGATCAACGCCGCTTCCAGGGCCGCGCTTTTCCACATCCAGAACAGGGCAAGGAACATCAGCAGCGGCGCCAGCGACTCGATCAGGCGCAAGGCATTGAAGGCGACCACGCCGCCCGAGGCGTTGTGCAGGGTCAGCAAACCGCTTTTGAGCACGGTCAGCGGCACCGCCAGCAGCAACAGCCAGGCGAGCAGGCCCAATTGCGTAGTGATCTCCAGTTCACTGCCGAACTCGCGGGTCAGCGCCACCACCGCCAAGGTCAGCAACGCCGCCAGCAGACAACCGAACAGCAGCACCTGGCTGAGCAGCAAGCCCATCGGTCGTTGCTTGGCCGCCTGATAGCCTACCGCTGAATTCAAGCCGCCGCTGGTGGCCGCGCTGATCAGGTCGGGCAGGGCGCTGAGCAAGGCAAACAACCCCCGTTCGCTGGGGCCGAGAATTCGCGCCAGCAACACGTTGCGCAGCAAGCGCAGGGCGATCATCGCCAGTTTGGTGCCCATGCTCAGGGCCAGGTGCTTGAGGTAGTTGTTGCCGCTCATGGGCGTGCACCACGGTAGATGCGCCAGGACAGCAACCCGGGATTGCGTGCGGTACGCTGGCTGACGCCGAAGCGTGGCAGGGCCAGTGGATCTTCGGCCCCTCGATAAATGCCGGTGCCGGTACCCAGGGCAAACGGGAAGTCATGCCTGGCCACCTGTTGGCGCACCCGCGCATCGTTGTCGCCATTGGGGTAGCAGTAAACCGGCAATGGCTGGTTGCAGCCGTGGAGCAGCGCCTGGCGACTGCGGCTCAGCTCTTCATCCAGGCGTTGATCGTCGAGACCGGTGAGGATGGCATGGCTGGCACCGTGGGGGCCGAAGCGTACCAGGCCGGATGCTTCCAGGTGGCGCACTTGCTGCCAGTCCAGCGCCTGGGGCAACGACTCGTGCGGGCAGTCGTCGGTCAGGCGATTGAGGTCCAGCGGCGACAGGGTTTTCAGGCTCTGCAAAAAGTTCAGCAACGCCAGGCTGCGGCGTTGCCGATCCGGGTCATCGCACCGTGTCGGCAACGGGCGCCCCAGGTGCTGCAAGCGTTCGATCAGTTTCTGCCGTGCCTGTTCGCCATGGCTGTTCCACAGGGTTTCGCCGATGCTTTCCCACCAGAACCGCTGGCGGCTGCCAATGAAGTCGGTGGACAGAAAGATGCTCGCCGGCACCTGGTGTTTTTGCAGCAGCGGGAAGGCATTCAGCGCGTTGTCGCGCCAGCCGTCGTCGAAGGTCAGCGCCACTTTCGGTCGCTCCGAGCGCGCACCCGGTTGCAGAATGTCCATCAGTGGCACGCAGTCGAAGTGTTTTTTCAACCACACCAGCAAATGTTCAAACGCTATTGGCCCGACGCACAGTTCATTGCGGTGGGGCAGTTCGGCGGCCTGGTCGCTGGCCAGCACCCGGTGCAACATCAGGATCACACCGGCGCCGTGCAGTTGCTTGCGCCCCACCGGGGAGTTGAGGTACAGCCAGCCACTGGTGCGTTTCAACAGTTGTTTGATCGCCACGGCACGCACCTCTCATCGATTTTGCTCGGGGTTCCATTGGGCGTAACGCTGACCGCGCAGGAACTGCCACAGGCCGATGCTCATCCCGGCAAGGGTCACCAGGAGGAACGCGGCCAGGCGAAAGGGTTTGGGCAAGCGGTGTTGCGAATCCAGCAGGCCGGCAATGGCCATCGTGTAACCGAGCAGTTGTGCGATCAGGCTCAGGCGATAAAAGCCGTGATCCTCCCACAGCCAGAAATTGCTCAGCAGCAATGGCAACAACAGGATCGGCGCCAGCCGGCGGATCAGCTTGTGGCTGATCAAGGCAATCGCATACAGGCCGTGGGTCAGCGGATTCAGCAACTCCCGGCGCTGGGCCAGGCTTTGCAGGCCACCCACCGTGACCCGCTGACGGCGACGGAATTGCTTGTCGGCTTCGTCCACACCCTGGTCGATTACCCGGGCCTGGGGCACGTAGACAATCCGCTTGAACGCGACCGGCGCGCAGGTGCTGATAAAAAAATCGTCGTTGACCTCCGCCGGAACGTTCTGGAACAACTCGCGGCGTAAGGCGAGCAATGCGCCGTCGGCGGAGACCATGCAGCCGGTGCGATTTTCCACGTAGCGCAGCCAGCCTTCATAGTGCCGATACAGGCTGTCGCCAACGCTCAACCCCTTTCCTGTCACCGGGATCACCATGTGCCCGGCGCAGCCACCGACCTGCGGGTCGTTGAGCGGCGCGAGCAAATGGCCGAGGGTGTCGGTCGACCACTGGTTGTCGGCGTCGGTGAACACCAGGATCGCGCCGCTGCTGATCGCGACCCCGGCATTGAGCGTCGCCGCCTTGCCCTGGCGGGGCAGATCGAGCACGGTGATGCGCGGGTCCTCGACCCGGTGCGCGCAGGCCACTGTGTCATCGGTCGAGCCGTCGCTGGCGAGGATGATTTGCAGCGAGCGGGCCTGATAATCCTGGGCCAGCACGGTGCGCAGTTTTTCTTCGATATGCCGCGCTTCGTTGTGCGCGGCAATCACGATGCTCACGTCCATCGGTTGTGCCGGTCCTTGGCGCGGTGCCGGGTAAAACGGTGCCAGCAACGTCAATAACAGGGGATAACCGAGGTAGGCGTAAACCGGTAGCAACAGACACAACCAGAAAATGAATTCAGCCACGGGCGGGCCTCCTGGCATTCCAATGACAAAGGCTGAGGATGAACCCGGCCCCCGCCAGGTGCAGGCGCACCCAGTGCAGGCCCCAGAGTTGCAGGGTCAGGAGCGTGTCGCGGTGCCTGGCACTCTGACGCAGGCTCAGTGCCAGGGCGGGCAGGACGGTCAGCAGCAGCATCAGCAGCGAATGATGGGGGAACCCGTCGAACAGGGCGGAAATGGCCATGAAATCGATCAACCAGGCGGCAATCGACAGCAGCGGAAAACGCAGCAAGCGCAGGCTCGGGCCATGGGTGCGCAGCAGTTGCAGATGACTGCCCTGGCGCCATAATTCCTTGCCCATCCATTCCCGCCAACTGCCTTCGTAGCCCCAATGCAGCGCCACGCTTTGGTTGACTGCGAGCAGTTTCGCGCCCGCGTCGACCAGGCGCATGGTCAGTTCCTTGTCCTCGCCGGTGCGCAGTTGTTCATTGAAACCACCGACCTTGTCGAACCAGCGACGGCGCATCAGCAGGTTGCAAGTGGGCAGCCATTGCACGACATGCAGCGGCTGCGTATCGGGACGCAAGGTGCGACGCTGCCAGGCGTCGGCGTACCACGGCGCTTCGGCCGGGGTGTGCAGGTCAAGGCCGATGACATCGGCCTGGCCGCCGGACTCGAGGTCGAACAACAGCTTGAGCCAGTTCTCGGGCATCTCGACGTCAGCATCGATAAAGGCCAGCCATTCGCCGCTGGTGATCGCCGCTCCGCGATTGCGCAATGCACCGATGAGCAGGCCGGGCAGGACCAGCACCTGGGCGCCGAACTGTCGGGCAATGTCCGGGCCCTGGTCATCGGAGCCGTTGTCGACCACGATCAACTCGCATTCGACGTTGGCCGCCTCGGCGGCATGTCGTGCCGCTTGCAGGGTCCGGGCGATGTGCCGGGCCTCGTTGTACATCGGGATGATGATGCTGATGCGGTTCATGCCCTGACCTCCGTCGGCGGGGGTTCTTCGGCTTTAGTGCGCAGCACGCAGGTCATCGCGAGCATGATCCACAGGTACTTGTGATTCGGTGCGCTGAGGAACATCAGGAACAACGTCAACGACAGAAAGCTCATACTCAGGTGGGTCATCAGATCAGCCTGATGCCCAGTTCCTCGCAATAGCCAGGCGCGGCGGGCGCGGATCAGGTTGTACAAACCCAGGGCGAGCATGCCGACGAACATCAGGCCGGCGGGAATCCCCAGTTCACTGAAGATCTCCAGGTAGGTGTTGTGGGCGCGACGGTACAGGTCATCGGTCTTGCCGGTCATGGCAAAGGTCTTGGCATAACCGGTGGTAGCGTAGTGCAGCGGGAACGTGCCGGGGCCGGTGCCAAGCAAGGGGTTCTCGGCGATCATGGCGCTGCCGACCACAATGTAGGAGGCACGACGGCCCAGTGACGGGTCCTGACTCTTGGCCCCGGAGCTGAGGATGCTCAGCGACTGGATGCGTTCCACGTAACCGGCCGGCATCGCATAGAGCCCCAGCGAAATCACAATCGCCAGGCCGAACATGGCAAAGCCCAGGTGGCGTGGACGAATATGTGGCAACTGCGCGCGGTAGTGCCACGCGCCGATCAACAGGCTGAGGAGCAACACCACCAGTCCCGAACGGGATTCGGTCTTGGTCATGCCGCCCAGCAGCAAGAGGGTACAGCCCCCCCAGAACAACCGGTGCAACCGGTTCGGGCTGCGGACCACCAGCAACAGCGCCATGGGTACGGCGAAGGCGATCATCAGGGCAAAGTCGTTCGGGTCATTGAGCATCCCGGACGCACGGCCGTCGTCCTGGTATTTGGCAGAGAACATCGCCATGGCGCAGGTCGCCGCGACACTGATGGCAACCAGTTTGGCGAACATGTCGAGGTTCAACTCACGCCCGACCAGCAGGGTGATGACAAACAGAATCAGGCCGACGCTCAATTCGCGCAGGTGGCCCAGGGAGACGCCCATGTCGTCGGTGTTCAACAGGCTCAGCAGGTACAGCACCATGAACCCGACCAGGAAACGCCAGATATTGCTGCGCAGGCGCTCGCTCGGCAGTTGGTGAGTCGCCAGTTGCAGCATCAGGATCAGCGCCAGCGAAGCCCCGAGGAATTTGGAGCCCGACAGTGAGCTGTCCTTGAACAGACCTTCGAAAGGCAGGATGGCGACAATGCCCAACAGGCCCCAGGCCGGCTTGCGGTACAGCACCGCGACACCCACCAGGCCCAGTACCGCTCCCGGCGCCAGATACGGATAAGGGCTGGCCAGCAAACCGAGGCAGACCAGGCCGAGCAAACTGACGATCGAGAGCGGAACAATCACGGGTGTGCCTCTCGTGCAGTCCGGATGTAAAGCTGCGACCAGCGTTCGGCCAGGACCTTGAGGTCGTAGCGATCCCGTTGCGTACGTTTTGCGTTGTCGATCAACTCCCCGACCAGGGCCGGGTCACCCAGCAGCGTGCCGATCTGGCGGGCGAGGGCGGTACTGTCGGTGGGCGCGGCCAGCAGGCCGTTGTGGCGGTCCTGCAAGACATCGGGAATCCCGCCGACGCCGAAGGCCACCACCGGCACTCCGGCCTGCATCGCTTCGAGCAGAATCATGGGCGTGCCTTCGGTGCGCGAGCTGATCACCAACGCATCGAGTTGCCGCCACCAGGCGCCCATGTCGGTCTGGTAGCCCGCCAGTGTGATGCGCGCCTGCAAGCCTGCCTCGTCGATCCGCGTCTGCAGGCTTTCGCGCTCCGGCCCGTCACCGAGCATCACAGCGTCCAGTTGCGGGTACTGCTGACACAACGGGATCAGCGCATCGAGAAACAGGTCAGGGCCTTTTTCGCTACTCAGGCGCCCGACGTAACCAGCCAGCCAGCGTTGACGCTCGCCACTGTGCGGCAGCAAGTCGTGGGCCGCCGGCAGGCCATTGGGGATCACCTGCAGTTTGTCCGTGCGCACATTGGCCTGACGGTGCAGCGCGGCAATGCTTTCGGCGACACACACCACCCGGTTCACCGAGGCCGTGCGGCACAGTTGCAGGCTCAGCCAGGTGTAGAACTTCTGCTTGCGACTGCGCGGGGTGAAGCCGTGCTGGGTGATCACCAGTGGCAGGCGCAACAGCGTAGCGCCGATCCAGCCGAACAACAGACCCTTGAAGTTGTGCGTATTGATCAGTGGCCGCTGGTTCCGTCGCTGGCGCAAATGCCCCAGCAACGCGACCAGGCCTGCACAGCCGAGGCAATCGACACCGGCCTCGCGAAATCGCGCGATCAGTTCTGGCGGCGCATCGAGAAACAGCACCTGGTGCTGCCCCGGTGTCGCCAGGCAATGATCCAGCAGCATCCGCTCGGCCCCATAGAAGCCGCCGCTGCCGAGCAAATGAATGATCGGCAGGTCGTGGGTGGTGCCGAGCGGCGCGTTCAATTGCGCACCCAATGTACGAGAGCCGGTACGCTCCAGCTCTTGTGCGGATTGTTTGGCAGGGTGCTTTGATCATTGATCACCAGCAGCACCGGCAAGCCCAGTTCATGGGTGATTTGCGCAGGGTGCTTGAAGCGGTGGTCGAAGAACTCACGCACATAGACCAGGGCAATCGCCAGCAGTAAACCGGTGAACACTCCGAACGGAATGATCAGCATCGGCTTGGGGAACGCCGCTTCGGTCGGTTCGAACGGCGGGCTGAGTACCCGTGCGTTGGACAGGTCGTTGTCCAGTGCGCGCGCGGTGCTGCTTTCGGCGAAGCGCTGGGCATAGGTGGCGAACGCTTTGTGCAGCGCGTTGATTTCGGTGTCCATCTGCCGCAGCTTGCTCCGGGTTTCCTGCAACTGGTGGATACGATTCTTGAACTCGGCAATGCGCGCGGTTTTCTGCTCGATGACCGAGCTGATCGTCGCCAGGTCGCTGGTGCGCTCCTGAATCCGGTTGCTGACAATCTTCAGGAATTGCCCACGGGCCCGGATGATTTGCTCGCGGGTCATTTGCATCGGCTCACTGCCGGGCTGAAAGACCGCCAGGTCGTCCATATAGCGGCTGACCAGGGTCGTCAGTTGCTCACCCAGTTGCTTGATCTCGCGGTCTTCGAAAGCGACGCTGTCGACCGTGGTGGTGAAGGTGTAGGGGAAGGTGTAGTCGGTGAATCTGGCGTTGTTGGCGGTCGCCAGGCTGGTTTTCAGGTAATCGAGCCAGCGCTGGCTTTGCAGCAGTCGGTCCTGATACAGGTTGAGCGCCTGCTCCTCGGTGTTGATCGCGTTGAGGCGGAACGTGATTTCTTCCTTGGGGTCGGACGAACCGATGCTTTCGAGCAAGGCCAGGCGATTGGCTTCCAGGCCATCGAGACGCACCTGGTACTGCAACTTCTTGGTTTCGTAGAAGCTCTGCGGCAAGTCGATCGATTGCATTTCCTGGCGGCTGACCAGGTAGTTCTGCAGCAGGGCGGTGACGAACCGGGTGCCCTGGGCCGGGTCAGGGAAGCGGTAGACGATCGAGATCACGTTGGAGCCCGGCAAGGTTTCCACCTTCAGGGCAGAGGACGCTTGCTGCGTGAGGGCATCGAGCACGGTGTCGCGTACCGGATCGGTCTGCAGTCCGAGCAGGTTGCGAACCGGGTTGGTCACGTGTTCGCGAACGGGATTGGTGACAAACCGTTTGAACGGCTGCACCAGCAGTTTGTTGAAGGCGCTCACGGGTAGCGTGTACTCACCCTTTTCGCGCAACTCGCTGATGGTCTGGCGGATCAAGGCCGGCGAACGCAGGATGTTGCTCTCGGTCTCCATGTCCGCCAGCGACGGTGGAATGAAGGAAGCGTTTTCCTGATTGAGGGTGCTGGTGGCATCCCCCTGGGAGATTTTCTTGGACTGCACGATCACCTGGGCGGTGATATCGAAACTCTGCTTGAGCAACAGCGGCAAGACCACGGCGATCACGGCAAAGACCAGGAAAACTCGCTTCACCAGCTGCTTGTTGGCGAAGAAGATCCTGAAGAACTCATGCAGGTAGTTTTCCTTTGGATTCATTGGCCACCTGAGAGTTAGTTGCTGTTGTCGTCTTTGTTGTCGACGCGGTAGCTGAAGCTGAGGCCCATGCCCTGGAACAACACGACGTCCGCCAGTTGCCGCGCGAGCTCACCGGCGCTGGCCAGTTTGGTCTTGGGCACGTACAGCATGTCGTCCGCTTGCAGGTAGGCGATCTGGGTGGCGTCGCCGGACAAGGCTTTTTCCACGTCGTAACGATGCGCGACCACCTGGTTGCCGTTGCGCCGCATGATCATCACCGAGTCCAGGCGTGCCTTGACGTTGGAACCGCGGGCCAAGGTCAGGGCTTCGAGCACCGACACCGGGCGGCGGATCGGGTAGGAGCCCGGCTGGCCGACTTCACCCAGTACATAGATTTCGTTGCCGGCGGTGGACTTGAGCAGCACGTCCACGGTCATGCGCCCCGGCAGGGTGGCGTAGCGTTTATTGAGGTAGGCCTCCAGCTGGTTGATGGTCATGCCTTGCAGCGGTACGGCACCGATTTCCGGGAAGCTGGCGTAGCCGTCGGTGCCCACGGTGATTTCCCGACTCATGCCGGTGCCGGGGTGGTTGAGCACGGACTTGAGGTTCCACTCATTGGCCAGCGGGCTCACTACCATCACTGACAGCTGATTGCGGTTGGGCTGGAACAGCTGTTTGCGATCGTAGGCGCGCTGAATCGCGTCCCGTGCTTCATCGCGGGTCAGGCCCTCGATTTTCACCGTGGTGTGGGCCCCCGGCAGTTCGATGGTGCCATCGGGCAGCACCAACTGGTTGCCGTTGAACTGGCTGGCGGCGGTGAAGTTCAGCGCGATCGTGTCCCCGGACTGCACGCGATAGGCGGCCGAGCCACTGGTGCTGATGTGGAAGATCACGTCCAGCACATCCTGTGGGCGCAGGGTCTGCTCGACCTTGGGCACGTCAGTGGCCTGGGCGTTCGCCGGTGGGGCCGTGAGGATTTGCACCGGCATGCCTTGGGATTCGTCGGAGGAAGTGCTGGAGCAACCTGCAAGGGGCAGCAAAAGCAGGACAAGCATCTTGGCGTTCATGGCGTCATCCTTGTCTGACTGCTCACAGGTTTCTGTACAGCCATTCGGGCATGTAGTACTTGCGTCGGTTGAACACGCTGCCGACCAGCTTCGCTCCCGCCTGGCTCAAGCGCTGGGCCGCGGCCTGGGCCACCTCCCAGCGGGTGTCTTCCGAGCGCACGACCAGGACCACGCCGTCCACCTGGGTGCTGATGACCAGGGTGTCGGAGGCCGAATACACCGCGTCGCCGTCGATCACCACGAAGCGGTACCGGATGCCGAGTTGATCGAGCAGCGGGCTCAGGCGCTCGGGTGTCAGGTGTTCGTTGCCACGGGAGTAGCGGCCGAATGGCAGAACGTGAAAGGGCAGGCTGGAGACGTCCACCACGCAGTCCTGCAACAAGGGCGGGCTCTGGGTGTTGAACAACAAGTCGCGAAACCCCCGTTCCTTGCTCAGCCCCAACTGTTGCGTGAGGTTGGTCGCCGACTGGCTGGCATCCACCAGCAGCACCAGGCCGCTGCTCATCTTCGCCAGTTGACTGGCCAGCGCCAGCGCGCTGGTGGTGGTGCCTGCGCCGGGGTTGGCGGCGGTCAGGAAAAGGATCCGCAGGTTCTGGTCGAGCACGGTCGATGTCAGATTGGACTCGCTCGGGCTGGCAATGCTGAGGCTTTTAGCCGTTGAGCCGTCCATTTAACTCGCTCCCTGTCCGCTGAAAACTTTTAAAGGGGTTTTCAACAGAATCCTCAAATCAAGCAGCGGGCTCTGCTGGGAGATGTAGGTGAGATCCAACTCAACGCGCTGGTCGAAATCGATATTGCTGCGCCCGGAGATTTGCCACAGGCCGGTCATGCCGGGGTAGATGCTCAGGCGCACAAGGTGTTTGTTCTTGTAGCGGTAGGCATTGAACGAAGTCGGCCTGGGACCTACCAGGCGCATGTCGCCGGTCACCACGTTGAACAGGTTCGGCAGCTCATCGAGACTGGTGCGCCGCAGGAAGCCGCCGATACCGGTGATGCGCGGGTCCTTGTCGATCTTGAAATCGATGGCGTCGGTGCCGTGCTTGTTCAGGTGCCGCAGGGACTCCTTGAGTTCCTCGGCGTTGGTGACCATGGTGCGGAATTTGTACATGCCGAACATGCGGCCGCGGTAACCGGTGCGTTTTTGCACGAACATCACCGGCCCCGGGCTGGTGAGTTTGATGGCCAGCGCCAGCCCCAGCAGCACCGGGGAAATCAGCACCAGGATCAGCAGCGCGCCGAAGCAGGCCAGGACGCGGTTGGTGCGCGACAGGGTCCATGGCCGGCCACCTTCGCGACCGGTTATCCAGCCACAACCCTGCATGTGGATCGCGGCATCCATGCGCATGCGCTGTTCGGGGTCCAGGCGCTTTTCTCTACGCAAATTGCCAAGTGGCACACTTTTTTCGTGTTCAGACATAAATTCTCCGCAGAGTTCAGCCGTGTGCGGTATGGGGGACGCAGTCAGTAGTAAGAGCGGAACCAGGCAACGAAGCGCCTCAGTCCCTCGTCCAGTTCGATACGCGGTTGGAAATCGGTAGCGCGGGCCAGCTCACTGGCATCGGCGCAGGTGTTGAGGACATCGCCGGGTTGCAGGGGCAGCAGTTCGATCCGGACTTTTTGCCCCATGTGTTTTTCCAGCAATGCCAGATAGTCCTTGAGCTCTACCGGGTGCTGGCCGCCGATGTTGAAAATCCGCCAGGGTGCCATGCTCGTGGCCGGGTCTGGCTGTTCGCGGTCCCATTGAGCGTTGGCTTGCGGTGGGCGGTCGATCAGGCGTGTGATGCTCTCGATAATGTCGTCGATGTAGGTGAAGTCCCGCTGGTGCTTGCCGTAGTTGAACAGCTTCAGTGGCCGTTCTTCGGCGATGGCCCGGGCGAACTGGATCGGCGACATGTCAGGCCGTCCCCAGGGGCCGTACACCGTGAAGAAGCGCAGCCCGGTGCAGGGAATACCGAACAGGTGGCTGTAGCTGTGGGCCATCAATTCGTTGGACTTCTTGGTCGCGGCGTACAGCGACAGCGGATGATCCACACCATCGTGCACCGAGTACGGTGTGTGCTGGTTGGCGCCATACACCGAACTGGACGAAGCGTAGATCAAGTGTTTGACCGGGTGGTTGCGGCAGCTTTCGAGGATGTTCAGGAACCCGCTCAAGTTGCTGTCCAGGTAGGCCCGGGGATTCTCCAGGGAATAACGCACCCCGGCCTGGGCCGCGAGGTGGATCACGATCTCCGGTTTTTCCCTGGCAAACAGTGCCTCGATGGCCGGTGTATCGGCCAGGTCAACCATTGAGAGCGGGAAAGGGCGTGCCTGCTCCTGCACCCAACGCACGCGATCGTGCTTGAGTTGCGGATCGTAGTAGCTGTTGAAGTTGTCGAGGCCGAATACCTGGTGTCCATCGCGCAACAGTCGCAGCACGCAATGGGCACCAATGAAGCCGGCTGCTCCGGTGACGAGAATCTTCATGGACGGACGGCCTTGGGCGTGATGCGGCGCAAGCCGATGCCACTGTAATGCAGGCCGGCGGCCGCCACCTGTTCCGGGCTGTACAGGTTGCGTCCGTCCACGATCACCCGTTTTCGCAGTTTGCTCGCCAGCCTGTCGAAGTCGACCACGCGGAAGTTCTTCCACTCGGTGCAGATCACCAGGGCATCGGCGTCTTCGAGTGTGTCATCGCGGGTGGCGCACAGATGCAGGTCGTCGCGGTAGCCGTAAATACGCCGGCATTCGGACATGGCTTCCGGGTCGTAGGCTTGCACGCTCGCACCTTCGGCCCAGAGCGCCTCCATCAGATTGCGGCTCGGTGCTTCGCGCATGTCATCGGTGTTGGGTTTGAACGCCAGGCCCCACACGGCGATGGACTTGCCGGCCAGTCCACCGGGAAATTGCGCCTTGAGTTTGCTGAACAGGATATGCCGCTGGTGGTCGTTGACGTCGGTCACGCTACGCAGCAACTTCAGGGACATTCCGGCGCGTTCGGCGGTGTGCAGCAGAGCGCGCAGGTCCTTGGGGAAGCAGGAACCGCCGAAGCCGCAACCGGGGTAGATGAAGTGGTAACCGATGCGCGGGTCCGAACCGATGCCTTTGCGCACGGCTTCGATATCTGCTCCCAGTAACTCGGTGAGGTTGGCCAGTTCGTTCATGAAACTGATGCGCGTGGCCAGCATCGCGTTCGCTGCGTACTTGGTCAACTCGGCGCTGCGGTTGTCCATGAACATCAATTTGTCGTGGTTGCGGCAGAACGGCGCGTAGAGCTCGCTCATCTGGCTGCGGGCTTCATCGTCAGCGGTGCCGACGATGATCCGGTCCGGGCGCATGCAATCGGCCAGGGCACTGCCTTCCTTGAGAAACTCCGGGTTGGACACCACCCGTATCTTCAGCGAACCTTTGCCGCTGCGCTGCAACTCTTCAATGGCAGTGGCACTGACCTGGTCCGCCGTGCCTACCGGCACCGTGGATTTGATGATCAGGGTGCGGTCGGCCTTCATGAAACTGGCAATCTGCCGGGCCACGCTCAGCACATGGCTGAGGTCGGCCGAACCGTCTTCGTCGGCGGGCGTACCAACGGCGATGAAGATCAGCTCGGCGTGCTCTACCGCATCGCTGGCCTGGGTGGTGAAGAGCAGGCGACCAGCCTTGATGTTTTCTTCAAGGGTGCCGCAAAGCCCCGGCTCACTGATCGGTGGCACGGCCTGTTGCAGTTGTCGGATCTTGTTCGGATCGATGTCGACACACAGGACGCGATGTCCGACATCGGCCAATGCAGCTGCTTGTATCAGGCCAACATAGCCCGTACCAAATACGCTCACGTCCATATCAGCGTGCCTCGTAAAACGGTGGAGAGTTGCAAAACAAGACTGTCAAAAGGGGGTATAGACCAGCCTCGGCAAACCGTGTCAGCGAACCAGTATGTTAAAGGGGCAAGACGCCCCCAAATGTGGGGCTATTGCCATCACTATTGGGTATCACCCCTCCCGATTTTGACTGTTTGGCGAAAATCCCAAGAAAGCAACAACCTGCCGCAAGCCTTGAAATACAAGGGTTGTAGCTGCTTGGGGGGTCAGGTTTGAACCACCGGTTTAATGACGACTGTTCACCGCGTCTGACAGTTCTTACGCACAGATGGCGCAATGCGAATGTTAAAAAATGTCCAACAATCTATTGATCAAGTGCCTGTCGAGTCATAGCAAATTCAATGATGCTGTCTTTGTCAGCCAGCCGCCTGTGAGCGGCTACGGGCGTTCATTCAATGGGCCGCCTAGGGTTCGCACGCGTGTGGTTTTTTATCGACCTTGCCGGGTTCGCCAGGCGCCCGGCGCGCACCCCAGCCACCGCAGGCAGGCACGGTTGAAGCTTTGCACATCGCTGTAGCCCAGGCGGTCGGAAATCTCCACCAGCTCCAGGTCCGTTCCCTGCAAAAAGTCTTCGGCCCGGTAGCGACGGTATTCGTCGAGCAACTCTGAAAAACTCCAGCCCAACGCCTTCAAGCGTCGGGCGGCGGTGCGCTCGAGCACGTGCTGGGTGGTACAGAATTGCTGCCAGTTGGCTTCGGCGAGGTTGCCGATCAAATGGTCGCAGACTTGCTCCAGCAAGGTCGGTTCGCTGTTGCGTCGGGTCTGCTCCAACAGCTCGATCAGCGTGTGCTCCAGTTCATGATTGCCCGGCGTCAACGGGATGACGAACAGCTGTGGATCGAGGCGGATCGAGTGCTGCGCCTGCCCCCATTGCACCGGTGCGCGAAAGGCTTGTTGATGTTCCTGCGCATTGGTCGTGCAAGCGCCGACCAGCCCGACGCCTAGAACCGGATCACGCTCCAGGCCGCTGGCGAGGAATTTGCGCCGCAACATGCTGCACAGGCTGATGAGTATGTAATCGGCGGTTGCCGCGCTGGTTTTCACACTGCCGCAATCGAGCAGGTGCAATTGGACGCTGTCGTCGCCGCGCACGATCCGCGCCTGGAAGTGCCCGTTGAAAAACGGAAAGAAACGCACGAAATACTGGCAGGCGCTGTCCAGTGAGTCGGCCACGTCGAACAAGTACGTCAGGCCATTGGTAGCGGTGGAAACGAAACGCCGGCCAGCCGCCAGGCCGATCAGCGGGTCGCCGGTCTGCTCCAGGGCAAACGCCCAGAAGCGCCGCGACATGAACAGCGGAATGCGCATGAACGGCGTGCGCAACTCGAACAGGCTGCGACGAAACAGGCCTTCGATACTGTCCCGGTCCACGCCACGGGCCAGCAACTCTTCGATGGCCGGCAGCAGAGTCGGCGCATAGAACGCATTGGGTATCGATTGATCGCGCAGTGGCTGATCGCTTTTTGTCATGTAGGGCTCACAGCTTGTTCCGCAACACTGGTTAGGCTGCCCGACGTTAAGCGATTTGCCGGAGCAAGACCATGCTTGATTTACGCCAGCTCGATTTGAACCTGTTGCTTGCCTTCGATGCGATTTATCAGCAGCGCAGCGTCACCCGTGCGGCCGAGGTGATGTGCCTGTCGCAACCGGCCATGAGCAATGCGTTGCGTCGCCTGCGCGAGTTGTGCGGCGACCCGCTGTTCATCAAGAGTCGCCTGGGGGTGACGCCGACACTGGTCGCCCATCGTCTGGCCGACTACGTGCGTGCAGCGCTGGAGTCACTGCGCGATGGCTTGCGCATGATTCCCGCCGCGCGGCAGAACAATCCACTGCTGCGCATCAGTTGTCTGGATTGCCTGCAACCGGTGCTGCTCGATGCCTTGCTCGAGTCACCCCACGCCGATTGGCAGGTGCGTTATTTCCAGCCCCGGCGCCGCGACGCCTTGCAGGATCTGGCCAGCGGCAAGCTGGATATCCTGATCGACCTCGACCAACCGCTGGCCGGGCTTGCCGGCCTGCACAAACAGGCATTGCCCGCCGACCATTATGTGTTCGCCTATGGCGCCGCGCTCAAGGAGCCGCCGCGCACCCTGCAGGAGTATCTGGAGCAGCCGCAGATCCAGGTGTCGAGCCGCCGCGACGGGCTCAGCCCGGTGGACTTGCAGCTTGGCTTGAAAGGCCTGCGCCGGAATGTGGCGATGAGCACCCAAAGCACCCTGGCCGCGAAGCTGATCGCCGATCGCCAGCCGTTCGGCATCAGCCTGCCAAGCCGGGTCGCCAACGTGCTGGGCCTGCAACACGTGCCGCTGCCCCTGGACGAACCCGTGGAATTGAAACTGGCGCTGTACATCGAGTCGCGCTATCGCTTCGAGCGCAGCCGCGAGGAGGCGATGCACTGCCTGCTGCGCGCCCTCGGTGAGCCCCGGGCATTGCAGTCGCTGGCGCGGCGTGCGTGATCTACCCCTGTAGGAGCGAGCTTGCTCGCGATGGAGTGTCATTCACCGCTGTGTCGACTGATACACCATCGCGAGCAAGCTCGCTCCTACAGGGATTTGTGTGTGTTTCAGATGCGCCTAGTTCGACGCCAGCAAACGTTGGTCGACCGTCAGCACAGCATCGACCATCGCCAGCGCGGCCGGTGTCAGGGAATGCCCGGCACGGCTGACGATGCCGTAATGCAATTGCAGACCGGGATCCTCCTTGGGCACGTCGGTAAACTCCAGCAGCCGGATCAGGCCCTGGTCCACCAGTTCGGCCAAGGCCTCCATGGTGGCTATACCCACCGCATCGGAGCGCATCACCACGCGGCGGATCGCATCGAATTGCGCGCACTCCACGCTCGGGTTGAAGTCCGCCTCGCCCTGCACGTCGGCGAGGATCTTGCGGATCATCGGCGGTATTCGCGTGCCGACCACGGCGTAGTCGAGCAGGGCGCGCAGGGACAGGTTCTGCTGCTGCGCCAAGGGATGACCGACACGGCAAAAGAACCGACCACGTCTAGGGCGCAACAGCTGAACCTGGTATTGCGGGTCGCCGGTGAAGTACCGCGCGTCGGCCACGAGGAATTCGATCTGCTGTTCGCGAAGCCAGACCGCCAGTTGCTCCCAGTCGCCCTGGTGGAAGCTGATGCGGATCGCCGGGTGAGCCTGGATGAATTCCGCCAGCGCCTCGGGCACCAGCACCTGGGCCGGGTACGGGCCGCAGCCGAAGTGCAACTCGCCACCGGTCAGGCCGTTGTATTGCGTCAGTTCGTTTTGCAGGGCCTGGCTGCCGGCGAGCAGGCGCCGGGCATGTTGCAGTACCAGTTCACCCTGGCCAGTCAGACGGAATTCGCGGCTGCTGCGTTCTACCAGCGCGCAGTCGAGGTCGCGCTCCAGGGTCTGGATGCTGCGACTGAAGGCGGGTTGGCTGAGGTTGATCGCCTCGGCGGCACGGCCGAAGTTGCGGTAATCGGCCAAGGCGACAAGGTGGCGGAGTTGTCGTAGGTCCATCATGCGTCTCCTGCATTTGTCGGATACTTTTAATGCATTGGATCGATATCACAGGGGCTGGCATAAGTACACGCCTGTCTTCTCGCCGTAACCTGCCATGACCAGCCAACCGTTCATTTCCAGCGCCTTCACCCGTACCATTCTCAGCCATGCCCGGCAGTCCGGACTGTGCCAGGACCAACTGCTGCAACGGGCCGGCATCTGCCTGTCGTTGCTCGAAGGGCAGGACCAGCACGTGCCCGCGCACCTGGTCGAACGCCTGTGGAATGAATGCGAACGTGCGGGCGCCGGGGTGTCGTTTGGCTGCGAACTGGTCAATGGCATGGCGACTACCACGTTACGGGGTTTGAACATTCTGCTGGACTCCGCCGCGACCCTTCGCGCGAGCCTGGCGTGTTTCACTGATTTCCTGCCGCGGGTGACCAACTACGTAGTGGCGGAACTGGAGGAGGGTGACGGGCAGGCTCGCTTGCATTTGCGCAGTGTTGACCAGCCGCCGCATTTTTTTGGTCTTGATGCGGCGACCCTGACGTTGGTGCGCAACATCGCCCGACGTTTGGGGCGCGCGCCGGCCGAGGTGTTCGTCGCGGTCCACTTGACGCCGCAACAGGCTGCCGGGCAGTGGTTGCGTAGCATGGGTGTCGAGGTGCTGGAGGGTTCACATCCGTGTCTGAGCCTGCCAGCGGCCAGTCTCGATGAGCCTTTGCTGGGGGCCAATGGGTTTTTGCATCAGAGTATGTTGCGGCACTGGCAGACCGCTGCAGCGCAACACACCCGTAGCGATAGCCTGGAGTTGGCGCGGCACTGGTTGACGGCGGGGGATCAGCCGATTGAGCGGATTGCCGAGCGGTTGGGGTATCGGCAGCCGAGCAATTTCATTCGGGCGTTTCGCAAGCAGTTCGGGATTACGCCTAAGCAGTTTCGCCTTGGTTTGTAGGTTGATGGGGTCTGAGTACATATCCGTTGCTGCGGTAACGGCTGCTTATGGTTTCGCCCTTACGGCGAGTCCCTTTTGTCAAACGACACAAAAGGAACCAAAAAGTCTCGCCCCTTACGTACGGCCCCTCGCTGAGGCTCGGGGTTCCTTCGCTCCGGCATTCATCCGGGGGCATCGCCCTCCGGTTGGCTTCGCTGGCACCTACATGCGATGTGTTCGACTGCGTCGAACGGCGCTGCGCGCCAATCCCCGGATGAACACCTCCACTCAGCCTGCCGAGGGGGCGGGTGGATCAAGATCAAGAGCTGCAGGCGAGCTAACGCTCGGCCTGATGAGTGGTGAGAAGCGCGGGTGTACGCCGCTCTGCCTTTGCGCTTCTGTAGGAGCGAGCCTGCTCGCGAAGGCGGCCTCACCGTCGACCGAAATCTTGCGGATGTACTCAGTACCTGTGGGAGCGAGCTTGCTCGCGAAAAACGTCCAGACACCGCGTTCATTCAGACAACAGGCGTTATCGTTGACGTCCTTCGCGAGCAAGCTCGCTCCCACAGGTGACCGCATCCGCAGAAACGGATATGTACGCCTTCAGAAATTAACCGAAGCCCCCCGCAGATCCCCCCGATGATTATTTTTTGTCGGCCATCGCTTGCGTGTCGGGCCCGATAGTTGGGCACCGTGTCCGGGCTGAGCAAACCTGACCGGAGCCTAATAATGATAAAAAAACGCTCGGCCACAGCCGGAGTCCGCCAACGGCTTCACCGGCTTGGCCACACTCGCCCGCAACCCCTTGCGCTGGCGATTTTTGCCGTACTGACGGGGCCAACCTACGCCACCACATTTGACCTCAACGAAGACTGGAGCCTGTCGACCAAGACCAGCCTGAGCCTGGGCAGCAGCTGGTCGACACAAAACCCCGACAAGAGCCTGATGACCCGCGCTAACGCCTTGCAGGCCCAGGGCGTAAATGCCAATGGCAGCAGCGTCAGCGCCGACGACAACCGGCTGAACTTCAAGAAGGGCGACCCCATCTCGCAACTGTTCAAGGGGCTCACCGATATCAGTCTCGATGGCCAGGGCCAGGGCGCGTTCATTCGCTTCAAGTACTGGTACGACCATGCCTATGAAACCGGCAATGGCCGCTTCAAGGATTTCGACGATTCGGGCTGGGACGACCTGTCAAAATTCAAGGGCTTCGAGGTGCTCGATGCCTACGTCTGGAAAGACTTCCAGGTGGCCGAACATCCGCTGAACGTAAAGGTCGGTAACCAGGTGTTGTCCTGGGGCGAAGCGCTGCTGATCCAGAACGGCATCAACGTGATCAACCCGTTGGACATCTCGGCGTTCAACCGTCCCGGCGTGGAGATCAAGGAAGGCCAGTTGCCGGTGGAGATGGTCTCCTTCAGCTTCGGCCTGACCGACACCACCAACCTCGAAGGTTTCTACCAGTACAACTGGCGCCCCAGCGTTCTCGACGGTTGCGGCACCTTCTTCGCCAGCAGTGATGTGATCCAGCCGGGTTGCGGGCCGCTGTACCTGAGCCAGGTACAGACCGATCAACAGATGCAGGCCGCTGGTTTGTTCGCCACGTCCCGGGGCAACGAATCGCCGTCCGACAACGGCCAGTTCGGCTTCGCCCTGCGCCAGATGATCCCGGCGCTCAACGATGCGGAAGCGGCGATCTACTACATCAACTATCACTCGCGGTTGCCGTATTTCACCATTAACGCCAGGAACACCGCCGTGCCCGGTACCTTCCCCGGTGGTATCCAGGGGCCGAGTTATGCGGCGGCCTTCCCGGAAAATATTCGCCTGTACGGCATCAGCCTCAACGGCGTCGAGCCTGTCACCGGGATTTCCCTGGCCGGTGAGTTGAGCTACCGGCCGAACATGCCGATCGCGATCAACGCGCCCGACGTCAACGTTGCGGTGATTTCCGGACCGGGGGGCAGTTCTTGGTTGCAGTTGCCGCCCGGCTTCAGCACCACCAATGGCAGCCAGTTCGATGCGTGGGAGCGCAAGGGCGTCTGGCAGTTGACCGGTTCGGCCACCCAGGCCATCGACAACGTGCTGGGCGCCACGCGCCTGAGCCTGTTCGGTGAGGCCGGTGTCGTGCACATCGACGATCTGGGGGACGAGCGCCTGGGCCGTAACGCCGCGTTCGGCCGCAGCGCCCCGCGCAACGGCACGCCGTGCAACACGGTGGCTTCAGGTGTGACCAACCAATACTGCACCGACAAGGGCTTTGCCACCGATTGGTCGTGGGGGTATCGCCTGCGCGCCAGCCTCGAATACAGCGATGTGTTGCCAGGCATCAACCTGATTCCGGCCGTCAACTGGCGGCATGACGTCTCGGGCTATTCCTACGATCCGCAAGGGCCGTTCCAGGAAGGCCAGCAAGCGCTGGGCGTGAGCCTGACCGGCGTCTACATGAACGACTACAGCGTGGAACTGGCCTACAACACGTTCTTCGGTTCCAACGACTACAGCACCCTCGACGACCGCGATTTTGCATCCGTCAGCTTCAAGGCAGACTTCTAAGGAGAACCGTTATGCGTATGCAATTGTGCGTGCTGGCCCTGGCCTGCACCGTCGGCCTGGCCCAGGCCAAAGGCACCGATTCGGCGGCACTGGGCAAGACCCTGACCCCCATGGGCTCGGAAATGGCGGCCAATGCCGACGGCAGTATTCCGGCCTGGACCGGTGGTCTGGCGAGCAACGCCGGCACCGTCGACAGCAAGGGCGGCTACAGCGATCCGTATGCCGCCGAGAAACCGTTGTTCACCGTCACCGCGCAGAACCTGACGCAATACCAGAAATTTCTCAGCCCCGGGCAAATCGCGTTGTTCAAGCGTTTTCCCGACACCTACAAGATGAACATCTACCCGAGCCATCGCAGCGCCAACCTGCCCAAGGAGGTACTGGCGGTCAGTCGTGAGAACGTCGCCAAGACCAGCATGGCCGACGGCGGCAACGGCTTGCACGACTATGCCAGGGGCATTCCGTTTCCGTTGCCCACCGAAGGCCTGGAGGTGATGTGGAACCACATGACCCGTTATCGCGGTGGCAGTTACGAGCGCATCAGCAGCGCCGCACTGGTGCGTGAAAATGGCGCCACCAGCTACGTGCGCAACCAGTCTTTGATCAACTTTGCCGACACCGTGGGCGGGCTGGAACCGGGCTCGAACATCCTGTTCATGTTCAAGAGCCGGGTGCTGGAACCGGCGCGTCTGTCCGGTGAGGCGGTGCTCGTGCACGAGCCGATTGACCAGGTCGCCGAGCCGCGTTCGGCCTGGCAGTACCTGCCGGGGCAACGTCGCGTGCGCCGTGCGCCGATGATCGCCTACGACAACAGCGCCCGTTACAGCAACGGCCTGATCACCGCCGACAACATCGATGGCTACAACGGCGCGCCGGACCGTTTCGACTGGAAACTGGTGGGCAAGCAAGAGCTGTTCATCCCTTACAACAGCTACAAGATCGGCAGCCGCGACCTCAAGTACGACGCCGTGATCAAGCCCAACCACGTCAATCAGGACCTGGCCCGCTACGAGAAGCACCGCGTGTGGGTGGTCGAAGCGACCCTCAAGCCCGGTGCCCGGCACATCTACGCCAAACGTCGCTTCTATGTGGACGAAGACAGCTGGCAGATCGCCCAGTCGGACCAGTACGACAGTCGCGGTGAACTGTGGCGCAGCGGTGAACTGCACGCGATCCAGCAGTACGACCACGGCTTCACCTACAACGTGCTGGAAACCTCCTATGACCTGATCTCCGGACGCTACTACGCCGGTGGCCTGGCCAACGAAGAGACCGAGCCGATGCGCGTGGGCTTCGCCGCCAAGACCGACGACTACACCCCGTCGGACCTGCGGCGTTGGGCCAAATAAACCGGGAGGCACCGTAAATCTCTTGTGGGAGTGAGCTTGCTCGCGATGGCGGCGTGTCAGACGACATCAATGTTGGGTGTTCCGGCTTCATCGCGAGCAAGCTCGCTCCCACAGGGATCAGTATGTGTTGATATTTATCTACCAGGAAATCTGCCATGCGCTACTGGATATCCGCTCTGGCCCTGGGCGCGAGCCTGGGTACTGTTCACGCCGCAACCCTCGACCAACAGCAAGCCAAAGACCTGGCGCAGGAGGCCTACGTCTTCGCCTACGCCACCGTCGAACACGACAAAGTGCTCAGCGCCATCGCCGCGAAACTGCCGTTCAACCGTCTCTACAGCGAACCGCGCCTGCTCGGCCCGCAAGACAACAAAGTGGTGTCGCCCAACAACGACACTTTCTATTCCCGTGCCTTGCTGGACTTGCGCAGCGAACCTGTGGTGCTCGACGTACCGGCCGTGCAAGGTCGCTACTACAGTTTCCAGCTGGTGGACATGCGCACCGACAACCTCGACTACATCGGCACCCGCGCCACGGGTGACAGGGCGGGGCGCTACCTGATTGTCGGGCCGGACTGGAAGGGGCCCGCGCCATCGGGGTTCAGCGCGGTGATTCGCTCACCGAGCCGGCTGGTCTTCCTGTTGGGACGGACCGAGGTCAAGGGCGAAGCGGATCAGAAAGACGCCGCGCAAGTGCTGAGGGGCTACGCCTTGCAACCGCTGTCCAAAGTCAATGGCAGCGCGCCCCCTGAACCCCTGGCACCGCTGCAACTGCCAGCGTACACGGACACCAGGCACGGGCCGGCGCAGGTGTTGTTCAGCACCTTCAACGCGCTGGCCCCCTTGCATCAATGGACCGCCAGCGAACAAAAGAAACTGGCCCGTTTCGCCGCCATTGGGGTCAAGCCGGGGGCCGGATTCCAGGCCCCGGCGGACTTGAACGAAGCCGTCGCACAGGGCGCCGAAGCCGGTCGCGAACAGGTCCGCGCAGCCTCCAGCCAACTATCGGTGGAACAGCAGGGCTGGTTGCCGTCGCCGCCCAACGTCGGCAAGTTTGGTGACGATGACCTGACCCGTGCCGCAGTCGCCTGGCGCTACATCTACGCCAACGATGCGGTGGAAGCGCTGTACCCGATGGCGTTGCACGATGCAAAGGGGCAGGAGCTCAACGGCCAACACGCCTATCGCCTGCATTTTCCCGCCGGGCAATTGCCGCCGGTGAATGCGTTCTGGTCGCTGACCCTGTATGACGGCAAAACCCAGTTGCTGGTGGCCAACCCGATCCAGCGTTACGCCCTGGGCGACCGCAGCCCTGGTCTACAATACGATGCCGACGGCGGCTTGACCCTGATCCTGCAAGCCGATGCGCCCAAGGCTGAGCCGCAGGGCAACTGGCTGCCGACGCCGCAAGGTCCGTTCAACCTGCTGTTGCGCCTGTACCTGCCCAAGGGCGGGGCATTGGACGGGAGTTATCAGTTGCCGACGATTGCGAGGATCGAATCATGAACCTGATTTTCAGTCGCCGCCGGTTGCTGGGCGGCATGGGGGTATTGGGAGCAAGTCTGATGTTTCCACGCCGGCTGCTGGCCGGTGATTCCGATGACCCTCGGCAGATTGCCAAAGAGGCGTGGATTTACGCGTACCCCATGCTCATGCATTACCAGACCATGGAAAAACAGGCGCTCAACCCGGCCGCGCCGGAGTACGTCGGCGGCTTCAACCGCTTTCGTCATTACAGCGAGTTGTTTACCCCGAACAACCGCGACATCGTCACGCCGAACAACGACACGCCGTACTCCTGGGCGTGGCTTGACCTGCGCAGCGAGCCGCAGGTGTTGAGCGTGCCGGCCGTGGCTGACGACCGCTATTACGTGCTTCAACTGGTCGACCAGTACACCCACAACTTTGCCTATGTCGGCGTGCTCAGCACCGGTCGCGATGCGGGGAATTACCTGATCGCCGGACCCCACTGGCAAGGCCCGACACCGGATGGCGTCAAGGCTGTGCTGCGCAGTGAAACCGAAATCGTCATGGTGCTTGGTAGAACGGGCCTGAAAAACGCCGGGGACCTGCCGGCGGTGCGTGCCTTGCAGCAGCAATACGGTTTGCGTTCGTTGCATGAATACATCGGCAGTGCGCCGCCTGTGGCTGCGCCAGCCATTGACTGGCACCCCTGGGACAGCAAGACCGGGTTGGGGCTGGAGTTTATTCCGGCGCTGAACCAGATCCTCAGCCTGTGCCCCACGCAACCGTCCGAACAAGCCTTGCGCGCGCGCTTTGCACGGATTGGCATCGTGCCCGGCCAGGGTTTCGACCCGGCGACGTTGCCGCCAGCAACGGGCCAGGCACTGCTCGCCGGGATTGAAGACGCCCAGGCGCAACTGCAAACCGCAGTGAGCCAGGTACGCACCACCCTCGGGCTGTTCGGCACTCGCGAAGCGCTGAACGGCAATTACCTCAACCGCGCTGTCGCGGCGAATGTCGGCATCTACGGCAACAGCGTGGAAGAGGCCTACTACACTGGCACTCGCCTGGATAATCAGGGGCAACCCTTGCAGGGTGGGCGAAGCTATCGCCTGCGTTTCGCAGCGGGTCAATTGCCGCCGGCCAGCGAGTTCTGGTCGCTGACGCTGTATGACTTGCCGGACCGGCAACTGGTGGCCAACCCGATCAATCGCTACTGCCTGAGCAGCCGGGATCAGTTGCAGGAAGATGCGGACGGTGGGTTGACGTTGATCCTGCAGAACGTCGCTCCGCCGGAGCAGAGCAACTGGTTGCCGACGCCTGCAAGCGGAGCGTTCACCCTGGTCCTGCGCCTGTATGGACCCGGGCAGCAGGTGGTCAATCAGCGCTGGAAAATGCCGGTGGTTGAAGTGGTGTCTGCCTGAACCGCATCGCGAGCAAGCTCGCTCCCACAGAGGATCTGTGTCGTTCACAAATGCTGTGAACAACCCGGCCCCCTGTGGGAGCGAGCTTGCTCGCGATGGCGACCTGACAGTCAATCAGGTACTCACAGACGAACGAACCCGGCAAACAGGCCGGCCGGTAGGCCGCCTCGGGCCCACGGAGCAGGACCGGAGCGAGGGCATGCCGAGCCACAGCGAGGCACCGAATGTCAGGGGCAAGAGCCCTTGGTTACTTGGGGCTTTTCCAAGTGACCCGCCGTAAGGGCGGAACCCTAAGTGGCCGTGACCGCAGCAAGGGATATGTACACCCACAAAACAATCATCGCCTGACACAAAGCCATCGCGAGCAAGCTCGCTCCCACAGGGGATCGGGTTGTTCACAGTATTTGTGAATGGCACAGATCCAGTGTGGGAGCGAGCCTGCTCGCGATGAAGGCGACGCGGTTTCCCGCGTCATCCGGTCAAGGCGTGACGATATTGAACTGCGGCGCAAACGTCTCGAGGCTGCTCATCAACTCCCCAAGCTTCTTGCCATTGCCTTGCAACTTGATCAGACCTTTCTGGATTGCCGTCGGAATATCCAGTTGCTTGAGGCTGATCTGTTCCAGGGTGGCCTTGCTCATGGTCACGCTGGCATCCGCCTGAGCATTGAGCCCGGCACGGTGGGTCAGCACGCCATTGCGCAGGGTCAGGTTGAAGTCCTTGCTCAAGTCATCGAAGGTCCAGTTCAGGGTCAAGTCATGGCCTACGGCCTTTTCACTGTCCAGGCGCACCGCCAGGAAGTCGAAGAACATCTGCGGGCTCATCGCCCGCACCATGTCCACCGATACCGAAGTGCCCGCATAGGGTGGCACGCCGTTGCGCAGTTCCATGGCACCGGTCAGGTACATGTTGCGCCAGGTGGCGTTTTCACTTTGATAGCCCATTTGCTCCAACGCCTGGGCCTGGGCTTTGCGGGCGTCACCGTTGTCCGGGTTGGCGAACAGCACCTGATTGCCCAGTTGCGCGGCCCAGCGGTATTCACCCTTGGCCATCGCCGCCTGCATTTTCTCAAGCACTGCCGCTTCGCCGCCCATGGCCTCGACCGAACGCTTGGCCGTTTCTACCGGCGGCAGCGGATTGAGGTTGGCCGGGTTACCGTCATAGAAACCCATGTAGCGCTGATACACCGCCCGGGTGTTGAAACTCAGTGAGCCGTAGTAGCCACGGGTGTACCACTTCTGGTCCAGGTTGCCGGGCAGTTTCTTGATCGAGTCGGCGATTTCCAGCGGCGTCAGGCCCTGGTTCAGCAGGTGCAGGGTGCGGTCATTGAGGAAGGCGTACATGTCGCGCTGGTCGGCGAGGAAGGTGCGGATGCGTTCGCCACCCCAGGTCGGCCAGTTGTGCTGGGCGAACAACACGTCGCTCTTGTCACCGTAACGCGCCAGGCTGGCGTCGAGGTACTCGGCCCAGGCCTTGGCGTCACGCACTTGCGCGCCGCGGGGGGTAAGGATGTTGTGCATCATTTGCGTGGCGTTTTCCGCCATGCACAAGGCGCGCAATTGCGGCAGGTACAGGTTCATCTCTGCCGGCGCCTCGGTGCCCGGGGTCAACTGGAACTCTACCTCGAGACCGGCGATGGTGCGGGTTTGCAGTTCCTTGTCGATCAGGTCGGTGGGCGGGATCAGGGTGACAGTGCCGCCGCTCGGTGTGCTCTTGCCCAGGCCGGCGTCGACCTGGCCTTTTTCGCCACGGGGCAGCAGGCTGCCGAACTGGAACTGTGCGCGGCGGCTCATGGCATTGCCGGCGTAGACGTTCTCGCTCATCACGTGTTCCATGAACCCGACGGGGGCGAACACCTTGACCTTGCCGGCCTTGACGTCGGCTTCGTCGATGACCCCGCGCACGCCACCGAAGTGGTCGACGTGGGTGTGGCTGTAGATCACCGCCACCACCGGTTTGTGCGGACGGTTCTGGTAGTACAGGTCCAGTGCCGCCTTGGCGGTTTCGGCCATGGTCAGCGGGTCGATGATGATCAGCCCGTCGTCGCCTTCGATGATGGTCATGTTGGCCAGGTCGAGGCCGCGCACCTGATACAGCCGTGGGCTGACTTCGAACAATCCGGCATGGGCGCTGAGTTGGGCCAGACGCCAGAGGCTCGGGTTGACCGACTCCGGGGCCTGGTCTTTGGCGAGGAAGTCATAGGCCTGGATATCCCAGATGACCTTGCCCGAGGCGTCCTTGACCTGGCCCTTGAACGGCGCGATCAGACCCTTGGTGACCGACTCGTAGTCGGTGCGGTCGGTGAAGGGCAGTTGTTGCAGCACGGCGGCGTTACTGGCCGTGGTTTGCGGGCTGGCTGCGACCGGTCCATCGGCGGCGACCACCGATTGCGCAAGGCAGGCAGTGATCAGGCAAGCGAGCAGCCCACGAGGGCTCAAGGTGAAACGAGGCATGGCGTCTCCGTTTTTTATCGTTATGGTTAGACCAGCTTCGAGGGTAGGGCGGGGCGCGGGCGGGGCGATCATCAGCAACGGACAAAAAACATTCAGGACCGCTATCCTTGAGCCACGCCTATCCAGCAGGTTGACCCATGCTTGAAGTCCATGGTGTTTTCAAAAGCTACGCCACACCGCAGGGGCCGCTGCCGGTGCTGCAAGGCGTCGACCTGACGCTCAGGCCCGGCAGCAGCCTGGCGCTGATGGGCGAGTCGGGCAGTGGCAAAAGCACCTTGCTGCACCTGATCGCCGGGCTGGACAAGGTCGATCGCGGCAGCATCCGCAGTGGCGCGCATCGCCTGGAACAGATGAATGAAGGGCAACTGGCGAACTGGCGCCGTACGGAAATCGGCCTGGTGTTCCAGCAGTTCAACCTGATCGGCAGCCTGCGGGTCGAAGACAACCTGGCGATTCAGGCGCGGCTGGCGGGGCGTCATGACCCACGCTGGCAGGCGCACCTGGTGCGACGTCTGGGCCTGGGCGAACTGCTGCGGCGCTACCCCGAGCAACTGTCCGGCGGCCAGCAGCAACGGGTCGCGCTGGGCCGGGCGCTGGCGTCGCGTCCGCCATTGTTGCTGGCCGACGAGCCCACCGGCAGCCTCGATGAAACCACCGGCGCCGAGGTGTTGCAGTTGCTGCTGGAATTGCTCGACGACAGTCCCACCAGCCTGTTGATGGTCACCCACAGTCCCGGCGTCGCGGCACGGCTGGCGGAAAAAGCCCTGCTGTGCGGCGGTCGCCTGGCCGCTGCGGGCGAGCGCTGACATGCGCATCTTTGGCGAAACCCTGCGCGCACTGCTCAGCCACTGGCGGCAGCATCCGGTGCAGTTTTTCAGTGTGCTGACCGGGTTGTGGCTGGCCACCAGTCTGTTGACCGGCGTCCAGGCACTCAACAGCCAGGCCCGCGACAGCTATGCCCGCGCCAGTCAATTGATCGGTGGCGAACCTCAGGCCAGCCTCGGTGCGCCCGGTGGCGGCACGTTCCCCCAGCAATGGTTTATCGATCTGCGGCGCGCGGGGTGGCCGGTGTCACCGGTGCTGCAAGGCCGGGTCACGCTCAAGGGGCATGAAGAGCAGCGCTTGCAGTTGATGGGCATCGAGCCGGTGTCGCTGCCGGCGGGTGCGGCGGTGGCCGGGCAGGCCTTGGCGATTGAACAGGTGGTCGGCTTTTTCAGTCCGCCGGGCAGCACCTGGATATCGTCGCAGACCTTGCAGGCACTGGGTTTGCGCGAGGGTGACCGGCCACTGAACGTGGCGGGCGTGGCCCTGCCGCCGCTGCATGTGCAGGCCGATATGGCGCCCGGCGTGCTGCTGGTGGACATCGGTTTTGCCCAGCAGATTCTGGGGTTGCCGCAGCAACTGTCGCGGCTGCTGTTACCGAAGGATTTCACCGCGCCGTTGCCGGAGCCGTTCAAGGGCCAGTTGCAACTCAAGCGCGCCGGCGAAGAAAACAACCTGAGGCGCCTGACCGAAAGCTTTCACCTGAACCTCGATGCCCTGGGGGTGCTGTCGTTCGTGGTCGGCCTGTTTATCGTGCACGCCGCCATCGGGCTGGCGCTGGAGCAACGGCGAAGCTTGCTCCGAACCCTGCGTGCCTGCGGTGTGAGTGCACGGATGCTGATGGCCTGTCTCGCCGTCGAATTGGGTGGGTTGGCCCTGATCGGCGGTGTGGCCGGGGTGGTCAGCGGCTACCTGCTGGCCGGCGTGCTGTTACCCGATGTCGCCGCCAGCCTGCGTGGCTTGTATGGCGCCGAAGTGGCGGGGCAGTTGAGCCTTGGTCTGTCGTGGTGGTTCAGTGGTATCGGCTTGAGTCTGATCGGCGCGTTGCTGGCCGGGGCAAACAGCCTGCTGCGGGCGGCGCGTCTGCCATTGCTGGCGCTGGCCGATCCGCAGGCCTGGCATCAAGCCCATGCGCGCTGGTTGCGACGCCAGGGTTGGGTGGCGGCCATGGCCGGGATGATCGCGTTGCTGGCGTTGATCTTCGGCGACAGCCTGATCAGTGGCTTCGTGTTGATGGCCGCGCTGTTGATCGGTGCCGCGCTGGCCTTGCCGGTGGTGCTCAGCGCGCTGCTCAGTCTCGTTTCGCAGCGCAGTCGCTCGGTGCTCGGCCAGTGGTTTGTTGCCGATTGCCGCCAGCAACTGCCGGCGTTGAGCCTGGCCTTGATGGCGCTGCTGTTGGCCATGGCGGCGAACATCGGTGCCGGCAGCATGACCGCAGGGTTTCGCCAGACCTTCAGCAACTGGCTCGAACAACGGCTGACGGCCGAGCTTTACCTCAATCCACAAAACCCGGCCCAGGCCAGAGAGCTGCACAGCTGGCTCAACCAGCAGCCGCAACTGGCGGCCGTGCTGCCCAACTGGCAGGTTTCGATTCAATTGCAGGGCTGGCCGACGGACCTGTCCGGGATCATCGACCATCCGACCTATCGCCAGCACTGGCCACTGCTCGAAGCCTTGGGCGACAACCCTTGGGAGCGACTGGCCAAGGACGATGCGGTGATGCTCAGCGAACAACTGTCCCGGCGCCTGCGAGTGCAACTGGGCGATCACCTGACGCTGCCGACGCCCACCGGCCTGTGGTCGCCACGGATCGTCGGGATCTACGCCGACTATGGCAATCCCAAGGGCCACATTCTGGTGAACATCTGCCACCTGTTGCGCGGTTGGCCGCAACTGACTCCGAACCGCTTCAACCTGCGCATCGAACCGGCGTCGATCCCGGTGTTCGTCACGGCATTGCAGGCGCGATTTACCCTGGACGACAGCCGCATCGTCGATCAGGCGCGGCTCAAGGGCTGGTCCACGCAAGTCTTCGAGCGCACCTTCGCTGCCACTGCCGCGCTCAACAGCCTGACACTGTGCGTGGCGGGGGTGGCGCTGTTCATCAGCCTGTTGACCCAAAGCCAGAGCCGTCTCGGGCAACTGGCGCCATTGTGGGCGTTGGGCGTGACGCGTCGGCATTTGATGTTGCTCAACCTCGGGCAAACCTGGCTGCTGGCGATATTGACCCTGGTGCTGGCGTTGCCGCTGGGCATCGCCCTGGCGTGGTGCCTGGACGCGGTGATCAACGTGCAGGCCTTTGGCTGGCGACTGCCGTTGCGAGTGTTTCCATTGCAACTGTTGCAATTGATGGGGCTGGCGCTGGTGGCGACGTTACTGGCCTCGGCCTGGCCGTTGTACCGTTTGTACCGCACGCAACCGGCGGACCTGCTGCGGACGTTTGCCCATGAAGATTAAAGTCGGCGTGTTGCTCCTGGCGCTGCTGGCAAGCGGTTGCGATCAACCGGCACCGGTGGAAAAAGGCTTTGCCGGGTTGGGCAACCAGGCCGCTGCGTTCACCCCGGTGGTGCCCGGTCGGGTGTTCAGCTTCCCGGCGGATCACGGCCCGCACGACGGCTTTCGCATCGAATGGTGGTACGTCACGGCCAACCTGAAGGACGATCAGGGGCATGAGTTTGGCGCGCAATGGACCTTGTTCCGCAGTGCCTTGAAAGCCACCCCCGAGGTGCTGGGCTGGCAGAATCAGACGATCTGGCTCGGCCACGCGGCGGTGACATCGGCGACGGCGCATCACGCGGCCGAACGTTATGCCCGTGGCGGCGTCGGTCAAGCCGGTGTCAGCGTCGCGCCGTTCAACGCGTGGATCGACGACTGGCAATTGAGTAGCCAGGCGACTGCCGACGACCCGTTGGCCGACCTGCAGCTCAGTGCCAGCGACCGGCGTTTCAGCTACCGGCTGCGGTTGACTTCGACAGGTCCGCTGGTGCTTCAGGGGGACCGGGGCTTCAGCCAGAAATCCGAACAGGGTCAGGCCTCTTATTACTACAGCCAGCCGTTTTTCCAGGCCAGCGGGACCCTGGACATCGACGGCAAGTCCTTTCAGGTCAGTGGCCCGGCCTGGCTCGACCGGGAATGGAGCAGCCAGCCCCTGACGAGCAACCAGACCGGTTGGGACTGGCTCTCCCTGCATCTGGACAGCGGCGAGCAGGTGATGCTGTATCGCATGCGGCAAAAGGACGGTGAGCCTTACCTCACCGGCACCTGGATCGACGCCCGGGGCCAGACACAATTGCTGCACGCCCGCGACATCAGTCTCACGCCGCAAGACACCGCCCGGGTTGCCGGGCGTGAGATGCCCATTCGCTGGTCGATCAAAATCCCTGCAAGACACCTCGATATAACCATTGCCGCGCTCAATCCCCAGGCCTGGATGGACTTGCGCATTCCGTACTGGGAAGGCCCGGTGCGCCTCAGTGGCAGCCATGCAGGGCAAGGCTATCTGGAAATGACCGGGTACTAGGCGCTCGTGTCAGGAAAATCACCGCTGCGGCGCGACCACTCGCTGAACAGCGTCTATGCTCACTCGCACACATGGCGTTGAGCTCGGTTTCAACGCCGTCTGTTGCCATCTATCACAGGGAATGTTCTGCCTATGAAACGCCACGCACTGAGCAAAGCCATCACCCTCGCAACCTTGCTGTCTGTCGCCAGTTTTGGCGCGGTTGCCGCCGAACTCCCGTTGTCCGAAGTTGTGGTGGTTGACCAGGTCACCACCAAAGTCGTTTCGGTAGATACCGCGAACCATTCCGTGGTCCTTAAAGGCCCGCAGGGTAATGAGTTCCCTGTGCAGTTGACCGACAAGGCGAAAAACCTCGACAACCTCAAGGCTGGCGATACGGTGGAAATCAGGGTTACCAGCGCCGTTGCAGCCTTCCTCGACACCGATGTCGACAAAGGCCTGCCCGGCACCGCCGAAGCCACCGGCGAAATGCGTACAGCGCCAGGTAGCCCCAACCCCGGCGGCGAAGCGTACCGTCAGGTGAAAGTGCAGCTGAAAATCACCAGCATTGACCTGAAGAAAAACCAGGTGACCTTCGAAAACCCGGAAGGCAAGTCCAAGACGGTCGACGTCAAACGACCTGAAGTCCAGGCCAAACTCAAGGACTTGAAAGTCGGACAAAGCGTCAACGTGGTTTATACCGACATATTGACGGTGACCAGCAAGCACTAATATTGAGTATTGGCGTTATACGGGCCGATTGTTTTTGTGCAAGTTTTGTATAGAAATAATCAGCTCGTAATGGTCGAACTGGTGAGTTTGAGATGCCGTGTTGCATAGTATTTAAATCGACATCTTGTTAAACATTGTGTCGATAAATTTCATTTTTGCGTACGGACATATTAATCCGCTTCTACTAAAATACGTTCCGTTCGCCCAGTGTCAGGGCTCTTTACCAGTGCATGGATTGCCGAGGCCATTGCACTGGGCGAACACTTTATTTGCTGTATAGAACGTTTCGGATATAAAAAAACGGGCGACCTGTAGGTCGCCCGTTTTTATTGAGTTGTGACAAATCATTCAATCATGTTTTTTATTGACTTGACGCAACATCGGCCAACGCGGCGAAACACTGTTCGATCGAGCGCCGCTGGCTCTCGGCGTACAGTTCCAGCTCATCGATCGTCGAACGCCCCAGGGCCTGTTCGAACGCTTGCTGGTTGGCATGGGCGCCGTAACGGGTTTGCGCCGCGTCCCCCAGGTTTGACTGAAAAATCCCCGCCGCGCTGACGGGCAGGAAGTCTTCGTACACCAGGGGTTCTACCCGCAGGTAACCGTCGCTGAGCAGGTCTTCCAGGGGCGCGTTTTTCAGGTCGCCCGCCGCCAGGCCCTTTTCCGTCACGAAGTAGCGAAAGTAAGCCAGGCCCTGTTGGCGCATGCCTTCCCAGGTGTCAGGGAACTCGCTGAAATGCTGCGCCATCAGGGCGTTATAGCGCGCAGCGTTGGCTTCGTTGGGGAAGTCCTTGAGTTCGTCCCGCGCGGCATTGAGCAAACGGTCGTAGAGTGCGCGGCCTTTTGGCGTGAGGGCGGCACCGCGTTGTTCGATCTCGCCGAACCGGGCACTGTGGCTGCCGCGAGCCTCGCTTTGATCGGTGAAGGCAATCGGCTCGTCCAGGGCCTTGAAGCTGGTCTGGCGCAGCAGGATCGGGCACTGGCGGCGAGGCGGGCCTTCGATCACCGCTTTGGGGGTGATGCCATGGGCCGGCATCTGCGCCTGGACGATGTCGATGTCCAGGGTCCGTGGTGTCAGGTGGTTGATGTGCGGGCCCTTGAACGCCACCACGTCGGCGATCAGGCGATGCTGGGCGCTGAGTTGCTGATACTGTTCGGCGGTGACGGTGGCGCTGTGGTGCCAGCGAAACGTTTCCAGTGCCTGCTCGACGAAGTCCAGGGCTTGCTGCTCGGTCAGGCCACCCCGGGATTCGGCGAGTTCGATGAGCGTGAGGGCCGTGGGGGTGAAGATCGAACGCTGGTCGAGCATTGACTGGGCGAACGCTCGCAGCTGCAGGTCTTCGATCAATTCCAGGCGCAACAGCGACGTGAACACCCGGAACGGGCTGACCTGCAACGACGCTTCATGCACCGCGCGAAACGCCGTGGAATGCACCGGCACACCGGCCGGTGTCAGGTCGTAGTAACCCACCGGTTGCATGCCCATCACCGCGAACAGGCGGGCGAGGGTCGCCAATTCATCGGCCGTACCGACGCGGATCGCCCCATGCCGTTCCAGGTCCAGGCGTTCGATTTCGCCGGTGCTGGTGAGCTGCCGCAGGATTTGCGCATCGTTGTCCAGCACGTGACGGTTAGTCTGCTCCACCAGCTCCATCAACGCGCCGTACAACGGCACTTCCTCGCGGTACATGTCGGACATCGCTTTGGAGAAGCGTTGGCGGATCAGGTCAGGGCTGACGAAGTTCGGGTGGTTCATGAACAGGATTCCTGGCGCGGTGACGTAAAGGATGGACGAAAGATCGCAGCCTTCAGCGACGCCGACAAACGAAGTTTCTGACGAACTTCATTCTGTTAAGGACTACATACCTAATGCAGTCGTTGATCCTGTGGGCTCTCCGAGCGCAGCGATGCCAAAAACTCGCGATACAGGCGCGCCGAACCGTATGGCGCTTCCACCATGGGCATGTGCCCGATGGCATCCCAGATATGCACGCGCAGGTCGGCGATGCCCTTGCTCCAGACCGCCACGCTGCTGACGTCGATCAGCCGGTCCTTGCGCCCCCACAGCAATAACGCCGGGACGGTGATGTCGGGCAGGTGCGGTTCCATCGGCGGGCTGGCACGGAATTCGCGGAAGATTTCCTCCAGTTCTTCGCGGGACTGTTCATAGCGCTGGGCGACGGCATCGAGCACCAGCTTCGGTACCCAGGGTGGCGAAGCCATGGTCATGGCGTAGAAACGCCGGAATTCTTCGCGCGAGTGAATCAGAAACGGGTTGTGGCCCTTGGCCAAATGCCGCTCAAGGTCACTGGGCTCGGGGGCGGTGACCCCGGCCGGGTCGACCAGGGCCACGGACACAATGCGTTCCGGGTAAGTGGCCGCGAGCCACGCCGCCATGTAGCCGCCCATGGAGTTGCCGATGACATGGACTTTCTCCACCCCGCAAACGTCCAGCAGCTGGATCATGCGTTTGGCCTGCAGCGGGATGTCGTAGCCGCCGCCCGCCTTGAAGCCGGTTTCGCCATGGCCGGCGATGTCCGGGATGATCACCCGATGGCTACCGACAAAGTGCCGGGCGAAACGCAGCCAGAGGTTTTTGTCGGCGCTGAAGCCATGGAGCATCAGCACACTGCTGGTGGCCTCGTACGGCCCGCCTTGCCAGGTCGAGACGGTCATTTCGGGGATGGGCACGACGATCTTGTGCAGCCGGTACAACTTGGCCTCGGCCGCCATGCTCAAGTCATAGAGCCAGTAGCCGATGGCCGGGTAGGTCAGCCAGCTCCAGGCAACGAACACTGCGAGAACGACGAACAACAAAAGCATCACGCGTCTCCCTTCTATCTGCTCAGGACAAAATGTGATCGGCGGGTTTCAGCGCACGGGTCAAGCGATGAAAGCTGAAGCTGAATCCCGGAAACATGGCAATCACATGACCGCTCTTGCTTTGATACCAACTGTGGCAACCACCGGATTTCCACACGGTGCGTTCCATTTCCCGGTGGATCATTTCAGTGTAGGTACGTTCCGCCTCATGGCGAACTTCGATGCTGCGTAAACCTTGAGTCTTCAAGGTGCGAATGCAATCGAGGATGTAATTCATCTGGGATTCGATGATGAACAGCGCCGAGGTGTGACCGATCCCGGTGTTCGGTCCGGTGACGATGAACAGGTTGGGGAAGTCGGGCAGGGCGGTGCCGAGGTAGGCCCGTGGGTACTGCGCCCAGACCTCCTTGAGACGGGTGCCTTTTTTGCCCGTTACCGGGTAGGAAATCACCCCGTCGGTGGCATCGTAGCCAGTGGACCAGACGATCAGGTCCAGGTCGATGTGCTGGCCGTCCAGTGTCACGATACCGGTCTCGTCGATGGACGCGATGCCTTGCTCGCGGCTGTGCAGCGTCACGTTGTCGCGCGCCAGTGCCGGGTACAGCGTGCTGGACAGAATCACCCGTTTGCAGCCGATGGTGTAGTCCGGCGTCAGTTGGCGCCGCAGTTCGGCATCCGGCACCTGGCGTTTGAGAAAACGCAGGGCCTGGCGCTGGACCATGTGCACCGCCGGTTTCGAATACTTGAAGGCAATCACTCGGGTTTCGAATTGCCAGTAGATCCCCCAGCGCAGCAGCTTGTAGGCCGGCTTGAACCCCAGCAGCCAGCGCTGGAAACGGCCAAAGCTGCGGTCAGCCCGGGGCAGGACCCAGTGGGGCGTGCGCTGGAATACATGCAAGTGCCCGACGTCCGGGGCGATGGCCGGAATGACCTGGGCCGCACTGGCGCCGCTGCCGACGATGGCCACGCGTTTTTGCCGGTAGTCGTAGTGATGATCCCAGTTGTTGGTGTGAAACGCTTTACCTTGAAAACGCTCCTGTCCGTCGAAGCGCGGAACAACCGGTTGACTCAGCGGCCCGGTCGCGTTGATCAGGAACTGTGCGCAAAACGTGCCTTTGCCGGTGGTGTACACCGTCCAGCGTTTGTGGGCGTCGTCCCATTCGACGCGCTCGACATTGGCGCCCAGTTCCACTTTGTCCCGCAGGCCGAAGTGCTCCACCACGTGGCGGGTGTAACGGTGCAGTTCGGCCTGTTCGGCGAACATTTGCGTCCAGCGATACGGAGCAAAAGACAGGGAGTACAGCGGCGAGGGCACGTCGACTGCCGCGCCGGGGTAGGTGTTCTGGCACCAGGTGCCGCCGAAGAAATCACGCCGCTCCAGCAGGCGAAAATCGTCGATGTCGGCCTTGAGCAAATTGATTGCTGCACATTGGCCGCCAAACCCGCTGCCGATGATCAATACTTGAAAGGTCTGCATGGGCCTCCTCTTATGGTCATTGATCAACCCCTTCCTTCATGTATAGCCGTTAATGGGGTGAGGCTTTTGCTTTTATGTGAGCCTGATGTCGCGATTTTCAGCCCGTTAGTCGGTGATGGCTATTTAATGCCACCCTGATAGACTCCAGCGCATAGGCACAGGCTGTAATCGCATTCCGTGGAGTGGCAAAGAGGTCCTATGGCAAAAGCGGGAGGAAAGGGATCTTCATTGGCCAGGAGGCTCTATACATCGCGGATCCTGGGGTTGGCCCTGGGTCTGGTGTGTGTGAGCGCGGCAATGTATCCGCTCGATCCTGCACCTTGGGTCTGGGGCTTCATGTGGTTCAATGGCCTGGTCTGGCCGCACCTTGCTTACCAATGGGCGCGCCGGGCCAAGACGCCCTATCATGCCGAACACCGCAATCTGCTGATCGATGCCTTTCTCGGCGGCTTCTGGATTGCTGCGATGCAATTCAATCCACTGCCCAGCGCGACCACCATTTCCATGATGGCCATGAACAACGTGGCCATAGGCGGCTCGCGCTTTCTACTGGCCGGGACAGCCTCGCAAATCCTGGGCGTGGGCGTTGGCCTGCTGATTTTCGCCCCGGCGTTCATTCCTGCCACCAGCGCGGTACAGCTCTATGCCTGTTTGCCGTTGCTGTGCCTGTATCCGCTGGCGCTGGGCTGGATCTGCTTCCGCCAGGCCCATACTCTGGGCTGTCAGAAGCGTGAACTGCTGGCACTGAGCCGCACCGACAGCCTGACAGGCCTGCTGAACCATGGCACTTGGAAGGACCAACTGGAGATCGAGTTCCAGCGTTGCAATAGCCAGCAAAAAGGCGGAGCGATCGCCCTGATCGACATCGACCATTTCAAAGCCATCAACGACACCTACGGCCATGTTGCCGGCGACATCGTCTTGCGTCAGTTGAGCAAAATGCTCAAGCAGAACCTGCGAGCGACCGATGTGGCAGGGCGCTACGGCGGCGACGAGTTCTGCGTGATCCTTCCGGACCTGCCCCTGAACCGCGCCGCTGCCATCATGGATGCCCTGCGCGCTCGCTTCGCCATCTTGGGCTACGAGCAGAACCCGGCGCTGAAAGTCAGCCTGAGCATTGGCCTGGCGTCATTCAACCCGGCCCATGCCGACGCGATGCTTTGGCTCAATGATGCCGATCATGCGTTGTACGAAGCCAAGACCACCGGGCGTAATCGGGTGATCTGCTGCGGTAACGGGAAACCCCATCGCGAACTGCTCGACTCGGTGTGACCCTTCACCGCAAAACCTGTGGGAGCGAGCTCGCTCGCGATGGCGGCGGGTCAGGCGGCAGGGATGCTGGCTGTGACGGCCTCATCGCGAGCAAGCTCGCTCCCACGGGGTTCCGGGTGAATACAAGATTTGTGCTCAACAAAGATCAACTGTGGGAGCGAGCCTGCTCGCGATGGCGGCGGGTCAGGCGGCAGGGATGCTGGCTGTGACGGCCTCATCGCGAGCAAGCTCGCTCCCACGGG
>NZ_JBXAJS010000001.1:87950-250486 GCF_058797535.1 Pseudomonas sp. GW823-FHT02E01 | reverse complement strand
CTCGCGATGGCGGCGGGTCAGGCGGCAGGGATGCTGGCTGTGACGGCCTCATCGCGAGCAAGCTCGCTCCCACGGGGATTCCGGGTGAATACAAGATTTGTGCTCAACAGAAATCCACTGTGGGAGCGAGCCTGCTCGCGATGGCGGCGGGTCAGGCGGCAGGGATGTTGGCTGTGACGGCCTCATCGCGAGCAAGCTCGCTCCCACGGGGATTCCGGGTGAATACAAGATTTGTGTTCAACAGAAATCCACTGTGGGAGCGAGCCTGCTCGCGATGGCGGTGTGTCAGGCGGCACGGATGTTGGCTGTGATGGCCTCATCGCGAGCAAGCTCGCTCCCACAGGGACTCCGGGTGAAAACAAGATTTGTGTTCAACAGAAATCCACTGTGGAGCGAGCCTGCTCGCGATGGCGGCGTGTCAGGCGGCAGGGATGTTGGCTGTGATGGCCTCATCGCGAGCAAGCTCGCTCCCACGGGGTTCCGGGTGAATACAAGATTTGTGTTCAACAGAAATCCACTGTGGGAGCGAGCTTGCTCGCGATGGCGGCGTGTCAGGCGGCAGGGATGTTGGCTTTGACGGCCTCATCGCGAGCAAGCTCGCTCCCACAGGGACTCCGGGTGAATACAAGATTTGTGTTCAACAGAAATCCACTGTGGGAGCGAGCCTGCTCGCGATGGCGGCGGGTCGGTTTAAACCGTCATTCCTTCACGCTCATGAACTCCTCCGCGAAACGGATGTATTCCTCGGGTTGCGTATAGGTGTGCGTCAGCTCGGTGGCGCTCAGGTCCGACGTCTGGGTGAGGATCTGGCGTTGTTCGCGCAGGCTGTCGTAGGTCGCCTTGATCGCGGCGAAGTACGCGCCATGGCCGTCGATGGTCACGCGCACACCCAGTTCGGCCAGGCGTTTGTCATCGCGCAGCAGCGGGTTGCCATAGGTCACCAGCATCAGCGGCACGCTCAGGTGCTCGGCGATCTGCTCCAGATGGTCGAAGTCCTTGATGCCCACCATGCAGATCCCGTCGGCGCCGGCGCTCTGGTATTGCCGGGTGCGGCTGATGATTTCCTGCACCGGCAGAATCCCGGCATGGGTGCGGGCGATGATTGCCATTTCCGAATCGCAGCGGGCTTCGAGCGCCGCGCGGATCTTGCCGACGCCTTCGGCGACCGTGATCAGGTCGGTGGATTTACGGCCGAACTGCGCGGGCAGCAGGGTGTCTTCGATGGTCAGCGCAGCCACGCCCGCACGTTCGAGTTCGACGATGGTGCGCATGACGTTGAGCGCGTTGCCGTAGCCGTGGTCGGCGTCGGCAATCACCGGCAACTGGGCGACACGGCCGATGCGAGTGGCCTGTTCAGCGAATTCGCTGAGGGTGATCAGGGCAAAGTCAGGGGCGCCCAGCACTTGCAGCGATGCGACCGAGCCCCCGAGGATCCCGACTTCGAAGCCCAGGTCGGCGGCGATGCGGGCCGACATCGGGTCGAAAACCGAGGCCGTGTGGTAGCAGGTGTTGGAGGCGAACAGTTGGCGAAAATTGTGGCGCAAATCTTGATGGGAAAGCCTGGACATATGAGTTCCACCAATGGAATGGAAGGGCTTGAGCAAAAGTGTCAACGCCGAAGAAATAAAAGGCTATCACGCGCGCAAGGGGAGAATGATGACGAATTTGCTGGGTCAGGCCGATTGACATCGCCGCGATGGAACTGATAGGTCACGCCGCCACGGCCTGTTGCCGCTGGTCAAGCAGCGGCACGGCGCGCACCGAGTCTCCGGGTTGCAGCTGCAGGCGCTTGGCGGTCAGGCGATCAACCACCAGGCTGTGGCCTACCTGTCGGGCCGGGGCGCAGGTAATGCGACAGTTTTCCAGGCGGCGGTTGTGAATCAGCCAGAGGGGCGCTTTATCGTCCGGCGAGCCGATGGCCAGTGACAGCGGTTGGCTGTCGCGCACGGTGCGGATCCCGGAAACCGGGGCTTCGATGACCGGCCCGCCGTCGAAGATATCGATGTAACCCTGGTGGGCAAAGCCTTCGGCGCTGAGGATTTTCAGGGCCGGCTCGGTATTGGGGTGGGCCTTGCCGATCACCGCCTGGGCCTGTTCGGTGAGCAGGCAGGTGTACAGCGGCTGGCGCGGCATCAGTTCGGCGATGAACGATTTGTTGCCCAGCCCGGACAAGTGATCGGCGTGGCTGAAATCCATCTTGAAAAAGTGCCGGCCGAGGCTGTCCCAGAACGGCGAGCCGCCTCGTTCGTCGGCACTGCCGCGTAATTCGGCGATGAGCCGGTTGCCGAACAGCTGGGTAAACTCGGCCACAAACAACAAGCGCCCGAGGGAAAGCAAACGGCCGTTGCTGCCCTGGCGCTGATCGGGGCGCAGGTACAACGAGCAGACTTCCGATTGCCCGGTCAATTCATTGCTCAGGAACAGGGTCTGGATCTGGCGCTGGATACCCAGGTCCGCCGAGGCGCTGACCGTCAGTCCGACCCGGTAGTTGTACCAGGGCTCGCGCAGACCGACGCCCCCCGTCAGGGCGCTGACGCCCACCACTTGCTGCTCGTCATCCTCGAGCACGAACAGGTAATCGGCATCGGCCCGGTCGACCTGTCCGGCGAAGGTGCGTTGGGCCCAGCGAATCCGGTAGGCCAGGCGTTCTTCATCGGCCGGCAGGCTGGTAAGCCCCGGAATGGCTTGCCGCACCAGCGTGAACAAGGCGGGCAGGTCGGTGATCTGGACCGGACGGACAATCATGGGGCGGTTCCTTGTGCGCGGGTGCTCGGGCGTTGAATCTGGCGGGTGTTCACAGGGCCACCAGCCGGACGGGGCTGCCCTCGGTCACCTTCAGCGCCGTGCACATGGCTGCGTCAAGGGTCACGGGTTGTCCGGGGATGTAATCAAGATCGGCGACGATGGCTCGGTAATCCTTCAAGGACTCGTTGCTCACCAGAAAGCTGCCGCGGGTGTCGATCACCGGGCCAGGCTGCGTTATGCCGCACTGGCTGTGGGCGATGGAGCGAATACTCGAGGTGCGCGCATAGAGCGTCGGGCCTCCATCGAACAGATCGATGTAACTGTTGGTTTCGAAGCCTTCCCGTTCGAGGATATCGAAGGCTTCCTGGCCATCGGGGTGGATGCTGCCGATGCAGTCCTGTGCCGCCTGGGGCAGCATGGGCACGTAGATCGGATACTGCGGCATCAGCTCGGCGAGAAAGGTGCGGCTCTGCAGACCGCAAAGCCGTTCGGCCTCGACGTAGGGCAAGTCGAAGAAATGCTTGCCCACGGCGTCCCAAAATGGCGAGTGGCCTTCATCACTGCTGTAGCCGACGATCTCGGTGATCACCGTTTCGGAAAAACGCCGGGCGTGGGCGGCGATGAACAACAGGCGCGCCCGCGACAGCAGTTCGGAATGCGCGCTGCGCACTCGCGCGGCATCGATATGAAAGCCCCGCAGCAAGGTGTGACCACTGAGGTCGTGACACAACGACAGGGCCGGTACACCGTGCTCGATGTTCAGTTCCCGCGAGGCACTGGTGAAGTGCCGGTTGCGCAGGCTGTAGAACGGCTCGTTGTAACCCGCCGTGGCGAGGATTTCCGAGCAGCCGGCCAGGTGCCGCGTCGTCAGGTCTTCAAGTACAAAGAAATAGTTTTCCGGGCCATGAGCCTGCACGTCCTTTTCGAACGAGGCACAGGAATCGAGGATTTTTCCGCGCAACCGTTCGCTATCGTCGGGCAGGGACGTGACGCCCACGAGGCTTTCACGGGCCAGCCTCTGCAACTGGGGCAGGTCGGCCAACTCGACTGGACGCAAGACCAGCATGGAGACACTCCTGTATCAAACGATTCGGCGGCTTGAGCCGAACCTGACTATCACTGTCGGTTTTTCCACACATTAAATCGGTGGTCATCTGAACGTTGTCAGGCGCCACGCTTTTTCTTATCGGATGTTTCTTGGGATGGACCGCATTAAACGAGGAGCAGGCGGTTCGGTCGGAGGTGGTGCCTGGCCAGGCGCGTTGATCGGGTGTTCGAGTAAAGGCATCCGGGCTCCTGCTGGATGAGTGTGGCACGTGTTTTAACAATCCGTTGAAAGGAGTATTTAATCATCGCGTACTGCCTGTCTAGTGAATTTTCGCGTGGTCTGCTGGTGCCCGAAAAAGGTGCGAAGTGCCTGTACTACGGGGCTACGCCGATGTCGTAAAGTCTTGTAGGCGATTGCCTGCATTGCGGTCAGCCATGACAGAAAATCTCGCAGGAAATGACTGAAGGAATCCGTTTCAAACAGGAAAATTAAACACCACCCGGGCCTGCTTTCTTGCGGCACAATTGCGCGATGGCGGTCACCTGACGCCGTCGTTTCTTTCCATCCCTGGAGTGATTGCTGGTGCAGGCAACCCGTTTAACCCTGATTTGCCACGCTCGAACCGTCGCACAGAAATTGGCGCGCTTTCCTCTGGACGAGCCTCTGGAGATGGATTGGCAAGCGCTCAGGCTTTCCCGTCGCAATCAGTTCAAGGGCGCTCAACGCCTTGTCTGTGGTCCGGAGTTGCGCACCCGGCAAACCGCTGGACTGTTCGGCAGTGCGCCGCAGATTGTCGACGCCTTGAAGGACTGCGATTTCGGGCGCTGGGGCGGTGAGCGCATCGGTGATCTGCAAAAAACCGAAGCCCAGGCGCTCCAGCATTGGCTGGACGACCCGGCTTCGGCCCCCCACGGTGGTGAGTCGCTGGTGCAACTGGGCGAGCGGGTGGGCGCCTGGCTGAAAACCTTGCAATCGACGCCAGGGCACATCGTTGCCGTTACTCATCCCTTTGTCATCCGCGCCGCGCTGACGCAAGTGTTGCAGGGGGGCGCGTCCAACCTGATTGATGTCGAACCCCTGTCGGCCGTCGAGTTGAGGTTCCATGACCGCTGGCGGCTGCGCTTTCCGGGCATCGATCCCGAGGAGCTGTTGTGATGAAAAAACTCCTGGTCATCGGGATCGGTGCCGGCAACCCCGACTACATCACGATGCAGGCCGTGAAGGCGCTGAATCAGGTCGATGTTTTTTTTCTCATGGACAAGGGCCAGAGCAAAGACAAACTCATCGATCTGCGCCGCGAAATCTGCGAGCGCTACATCACCGGCCACGACTACCGTTTTGTCGAAGCCCACAGCCCCGAGCGTGAGCGCGGTGAGGTGGACTACAAGAGCAGTGTCGACGACTTGAACCTGGCCAAACAACAGACCTTCGAACGGTTGATCAATGAAGAGCTGTCCGACAGCCAGTGTGGTGGTTTTCTGGTGTGGGGCGACCCTGCGCTGTACGACAGCACCATCCGTATCCTTCAGGCGATCCAGGCCTCGGGCGCCTGTGGGTTCGAGTTCGAGGTGATTCCCGGGATTACCAGCGTCCAGGCATTGGCGGCACAACACAAGGTGCCGCTCAACCAGATTGGCCGCTCCGTTGAAATCACCACCGGCCGGCGCCTGGCGGCAGGGCAGGTGAGCGATGCCGACAGCCTGGTGGTGATGCTCGATGCCCAGGATGCTTTCCATCAGGTGGTGGATCAGGACACCGAGATTTACTGGGGGGCCTATCTGGGGACGCCGGATGAAATCCTGATCAGCGGCAAGCTCAAGGATGTCGCGGATGAAATCGAACGGGTGCGCAAGGCGGCGCGGTTGGCCAATGGCTGGATCATGGATACCTATCTGCTGCGAAAACCCTGATCAGTCGGTGACCGGGCTGACGCCTTCGCGAGCAAGCCCGCTCCCACAGTGGATCTTCAGTGTTCACACCATCGGTGTGGGAGCGAGTCTGCTCGCGATTGGGCCTTGAAGGTCAACCGAAGGTGAAGTGTTACCCCCACGCCCAAACCGCTCCCGATACACCGAAGGCGGCACGCCAACCACCGTTCGAAACGCCACCCGGAAACTTTCCACCGAGCGATAACCACAGCGTTCGGCAATCTGCTCGGTGTTCTGGTCGCTGCTTTCCAGCAGTTCACGGGCGCGGCCCAGACGTTCGTGCTGCAACCAGGTTTTCGGTGACTGGCCGCTGGCTTCGGTGAAGCGGCGCAGGAAGGTGCGTTCGCTCATGGCGGCTTCGCTGGCCAGGTCGCGCACCTCCAGCGGCTCGTGCAAACGCTCACGTGCCCACTGCATGACGCGGGAAAGATCGTTGCGTGGTGCAGGACTGACCGGCGTCGGAATGAATTGCGCCTGACCACCGCTGCGTTGCGGCGACATGACCAGGCGCCGCGCCACGGAGTTGGCCACCTGGGTGCCGAAATCCCGCGCCACCAGGTGCAGGCAGGCATCGATGCCTGCTGCGCTGCCGGCGGAGGTGATCAATTGGCCGGAATCGACATACAGCACGTCCGGGTCCACGAGGATGCCGGGAAACCGCTCGGCCAGTTCCGAGGTATAGCGCCAGTGCGTGGTCGCACCGTGCCCGTCGAGCAACCCGGTGGCGGCGAGGACGAAAACACCGGAGCAGATCGACAGCAACCGCGCCCCCCGGGCATGGGCCTGGCGCAAAGCAGCGATCAGTTCTGCTGGCACCGTGGCGCTGCGGTCGCGCCAACCGGGGATGATGATGGTGCGGGCATCGGCGAGCAACTCCATGCCGCCATCGGCCAGTACCTGGATGCCGCCCATGGCCCGCATCGGACCTTGATCGACCGCGACGATACGATGCTCGTACCACGGAAAATCGAATTCAGGTCGTGGCAGGCCGAAGATCTCCACGGCAATGCCGAACTCGAACGTGCACAGGCCGTCGTAGGCCAGAATCGCGACCATTCCTGGAATGGGTTGCATTTGGCGGAAAGTTCCCGGTGAGTGTCTTGTACGCCACTGTAGCCGCAAGTGGCTGGCGGATAAAGTCTTTCCACACCCACCACCTCTTTGGAGTACAGCCCATGACCAGCCTGGTTCGCGAAATTCCCGCCGCCCCATCGGCCATCGCCCTGATGCATTTCAGTAACCGTCTGACGTTCGAAACCGACTGTTCCGACGTTTACGGCAGCCAGCAGGCTGGCGAAGTCGATTTCATTCTGGTGGATGTTCGGGGTCCGCTGGCGTTCGAACGCGGGCATGTACCGGGAGCGATCAACTTTCCCAGGCGCTTGCTGAGCGCCGAAGGTTTGGCGGGTTATCCGAAAAACAGCCTGTTTGTGGTCTATTGCGCCGGGCCTCACTGCAACGGCGCCAACAAGGCGGCGGTGAAACTGGCGGCCCTGGGTTATCCGGTCAAGGAGATGATCGGCGGCGTGACAGGGTGGCTCGATGAAGGGTTTGAGTTGAGTGTCGGGGTGCAGCGGCCGGTGAATGCTGTGATGGGTTGTGAATGCTGATATCCAAACACCATTGATCATTGTGGCGAGGGGGCTTGCCCCCGTTGGGTTGCACAGCAACCCCGGAATCTCTGAAATAGTCGAGAGTGTCGGGAGCGCTTCGCACTCCAACGGGGGCAAGCCCCCTCGCCACAGGTATGTATTTCAGCGAAAGGAAGCGGCCGCCCACCACTCATCCAGTGTCGCCTGCAACCACGCCAGCACATCGGCGTAGGCCGCATCGTCCTGCGGCCCTCGGGGCAAAGGCGACTCATCGCCAAAATGCGCATTGAGCAGGGCCACCGACTCGGCGTTCCACTCCGGATGAAACTGCAGACCCAGCCGCGCCGGCCCGGCGCGGTACATCTGCTGCACACAGTGCTCGCTGCTGGCCAACAGCTGCGCCGCAGGCGGCAGGTCGATGGCGTCTTCGTGCCACTCCAGCACCTTCAGCGTTTTCCCATCGATAAAGGTCACGGTGGTCCATCCGGTTTCGGTCCGGTCCATCCGCCGTACATTCCCGCCCAGGCTCAGCGCCAGCAACTGTGCCCCCAGGCATATGGCGAACACGGCCGCGTCCTGATCCAGCGTGCCTCTGAGCCATTGCCGTTCGGCTTCCAGCCAGGCCGGGCCGGCATTGGATTCATAAGGCCCGCCCAACAGGATCACGGGATCGGCGCTGACGGGCGGCAATTGGCCGAGGTCGGCGCGAAACACCTTCAGCGTCAGCCCTCGGGATTCGGCCCAGATGGCGATGGCGCCCGGACCTTCGGCGCAGTGGTGCTGGATCAGGTTCAACGTGGGCATCACGCTACTCTCGATGGGACGCAAGGGCGCTCAATGTGCCGCAAAACACCGGGCATCGCCAGCCGTCCCGTTCTGTCGGATGGAGCCGGAAAACCTGTAGGTTTGCTCTGAAAACGCGGCATGTCTGACAGACTTTGCACCGTCATGGCGCGTTCACCTCGGTGCCTCTCTCCGGGTGCCACTTTTCTATAAATATTTGTCGCCTTGGCGTAATTTACCCTCCTGTAGCCGCTCTAGACTGCCGGCCACTTCGGTTTCCGCTCACGAAGCGATGACCGAACGCTGCCAATCGAAGCTGCCAATAAAAGCCTCCGCACACAGGAGTTAAAAATGAAGAAGCTAGTGATGTTCGGTGCCCTGGCACTGTCGATGTTGTCCCTGACCGCCGTGGCCGAAGACGCCAAGCCGATCCGCATCGGTATCGAAGCCGGCTACCCGCCATTCTCGATGAAAACCCCTGACGGCAAACTCACCGGTTTCGACGTGGATATCGGCGATGCGCTGTGCGAGCAGATGAAAGCCAAGTGCACCTGGGTCGAGCAAGAGTTCGACGGCCTGATCCCAGCGCTGAAGGTCAAGAAAATCGACGCCATCCTGTCGTCCATGACCATCACTGACGACCGCAAGAAGAACGTCGATTTCACCATCAAGTACTACCACACCCCGGCGCGCTTCGTGATGAAGGAAGGCAGCGACGTCAAGGACCCGCTGACCGAACTCAAGGGCAAGAAAGTCGGTGTGCTGCGCGCCAGTACCCACGACCGCTTCGCCACTGAAGTGCTGCAACCGGCGGGGATTGTCCTGGTGCGCTACGGCTCCCAGCAGGAAGCCAACCTGGACATGGTCTCCGGCCGCATTGACGCGCTGCTGGCCGACTCGGTCAACCTGGACGACGGTTTCCTGAAAACCGACGCCGGTAAAGGTTTTGCCTTCGTCGGCCCTGAGTACAACGATCCGAAATACTTCGGCGGCGGCGCAGGCATTGCCGTGCGCAAGGGCGATAAGGAACTGGCGGACAAGTTCAACACCGCCATCACCGAAATCCGCGCCAACGGCAAGTACAAGCAAGTGCAGGACAAGTACTTCAAGTTTGACGTTTACGGCGAGTAAGCGAGCCGTTCAAGAAAGTGGTAGCCGTTGACGCGGCTGCCACTTTTTTTGTGCAATTTTTTCAGCGAAGAAGATACCTGTGGGAGCGAGCTTGCTCGCGATAGCGGTGGGTCAGGCAAAATGGCTTCGACTGAATGAACGCCATCGCGAGCAAGCTCGCTCCCACAGGTTTCTCTGTTTTCAGGAGTTTATATGCAACGCATCGACCACAAACTGCCCTGGAGCCACCTGGGCAGCGAGCGTACCCTCAGCGTGTTTCGTTATGGCGCGGGCACGCGCAAGGTGTACATCCAGGCCAGCCTGCACGCCGACGAATTGCCGGGCATGCGCACGGCCTGGGAGTTGAAGAAGCGCCTGACCGAACTTGAACAACAGGGACAATTGAAGGGTGTGATCGAACTGGTGCCGGTGGCCAATCCCATTGGCCTCGACCAGCACCTGCAAGGCAGCCACATGGGGCGTTTCGAGCTCGGCAGCGGCAAGAATTTCAACCGCTCGTTCGTCGAACTCAGTGCGCCGGTGGCCGCGTTGATCGGTGATCGTCTCGGCAGCGATGCCCAGGCCAACATTGCGTTGATTCGCCAGACCATGGGCCAGGTCCTCGACAGCTTGCCGGCAGCGGCATCGCAGCTGGAAGCCATGCATCGACTGTTGCTGCGCCATGCCTGCGACGCCGACATCACCCTCGACCTGCATTGCGATTTCGATGCGGCGATCCACATCTACGCGTTGCCGCAGCACTGGCCGCAGTGGCAATCCCTGGCGGCGCGTTTGCAGGCCGGCGTGGCGTTGTTGTGTGAAGACTCCGGCGGCAGTTCGTTCGATGAATCCTGTTCTTCGCCATGGTTGCGCCTGGCCAGGGCGTTCCCGGCGGCGGCGATTCCACCGGCCAACCTGGCGACCACCCTGGAACTGGGCAGCATGGGAGACACCCGCGTCAATCAGGCCCAGGCCAATTGCGAGGCCATTCTCGGGTTCCTCGCCGAGCAGGGATTCATCTCCGGCACCTGGCCGGCGGCACCGGCCGAATGCTGTGAAGGCATGCCATTCGAAGGCACCCAATACCTGTTCGCCCCGCATCACGGCGTGGTCAGCTTCCTGCGCGAGGCCGGGGAGTGGGTGGAGAAGGGCGATGCACTGTTCGAGGTGGTCGACCCGTTGAACGACAAGGTCACCACCGTGCAGGCCGGCACCAGCGGTGTGCTGTTCGCCATCGACCGTGGGCGCTACACCCAGCCAGGCAGCTGGCAGGCGAAGGTCGCCGGGCGCGAGCCGATTCGGGTGGGCAAGTTGATCAACGACTGAGCCAGGTACTTCGCCGTCTGTTCTGGCCTCTTCGCGAGCAAGCCCGCTCCCACAGGGTTTACGCGTTCCCTGTGGGAGCGGGCTTGCTCGCGAAGGCGGCATCGGCCACGCCTGAGATGTTCCTGTCTACTGCACAGTGTTAGGCTCTTGCGCGAATCCTGCATTCAGTGAAGGAAGACCCATGTTGAAGATTCTCGCGCTGCTTACGCTCCTGGTATCCACCGCTGTCCACGCCCAAACTCCGCTGCAAACCGACTTGCCGCTCAAGTATCTGGAGCAGGCCAACGCCGATTCGAACCATCAACCCCTGGTGATTTTCCTCCACGGTTACGGCAGTAACGAGCAGGACCTGTTCGGCATCAAGGATGACTTGCCCGCGTCCTACACCTACCTGTCGGTGCGGGCACCCTTGGTGATGGAGGCGGGGAGCTATCAGTGGTTTCGCAAGAAGGGCGAAGGGGCCTACAACGGCGAGACCGATGATCTGAAGTCCAGCGGCCAGTTGTTGCTGGATTTCGTCGCACAGGCCACGAAGAAATATCACACCGAACCGGAGAAGGTGTTCCTGGTCGGCTTCAGCCAGGGCGCGATCATGACCTACGAAACAGGCCTGCGGCATCCCGAGGCGCTAGGCGGGATCGCTGCGTTGAGCGGACGGATTCTGCCGGTGCTCAAGTCCGAGCTCCAGCCGGATGAAAAACGCCAGTCGCTGGCTATTTTCATCGGGCATGGCGAGCAGGACAAACGCCTTCCCTACAGCGACGGTACTGAAGCCAACAGCCTGCTGCAGAGCGTGTCACTCGAACCCGAGTTCCACGGCTACCCAGGTGTCGGTCACAGCATCAGCGCCGACGAGATACAGGACTTGAGCGCCTGGTTGCAGCGTCTCAACCCCTGACATTCATTTTCCGCTGACGATCTGCTTGACCAGGGTTTCGTGGGCCGCCATGTCGCCGGGGCGGGAAATCACCTGGATTACCGCCATGCGAGTGCCGGATGCGGCCATCAGCGTGGTGGTGAGGGTCATGCCACCGCCTTGCGTGGCAGTGCCGTCGATCTGGCGCAGGCCCAGCCCGGTTTTCTGGGTCAGGGCTTTCTCGCTGAGCTTGTTGTAGTCGGGCAGGGATTTGTGTTGCGCCGCATCGAAATCGGCCACGGTGCCGTCGAGGAACCCGCCGTCGTTGTCCTTGACGCTGATACCGTTGGGTAGAGTGTTTTCAGCGGCGATCACCACGGTCTTGGTGGTTTCATTGCTGTAGAGGGTGCCGCTGGCACCGTCCGGGCTGGCCGGCAGCGGGTTGGCGACGAAACCCTTGGGCAGGTTGAAGGTGAACTTGCTGCCGAGCATGGAGACTTTATGGGCGGGCGCATCGCTGGAAGTGGACTTGGCGGCCTGCGCATTCAAAGCCCCAAGGCCGGTAGCGGCTGCCAGCAGCAGTACAAGGGCTTTTTTACTCAACAATGACATCGGAATCTCCAGGGATGTGCGCGCGGTGGGGCGCGATCATCCCATGGAGGTTGCGATGCATTCCAGCGTGCTCTACCCAGCGGTCACCTTGGCTGAACACCCACCTATGCTCAGGGCCGCTCGATGAGCTGATGCAGCTTAGCGTTTGATGGCTGCTCTTTGAGTGTCAGTCGCCGGGCTGGCTGGCCGCGCCAGCAGGCGTTTGGTCACGCCCAACATGGCCACCGACACCGCGACGCCCAGCACAAAAGCGTTCATTCCCATCGTCGGCAGGGCCAGGGCCAACACCAGGCAGAAGGCGGCGAACGAGTACATGCCGGTGGCAGTGGCGCGCAGCAGCGCGGCGGTAAAGGCCGGGCCACGGGTTTGCTGGGAGAACACCGCCATCACGCTGCCCAATACGGGGAACACTGCCAGCAGGCCGCTCCAGCGGTCACCGACGGTGCTGGCCAGCAGTGTCACCACCAGGGTGAGCAATGCACCGGCCACCATGCGCAACAGGAGCTTGTCGGATTTCGGCACCGGGCCACTGAGCACGGGTTGCACAGTGGGGAACAGGTACGGTGCGGCGAGCAGCGCGGTGGCGGCGGCGCACACCGAAAACACCAGGGAGGCCGGGATCAACGACAGGACAACCGCCACCAGTGCCCAGACCGACAGCGAGCTCAACAGCGCCAGCGGCCATCCGGCCCGTTGTGCGACCTGGGCGTAGCTCACGCAAAACGCAATCATCGCGAACATGGCTGACAGCGCGGCGGTGGCTGATTGCGCAGCGAACGACTGGCCTTGTTCGAGGGCGAGGAACAACAGGATCGGCCCGACCACCACCGGCAACCCCGACAACCAACCGGCCACGCTCGGCCCCCAGCGTTTGCCAGCCAGGGAAATCAGCAGCAGGAAGCCTGGGATCACCAGCAGTTTGAGGATCAACACGCGCACGTCTCCGACCTTGTGAGGTGGCAACGGTAACATTGCAGCGGGTAGATTGCTTTATGTGCATGTAAGTTTTGTATACAAAAATAGAGATTTTCTCGAGTTCTACGAAAGGCTCTTTTGCGCAAACGTTTTATCAAGGCATCCCACGATGAGGACAGCTCACCTTGAAACGCCAACGTTCACCCCTGCGCCATGGTCTGTGGCTGCTTGTCTTGCTGAGCTGCCAGGCCCTGGCCAATTGGCAGGACTCGCTGCCCGGCGCGCAAATCCTCGGCAGTGGTGAGTTTCGCAAGTACGGCTTCGATGTCTACAGCGCACGGCTCTGGAGTACTTCGCGCCCCCTGGCGAACGATCAGCCGTTCGCCCTGGAGCTGATCTACCAGCGCAGCATTTCCCGTGATGACCTGGTGAATGCCAGCGTCAGGGAAATCAAGCGACTCGCCGGCACCTCGGTCAGTGCCGAGCAACTGGCGTCCTGGCACGTGCAGATGCAACAGTCGTTCGTCGACGTACAGGCCGGCACGCGGCTGACCGGTGTCTATCTGCCGGGGCAGGGCGTGCGGTTTTTTCTCGGTCAGCAGCTGCTGCGTGATGTGAAGGACCTGCAATTCGCCAAGGCGTTTTTTGCCATCTGGCTCGATCCGCGTACCGGCAACCCCAAGTTGCGTCAGCAGTTGTTGGGCGTGGCGCCGTAAACTTTGCGATGATCCGGGCCTCATCGCGAGCAAGCTCGCTCCCACAGTGTTTGGCGGTGTGGCTCCATTTTGTGACCAGTACAAAAACCTGTGGGAGCGAGCTTGCTCGCGATGAACGATGACGCGGTCCATCTGAAAAAAAACGCAGGCAAAAAAGAACCCGGTGCGACTTGCATCGCACCGGGTGTTTTTCCAGGCGGTCACGGATCTTCGTGGGTCCCCGCGCCGTCTGTTGAACGCTGTTGGCTTAAGCCCGTTCGAGCGCCAGTGCCACGCCCTGACCACCACCGATACACAGGGTGGCGAGGCCTTTCTTGGCGTCACGCTTGAGCATTTCATGCAGCAGGGTCACCAGCACGCGGCAACCCGAGGCACCGATCGGGTGACCCAGGGCGATGGCGCCGCCGTTGACGTTGACCTTGTTCAAGTCCCATTCCAGGTCCTTGGCCACGGCCAGCGATTGCGCGGCGAAGGCTTCGTTGGCTTCAACCAGCTCAAGCTGGTCGATGGACCAGCCGGCCTTGTCCAGGCAGCGGCGGGTGGCCGACACCGGGCCGATGCCCATGATCGCCGGGTCGACGCCTGCGTTGGCGTAGGCGGCGATTTTTGCAAGGACTGGCAGGCCCAGGGCCTTGGCCTTTTCGGCGCTCATCAGGATCACGGCCGCGGCACCGTCGTTCAGCGACGAAGCGTTACCGGCGGTCACCGAACCGTCCTTCTTGAAGGCGGCTTTGAGTTTGCCCAGGGATTCGGCGGTGGTGCCGGCCCGTGGTTGTTCGTCGGTGGCGAAGGACAGCGGATCGCCCTTGCACTGCGGGATCAGGATCGGCGTGATTTCATCGACGAAGCGCCCGGCTTCGATGGCGGCCACGGCTTTCTGTTGCGAGGCGGCGGCGAACGCGTCCTGTTGCTCGCGGCTCAGGCTGTATTTCTCGGCCAGATTCTCGGCGGTGATACCCATGTGGTAATCGTTGAACGCATCCCACAGGCCATCGCTGATCATGGTGTCGACGATTTGCGCGTGACCCATGCGCAGGCCGGTGCGGGCACCGGGCATGACGTAGTTGGCCAGGCTCATGTTTTCCTGGCCACCGGCGATGATCACGTCGGCATCGCCGCAGCGAATCGCCTGGGCACCCAGGTGCAGGGCCTTGAGACCGGAGCCGCAGACCTTGTTCAGGGTCAAGGCCGGCACGGCGAAGGGCAGGCCGGCCTTGATGGCGGCCTGGCGCGCAGGGTTTTGCCCGGCGCCGGCGGTCAGCACCTGGCCCATGATCACTTCATCGACTTGCGCAGGATCCAGGCCGGTTTGTGCGAGCAGCTGGCGGATCACCGCAGCGCCCAGGTCGACGGCGGACACATTGGCCAGCGAACCCTGGAAACTGCCGATCGCGGTGCGCGTGGCGGCAACAATGACGACTTCTTGCATGGAATGATTCCTCACTGGGCAGCGAACTGCATTTCCGGTACGTGGTCCGGCACGATCAGTTTACCTGCGGTCTTGGCGACGATCTCTTCGACGCTGACGCCCGGCGCACGTTCTTTCAGGATGAACGCGCCGTTTTCGATTTCCAGGTAGGCCAGGTCGGTCAGTACACGCTTGATGCACCCGGCGCCGGTCAGCGGCAGGCTGCATTGGGACAGCAGCTTGGACTCACCGTCCTTGGATGCGTGGGTCATGATGACGATGATGTTGTCTGCGCCGGCGACCAGGTCCATCGCGCCGCCCATGCCCTTGACCAGTTTGCCGGGGATCATCCACGAGGCGATGTTGCCTTGCACGTCCACTTCAAAGGCGCCCAGCACGGTCAGGTCGACATGACCACCGCGGATCATCGCGAAGGACTCGGCCGAGGAAAAGATCGAAGCACCGATACGTGCGGTCACGGTTTGCTTGCCGGCGTTGATCATGTCGGCATCGATGGTGTCTTCAGTAGGAAAAGGACCCATGCCCAGCAAGCCGTTTTCCGACTGCAGCATGACTTCCATGCCTTCGGGGATGTAGTTGGCGACCAGGGTCGGAATGCCGATGCCCAGGTTCACGTAGAAGCCGTCCTGCATTTCGCGGGCGACGCGTTGAGCCATTTGTTCGCGGGAAAGTGCCATTGTTTTTATTCCTTCATTCGGTCCGGGGGCAGGGGATCACTTACGCACGGTGCGCTGTTCGATGCGCTTCTCGAACGTGCCGCAGATGATCCGGTCGACGTAGATGCCAGGGGTGTGGATCTGCGCCGGGTCCAGCTCGCCGGGTTCGACGATTTCTTCGACTTCGACCACGGTGATCTTGCCGGCGGTGGCCGCCAGCGGGTTGAAGTTCTGGGCGGTGTGGCGATAGATCACGTTACCGAAATGGTCGGCTTTCCAGCCTTTGACGATGGCGAAGTCGCCGGTGATGGATTCTTCCATCAGGTACTTGCGACCATGGAATTCGCGGACTTCCTTGCCGTCGGCGACAGGCGTGCCAACGCCGGTGGCGGTGAAGAACGCCGGGATGCCGGCACCGCCTGCGCGCATTTTTTCAGCGAGAGTGCCTTGCGGGGTCAGGGTGACTTCGATTTCGCCCTTGAGCAGCTGCTCTTCGAACAGCTTGTTTTCGCCGACGTAGGACGCGACCACTTTGCTGATCTGGCGGTCGGTCAGCAGTACGCCAAGGCCGAAACCGTCGACGCCGCAGTTGTTGGAAACCACGGTGAGATCGCGGGTGCCCTTGCGCTTGATCTCGTTGATCAGGTTTTCCGGGATCCCGCACAGGCCGAAGCCGCCAGCGATCACGGTCATGCCGTCTTCAAGACCTGCCAGAGCTTCCTCGTAGGAACTCACGCGCTTGTCGAAACCTGCCATATGCACCTCTTTTATTCTTTGTGGGCGGCTGGCTAGCCGAATGGAATGGAGTGTCTCGCTGTCAGATTAATTTGTTAAGTTGTTTTTTAGAGCGGATTGATTGATAAAGCTCAATAATGTGCTGCCCAGTCTCTTGCAGCTTAGAACCTGTAGCTTACAACCGGAGCGTTGCCCCATGACCGTCAAGCAGATCCGCGCCTTTCTGGCCGTGGCCCAGAGCCTGAGCTTTGCCGTGGCCTGCGAGCGCCTGCACCTGTCGCAATCGGCCCTGAGCCTGACCATCAAGGCGCTGGAGGAGGGCCTGGGCGGGCGCTTGTTCACCCGCAACACGCGCAACGTGGCGCTCACCGCCGAAGGCGAATCCCTGGTGCCGCTGGCGCGCCGGTTGATCGCCGACTGGGACAATGCCGAGGATGAACTGCGTCAACGCTTCACCCTGCAGCGCGGTCGCGTGACCCTGGCGGCGATGCCGTCGTTCGCCGGCAACCTGCTGCCGCCGATCCTCAAGACCTTCCGCGCCCGTTATCCGAATGTCAACGTCACGGTCAATGACGTGATCAACGAGCAGGTGCTGGAAATGGTCCGTGACCGCCAGGTGGAGCTGGGAGTGGCCTTTGAACCGACCCAGAGTTCGTCGCTGCAATTCACGCCGTTGTACATCGACCGTTTCGTCGCGGTGGTGCCTCTGGATTCGGCACTGGCCGAACTCGATGACATCGACTGGCAGACCCTGCTCAAGGAGCCGTTCATTACCTTGCAGCGTCCGTCCACTGTGCGAGTAATGCTTGAAGAGCATCTGCAGGCCCGCGGCATGAAGCTGCCGGTGGAATTTGAAAGCCATCAACTGGCGACGGTCGGGCGCATGGTCGCCAGTGGCCTGGGCGTGAGCGCGGTGCCGGCCTTGTGCGCGGGGCAGATGCGTGAACTGGGGGCGCGTTGCATCACCTTGCGCGACCCGGTGGTGGAGCGGGCACTGGGGGTGTTGACGTTGCCGGGGGGCGAGCTGTCGGCGGCGGCGCAGGCGATGTTTGATGTGCTGAAAGAGGAAAACCTTGGGCAGCGATTTTCGTGAGTTGTATGGGGGACCTTGTGGGAGCGAGCTTGCTCGCGATGAGGCCAGCACATCCAGACAGTTTATTGGCTGATCCACCGTCATCGCGAGCAAGCTCGCTCCCACAGGGATCGGGTTTCGTCAGTTGCCAAGTAGCTTCGCCAATATTGGCAACAACCGCTCGCACGACCCCTCGATCTTCAAATCCAGAATCTCGTCCGCCCGGGTCTTGCCCAGGTTGATCGCAATCAACGGCTTGCCCTGATCCACCACCGCCCGGCACAAGCGAAACGCCGAATAAGCCATCAGCGACGAGCCGATCACCAACAGCCCGGCAGCCTGTTCGACGGCGGCCATCGCTTTCGCCGCCGTGGCCTGTGCGACGTTCTCGCCAAAAAACACCACATCCGGCTTCATCCGTTCCCCGGCGCAATGCGGGCAGTGCGGGACCTGGAAGCGTGCCTCAAAGGCCGGGTCGAGCAAGGTGTCGCCGTCCGGCGCTTGCACCGCGTCGACGCCGGCCAGGTAGGGGTTCTGTGTTTCCATCAAGTGCTGGATCGAATCGCGCTCGCTGTGCCGGCCGCAATCCAGGCACAACACCCTATGCAGACTGCCGTGGAGTTCGATCACGTCACGGCTGCCGGCCTGGTCGTGCAGGGTGTCGACGTTCTGGGTGATCAGCCCTCTGATCTGTCGCGTGTCTTGCAAGCGAGCCAGGGTGTCGTGGGCTTCGTTCGGCTGCGCCAGACGCACCCTCGGCCAGCCGAGCATCGCCCGCGCCCAGTAGCGTCGCCGGGACTCCGGGGCCGAGAGAAACTCCTGGTACATCATCGGCTGCCGGCCCCGTCGCACGCCCTGGCTGTCGCGATAATCCGGGATGCCCGAAGGCGTGCTGATGCCGGCCCCGGTCAGCACGGCAAACGGCTGATCCGCCATGAGCTGATGGAGGCGATCGAGCTGTTCATGGATCAGATTGTCGAACATGCTGTGCAGGCCTGTAGGAGCGAGCTTGCTCGCGATGGTCGTCAACGATAACACTGTAAGCCTGACACCCCGCGGCGTGATCGCGTTTATCGCGAGCAAGCTCGCTCCTACAAAAAGCAGACAGTATTTATTTACGCGCCTCCAGGATCAGGTTGAACGGTGTTTCCGTGGCCCGCCGGAAACGGGTGAAACCGGCCTCGCTGAACACCTTGCGCAAACGCGCCTCACCGGCCTGGGCACCGAGGCCGAGGCCGACTTCCTGGGACAGCGAATTGGGCGTGCAGATGAAGGTCGACGCCGCGTAGAACAGGCGTCCGATCGGGTTGACGTTGTCGTCGAGCAAATCGTTGGCGTAGGGCTCGACCAGCAGCACCGTGCCGTCGTCCTTCAACGACTCATAAGCATGCTTGGCCGCGCCCACCGGGTCGCCCATGTCATGCAGGCAATCGAAGTAGCAGATCAGGTCGTAGTCGCTGCCGGGGTAGCTTTTGGCCGTGCCCTGGAAGAACCTGGCCCGACTGGATACGCCCCCTTCTTCGGCCCGTTGGGTGGCAACGGTAACGGACGGCGCGTGGTAGTCGAAACCGACGAAGCGCGAATCCGGAAACGCCTGGGCCATGATCACCGTCGAGGCGCCATGGCCGCAGCCGATGTCCGCCACTTTGGCCCCGGCTTCCAGTTTGGCCACTACGCCGTCGAGGGCCGGCAACCATTCGGCGACCAGATGGGCTTTGTAGCCGGGGCGGAAGAAGCGTTCGGTCCCGCTGAACATGCACGGATGGTGATCGCCCCAGGGCAGGGCGCCGTTGCCGCGCATGGCGTTGACCAGTTTGTCCTTGTCATGGAAAAACGACGCGACCACGCCGATCCCGCCCGCCACATAAACCGGTGAGTCTTCTTTTGCCAAAGCCATGGCCTGCTCTTCGGGCAGGCGGAACTGGCCGTCCTGGTGTTCCATGTAGCCTGAGGCGGCGTGGGCACTGAGCCATTCGCGCAGCAGGCGGGTGTTGCAGCCGGTTTTCTCGGCAAGGGTTTCAGGGGTGATGGGCTGACTGTCGGCCATCGCCCGGTACAGGCCGAGTTCTTCGCCGAGGATGACGTTGGCGAGCATCGCCGCGCCGCCCATGTCATTAACCAGTTTGCCCATGAAATCGTTGAGTCTGGCCTCGTCCATCATGTGTGCTCCTTCAGTAGGATCACGGTCCAGAGGCATTGTCTGGCGAGGGGATCGCCACTGGGCGGTGGTCGTGGGAATGTACAGGGCACCAAGCGGGCCCTGTGTGCAGTAAGTTTAGTTCGGGCCTTGTACCGCGCGGTCTGGCGCGACGAAAGCAACGTTTTTTCTGGCGGTACACGACCCTGTGGGAGCGGGCGTGTATCCCACTGTATCCAGACCCCTTTTCGACACAGTGACCTCTAATTCCGGCCCCAGCCGAACACAGTCCTGATACACCCCTTCGATTAACTCTGTCTCATGGCGGGCACCGGCTCGCGTCCTTGAACATCTTGTGAGATCGACACCATGCAGACCTCCATTCCCCCCGTAGCCAAGGCCAGCGCAGGGCTTGGCCTGCGTCGCGGTTTACTCAAAGACCTCCAGGCCGCACCAGCAGGCGATTTCGACTTTCTGGAAATCGCACCGGAAAACTGGATCGGCATCGGCGGTGCCCACGGCGCGGCATTGCGGGCCCTGGCGGAACGCTATCCATTGTCCTGTCATGGCCTGTCCCTGTCCCTCGGTGGGCCGTCGCCGCTGGACGTTGGTTTTTTGCAGGAAGTTCGGGGTTTTCTCGATCACTACAACGTGCCGCTGTACAGCGAGCATTTGAGCTATTGCAGCGATGACGGTCACCTGTACGACCTGTTGCCGTTGCCTTTTACCGAAGAGGCGGTGCACCACGTCGCCGCGCGTATCCGCCAGGCCCAGGACATTCTCGGGCGACGCCTGGCGGTGGAAAACGTCTCTTACTATGCCGCGCCTCAACAGGACATGGACGAGGTGACCTTCACCAATGCCGTGCTGCGCGAGGCCGATTGCGACCTGTTGCTGGACGTCAACAACGTGTACGTCAATTCGATCAACCACGGCTTCGATCCGCAGGCGTTCCTGGCTGGCATCGATTCGGGGCGGGTGGTGGCAATGCACATTGCCGGACATTTCGATGAGTCTGACACCTTGAAGATCGACACCCATGGCGCTTCGGTCAAACCGGCGGTGTGGTCGTTGCTGGCCCAGGCTTATGCCCGGTTCGGTGCGCAACCGACCTTGCTGGAGCGGGATTTCAACTTTCCCGTCTTCGCTGAACTGGTGGCGGAATTGCAGACCATTCGCCGCCTGCAACAGGAGGGCGTGAACCGTGGGTAAGTCGAGTCTTTTGCATCAGCAAACCACCATGGGCCTGTACCTGCGCGACCCTGAACGCAACGGGCCACCCACCGAAATGGACCCGGCGCGGGCCCTGGTTTATCGCGATCTGGTGTTCGCCAACCTGTCTTCGCTGCTCAGTGGCACCTTTCCGGTGTTGGTGAAGATTCTGGGTGACGAGCACTGGCGTTCGCTGGTGCGGATCTTTCTACGGGACTACCGCGCCCGCACGCCGAAATTCGGTGAGATTGCCCAGGAGTTTGTCGAGTTTCTCGCGGCCGGGCCTCAGGCGTTGAGTGATGGGCCGTGGCCGCCGTTCATGGTGGAGCTGGCGCATTACGAGTGGGTGGAAATGGCGTTGCAACAGTCTGACGCCGAGCTTCTGGTGGGTGGTGATGCCGCGTTGCTGCTGGATCGGCCCTTGCGGGTATCGCCGCTGGCCTGGCCGTTGGCGTATGCCTGGCCGGTGCAAAGGGTGGGGCCGGATTACCAGCCTGATGTGGCGCCTGCTCAACCGACCTTGTTGCTGGTGCGTCGCGCCGAGGACTGGAGTGTGAGGTTTTCTGAATTGAGTCCGTTGGCGTGGCGGTTGTTGCTGCGAATTGGCGAGTTTCCCGAGTTGACCGGGCGTGAGCAGTTGCAAGGACTGGCGGTCGAGGCGGGGGCGGTGGGGGCTCCGGAGTTTCTGGAGGGTGGGGTGGTGTTGTTGCGGCAGTTGCATGGGGAGGGGGTTGTTGGTGTTGGTTGATATTCTTTGACCTTGGCGGCCTTTGGGCCGACCAGGTTCTTGGTTGATTGAGTACATATCCGTTGCTGCGGTAACGGCGGCTGGCGGTTTCGCCCTTACGGCGAGTCCCTTTGGCAAACGCCCCAAAGGAACCAAAGGTCTCGCCCCGAACGTACGGCCCCTCGCCAAGGCTCGGGGTTCCTTCGCTCCGGCATTCATCCGGGGGCATCGCCCTCCGGTTGGCTTCGCTGGCACCTACATGCGATGTGTTCGACTGCGTCGAACGGCGCTGCGCGCCAATCCCCGGATGAACACCTCCACTCAGCCTGCCGAGGGGGCGGGTGGATCAAGATCAAAAGCTGCAGGCGAGCTAACGCTCGACCTGATGAGTGGTGAAGAGCGTTTGTGTACGCCGATCTGCTTTTGCTCTTCTGTGGGAGCGAGCTTGCTCGCGAAGGCGGTCTGACAGCCGACCAATTTCTTGCTGATGTACACCGATCAAATTGTGGGAGCGAGCTTGCTCGCGATGGCGGCCAGCCAGCCGACCAATTTCTTTCGAGTGTACCCAGCCCAACTGTAGGAGCGAGCCTGCTCGCGAAGACGGCCTGCCGGCCGACCGAAATCTTGCAGATGTACTCGATACCTGTGGGAGCGAGCTTGCTCGCGATGACGGCCTGCCGGCCGACCGAAATCTTGCAGATGTACTCGATACCTGTGGGAGCGAGCTTGCTCGCGATGACGGCCTTGACAGCCGACCAATGTCTCAAAGGTGCCCCCGATCCCCTGTGGGAGGCTCGAATCGCTTTTCAGGGTTGGCTGCCACTGGCACTCACGCGTGGTTGCTCGTTTGTTGCATTCACACCCTTGTCCCAAAGAGCAACCAACCCACCGAAAGTCCCGACATAGGCCGTGCCGTCCGGCGCCAGTGTGATCGGCGACCAGTTGTTGTCGAAGGCCTGGCCGACCCCGCTCAGCGCCTTGAACCGGGTCTGGCCGCTGTCGAAATCCAGCGCCATCAGGTACCAGGCGTTCTCGCCGTCGGGCTGCGGCTCGAAGGTGTAGAAGTACAGCAGACCGTTGCTCACCGAGAGTTTGGGGACCACCGAAGGCGAACGTTCCTTCGATTCCCAGATCCGGTCGCAGCCCGACTCATCGTTGCGGATGTCGATGCGGCTGATGCCGCCGTGCACAGCCTGCCAGTCCTTCTGCGCGAAGGCGCTGGTGTAGCCGGCGTTGTTCTCGAGGATGATCGAGCGACCCCAGCCGATGGCCGAGTTGTCGGTGGCCGAGGCGTTGTTGTCGAACACCGGCAGCTTGCAGATCAGGCGATTGCCGGCGTAGTCCTGCTCGCGACGGTAGACCAGCAGGTTGATGCGTCCGTCGCTGTTGTCGGTGATGGTGACGTAGCGCTCGCCGAGCAGGGTCGGGGTGGTACCGCTGCCCTGATTGATCGCGCCGACCTTGCGCCCGGTGCCGCGGTCATAGACTTCGCGCCAGCCTTGCAGGGGCTTGCCCTCGGCATCGGCGACGAAGCGGTACATGGCGTGGTCGGACACCAGATAGACACCATCGGCCGCCACCGACATGCCGTTCTGGATTTCTTCGTTGGCCAGTTGAATGCCCTGGACCTTGCCGGTGTCGGGGTTCAGGGTGCCGATGCGGCCGCGCCGGGTGATCCACCAGATCAAGCCCCGGTGATCGGGCATGACCCCGGTGACGGGGTCGCATTCGCCTTTGGGGAACCAGTTGGCAGGCTTCACACAATCGTGGGGGACCTTGTCGCTCAGGTCCCAGTTGTCGACCGCTTCGAACGACCACGCACCGGACTCATCCTGACGATGCACGACGCGCTGGATGTGCTGCTCGGCATCGGCGATGACCACGCGATTCTGTTCGTCGACATAGAAATAGGCGCCGGAGGTGTCGGCCATGATCTTGTCCGGGTCCAGGGTAATCAGCGCGTGGAAAGTCGACGGACGCGGCGGCAGCGGATAGCGGGCCAGCAGCTTGAGGGTGCGTGGTTCGAGCAATTGCAGTTCGAACTGCATCAGGTTGGCGCACAACACCACCAGGCGACCCTGCTGATCGAAGGTATGAATCGGGCACATGCCGCCGGGCTTGCGGCTGCCATCGCGACTGTTCACCTGAACATCCCGGCCCAACGGACCTGGTCCCGGGTGCGTGTCGGAGCTGTAGCCATCGGAATGCATGTAGCTGCTGCCGTTGCTGGTCATGTAGGGGTTGGCGGGAATGGTACCGTTCAGCGGTTGCGCGACAGCGGCGCTACCGATCAAGGGTGTGGCGCTGCCGTTGCTGGCCAGCGGTTGCGGTTTATAGGGTTCGGAACAGGCACTGAGCAGGCCGAGCAGGGGCAGGGCAAGCAGGAGTGGAGCACGCATCGAAGCCTCGCGATCTTGTTATTGGTGTGTTGCGCAATAAGCAGCAACGGGGCTGCCCGGGCATCGGCTGTTTGGACTAACCTTCGGTGAAAGGCCTCGCACCGCTGATCAAAGCGGACATGTATTTTGGCCATTTCGATCTCCTTTTGGCCTGCCTCACGCTGTGAACCGGCGACGCCGTCAGCAAGAATCAGACGCGGGTGGCTGAGTCGGCAACCCAAGGTGAAAACCACAACCAGACGCTTCACTTCCTTGCCCTTGGCTGTTTTCAAGGCTGCTGCCGTGTACAGAACATAAAAACCATCGAACTCACGCCACACTTGGGGAAATGATCCATGGACTCAATGAAACGCATACTGGGCGCCACCGTTTGCGGACTGTCGCTGCTGGCCAGCGCGGTGCATGCCGAACAGCGCGAATTGCGGGTGTACAACTGGGCGGACTACATCCTGCCGTCCGTGCCCAAGGATTTCGCCAAGGACACCGGGATCAAGGTGACCTGGGACACCTTCGACACCAACGAGTCCCTGGAAGCCAAGCTGCTGACCGGCAACTCGGGCTACGACCTGGTGGTGCCGTCGAACCAGTTCATCGAAACCCAGATCAAGGCGGGCGTGTTCCAGAAGCTCGACAAGTCCAGGTTGCCGAACTGGTCGCACCAGGACCCTGCATTGCTCAAACTGCTGGACAAGAACGACCCGGGCAACCAGTACGGCGTGCCCTACATGTATGGCACCGTGTTGATCGGTTTCAACCCGGCCAAGGTCAAGGCGGCGCTGGGCGAGAATGCGCCGGTGGACAGCTGGGACCTGGTGTTCAAGCCCGAGAACATGGAGAAGCTCAAGGCCTGTGGCGTAGCGATGCTCGACTCACCGTCGGAGATCCTGCCGCTGGCCCTGCATTACCTGGGGCTGGATCCGAACAGCCAGAACCCCGATGACTACGAAAAAGCCAAGGCATTGATGCTCAAGGTTCGCCCCTACGTCACCTATTTCAACTCCGCCAAGTACATGACCGACATCGCCAACGGCGATATCTGCGTGGCCATCGGTTACTCCGGCAGCTTCTATCAATTCGGCAATCGCGCCAAAGAGGCGGGCAACGGCGTGGTCGTCGACTGGCGCCTGCCGAAAGAAGGCGCGCCGATCTGGTTCGACACCTTCGCTATCCCGAAAAGCGCGAAGAACGTCGCCGAGGCCCACGAATTCCTCAACCACCTGCTGGACCCGAAAGTCATCGCGCCGATCAGCGACTTCCTCGGTTACCCGAATGCCAACAAGGACTCGCTGGCGCTGATCAACAAGGACATCACCGGCAACCCGAACCTGACACCGACCAGCGAGGCATTGAAGACGCTGTACGTCGTGCAGCCATTGCCGCAAAAGCTTGAGCGGGTCCGTACCCGGGTCTGGACCAGTATCAAGTCCGATCAGTAACACCGGGATATTTATGTGAAATCCCTGTAGGAGCGAGCCTGCTCGCGATAGCGACCTGACAGTCAATGCAGGTGTCGACTGACCCGGCGCCATCGCGAGCAAGCTCGCTCCCACAGGTTTTTATGTCGAGCACAGGTTTTGTGTATACCCATGGCCCCTGTGGGAGCGAGCTTGCTCGCGATGGCGGACTGACAGGCAACAGAGGTGTACGGTGTTGGACTCAGCGAAAAAACTCCCCCGGTGTTTCGCCGAACTGCTGGCGGAAGGCAGCGATAAACGCTGACGTCGAATCGTAGCCACAGGCCAACGCGACGTCGGTCACTCGTTCGCCCTGTTCCAGTGGCGTCAGGGCGCCGAGCAGGCGCAAGCGCTGGCGCCAGGCGCGAAAGGTCAGGCCGGTGTCGCGCAGGAACAGGCGACTGAGGGTTTTCTCGGTGACGCCGAATTGGTCGCTCCAGTGGCTGAGCGTGGTCTGTTGCTCCGGGTGCGACTCCAGGCTTTGCGCGATTTGCCGCAATCGGCTGTCCTGGGGCAGCGGCAGCATCAAGTCGATCTGTGGCGCCTCGGCCAACTGATCCAGAATCACCTGGGCCAACCGACCGTGCGGCCCGTCCTGATCGTATTCCACCGGAACCTGACTGAAGGCGCGGATCAACTCGCGCAACAAATCACTGACCCCCAGTACATGACAGCCCGGCGGTGCCCACGTCGAGACACTGCAATCGATGTACAGGCTGCGCATTTCCGTGCGTGGCGAACTGAACACCCGGTGCGGCATGCCCGCCGGAATCCACACCGCACGCTCCGGCGGGGCCACGAAACGCCCGACGCCGGTCTGTATTTCGAGCACGCCCGCAATCGCGTAGGAAAGCTGCACCCACGGGTGGCTGTGGCGCCGGGTCAGTGCGCGATTGGGCAGCGATTCGGTACGGCCGTAGAGCGGTCGTGGCAGGCTGGACAGCCCGGGAATACTGCGTCGAACACTCTTGTCATGTCCTTTAGGCGGCATCAGCTGGCTCATCGGCGTTAGTCGGTAATTATCAGGCACGTTAGAGTCACTTTCATGTACTGGCAACCCCCGGATGATCAACCCCATGACTCGCCCCCGTTTGTTACCCGACAACTTCACCCTGACCCTGATCGGCGTAGTAACGCTCGCCAGCCTGCTGCCCGTCAGCGGCCAGGTCGCGCTCGGTTTTGGCTGGCTGACCAACATCGCCATTGCGCTGCTGTTTTTCCTGCATGGCGCCAAGCTGTCCCGCGAGTCGATCATTGCCGGTGCCGGGCACTGGCGCCTGCATTTGCTGGTGTTCAGCCTGACCTTTGTGCTGTTTCCATTGCTCGGTCTGGCGCTCAAGCCGCTGCTGTCGCCGCTGATCGGCAATGACCTGTACATGGGCATGCTGTACCTGTGCGCGTTGCCCGCCACGGTGCAGTCGGCGATTGCCTTTACTTCGCTGGCGCGGGGCAACATCCCGGCGGCGATTTGCAGCGCGGCGGCGTCCAGCCTGTTCGGAATTTTCCTCACGCCGTTGCTGGTGACCCTGCTGCTGAATGTCCACGGCGAAGGCGCCTCGACCCTCGACGCCATCCTCAAGATCAGCGTGCAGTTACTGCTGCCGTTCATTGCCGGGCAGATCGCGCGGCGCTGGATCGGCAACTGGGTGGCGCGAAACAAGAGCTGGTTGAAATTCGTCGACCAGGGTTCGATTCTGCTGGTGGTCTACGGCGCGTTCAGCGAAGCGGTGATCGAAGGCATCTGGCAGCAGATTCCGTTGTTGGATCTGCTTGGGCTGGTGCTGGTCTGCTGCATCGTTCTGGCGCTGGTGTTGGTGGCCTCGACCGTACTGGGCAAGGCATTCGGCTTCAACCAGGAAGACCGCATCACCATTCTCTTCTGCGGTTCGAAGAAAAGCCTGGCGACCGGCGTGCCGATGGCGCAGGTGCTGTTTGCCGGTAGCACCATTGGCTTGCTGATCTTGCCGCTGATGTTGTTCCACCAGATTCAACTGATGGTCTGTGCGGTGCTGGCACAGCGTTATGCCAAGCGGCCGGAATCGATTCCCGAGCTGATGGCCCAGGTTGATCCCTGATTTGCCAGCCATGGCGGCTCGAGTGAGCCGCCATGGTTTACGGGTCAGCGCTTGTCAGCGACCAATGGCGGGGTACGCGGCGGGATCATGCGTTTGCTGCCGGTCGATTCGAACGCCGACGCCAGGTGCAGCAGCGACGAGTCGTCATAGGCCCGCCCGGCAAACGTCAGGCCGACCGGCATGCCGATGTCCGGCATCACGCCCATCGGTACGGTGACCGTCGGCACACCGAGATGACGGATGGCGAGGTTGCCATTGGCGACCCATACGCCGTTGCTCCAGGCGATATCCGCCGATTGCGGATCGACATCGGCATTCGCCGGACCCACATCGGCCACCGTCGGGAACAGCACCGCGTCGAGGCCCAGGCGATCCATCCAGTCTTCCAGATCGATCTTGCGGGTCTTTTCCAGGCCGCGCAGGCCGTCCGGCACCGTGCTGATCTGATCCCACGGCGTGATGCCGCGTTCGGCCATGCGCACGTATTCGTCCATGCCGGCGGCCAGGTCACCCTCGCGGTTGGGCAGGGTGCCCGGGTCATGAGGGAAGATCTGCGGACCGTCGACATCGACGAGGCGATTCAGTTTGGGATCGCCGTTCGCTTGCAGGAAATCATCGAAGGCCCAGGCGGACAGGTCCCACAGTTCATGGTGCAAAAATTCCTTGGAGACGATGCCGCGATTGAACACGGTCGGCGCACCAGGACGATCGCCCTCGCAATTGGAGACCAGCGGGAAGTCCACTTCGAGTACTTCGGCGCCCGCGGCTTCGAGGGCCTTGCGCGCCTGTTCCCAGAGCCCGATCACCGAAGGACGGGTGTTGATGCGTTGGCCAGTCGGGCCACCGATGCCCGGTGCTTCGGAGGTGCCGGCTTCAGGGTCGGCGTTGATGTACATGCGCGGGATGCCGAATTTCTTGCCTTTGAGCGCATCGCTATTCGCGGCCAGCGCGGCATAGGACTCAGGGCGTACCGAAGAAGATTTCGGGATCGGTACCCAGGGCTGCAGGCGCCACAGGTCGCCACGGGTGTCCGGGTCATCGGCCACCACCACGTCGAGCACTTCGAGCAGGTCGGCCATGGTCCGGGCAAACGGCACGACCACGTCCATGGTCGGGGTCAACGGCCAGTTGCCGCGCACCGAGATCACGCCGCGCGAAGGGGTGTAGGCGCACAAGCCATTGTTCGAGGCCGGTCCACGGCCGCTCGACCAGGTTTCTTCCGCCAGGCCGAAGGCCGAGAAACTGGCCGCGGTCGCCGTGCCGGCACCGTTCGACGAGCCGGAGGCGAAAGGGGCGGTGAGGTAGTCAGCGTTGTACGGGCTCTCGGCGCGGCCGTAGACACCACGCTGCATCCCGCCGTTGGCCATTGGCGGCATGTTGGTCTTGCCCAGGCAGATGGCCCCGGCGGCGCGCAGGCGTTCGATGGTGAACGCATCGCGATAGGCGACCAGGTCCTTGAAGGCCGGGCTGCCGGAAGCGGCGGTGAGGCCCTTGACCAGATAGCTGTCCTTGGCGGTGTAGGGGATCCCGTCCAGTGCTCCCAGCGTCTGGCCCTTGGCGCGACGGGCGTCGGAGGCCTGGGCTTCGGCGAGCGCCTCGGGGTTGCGAACCACGACCGCGTTCAGCGCGGTAGGTGTTTCGGGGCCGTCAAAGGCGTCGATCCGCGCAAGATAAGCCTGGACCAGTTCAACCGAGGTGGTCTGGCCGGATTCGAGCGCGGCGCGCAGCTCGGCAATGGAAACTTCGGTAACTTCGATCATGCTGCCACCGCCGCTTGCAGGTGGAGGGTCCCAAACACTTCACTTTTCTCGAAATGGACTTTCATATCGTTATTCTCGTTGCACTGTGTGGCACGACAGGGTCGGGTGTTAAAAATACTGAGCACTATTTAGCATTAAACCGGGATTTTAGGAATCCGTTGTCCAATTTATCTTACAGGCGACAGAAAAAAGGCCACCACAACCCGACGTTGTGGTGGCCCGAGGGTGACTCATTATAGTGGCCCGCGCGCGCAGGCCAATGGATCAGTGAGCGCCGGCGGCCTTGTTCAGGTCGCTTTCGGCCCATTCGGTGTAGACGCAGGCATCCGCGGTAGCCCAGCGCACCCGCACCGGGTCACCGGACTTGAGCGGCATGCCGGCGGCGGACAGCGCCTTGACCGTCATCGAGGTGCCGCCAGCGGTGACCACGCTGCACGTCTGGCTTTCACCCAGAAACAGCACTTCCACGACCTTGGCCGAGACTTCGTTCCAGCCGGCAGCCAAGGGTTCGGCAACGGCCTGTTCATTGCTCAGGGCCAGGGCTTTTTCCGGACGCACCATCAGCAGCACGTTCTGATCAGTTTGCAGGCCGGCCGTGAGTCGGATCGACAGCGGTTGCCCCTCGAAGGTCGCCACCGCATTACCCTGGACCTTGAGTTTGAGGAAGTTGGAGTTGCCAAGGAACGAGGCGACAAAAGCATTCGGCGGATTCTGGTACAGGTCAAAGCCGCTGCCCAGGCCGACGATCTTGCCGTGGCTGAAAATCGCGATGCGCTGGGACAGGCGCATGGCTTCTTCCTGATCGTGGGTCACGTAGACGATGGTGATGCCCAGGCGCCGATGCAGCTGACGCAGTTCGTCCTGCAAGTCTTCGCGCAGTTTCTTGTCCAGTGCACCGAGGGGTTCGTCCATCAGCAGGATGCGTGGCTCATAGACCAGCGCCCGTGCAATGGCGACTCGTTGCTGCTGGCCACCGGACAGTTGCGAAGGGCGGCGATGGGCAAACTGCTCAAGCTGCACCAGCTTGAGCATCGCATCGACCCGGCGTTCGCGTTCGGCGGCGGCCAGTTTGCGGATGGCCAACGGGAAGGCGATGTTGTCGCGTACCGACAGGTGCGGAAACAGCGAATAGCGCTGGAACACCATGCCGATATCGCGTTTGTGCGGCGGCACATTCACCAGCGACTGGCCGTTGACCAGGATCTCGCCGCTGCTCGGGGTTTCGAAACCGGCGAGCATCGACAGCGTGGTGCTTTTGCCCGAGCCGCTGGAGCCGAGAAAGGTGAGGAATTCACCGTCCTTGATGTCCAGCGAGATGTCGTCCACGGCGGCAAAGTCGCCGTAGTATTTGTTCAGGTTGCGCAGGCTCACCAGGGGCTTGTCATTTTGCTGCGCGGTATCTTTGATCACTGCACTCATGTCGTACTCCTGCGCGCTCAGGCGCTGATTTCATTGCGCCGGCGCAGTGCGGCGGCGATCACCATGACCAATACCGAGAGGCCGATCAGCAGCGTCGAGGCGACGGCGATCACGGGCGTCAGGTCCTGGCGCAGGGTGGTCCACATTTTCACGGGAAGGGTTTGCAGGGTCGGGCTGGCCATCATCACGCTCAGCACCACTTCATCCCAGGAGACGAGGAAGGCGAAGAGGGCGCCGGCCACCATGCCCGGACGAATCGCCGGGAAGGTCACCTTGAACACCGCTTGCAGGCGCGAGGCGCCGCAGATCACCGCTGCATCCTCGATCGACTGATCGAACAGCTTCAGCGAATTGATGATCGAGATGATGGTGAACGGCAGCGCGACGATGACGTGGCTGACCACGAACGCGAACATGGTCCCGGTGTAGCCCAGTTTCAGGAACAGCGCGTACACCGCCACGGCGATGATCACCAGCGGCACGATCATTGGCAGAGTGAACAGACCGTAGAGCATTTCCCGGCCGGGGAAGCGGCCACGCACCAGGGCGAAAGCTGTGGGCAGACCCAGCGCGACGGCGAAGAACGTGGTCAGCACCGCGACCTTGAGGCTGGCCATGGCCGCGCTCATCCAGTCGGCGTTGGAGAAGAACTGGCCGTACCATTTCAGCGTCCAGCCCGGTGGCGGGAACACCAGCCATTGCGACGAGCCGAACGACAGCAGCACGATGAACACAATCGGCAGCAGCAGGAACAGACCGATCAGCCCGGTGGTGGCATACAGGCCGAAGCGCATGCGCCGGCTCATGGCATTGGGGGTCAGGAGCATGACGGCTTACCTCGCGTTGCTGGCGCCAACCGGGGATTCCGGCTGGAGCTTCAGGTAGAAGTAGAACAACACCAGCGTGATCACGATCAGCAGCGCGGCGCCGGCGCTGGCCAGGCCCCAGTTGAGGAACGACTGCACCTGCTGAATGATGAACTCGGGCAGCATCATGTTCTGCGCACCGCCCAGCAGCGCCGGGGTCACGTAGTAACCGAGGGACATCACGAAGACCATCAGGCCGCCGGAGAACAGCCCCGGCCGGCACAGCGGCAGGAACACCCGGAAGAAGTTGGTCCACGGACTGGCGCCGCAGATCGAGCCGGCCTGCAGGATCATCGGGTCGATGGCCTGCATGGTCGCCTGCAACGGCAGCACGATGAACGGGATCATGATGTAGCTCATGCCGATCACCACGCCGGTGAGGTTGTGCACCATCTCCAGCGGTTGATCGATGATGCCCATGGCCATCAACGCCTTGTTGATCACCCCGGAGGCTTGCAGCAACACCAGCCAGGAGTAGGTGCGGGCGAGCAGGCTGGTCCACATCGACAGCAGCACGATATTCAGGATCCAGCGCCCCCAGCCGCGCGGCACCAGGGTGATCGCCCAAGCCAGCGGGAAGCCCAGCAACAGGCTGAACAGCGTCACCAGGCCGGCCACCGAGAAGGTGTTGAGCAACACCCGCGCATAGGCCGAGTTGGCGAACAGTTGCTCATAGTTGCCCAGGCCCGGCACCGGTTCCAGCACGCCGCGCAACAGCAGGCCAATCAGCGGCGCGAGAAAGAACAGGCCGAGGAACAGCAGGGCGGGGATCAGGTTGCTCGATCCGCGCCAGCGTTGCGCCAGGGTAGGGGATTGCGTCATCGCAGCCGCCTTGCCGACAGCGCCGGAGGCGCTCCCGACTGGCGTGGATGGACGGGACGCGGTTACCGTCATTTTCATTTGACCAGCCATTCGTTCCACCGTGTCGCGATGGCCGGACCGTTCTTGGCCCAGTACGCGAAATCAAGAGTGATCTGATCCTTTGCGTAGGCGGTCGGCAGGTTCGGGGCCAGCGCCGAATCCAGGCGCGCCACACTGTCGACGTTGACCGGGGCGTAGGCGGTCAGGTTGGAGAAGTCCGCCTGTCCTTTGGCGCTGCTGGCATTGGCCAGGAACTTCATCGCCGCGTCCTTGTTTTTCGAACCCTTGGGAATGACCAGGATGTCGGCCATGACCAGATTCTGCTTCCAGCTTACGCCGACCGGGGCGCCGTCTTCCTGCAGGGCATGGATCCGGCCGTTCCAGAACTGGCCCATGCTCGCCTCACCGGAGGCCAGCAGTTGCTGCGACTGCGCGCCACCGCCCCACCAGACGATGTCTTTCTTGATGGTGTCGAGTTTCTTGAAGGCGCGGTCCAGGTCCAGCGGATAGAGCTTGTCCGCCGCTACACCGTCGGCCAGCAACGCCAGTTCAAGCACGCCTGGGCTTGGCCATTTGTAGAGGGCGCGTTTGCCGGGGTAGGTCTTGGTGTCGAACAGTGCGGACCAGTCCTGCGGCTTGTTGGCGCCGAGCTTGCCTTCGTTGTAGCCGAGGACGAAGGAGAAGAAGAACGAGCCGACGCCGTGATCGCTGACGAAGCGCGGGTCGATCTTGTCGCGTTCAATGACTTTGAAATCGAGGGGTTCGAGCAAGCCTTCGGCGGCGGCGCGCAAGGCGAAGTCGGCTTCGACGTCGACCACGTCCCACTGCACGTTGCCGCTCTCGACCATGGCCTTGAGTTTGCCGTAGTCGGTCGGGCCATCCTGCACGACGGTAATGCCGCTGGCCTTGCTGAACGGGTCGGCCCAGGCCTGCTTCTGCGCATCCTGGGTGCTGCCGCCCCAACTCACGAAGTTGACGCTTTCAGCCGCCAGCAATGCCTGGCTGGTCACGCTCAGCAGTCCCGCAAAAAGAACTGCGGTCGCACGTTTGTTCAACACCATTTTCACGCCCTCATTGTTGTGTTTATGAGCGGGGCTTTGGAGTGCCCGCCTATCGGGAGCAGTAGGTCCGTCGAGTCAGTGCTGACTGTCCGGTCTATGGAATATCATATTATGGTATTCCAAACTTTGTGCAAGCATTTTGCCGTACCGGCTATCAGCCAAACGTGGTTTTTCAGTGGCTCCGAAGATTGCCCGGCGACGCAATCCCTTGTGGGAGCGAGCCTGCTCGCGATGAGGGCGTGTCAGTCGATATCAATGTTGACTGACATACCGCTATCGCGAGCAAGCTCGCTCCCACAGGGGATGCGTCAACCCGTGAAAGGAATACTCTCCACCACTTCCAGGTCATACCCGGTCAAACCGGCATATTTCAGCGGCGGCCCGAGATGGCGCAGCTTGCCGACACCCAGGTTCTGCAGGATCTGCGCACCGGTGCCCACCTCCGAATAAATCCGCGACTGCGAACGGCTGAACTGTCGGGGCGTCTGGGTCAATTGCGGTACACGTTCGAGCAACGCCTGGGAGGATTCGTGATTGGCCAGCACCACCACCACGCCGTGACCTTCGGCGGCGACACGCTGCAAGGCGGCCCACAAGGTCCAGTTGGTCGGCCCGCTGTACTCGGCACCGACCAGATCGCGCAACGGGTCAATCACATGCACGCGCACCAGCGTCGGCTCATCACGGCGCAGATCGCCCATGACCATGGCCATGTGGACACCGCCTTCGATGTGATCCTCAAAGGTGATCAGACGAAAGGTGCCGTGTACGGTGGGCAGATCACGTTCACCGATGCGCACGATGGTGTGTTCGGTGCTAAGGCGGTAGTGGATCAGGTCGGCGATGGTGCCGATCTTGATCCCGTGTTTGCGCGCAAATACTTCCAGGTCAGGGCGCCGGGCCATGGTGCCGTCGTCGTTCATCACTTCGACGATCACCGAGGCCGGGGTATGGCCGGCCAGGCGGGCCAGGTCGCAACCGGCCTCGGTATGACCGGCGCGGGTCAGCACGCCGCCTTCCCGGGCACGCAACGGGAAGATATGGCCGGGTTGCACGATGTCGGCAGGGCCGGCGTTGGCAGCGACGGCGGCGGCCACGGTGCAGGCACGATCGGCGGCGGAGATACCGGTGGTCACCCCGACGGCGGCCTCGATGGACACGGTGAAGGCGGTGCTGAACACGCTGCCGTTGCTCGGCACCATCTGCTCCAGGCCCAGGCGCTTGCAGTGCTCGTCGGTCAAGGTCAGGCAGATCAGGCCACGGGCTTCGCGGGCCATGAAACTGATCGCCTCGGGCGTGCAGCAGTCGGCGGCCAGCAACAGGTCGCCTTCGTTTTCCCGGTCTTCGTCGTCGACCAGCAGGACCATTTTGCCGAGGCGGTAATCTTCGATGATTTCTTCGATGCTGTTGAAGGCCATGCTGGAGTCTCAGTGTTTGTTGGATGGGTATTGTGGTATACCATAATACAAAACAAACCGAGAGGTCACTATGAAGGCGTACTGGATTGCTCACGTGGACATCACCGACCCCGATCAATACAGCCAATACACCCAGCGGGCGCCGAAGGCGTTTGCTCAGTATGGCGGTCGGATTCTCGCGCGGGGCGGGCGCAGCGAGGCGATGGAAGGCCGGCCTACGCCGCAACGCAGCGTGGTGATCGAGTTTGATTCCTATGAGCAGGCGGTGGCTTGCTATCACTCGGCGTTGTATCAGGAGGCCAGGGGACATCGCGAAGGCGTGGCGAAGGCAGAGGTCATTATCGTCGAGGGCATGGCGCCGCTCTGACCAACACCGCTTGACCCTGTAGGAGCGAGCCTGCTCGCGAAAAACGTTAGAGCAACGCGTTCGGTCAGTCAGCACGCGTCATCGTTGACGACCATCGCGAGCAGGCTCGCTCCTAAAGGGGGAGTGGGGTTTTTTCAGCGAATGAAGTGAATCTTCCCGCTGTCGTCATTGCCCATGTAGATGCCATAAACCCCGGCCTGGCGCTCCTCGATATAGCGCTCAAGGATCTGCCGGATCGCCGGATAGTAGATGCTGTCCCAGGGAATGTCTTCGGGCGCGAAGAACTTGTAGTCGAGGGTTTCCGGGCCGTACTGCCCGGTAATCTCCAGCGCGATGGCGCGGAAGATGATGTACACCTCGCTGATCTTCGGCACGCTGAAGATCGAATAGGGCGAGACGATTTCGGCACGCACGCCGCTTTCTTCCCAGACTTCACGCAAGGCCGCCTGTTCGGTGGTCTCGCCACTTTCCATGAAGCCTGCCGGCAGGGTCCAGGTGCCCGGACGCGGCGGAATCGCGCGTTGGCACAGCAAATATTTGCCGTCCTGCTCGATGATGCAGCCGGCAATGATTTTCGGATTGATGTAATGGATGTAGCCGCAACCGCGGCACATCAGGCGCTCGTGCGTATCGCCCGGCGGCAACTGTGACCTGAGGTCTGCGCTGCCGCACTTGGGGCAAAAGCTCGGGCTGAACATTTCAACGACCTATGCGCGGTTCTTTCAGCGCGATGGGCAAGGTAATCGCCGGGATGTCGCCGGTTTCTTCCTGCTTGCGCTTGAGGTAGTCCAGGGCCACGGCAGCGGCCGCGCGCACGTGGTCGACGCAAGCCTGGTGGGCGGCCAGCGGATCACCGCCCTTGATCGCCTCGACCATGCGTTCCATTTCCTGGTTACTGGCGCCGCGACGGTTCTCCTGGGATACCGAGGTCGCGCGCAGGTAGCTGATGCGTGCCTGCAACTGGCGCAATTGAGTGGCCGCGACATGGTTGCCCGAGCCTTCGAGCAGCACATCGTAGAAACCTTGCACCGAGTCGATGACCTGTTGCAGCTCACCGTCTTTGAGCGCCTTGCGATTTTCTTCGAGGGCTTTTTCCAGGGCCTTGATGTCCTTGGCCTTGGCGCGCAGGGTGAACAGTTGCACGATCAGCCCTTCGAGTACGCAGCGCAGCTCGTAGATGTCCACGGCATCGGCCAGGGTGATGATCGCGACACGCGGGCCCTTGGCGTCGGCGAATTCCACCAGGCCTTCGGATTCCAGGTGACGCAAGGCTTCGCGCACGGAGGTACGGCTGACGCCCAGGCGATCGCACAGATCGCGTTCGACCAGACGGTCTCCCGGCAGGAGCTGGAAGTTCATGATGGCGCTTCGCAGTTTATCCAGCACGATTTCGCGCAGGGTAACGGGGTTGCGATTGACCTTGAAGCTGTCGTCGAGTGGCAGGCGTTTCATGGGGTCCGCTCTGATTGTGGCTGTCCATGCAAAAAAGAGCACTTCGATTACGGGAATCTGGGTGCCCGGTCAGATCAAACAGCCAAGGGTTAACTGGAGGCCTCGGCATCGGCTTCGGCGAAGGCTTCACGGGCGAGCCGGAAACTGTCTACGGCAGCGGGGACACCGCAATAAATGCCGACCTGAAGCAATATTTCGCGTATTTGCTCACGACTCAGGCCGTTACGCAAGGCGCCGCGTACATGCAGTTTGAGTTCATGGGGCCGGTTGAGGGCCGAGATCATCGCCAGGTTGATCATGCTGCGCTCCTTGAGCGACAAACCCTCACGACCCCAGACATGACCCCAACAATACTCGGTGACCATTTCCTGCAACGGTCGGGTGAAGTCGTCGGCGTTCTCGATGGAACGATTGACGTAGGCCTCACCCAGCACCTGGGTACGGATCTTCAGGCCTTTTTCATACTTTTCGTTGTTCATTTGCGTAGCTCCCGCGGGCTCAAAGGCCGCCCATCAAGGTGTATTTGAGTTCCAGGTAATCCTCGATGCCGTACTTCGACCCTTCACGGCCCAGCCCCGAGGACTTGATCCCGCCGAATGGCGCGACCTCAGTGGAAATCAGCCCTTCGTTGATCCCGACCATGCCGTACTCCAGCGCCTCGCTCATGCGCCAGGCGCGGCCCAGGTCGCGGGTGTAGCAGTAGGCAGCCAGGCCGAATTCGGTGTCGTTGGCCATTGCGACGGCCTGGGCCTCGGTGTCGAAACGGAACACGGCGGCCAACGGGCCAAAGGTTTCATCCCGGGCGACTTTCATCCGGGTGGTGACGCCGATGAGCACGGTCGGCTGGAAGAATCCATTGCCCAGGGCATGGCGTTCGCCGCCGCACAACAGTTGTGCTCCGTGGGCCAGAGCGTCTTGCACGTGTTCTTCGACCTTGGCCACGGCGCGCTCGTTGATCAGTGGCCCTTGGGTGACGCCATCATCGAAACCGCTGCCGACCTTGAGTTGCGAAACCCGCTCGGCCAGGCGTGCGACAAAGGCGTCGTGGATGCCGTCCTGCACCAGGAAGCGGTTGACGCAGACGCAGGTCTGCCCGGCGTTGCGGAATTTGGCTATCAGCGCGCCGTCAACCGCGCGTTCCAGATCGGCATCGTCGAAGACAATGAACGGCGCGTTGCCGCCCAGTTCCAGCGAGACTTTTTTCAGGGTCGGCGCGCACTGGGCCATCAGCAGTTTGCCGATGGCGGTGGAGCCGGTGAACGACAGTTTGCGCACAAGGCTGCTGCCGGTCAGCTCGCCACCGATGGCGATGGCATCGCCGGTGATCACGTTGAAAATGCCCGCTGGAATCCCGGCCTGTTCCGCCAGCGCAGCCATGGCCAGTGCCGAGAACGGTGTTTCCGGGGCTGGCTTGACGATGCACGGGCAACCGGCCGCCAGTGCCGGGCCGGCCTTGCGGGTGATCATCGCCGCCGGGAAGTTCCACGGCGTGATGGCCGCGACGACGCCAATCGGCTCCTTGCTGACCACGATGCGCGCATCGCCCTTGTGACTGGGAATGGTGTCGCCGTAGATGCGTTTGGCCTCTTCAGCGAACCACTCGATGAAGCTTGCGGCGTAGAGGATTTCGCCTTTGGCTTCGGCCAGTGGCTTGCCTTGTTCGAGGGTGAGGATGTGTGCCAGGGCGTCGGCGTTTTCCAGCATCAGCGCGTGCCAGCGCTTGAGCGTATTGCTGCGCTCCTTGGCGGTCAGCGCACGCCAGGCCGGCCAGGCCTTGTTGGCGGCCTCGATAGCCAGGCGCGCATGCTCGGCGCCGAGGTTCGGCACCTGGCCGATCAGTTCACCGGTGGCCGGGTTGAAGATGTCCTGACAGGCGCCATCCGGCGCGTCCAGCCACTGGCCATTGATGTAGGCCTGCTGACGGAACAATTGCGAGGCTGCTGGGCTCATGCCGGCTCCTGGAAAGAATGAAGACTTAACTGTCTGGTGCAGTACCTGTGGGAGCGAGCTTGCTCGCGATAGCGGACTGACATTCAACATCGATGTCGACTGATACACCGTCATCGCGAGCAAGCTCGCTCCTACAGAAAAGCAGTGTCAGGCCAGGGTGGGCAGGGGCCCCAGTTTGCCTTTGTGGTAGATCATCGGCGTGACCGGTTGCGCGGGCAGGATCAGGTTCTTCACCGCGCCGACGATGATCGCGTGATCGCCGCCGTCGTATTCGCGCCACAGTTCGCACTCGATGATCGCCGTGGCCTTGGCCAGGATCGGGTTACCCAGTTCGCTCAAGTGCCACTCGATCCCTTTGGCCTTGTCCTTGCCTTTACCGGCGAAGGCATAGGCCTCGGCGGTCTGCTCGGCGGACAGCAAATGAATCGCGAACTGCTTGCTGTCGCGCAACACCGGGTAGGTGTCGGAGCCGTAGTTGGGGCAGAACAGCACCAGTGCCGGGTCGATCGACAGCGCACTGAAGGCGCTGGCGGTGATGCCGACGATGCCGCCGTCCGGGTCCAGGGTGGTGACCACCGTGACCCCGGACGGGAACGAACTCATCACGTCTTTGTAAATGCCGGGTTCGATCATTTTCCAGGACTCCTAGCGCATCACGAAGGGATCAGGCATCGGTGCCTGGGACAGGTTGATCCACACCGTTTTCAGCTCGGTGTAGGCCAGCACCGAATCGATGCCGCTTTCGCGTCCATAGCCGCTGTTCTTGAAACCGCCGATCGGCGCCATGGCCGAGACTGCACGGTAGGTGTTGACCCAGATGATCCCCGAACGCACGTCCCGGGCCAGGCGATGGGCGCGGCCCAGGTCGCGGGTCCAGATGCCGGCGGCGAGGCCGAACTGCGAGTCGTTGGCAATTGCCAGCGCTTGGGCTTCGTCCTTGAATCGGATGACCGAAGCCACCGGACCAAAGACTTCTTCCTGCATGATCTTCATCGAATTGCGGTCGCACTCGAACAGCGTCGGTTCGTAGAACCAGCCGTCACCCAGATTCTCTGGACGCTTGCCGCCCAGGCGCAGGCGCGCGCCTTCGGCGATGGCATCGGCCACCAGGCCTTCGACCACGGCCAGTTGCTGCGCGGTGGCCATCGGGCCCATTTCGCTGCTGTCGTCCTGCGGGTTGCCAATGCGGATGCGCTTGGCGCGTTCCACCAGACGACCGACGAACTCATCGTAGATTTCGTCCTGCACCAGCAAGCGCGAACCGGAGACGCAGCTTTGCCCGGAGGCGGCATAGATCCCGGCGATGGCGCCGTTGATCGCGCTGTCGAGGTCGGCGTCGGCGAAGATGATGTTCGGCGATTTGCCCCCCAGTTCCAGCGACAGCTTGGCGAAGTTCTCGGCACTGCTGCGCACCACATGCCGAGCCGTCGCCGCGCCGCCGGTGAAGGCGATCTTGCGGATCAGCGGATGGCGGGTGAGAGCGGCGCCGGTGCTTGGGCCGTAACCGGTGACGACGTTGACCACCCCCGGCGGAATCCCGGCTTCCAGTGCCAGGCGCGCCAGTTCAAGAATCGTTGCCGAGGCGTGTTCCGACGGCTTGATCACGATGGTATTGCCCGCGGCGAGGGCCGGGGCGAGTTTGATCGCGGTCAGGTACAGCGGGCTGTTCCACGGAATGATCGCGGCAACCACACCCATGGCTTCGTGCACGGTGTAGGCAAACAGGTCCGGCTTGTCCAGCGGCAGGGTGCCGCCTTCGAGCTTGTCCGCCAGGCCTGCGGTGTAGTGGAAGAACTCCGGCAAATAGCCGACCTGGCCACGGGTTTCGCGGATCAGCTTGCCGTTGTCACGGCTTTCGAGCTGTGCCAGTTGTTCTTTGTTCTCGGCGATCAGGTCGCCCAGGCGTCGCAGCAATTTGCCGCGAGCGGTGGCCGTCAAACCGCGCCATGCCGGGCTGTCGAAAGCCGTCTGCGCAGCCTGCACGGCACGCTCGACATCGGCTTCGTCGGCATCGGGCAGTTCAGCCCAGGCTTCGGCCAACGCCGGGTTGAGGCTTTCGAAGGTCTTGCCGGACAGGGCATCGACCCATTCACCGCCGATGCACATCTGGAAGCGTGCGAGTGTCATGCAACGATCCCCTTGATCTGGTTTTGTTTGGAGTGCGCGGTCTGCAGAAACTCCAGCAACAGCTGGTTGACCAGGCGCGGCGACTCTACCGGCATCATATGCCGTTGCTCGGCGAGTACGGCAACGGTCGCGCCGGGAATGCGTTCGGCCAGTTGCCGGGCCATTTCCGGGGTTGAGCCGGGGTCCAGTTCGCCGGTGGCGATCAGCGTCGGCACCTGGATGCTGGCCAGGTCGTCGGCGCGGTACATGTCCTGGGTGGCGAACAGTTCATAAGTGGTCAGGTAGCCCTGAGGGTCATTGCCGGCCAGGGTCTGGCGAATCGCGGCGATCTGCGCCGGGTTCGCGGCCTGGTATTCACGGCTGAACCAGCGCGACAATGCGGCTTCGGCATTGGCGTCCGGCCCGTGTTCGGCAGCCTGGCTGGTGCGGGCGATGACCCCGGCACGCTGTTCGGCACTGCGGTTGAACACGCTGTTGAGCACCACCAGGCCTTCCAGGCGTTGCGGGTAGTGCAGGGCAAAGGCCCGCGCCACCAGCCCGCCCATGGAAAAACCGATCACCGTTGCCTTGGGCAATTGCAGGTGGTCGAGCAGCTCCAGCAACTGGTCGGCATAGCCGAGCAGTTGCGTACCGTTCTCCGGTCGCGGGCTGGCGCCATGGCCGAGCATGTCGTAGGCGATGACGCGGTACTTCGTGGCCAGGCCAACGATCTGGCCGCCCCACATTTCTTTGTTCAGGCCCACGCCGTGGATCAAGACCACGGGCTGGCCTTGGCCGGTCGCCAGGTAACTGGTGCCAGCCGGGGTGAGTTCAGCGGTGAGCCGAATCATGGAGCGCTCCTGCAATGCCTTCTTGTTGTCGTTCTGCTGGCCGGTTACTGGGCTTTTTCGGCGGCCAGTTCTTCCAGGTCGATGTAGCGGTTGCCGATGCGCGGGTGCAGGCGGCCGCCGTCGGCGCAACCCAGGACCACGACGATTTCGTCGGCACGCGGCGCGTCTTCGATCTGCATTTCCAGGGTGATGTAGTGCGAGCGCAGGCCTTCGTCGTCCTTGTGCATCATCGGGATCTGAATCGAGGTGCCCGGGCCGCCGCGCTTGTTGGTGAAGCTCAGGTAGCTCTTGGCCTTGACCGCTTCGCGGTAATGGTTGCCGAAGCGCAGGGTGTGGATCACCGCCGAAGCGTGCTCGATTTCGCCATCGGCGCCGACCACCGCAGCCTTGCCGTAGGCCTCGATTTTCTCGGCGCCGCCAATGATGCCCACCAGGCGCTCGACCATCAGCGCGCCGAGGTCGGAGCAGTTGGCGCGGATCTGTGGTTTCAGGTCTTCGACGAAACCGTTGCCCAGCCAGGGGTTCTTCATCACCACGGCCAGACCGACCATGGTCACAGGCTTATCGGTGGCTTTGCCGCCTTCAATAAAGGTTTCTTCGACATAGCTGACGATCTTGCGGATTTCGAAACTCATGAGCTGCTCCGTAGAGGTTTGGGTGTCTGTGCGTCTGATGGTATACCATAATACCAGAAGCACAAGTCCCCGAACGGAGTTTCTGGCTGGATGGCGATAAAAGGGGGGCGGGCGAGGCGCTATGCGTGGCGGGAAGGACTTATAAAAGACGTAAAAAAACCCGGCTGATGAGGCCGGGTTTTTCGTCGAGTCCTGCGGTAAAGCACTGCATTCAGACAGCGCGGCTTTCGATCAGACGATCCGAACCGCCTTCGGCTACACGGTTTTGCAGCAGTTTGTCGGAACCGCCTTCAGCGACGCGGTTTTGGATCAGTTTGTCCGAGCCACCTTCGGCAACGCGGTTTTGCATCAGTTTGTCGGAGCCATCGGCGGCGACGCGGTTTTCGATCAGGCGATCCGAACCACCTTCGGCGACACGATTCTCGATCAGGCGATCGGAACCACCCTCGGCCACACGGCTTTCAATCAGACGATCCGAGCCGCCTTCAGCGACCACAGGTTGAGCGGCGGTAGCGGCGAAAGCGTTAACTGCGAAAACCGAGAAAGCGATGCCGAGAAGGGTTTGGCGTTTCATGATGGTGTGCTCCGGGGTGCTGATGGGTTGGTATGGAGCAGATGTTACGCCGTGGATTTTTTAAGAGAACTTCATTGAATCAATGGTGACTATCGACGCAGTCAATGGTGGATTCGATGCTCCTTGTGGGAGCGGTACTAGCGGGAAATAAGCCCGTGATCGATGGCGTACTTGACCAGCGCCGCCGGCTTGTCGATGTTGAGCTTGCGCCGGATGCTCAAGCGGTGTGTCTCCACCGTGCGCACGCTGATGTCCAGTTCCCGGGCCATTTCCTTGTTGTTCAACCCCTGCGCCATCTTCGACAGCACCTGGCTTTCCCTAGGGGTCAGTTCGTTGTCGGTGTTCCTGTCGGCGATCAGCCGCTGGGCGATTTCCGCGCTGTAGAAGGTTCCCCCGCTGGTGATGGCCTCGATGGCGGCGATGATTTCCCGTGACGGGGCGTTCTTCAGCACGTAGCCGCTGGCACCGGAGCGCACCGATTCACTGACGTATTCGTAATTGTCGTACATGCTCAGCACCAGCACCTTGAGCGACGGGTACTGGCTGCGCAGCACGCGGGTCAGTTCCAGGCCGTTCATGTCCGGCAGGCTGATGTCGACCAGCAGCAGGTCCGGCTGGCAACGTCCGACCATCTCGATGGCCGCGGCGCCGTTTTCCGCTTCGCCGACCATTTCCAGGGGCGACATCACGGCCAGCAGCGCCTTGATGCCGTCGCGGACCAGGGAGTGATCGTCGACCAGGGCGACGCGGATCGGGGAGGGCAGGTTCATCGCAGCTATTCACTCTTGTAGTTTTGGGCCGGGTCAGCGTTATGCGTCTGGTTTCATTGGCAACAGTACGTCCAGCTCACTTCTGCCCGGCATCGAGATCAATTCGAAGCGCCCGCCAAAATGTTCGACGCGTTCGCGGATGTTACGCAGGCCAATGCCGGCCTGACGACGTTCGACCTGGGCGACGTTGAAACCGATACCGTCGTCGACCACCGTCAGCCGCACGGAGTCGTCGCAGCCGCGCAGTGTAATGGACACGTTCTTCGCCTGGGCGTGGCGTTCAATATTGGTCAGGCCTTCCTGGACGATTCGGAACAGCGAAACAGCCGCGCCTTCGACCAATTGGCAGTCGAATTCATTTTCGTCATAGGTCACGGTCAGCCCGCTGCGCTGTTCGAATTCGGCAGCCAATTGGCCGATGGCCGCTGGCAGGCCGAGGGTGTCGAGCAGGGATGAGCGCAGGTCGTGGGAGAGACTGCGAACTTCGCCGATGGCATCGCCCAGGCGCTCGGTGGCGTCTTTCAGCGTGCTCAAGCCCTTGTCGGGGGCCTGTCCGCGCTCCAGCAGATGGCTGGCCAGTTCGAACTGGAACTTGATCGAGACCAGCACCTGGCTGATGCCGTCGTGCAACTCGCGGGACACTCGGGATCGTTCCTCTTCCTGCAGGCTGACGATGCGCTGGGTCAGGCGCTGCAGTTTCTTGTCCGCCAGCCGATGTTCGCTGACGTTGAGGGTCATGCCCGTGGCGAATACGAACAGCACTGCGACGAGGGCAACCACGGCAATCGCCATCATGGTCTTGCGAATTCCCATGGCCACTTCGGCACGGGCCTGCTGGGTGGCGCGTTCGACGTCTTCGAGGTAGATGCCGGTACCGAGCATCCAGCCCCAGCGATCGAGCATCACCACGTAGGCGAGCTTGTCGGTCACCTGACCGGAGGAGGGTTTGTTCCAGGCATAGCGTTGAAAACCTTCGCCCGATTGCGCGCTTTTGAGCAGCGCCTGGATCACCGGCAGGCCGTGGGGATCTTTCATGTCCCACAGGTATTGGCCCACCAGTTCCGACTGGCGCGCATGCATCAGGCTGCGGCCTTCGTGGTCGTAGACGAAGAAGTAGCCGTTGATGCCAAAGCTGAGCTTGCGCAGTTCTTCCAGCACTTGTTGTTGGGCACGGGCGTCGCCGTGGCCGTCGTCGTACAGGGGCGCGATCAGGCTCTGGGCCATTTCCACGTAGTTTTTCAGCTCCGCGCGCTTGCTCGCCAGAATGCTGTCTTCGATCAGTTGTGCCTGTTGATCGCCCAATTGGCGATTGAGGGAAATCACCAGCGCGCAGATGACGGCAATGGCCAGCACCAGCGGCAGAATCCCGAGGGCGACGATCTTGTGTTTGAGCTGCATGTTGACTCCTGCCCGCGCGAAGGCTCGGGATCATATGCCAAAGAGGTGTTCGGCCAGTAGCGTTGCTGGACGGAATGACCGGCGGCCGGGATGCCATTCAGTTGAAATACAGAACCTGTGGGAGCGAGCTTGCGCGCGATGAGGGCGGCACATTCAACATTGATGTGTCTGACAGCCCGCTATCGCGAGCAAGCTCGCTCCCACATTTGATCGGGGATGGCCCCCGGGTCCGGTGGTGAACCCACATGAGATCGGCGTCATCTACGTAGAACTACGTAGACGCCGCGTACGTAGTAACGCGGATTTATTTGTGGACGACATGCGCAGATATTGGGCCAGCTCCGCACTGCGGACACAATTATAAAAATTACCGCCGCAGTCACTGGCTGTCGGCAGGAGACACGCTATGCCCCGTCTGGCTAAACACCTCGCCTGGTTTGCCGTGGCTGTCCTGGGAGCGATTGCGCTGAGTGTCGTGGCCCTGCGCCGCGGCGAAGCGATCAACGCCCTGTGGATCGTAGTCGCAGCCGTCGCCATCTACCTCGTTGCCTACCGCTACTACAGCCTGTTCATCGCCAACAAAGTGATGCAACTCGACCCCAATCGAGCCACTCCGGCTGTGCTCAATAACGATGGTCTGGACTACGTGCCGACCAACAAACATGTCCTGTTCGGTCACCACTTCGCGGCCATTGCCGGTGCAGGTCCGCTGGTCGGCCCGGTGTTGGCGGCGCAGATGGGCTACCTGCCCGGCACGCTGTGGCTGATCGCCGGCGTGGTGCTGGCCGGTGCGGTGCAGGACTTCATGGTCCTGTTCATGTCCACCCGCCGCAACGGTCGTTCCCTGGGCGACATGGTCCGTGAAGAAATGGGCCGCATCCCCGGCACCATCGCACTGTTCGGCTGCTTCCTGATCATGATCATCATCCTCGCGGTGCTGGCGCTGATCGTGGTGAAGGCCCTGGCCGAAAGCCCTTGGGGCATTTTCACGGTAATGGCGACCATCCCGATCGCGATGTTCATGGGCATCTACATGCGCTACATCCGCCCGGGCCGCATCGGTGAAATCTCCATCATCGGTGTGCTGTTGCTGCTCGGTTCGATCTGGCTCGGGGGGCAGGTTGCCGCCGATCCTGTGTGGGCCAAGGCCTTTACCTTTACCGGTATCCAGATCACCTGGATGCTGATCGGCTACGGTTTTGTCGCGGCGGTACTGCCGGTGTGGCTGATCCTGGCACCCCGTGACTATCTCTCCACCTTCCTGAAAATCGGCACCATCGTCGCCCTGGCGATTGGCATCCTGGTGACCATGCCCGAGCTGAGAATGCCGGCCCTGACCCAGTTCGTCGACGGCACCGGTCCGGTTTGGAAGGGCGGTCTGTTCCCGTTCCTGTTCATCACCATCGCCTGTGGCGCGGTCTCCGGTTTCCACGCGCTGATTGCTTCCGGCACCACGCCCAAGCTGCTTGCCAGTGAGGGGCATGCCCGCTACATCGGTTACGGCGGCATGCTGATGGAGTCGTTCGTCGCGATCATGGCCATGGTTGCCGCGTCGGTGATCGATCCGGGTGTGTACTTCGCCATGAACAGCCCGGCCGCTGTAGTCGGTGCCGATGCGGTGACCGTTGCGCAAACCGTCAGCAGCTGGGGCTTCGCCATTACCCCGGAAGCCTTGCAAGCCGTAGCCCATGACATCGGTGAAACCACCATCCTGGCCCGTGCCGGTGGTGCGCCGACCCTGGCGGTCGGTATCGCGCAGATCCTGCACAGTGTTCTGCCGGGTGAAAACACCATGGCGTTCTGGTACCACTTCGCGATCCTGTTCGAAGCGCTGTTCATCCTCACCGCAGTGGATGCCGGTACCCGTGCCGGTCGCTTCATGCTCCAGGACTTGCTCGGCTCTTTCGTCCCGGCGCTCAAACGCACCGAATCCTGGACCGCCAACCTGGTGGCCACCGCCGGTTGCGTGGCCATGTGGGGTTATCTGCTGTACCAGGGCGTGATCGATCCACTGGGTGGCATCAACACCCTGTGGCCGCTGTTCGGTATCTCCAACCAGATGCTGGCCGGTATCGCGCTGATGCTCGGCACCGTGGTGCTGATCAAGATGAAGCGCCAGCGTTATGTGTGGGTGACCTTGCTGCCGGCCGTATGGCTGCTGATCTGCACCACGACAGCGGGCTTCATCAAGCTGTTCGACGCCAACCCGGCGATCGGCTTCCTGGCCCTGGCGAAGAAGTACAGCGATGCGCTGGCCAATGGACAGGTGCTGGCCCCGGCCAAGAGCATCGATCAGATGCAGCACGTGATCTTCAACGCCTACACCAACGCGACCCTGACTGCGCTGTTCCTGTTCGTGGTGTTCAGCATCCTGTTCTTTGCGCTCAAGGTCGGCATCGCTGCCTGGGGCACCAAGGAACGCACGGATAAAGAAGCGCCATATCAAGCGCTGCCGGATGCCTGATCATGTTCAATGACCTGAGTCGCCTCGGTAAATACCTCGGTCAGGCCGCGCGCCTGATGGTCGGCATGCCCGACTACGACAACTACGTCGAGCATATGCAGACCAAGCACCCGGACAAACCGGTGATGGACTACGAGGCGTTCTTCCGCGAGCGCCAGGAGGCCCGTTACGGCAGTAAAGCCGGACCGAAGTGCTGTTGAGTGACATAAAAAAAACCGGCTGAAAGGCCGGTTTTTTATTGAATACAGGAATGCCCCGATGACAACGTCCTTGCAGCCAATGCTGTTCATCCACTGTGCAACTCGTTACTGATTTGAACTGTTTATCAGCTATCTCCAAAGATGAAGCGACAGTTTCCCCGACCGGGACTTTAATGGAGGGTCTGGAGCGACTGATCGCGGGGCTGTCATAGCCTCAAGGCTATGGATCCCATACCGAAAAGCTATTTCATCAATCGGTGATCCGGAGCCACGCTCAAAGGTGGTTAGCTGAAAACAAAATCAAGAGGAGATGCCATGTCAACTGAATCGAAATGCCCGTTCAATCACGCCGCTGGCGGTGGCACGACGAACCGCGATTGGTGGCCGAACCAACTGAACCTGAAGATCTTGAGTCAACACTCGCCCAAGTCTGACCCGCTGGGAGGCGACTTCAACTACGCCGAAGCCTTCAAGAGCCTGGACTTCCAGGCGCTGAAAAACGACCTGACTGCGCTGATGACCGATTCCCAGGATTGGTGGCCAGCGGACTTCGGTCACTATGGGCCTTTCTTTATCCGCATGTCCTGGCACGCCGCAGGCACCTATCGCACCGGTGACGGCCGGGGTGGCGCCGGCTCCGGCCAGCAACGTTTTGCACCCCTCAACAGCTGGCCGGACAACGTCAGCCTCGACAAGGCCCGTCGGCTGCTCTGGCCGATCAAGCAAAAGTATGGCAACAAAATCTCCTGGGCCGACCTGATCGTCCTCGCCGGCAACGTCGCACTGGAATCCATGGGCTTCAAGACCTTTGGTTTTTCCGCTGGCCGCCCCGATGTCTGGGAACCGGACGAAGACGTCTACTGGGGGGCTGAAGGCAAGTGGCTGGGTGGCGACGTGCGTTATGGCAAGGATGCCGGGCAAAATCCCGTAGAGCGCACTCTGGAAACCCCCCTCGCAGCCGTGCAGATGGGCCTGATCTACGTAAACCCGGAGGGCCCTGAAGGCAACTCCGATCCGGTTTCCGCCGGGATAGATATCCGTGAAACCTTTGCGCGCATGGCAATGAACGATGAGGAAACCGTCGCGCTGATCGCGGGCGGTCACGCCTTCGGCAAAACCCACGGTGCGGGTCCCGTCGATCATGTCGGACCTGAGCCCGAAGCCGCCGGCCTCGAACTGCAGGGCCTGGGCTGGAAGAGCACGTTCGGTACCGGTAAAGGTGGCGACACCATCTCCAGCGGCCTGGAAGTCACCTGGACCACCACGCCAACCCAGTGGAGCAACAACTACCTGGAGAACCTGTTCGGTTACGAATGGGAACTGACCAAGAGCCCGGCGGGGGCAAACCAGTGGACGCCGAAAAACGGCGCTGGCGCCGGTACCATTCCGGATGCCTTTGACCCGTCCAGACGGCGCGATCCGACCATGCTGACCACGGACCTGTCACTACGCTTCGACCCGATCTATGAGCCGATTTCGCGGCGTTTCCTGGCCAATCCAGACCAGTTGGCCGACGCCTTCGCCCGTGCCTGGTACAAGCTGATTCACCGTGACATGGGTCCGCTCTCACGCTACTTCGGCCCGGAAATGCCGAACGAAGAACTGCTGTGGCAAGACCCGATCCCTGCCGTCGATCATCCGCTGGTCAATGACAGTGACGTGGCGGGCCTGAAAAGCAAGGTGCTGGCGTCCGGTCTGTCGGTCTCGCAGCTTGTATCTACAGCTTGGGCGGCGGCTTCCAGCTTCCGTGGCTCCGACAAGCGCGGCGGTGCCAACGGCGGGCGTCTGCGCCTGGCACCGCAAAAGTCCTGGGAGGCCAACCAGCCAGAGCAACTGGCCAATGTGCTGGCCAAACTTGAAGGCATCCAGAACGAGTTCAATAGCGCGCAAACCGATGGCAAGAAAATCTCCCTGGCCGACCTGATCGTGCTCGCTGGTGGCGCGGGTGTCGAACAGGCTGCGAAAAACGCCGGCCACAGTGTGACGGTGCCGTTCAGCCCGGGACGCATGGACGCCAGCCAGGAACAGACCGATGTCGAGTCCTTCGGTTTCCTTGAACCGATTGCCGACGGCTTCCGTAATTACCTGAAGCAACAGTACCGGGTGCCGGCCGAAAAATTGCTGATCGACAAGGCACAACTGCTGACGCTCAGTGCGCCGGAAATGACGGTATTGCTGGGTGGCTTGCGCGGGTTGGACATCAATGTCGGCCAGAGCAAACACGGTGTGTTCACCACGCGTCCGGAAGCCTTGACCAACGACTTCTTCACCAACCTGCTGGATATGGGCGTGGAGTGGAAGCCCGTGTCGGATGCCCAGCAAGAGTATGAAGGGCGTGATCGCAAAACCGGTGCAGTGAAGTGGACGGGGACGCGGGTTGACCTGGTCTTTGGTTCCAATGCGCAGTTGCGTGCGTTGGCTGAAGTCTATGCCTGCGCCGATGCGCAGCAGAAGTTCGTCAAGGACTTCGTCGCTGCGTGGACCAAAGTGATGAACCTGGACCGATTCGACTTAAACCGCACTGTCTAGAGGGGATGTTGTCATAACGCTGGTTGTTGATGTTTGGTGGGCTGGCATGGGTAGTTTTAATGTGGTTCCTGCAAGCTATGATCGATACACACACTCAACACAAAAACCCGGCCACCGTGCCGGGTTTTTTGTTGCCCGTTCATCTGCTCGAATGCACCCTGCAATCCACACAGCTTCAAACCAATACGACTTGCGCTGTGACAAGACGCCCGGTGGGATCGATCGGCGAGTCAAGTAAGTCGCGACACGTTTCGCGAATCGCAAGCGTCTGGCCAAGGCATGATGGTCACCTTCCGACAAGAGAAAGCGAGCTCTCTCCTGTCAGTCCCTTTCCTACATTGGAGCTTGTCAGCGCTCGGCAAAGCTGTGCCCGAATGATCGCGCCCTGTGATTTACGATAATGGCGGGATTACTTCTCGACCAGTATTTTCGGGTTGGCGCTGCCCCAGACGGTATAGAGGTCGGCCAGTAGCGCACCGTTGATCTCTTCGACTTCAGCCTGGCTGACTTCGCTTGCGCCTTGTTTGCCAAACAGCACTACTTCATCACCCGCCTTGACGTCGGGTGCATCCGTGACATCGACCATCACGGTGTTCATCGAAACCTTGCCCACCACCGGCACGCGATGACCATTGATCAACACCACGCCTTTATTGGTGAACACGCGGCGATAACCATCGGAGTAACCGACCGTGATGTTGGCCAGTTTCGAATCACGTGACAGGGTGAATGTACGGTCGTAACCCACGGTGTTTCCAGCGGGATAGCTATTGACCGAGGCCACATGCGACTTGAACTGCATCACGCGCCGATACTCAGTGCGCGAGATGACGGTATCGCCAAACAACGCGCCGCCCGTGCGCACCATGTCCAGGCGCGACTCGGGTACTTCCAGGGTGGCGAAGGAGTTGGCCGCGTGCAGGGTGATTTTCTTGCGATCGAGCTGGGCCACGTCCATCAGCCAGGCCGCTTGTTCGTTGAAGGTTGCCAGGCCCTTGCGTACGTCGTCCTTATCCTCCACGGCGAAGTGGGTCATGATCGCAACCACTTCGACATTTGGCAGTTTGGTGATCGCCAGCGCGTCTTGTTTACCCTGCTCGGTAGCCATTTCCACGCCGTTACGGCTCATGCCGCTTGAGTTGAGACCGATGTGCACCTGCAGTTTGCGACCGTGTTTATGTGCAAGATCGGCCGCTTGGCGGGCGAAATCGAGGTTGCCAACCAGTTCCTCGATGTTGTACTGCAGAGCATTTTCCAGCTCCCCCAGGGAGGCGGTGCGAACACGGATTAACTGGCCTTTAAAGCCGCTTTCGCGAACCACTCGCGCCTCTTCGTTACTGGCGACCGCCACACACGGTACACCCAGCGCGATCACTGAAGGCATCACCAACCCGATACCATGACCATAAGCGTCGGCTTTCAGTACCGCACAGAGTTCCGACTTGCCGGCGAGCTCGGCTTGCAGGGTACGGATATTGTGCTCTAACGCGGTCTTATTGATTTCTATCCAGGCATTACTGATTTGCGCAGTCAGCTCGGAGTTGCCGTTAGCGAGCGACAGCGGCGCCGCCGCCTGGGCATTGCTCTGTAAAAAAAACAGGCCGAGGGACAACGCTAGAACAGTACGGGTAAAGGGCATCTGAAACTCTCCATGTAATCGGTCTTTTTATTATTCCGGTGCCGATTATTGGAAGGCGATGTAAGTTGCCGTTGTACGCCGGGTTCGAAGATGTAAAAACATGTAAGGAATTTGTTCGCGCTCAGCTTGACCCCAAGCGATGGCATCAGGAAGGTTTGTTGCCGGAACGGTTACCGCACAACAGAAATTCATGTCGCGACATTGGAGAGGGCATGACCAACGTCACTCGCCTGCACGCTCAGGTGCAGACCAACATCATGGTGAAGTGAACTGTTCAATGCTGTGGATTCATCTGCCTGCACCAGCTACTTTGAGATTTCACGCAAGGAGTTCGGACATGGCAGATAAATATGTTGGAAAAATAGTTGGGGTTGGCACAGATAACCTGGAATACGTGATTAACATCTATCAGGACGAGACCATTGAGCGCTCGCCAAACGGCATGGTTCGACATGAAGGTCTGAAGCATTTCGAAATGCAATTTGGTGGTGCCGTGAATAAAATTTCCGAAACTGAGTACGAGATTGTCGCTACGGGAGTTAGGGTCACTGTGCATGATGGTGAAAGCTAAGAGGGTCGGCCTCTCATGCCTGACGGTGAATGAGTTCGGCTTCAGCATTGCCTGGTCATTCGCAACGGCTGGCTTCATCGGCGTGCTCGGCGTAGAGCAGGCTCGTCAGCTTGGCAAGCGCTGGGCTGAGCGAAAGGCAGACGAGAGCTAATTCGCGATACGTTTCGCGAATTAGCAAATTGTGTCGCGGATACCGGGAAGGCTCGAGTGATGTTCGCGAAGCTATCTGCCATCAATCGAATACTTGCCAGGACCAGTAATGCCCAGCAGCAGCAAGCCGCCCATGATACTGAGGTTCTTGAAATATTGGGTCATGTTGGCTGCGCGCTCTGGGTCAACCATAGTCCAAAAGTGATGTCCGATTAGAGCAGTACCGAGTACGAACAAGACGAAGAGAAATGCGAGTGGGCGGGTGTAGAAACCCACGACTATCGCTATAGCGACAAAGAACTCCATGACGACCGCAATCCCCGCAGCGACCATGGGCATGGGCACGCCGAGAGAGCTCATGTAAGTAGCGGTACCGTCAAAGTTGGTCAGTTTGCTCCAGCCGGAAATGATGAAAAGGATCATCAGAAGGATGCGCGCGAGCAGGATGATCTCGTTTCTCTGATTCTCGAACAGGTTGTATCTCATGACTACCTTCCTTTTGTGATGGGCAGTTTTATATTAGCTGCCGCCTGGAAGTTCGCCTGGGCACGACAACGCACTCTCTTCTGGTAGGACTCTGAAGGATTCCCATGACAACCAAGCAACCCGACTGGGAGGCAATTGAACGTGCCTACCGGGCCGGATTGCTTTCCACCCGTGAGATCGCATCTGCCCAGGGCATCACCCACGGTGCAATCAATAAGCGCGCCAAGCGTGATGGGTGGGAGCGAGACCTCAAGGTGCCGGTCAACTGCATCACTCACCTGCCTGTGCCAGCGCGGCAACCAGTTCATCGGTGGTCAGGATGGCGTGAGCGAAGGTCGGACCGTTCAGCTCATGGGCCGAATGCATCATCTCCGGCATGAAGGCCGCGGTCGCATCCCGCACCAGGGTGACGTGATAGCCGAGTTCCTGAGCGTAACGGGCGGTTGCCTCGATGCAGGTATTGGCCAGCAGGCCGACGATGATCACGTGGGTAATGCCCTTTTGCTTGAGGCGAAAATCGAGGTCTGTATTGGCAAAACCGCTGGAGCCCCAATGTTCCTGCACGACGATGTCACCGTCCTTCGGCGCGAAGTCGGGGTGCCATTCGCCGCCCCATTCACCCCGTGCGAAGTGATGCATATGCATGACCTTGCACTGGGTGGGGCTTGGGTGATCCCAGTTTTCATAGTCGCCTTTTTCCCAGCGGCGGTGCGGTACGATGACCACCGGGATGTTGAGCGCGCGAATGGTGCGATCAAGCGTGCGCAGGTTGTCGAGCAGGCCGACTTGCTTGGCCATTGGCTCGATCAAGGGGTAGATCTTTCCGCCCTCCGACAGAAAGTCGTTGTAGGGGTCGACCAGCAGATAGGCAGTCCGGTCAAGAGGGTAGGTGGCGTTGGGCATGACGGTTCTCCGCAAAACAATCCGTGGATGGTGAAGTGTAGTTGCTCAGGATTTACGTTGATATGATAATCATAGCAACTAGGAAAGAGGCAATGCCGCATGTCGGTGAAAACAACCGTTTCTGAAACCCTGTGTCCGATCTCCCGGGCCGAAGTCATCGTTGGCGACCGCTGGACGGTGCTGGTGTTGCGGGAGTTGTTCATGGGTAGCCATCGCTTTGATGACATCCAGGCGCAGACCGGCGCTACGCCGCAAATGGTCGCGGCGCGCTTGAAGAGCATGGAGGCCGACGGGCTCGTAGAGCGCCGCGCTTATAGTGAGCGGCCAAAACGCTACGAATATCACCTCACGGAAAAAGGCGACGCGTTCTACTCGGTGGTCCTGGCGTTGCGGGCGTGGGGTGAAACCTGGTGCAAGTCGCCCGAGGAAGGCCTGGCGGTGGTCTATACCCACCGCAGTTGCGGCGAGCCGGCCGGGCTCGGACCGATGTGCGTCCATTGCGGGCAGCCCTTGCGCCGCGCGGACCTGATCAGTGAGCCGAGTGCCGCCTATGTCGCCGAACGCAGCGCCCGGCGCGACGCTTTCAAGGGCAGTCGCGGGGCGGCGGGGGAATAAGACCAACGACGTGCCCGCAGCTGCGGGTTTGTATCCGCAGGTATCCGCAACGCCCGCCGTTACCGGGGCATACAAAACCGCCGTTTCCCGACACCCGGGCGATACACGGCGGCCTTCAAATGGAACCACCGGCACCGCGCCACTTTCGGCGCGGCCTGGCGTGGTTCAACTGGAGGAAAGACAATGTTGCGTATCCACACCCGTCACACCCTCGGCAAGCTTGGTCTGGCTCTGGCCGCCGCAGGGCTCGCTACTGTAGCGAGTCTCTCTCAAGCCCAGGAAACACAGCCGGCCCCGGCGATGAAAAGCTGGCAGCAGGGCCTGCATCGCACCGACCTGGTACGCGAAGACCTGGGCGCCGCCGATCGCGAAGTCCTTCAGGTGCTCGTGGACTTCGATCCGGGCGTGACTTCGCCCAAACATGCTCACCCTGGCGTAGAGGTGGCGCACGTGATCAGCGGTACCTTTGAGTATCAACTGGAAGGTCGGGCACCGGTGACGCTCAAGGCCGGTGATTCGTTGTACATCCCTGACGGCGTCGCCCATGTGGCGAAGAACGTGGGTGGAGGCAAGGCCTCGGAACTGGCGACCTACATCGTGAAGAAAGGCGAACCGCTGCTGATCCTGAAGGAGTAGTAGGAGCGAGCTTGCTCGCGATGGTCGTTAACGAAAACGCGCGCTTGCTGGCTATGCGCGGCGCTCTTGAGACCATCGCGAGCGAGCTCGCTCCTACACCTACAGCAATTGCGGTGCTCAAAAAGCCTGGCCTGACCGGTATCAAGACGTCAGGCCAGGCTTTTCTGCATCGGTCAAACCAGATTGATTTCGACGTCGATGTTGCCGCGGGTCGCTTTGGAGTACGGGCAAGTCTGATGCGCCATTTCCACCACCTTGCGTGCGATGGTCGGGTCCAGGCCCGGCAGGCTGACATTCAGACGGGCTCGAAGGAAGAAAGCGTTTTCGGACTTGCCCAGATCGATTTCGGCATCCACCGCAACGTCGTTCGGCAAGGCCACGTTCAGCGCGACGGATGCCTTGCCCATCGCCCCGATGAAACAAGCCGACCAACCCGCCGCCAGCAGTTGCTCAGGATTGGTGCCGGCACCTGAAGAGCCGGGAGGCGAAAGCTTGATGTCCAGACGTCCGTCGGTGCTGCGCGCCTGACCGTCGCGGCCGCCGGTGGTGTGGGTCTTGCCGGTGTACAGCACGGTATCGATTGCATTGATCATGGTGGTTTTTCCTGTCAGTGGGTCGCTGGAGTGCTCGGAAAACCTGCGCTTTCCGATGCGCCACACTTTTTCATTTCCATGTACTGCACATATGTCCTGAACCTGGCGGATTTGTATCGCTGTGTAAGGTGGCCGGGGGGAAGTACAGTTCGATACAAACCGCTTGAATGCCTTCGACTGGGGAGGGTGTGGCGGTCAAGCTTGGCGTTCCACACTCAGTGTCCCGGTGGTGTTATTGACTGCAAACCTCCCACACGCACCCGCGTAGCCAGCGATGGGCCGGGTCGGCGTCCATGCGCGGGTGCCACAGCATCGAAACCGTGATCGCCGGCGTGGGGAACGGCAGGGCAAAGCAATGCATTCCCTGGCACAGGTTGCCGACGTGCCGCTGCGGTACGCTGGCGACCAGGTCCGAAGCCCGCGCCAAAGCAATCGCCGAAGAGAAGCCAGCGACAATGGTGGCGATGTCGCGCGTCAGTCCCAGCTCATTCAAGGCATCGTCCATGACGCCTTTTTCGTGGCCCCGACGCGAGACTAGGATGTGCCGGGCGGCGGCATAACGAACCGCTGTCATCTCGCCTCGAGCCAGTGGATGACCCTTGCGCACCACGCCAATGAACCGGTCGCGAAACAGCATCCGGGTCCGCACTTCCGGGCTGGTCGATTCGCCGATCACACCGGTTTCCAGGTCCACCGAGCCGTCGCGCAGCAGGGTGCTGTCCTTGTTCAGCTTCTGCACGAAATTCAGGCGGACACCGGGTGCTTCCTGATGGAGGCGTGCGATCAGTGGTGGTCCGAAATTTTCCACGAAGCCATCGCTGGTGCGCAGGGTGAAGGTGCGCGCCAGTTGATTGAGATCCAGTGCCTCGGCGGGGCGCAGGACGGCTTCGGCGTCCTGCACGAGCGCGCCGACGCGTTCACGCAGCTCCAGCGCCCGGGGCGTGGGAACCAGTCCGCGACCGGCCCGCACCAGCAGCGGATCACCCGTGGTTTCGCGCAACCGCGCCAGCGCCCGGCTCATGGCTGAGGGGCTCAGGCGCAAACGCTGCGCGGCGCGGGCCACGCTGCCTTCTTCGAGCAACACGTTCAGGGTGATCAACAGATTCAGATCTGGCATCGAATCAATTCCTGTGGGAGCGAGCCCTGTGGCGAGGGGGCTTGCCCCCGTTGGGTTGCGAAGCAGCCCCAAAATCTCTGATGCACCAAAGATCTTGTGAGTGCTACGCACTCAAACGGGGGCAAGCCCCCTCGCCACAGGGCTCGCTCCCACATTTTTGAGTGTGGCGTTGTATGCACGTATAAAGTGCAAATGCTGCGTCTTCCACCATGTTAGGTGCGGGCTTAGGCTCGAGACAACCTATTTGCGGAGTCGCGAGAAAATGAAGTCCATATCGATTCGGGGCGCCTTGGCCAGCCTGTCGTTATCCATGTTGCTGTCGTCCCTGGGCACCAGCATTGCCAACGTTGGTTTACCGACACTGGCCGCAGCGTTCTCGGCCTCCTTCCAGCAAGTGCAATGGGTGGTGCTCGCTTACCTGCTGGCGATCACGGCGTTGATCGTCAGTGTCGGGCGGCTCGGCGACATCATTGGCCGTCGGCGATTGCTGCTGATCGGCATTGCGGTGTTCACCGTCGCCTCGTTCCTGTGCGCCCTGGCGGCCAGTCTGTGGTTGCTGATTGCCGCAAGGGCCTTACAGGGCATCGGCGCGGCCATCATGATGGCGTTGACCATGGCGCTGGTGAGCGAGGCAGTGCCCAAGGCAAAAATGGGCAGCGCGATGGGCCTGCTCGGCACCATGTCGGCGATTGGCACATCGCTCGGCCCGACCCTCGGCGGTTTTTTGATTGCCAATCTGGGGTGGCAGGCGATTTTTCTGGTCAATGTGCCGTTGGGTGTTTTGGCGATTGGGCTCGCGCATCGTTTTTTACCGAAAGATTGCCGTGAGAGGAGGGCGGATCGAGCGGGTTTCGATGTCCTCGGCACCCTGGTACTGGTCTTGACACTGCTGGCCTATGCGCTGGCGATGACCCTCGGGCGTGGCGGTTTTGGTCCGCTGAACACGGCACTGTTGCTGGTGGCGATGGTTGGGGCGGGCGTGTTTGTGTTCGTCGAGCGCACAGCCGAGTCACCGCTGGTTCGAATGACGATATTCCGCAATCCGCAGCTGAGCGCAGGTTTCGCCATGAGCGTGCTGGTGACGACCGTGGTCATGACCACCCTGGTGGTGGGGCCGTTTTATCTCTCCGGCGCACTGGCGTTGAATGCAGCGAGCGTTGGCCTGGTGATGTCGGCGGGGCCGCTGGTCGCCGCATTGGCCGGGGTTCCGGCGGGTCGATGGGTCGACGGATTGGGCGCGCATCGATCCAGCATGCTCGGATTGATTGCCATGTTGACCGGCGCTTGCATCCTGCCCGCCGTGCCGACGGGCTTTGGTGCGCTCGGCTACATCGTGCCACTGGCGGTCATTACCGCCGGTTACGCGCTGTTCCAGGCGGCCAACAATACCGACGTCATGTCGAATATTGCGACGCCGCAGCGTGGCGTGGTGTCCGGTTTGCTCGGGTTGTCGCGCAATCTTGGCCTGATCACCGGCGCTAGCGTGATGGGCGCAGTGTTCGCCTTCGGTTCGGCCAGCAACGATGTTTTGCAAGCGCAACCCGAAGCCATCGCACAGGGAATGCGGCTGACGTTCGTGGTCGCCGCCGGGCTGATCCTCGTCGCCCTGGCGATTGGCGCAGTCAGCAAAATCGTTTCACGTCGCCTGATCGCGCCGTGCTGAAAAACGGCGCGACTGTCGTGAAAACGACCTGTTTGCGCTGAACGCGAAGCCTCGCGAGTTTTCTGTTGAACGAGTGTTCAGTCTGGACTATGTTGAGGGCCACCTTCCCCCGGCTGGTTGCGGGCTTGCGTTTCTTCAATTCGAACGAGGCACTGGCATGCGGTTTTCACCCTTTGTTGAACGGATCAGTGGCCAAGGCGTTGCCGCCTGGGATATCCACTACGCGGCCAACGCTGCGCAGCGCAATGGCGAGGACGTGATCATCCTCAGCGTCGGCGACCCGGATTTCCCCACTCCCGATTTCATTACCGATGCCGCCATCCACGCCCTGCGCGAAGGGGATACCCACTACACCGAAATCGCCGGTCGCCAGGCTCTGCGCGAGGCCATTGCCGGCCGCTACAGCCAATTGATCGACCGCGAACTGCAGGCGACCAACGTCATTCTCACGGCAGGTGCGCAGAATGCCTTGTTCGCCACCTCGATGTGCCTGCTCGGTGCCGGCGACGAAGTGATTGCCTTCGATCCGATGTACGTCACCTACGAAGCGACCCTCAAGGCGTCCGGCGCCACGCTGGTGCGGGTGCCTTGTGCGGCGGACTCGGGTTTCCGCCTCGATGCCGCCGTGTTGGCCAAGGCCATTACCCCGCGCACCCGGGCGATTTTCTTCTCCAACCCGAACAACCCCACCGGCGTGGTGCTGGGTCGTGAAGAACTGCAAGCCATCGCCGACCTCGCCATTGCCCATGACCTGTGGGTGGTGGTGGACGAGGTCTACGAGAGCCTCGCCTATGAGCGTGAACACCTCAGCCTGGCAGCGTTGCCGGGCATGGCCGAGCGCTGCGTGGTGATCGGCAGCCTGTCCAAATCCCATGCCATGACCGGTTGGCGCATCGGCTGGGTCGTGGCCAATCAAGCCCTGGTCAACCATGTCGAAACCCTGGTGTTGAGCATGCTGTACGGCTTGCCCGGTTTCGTCATGGAAGCGGCGCTCAAGGCTGTGCAGTCCCATGACGAAGTCACCCACGGCATGCGCGAGATCTATCGTCGGCGCCGCGATCTGGTGGTGTCCGGCCTGGCCGATTGCCCGGGTATCAGCGTGCTCAACCCCGATGCCGGCATGTTCGTGCTGGTGGATGTGCGCGGCACCGGCCTGACCTCGCTGGAATTCGCCTGGCGCCTGCTGCGCGAAGCCGGTGTTTCGGTACTGGATGCCGCGGCATTCGGTGAGCCGGCCCAAGGGTTTGTGCGGCTTTCATTCACCCTGAGTGATGAGTGACTGGCCCAGGCCTGCCAGCGCATTCGCGGCTTTGTCCAGGTACTCAATGGTGAAGCGCCCAGGCCGGTGATCGGCACGGTGACCAGCACCGCGACCGTCGAACCGGCCGCGGCCAGGACCATGATCGAGGTCGATGGCCTGCACAAACGCTTCGGCAATATCGAAGTGCTCAAGGGGGTTTCCCTGACTGCCCGCGAGGGCGAAGTGATCTCCCTGATCGGTGCCAGCGGCTCGGGCAAAAGTACCTTGCTGCGCTGCATCAACATGCTCGAAGTGCCGGACCAGGGCCGCATCCTGGTCGATGGCGAAAGCATTCACCTTAACCAGAATCGCCCCGGCGCACCGCTGGTGTCGGATGCTAAACAGCTTGTGCGCATCCGTTCCAGCCTGGGCATGGTGTTCCAGAACTTCAACCTCTGGCCCCATCGCACGGTGCTGGAAAACCTCATCGAAGCGCCGACCCAGGTCCTGCGTGAAAGCCGTGCGGAGGCCACTGAACGGGCCGAAGCCCTGCTCGAACGCGTCGGGCTGGCGGCCAAGCGCAACGAGTACCCGGCGTTTCTCTCCGGGGGACAGCAACAACGGGTGGCCATCGCCCGGGCCCTGGCCATGCGGCCCAAGGTCATGCTGTTCGATGAACCCACCTCGGCACTCGACCCGGAACTGGTCGGGGAAGTGCTGCGGGTGATCCGCTCCCTCGCCGAAGAAGGCCGGACCATGATCCTGGTGACTCATGAAATGGCTTTCGCACGCGATGTCTCTTCCAAAGTCGCCTTTTTGCACCAAGGGCTGATCGAGGAAACCGGTTCGCCGGACGAAGTGTTCGTACACCCACGCAGCGAGCGTTGCCGACAATTCGTCAACGCTCATCAGACTCGCTAACTCATCATAAAAAGACGGGAAAACAACATGGGAAATCGACGTTTTGCAAACTGGTTGACCGGTGCGGCCTGCGTATTGCTGGCCGGCATGAGCGCGGCCCAAGCGCAACCGATCAGGTTCGCGGTGGCAGCCGAACCCTATCCGCCATACACCGAAAAACAGGCCAATGGTGAGTGGAAGGGCTTTGAAGTCGACCTGATCCACAAGCTGTGCAGCGAAATGAAAGCCGATTGCGAAATCAAGGAAGTGGCGTGGGACGGCATCATTCCGTCGCTGCTGGCGAAGAAGATCGACGTGATCTTTTCCTCGATGTCGGTGACCGAAGAACGGGAAAAACAGATCGCCTTCAGCAAGGCCTACTACGATTCGGCGATTGCCGTCGTCGGCCCGAAAGAGGCTTCGGTGAAGAAGTACCCGGATGACCTCAAGGGCAAGATCATCGGTGTGCAGAACTCGACCGTGAGCGCCAGCTACCTGAAGACCTACTACGAAAAAATTGCCGACGTTAAGTACTACGACACCCAGGACTCGGCCAACGCCGACCTGATTGCCGGGCGCATCGACCTGATGATGGCCGACGGCACCGCCATGGCCGCATTCATCAAGACCCCGGATGCCAAGGACCTGGCCTACCTCGGCACCGTGCCTTATGACCCGATCTTCGGCAAAGGCGTGGGTGCCGGCCTGCGCAAGGACGACACCGAACTCAAGGCCAAACTGGACAAGGCCATCCAGGAGCTGCTGGCGAGCAAGGACTACGACGACCTCTCCCAAAGCTACTTCGGCACCAGCGTGAAGCCTGCGTTCTGACAGCCAGGTCGAACGCGAACCCTTGGAAAACGCAAATCCTTGTGGGAGCGAGCTTGCTCGCGATGAGGGCATGACAGTCAACATCCAAGTTGACTGAACCACCGCTATCGCGAGCAAGCTCGCTCCCACAGGGTCTGGCGGTGCTTTCTAACCGCCAACTGGAGACTGAAATGCCGGCAATGTTCGATCTGATCAATTTCACTGAGCAGGGATGGGGCAGTGCGCTGTTGAAGGGGCTCTGGATGACCCTGCAGATTTCCGCCGGGGCCTTTGTCCTCGGGCTGGCTATCGGACTGGTGGTGGCGTGTCTCAAGCTCGGCGCGCCAAAGCCGATTGCAGCGCTGATGCGCGGCTACACCACGTTGTTCCGGGCGGTTCCGGAATTGCTGCTGATTCTGCTGCTGTACTACGTCGGCTCCATGCTCCTCAATTCGCTGATGACCCGACTCGGCTACGGCGTGGTCAATGTCAGCGGCCCGCTGGCGGCCATCGTGGTGCTGGGGCTGGTGCAGGGCGCCTATGCCTCGGAGATTTTCCGCGCGGCGATCCAGGCGATTCCCTTCGGCCAGATCGAAGCGGCCAAGGCGTTCGGCCTCAACGGTTTTGGGCTGTTTCGCCGGGTTACGCTGCCGATCATGGCGCCGTATGCGATGGCCGGGATGGCCAACCTGTGGATCAACCTGATCAAGGACAGTGCGCTGATCAGCGTGGTCGGCACCAATGAGCTGCTGTACACCGCCAAGCAAGGCGCGGGGTCGACGCGCCACTATCTGTTGTTCTACCTCACGGCTGCCGCGTTGTATTACGCGGTGACGCTGGCGTCGAACTATCTGTCGGGTCGGCTTGAGCGACGTATTCGTCGCTGGATGCCTTTGGCTGAGTGAATGAAATGATTCCAGCGTGGATAGTTGAATACGCGGCACTGTTGGGCCGGGGGCTGCAAACCACCCTCGTCATTCTGTTGGTATCGAGTGTGTTCGGTTACCTGCTGGCGGTGCTGGTGGCGCTGGCACGGATTTCGAAAAACAAGGTGATCGCCAAGGTCAGCCTGTTCTACACCAGCGTGACGCGCGGCACGCCGTTGCTGATCCAGATCTACATCTACTACTACGGGCTGGGCAGCCTGTTTGCCCAGTTCCCGCTGATTCGTGGCAGCTTTCTCTGGCCGTACCTGCGTGATGGCTACTGGTACATCGTGTTCGCCCTGGTGGTGTCGATGGGGGCCTATGTCGGCGAAGTGATTCGCGGTGGCCTGCTGGCGGTGCCCAAGGGTGAGATGGAAGCCGCCTCGGCCTTTGGCATGACGGCGCGCCAGTCGTTGTTGCGAGTGCGCTTGCCCCGAGCCCTGCGCCTGCTGTTGCCGACCCTGGCCGGGGAAACCGTGATGCTGCTCAAGTCCACGGCACTGGCCTCGACCATCGCCGTGATCGACCTGCTCGGCGCCGCCAACGTGGTCCGCGCGCAGACCCTGCAGGTGTACGAACCCTTGTTGTTGGTGGCCGCCGTCTACGTCTGCCTGACGTTCCTGATCGAGGCGCTGTTTGCCTTTGCCGAACGGCGCGGGACGCCCGTGCGCAGGTCAGCCTGATGAGTTCGCCAACGGTTGACCGCTCGCTGCAGGGCATTGGCCTGTGCACCCTGGGCTACGCGTTCCTGGCCTTGCAGGACGCGGTCATCAAATGGCTGGTGGCCGATTATTCAGTGGTGACCATCCTGTTCTGGCGCAGCCTGGTGGTGGTCGCCGCGGTGTTGCTGGCGGGGCGCCTGCGCCTGATCCAGCGGGCGTGGCGTTCACCGAGCCGGCGCTTGCTGGTGGTGCGCGGTTTGCTGTCGATCGTCGCCTGGGTGCTGTACTACACGGCGGCCAGGGACCTGACCCTGGCCGAGATGACCACCCTGTATTTTTCCGCGCCGATCATGGTCACGGTGCTGGCCGCGGTGATCCTCAAGGAGCGCGCCAGCGGTTGGCAGTGGTTCAGCCTGATCATCGGTTTTGTCGGGGTGGTCATTGCCTGTCGCCCCGACAACATGACCGATCCGTTGCCGATCGTCCTGACCCTGCTGGCGGCGATGTGCTGGGCGTTTACCTATATCCAGCTGCGTCAGGTGGATGAGCAGACATCAGTGCTGGAGCAGATGCTGATCACCAACGTGGTGTTCGTGATTTGCATGGCGGTTGCCCTGCCGTGGACCCACACGCCATCACCGACGCCCGCCTGGCTGGGCATGCTCGGCGCCGGCCTGGTGGGTGGCATCGGCCAGTTCCTGTTGTTCGCCAGTTTCCGCCGCGCCACCGCGACCCTGCTCGCGCCGTTCGAATACACCGGGCTGATCTGGGCGTTCGCGCTGTCGAGCCTGGTCTGGGGCACGCTGATGGACATGTCGCTGATGATCGGCGCCGGGCTGATCGCCGTCAGCGGCACCCTGGCGATGATCTTCGGCCGGCATTCTTCACAGGATGTCGTCGGTGCTGAATGCTCCGTGACGCAGCCCCTTTATCCAGCAACGGCAGATGTGGAGTCCGTTGGCGGCGCTGAAGGTCTCGGGGTTCAGGCACCACTCGAGCCAGAGCCCGTCGAGCATCGCCGATAAGCCGATGGCGGCCAGGCGGGTGTCGTGAATCACGAAGCCTTCGCTGGCGGCCAGCCCGTCGAGCAACTGGCGGATCAGGTCGAGGTAGGCGCGGTAACTTTTTTCGTGGGACTGGCTGACGTGTTCGGAGTGACGGATCAGGCTCCAGAACACCACCCACACGCCGAGCAGTTTCGGGTCCATGACCCTGGGCGAGAACGAGCCTTCCAGGAAGGCATCGATCTTTTGCGCGGGTGTCTGGGCCTGCTCGATTTCCTGGAGCAGGGCAGTGGTCAGTTCGCTAGCGAGCCGCTGATAGGTGTCGGCGATCAGCGCCTCGATGCTGCCGAAATGGTGGTTGAGCAACCCCACGGACACGCCGGCTTCGGTGGCAATGCGCCGTACGGAAATCCCGGCATGACCGTCGCGGCCCAGGCAACGCAGAGTGGCGGCCACCAGCATTTCGCGACGGTCATCGGGTTCGGCGCGGCGGTTTTTCGGGGCATCGGTTGTCACAGGGTTGTCCTTGGGTGAGGTTCCACGATTCCGAGCTTAGTTGAACGTCTGTTCAATCACCAGCTACAGCAGCGATACCACGTTTTTCAGCATTCATGACGGGAGGGAAGCCAATGCCGCAGGATATTTCGTTCAGTGTTCGCAACAACAATGGCGATGCCGTGCGGGTCGGTGCCTGGCGTTATGCAGGCGACGGCAGCGGGCCAAACGTGCACCTGCAAGCCGGCGTACACGCCGATGAAATCGCCGGGATGCTGGTCCTGCACCTGCTGATGCAACGACTGCACACCGCCGAAACCCAGGGCCGGCTCAAAGGCAACATCACCGTGGTGCCGCAGGCCAATCCGCTGGGCATCGGGCAGTTTCGCCAGGGGCGGATCCTTGGCCGTTATCACGACGCCACCGGGCATAACTTCAATCGCTCGTTCGACCAGTCGACGGCCATGGCGCGACCTTCGACCTGCGTTCAGCAATGGCAAAAGAAACTGGTGCAACTGGCCGCCACGGCCGATGTGATGCTTGACCTGCACACCGACGACGAGGCGCTACCGTACCTGTACGTGCACCGCAGTTTCTGGCCCCGTGGCCGCGAACTGGCGGCGGCGATGAAGATGGACGTGGCGATCATCTGGGATGACGGCGGCGATGGCTCCTTCGAGGAAACCATTATTGCCCCATGGATACGCGACGGAGTCACAGCGGGGCGCATGGCTGCGACCCTGGAGCTGCGCGGGCAGGGCGATGTCAGCGACCGTTTTGCCGAACAGGATGCCGCAGGGCTGTACAACTGGCTGTGCGGTTGCGGTGTCATCGATGAGTCAGTGATGCCTGCAGAATGGCCCGTCGAAGCCGTGGAAATGGGCCACATGGAAACCATCATCGCCCCGCAACCCGGGGTGCTGATCTTCGAAAAAGAGCTGGGGGATTTCGTCGAAGAAGGCCAGCGCTTTGCGCGGATTCTCGGGCGCCCGGGCGATCCGTCTTCCGAAGTGGTGTTGCACGCCGAACAAGCGGGGCGCCTGGTGACGCGCTATCGCGACCGCCTGATACCCCAGGGCATGGGCGTGGCGAAATTCACCGGCAGCCGGGTGTCGCGTAACTGGAGCGGCGGGTTGCTGGACCCGAACTAAGCCTCACCTTCGCAATAGTAGTGTCATGACATTTGTGGCGAGGGGGCTTGTCGGAACGCCGCACCGCCCCGCTCGGCGGCGAAGCCGTCGCAAAACCTGCCTGCACTATCTGACTGAAGAAAAGCGGGGGCCGCTTCGCAACCCAACGGGGGCAAGCCCCCTCGCCACGGGTTCAGTGTAAGCCTCAGCCAACATCGGCCCGGCTCAGTTGTCAGGGAATGCTGAGGGTAATCAGGTAGCTCCCCGAGCGGACAGGGGAGCCTGCATCATCCACCAACGCATACTGCTGATCGAAATAGCGACCTTCCCGACCACTGTCAGCGAGCAGTTTGACGTTGACGCTGGATTGACCAACGGCGCTCACACTGGCGGTTGGCGCGATGGCGTCTGCCTCAATCCCCATCGCGCGACTCTGGGCCGGGCATTGGTAAAGTTCGAATGTGCCGTGCGTACCCACGCGTGACTGACAGCCCGGCTCCACAATGCTGCCTTGAAACCTGATGGTGCCCGGCGCCGCCAGGCACGCACCACTGAGCGCGAACAAAAGACTCAATCCCGCTGCTATACGTTTGCCGTTCATGCTTAACGCTCCTTGAGTTGTAAGGTCTAGGTCGTCAATGAACTCTAGAAGCTTGAGGCTTTTGTTGTATCGCCGTGTATCAGGGCGCCACATCTTCGTACGGCCATACAAAACCAGCGCTTTACGGATACAGCCGGGATACACCACTGGGGCCAAATGGACCTGCCAAAGCGAGAGGCACAACGCAGCTCGCAACCAGGTTTATCAACCCTTGTGGCACGACCAATAGTGGTCCAGCCGCGCAAATGATCCGGAGTATCAACATGTCTCGTATCCAGTCGAACAAAACCCGTATTGGCCTGCTCGCTGTTGCACTGGTCGGCGGTATCAACTTCGCTTCCACTGCGTTTTCCGCTGAAGCCTTGCCTCAGGGCTATCAACTGGCCTCTGCGGAAAAGACCAGCGAAGGCAAGTGTGGCGAAGGCAAGTGCGGTGCCAGCGAAGCCGGCGCGCAAAAGACCCAGGCCGAGGGCAAGTGCGGTGAAGGCAAGTGCGGCGATGCTTCTTTCGCGCGCACCGACACCGATGATGACGGCCGCGTGTCGCTCAAGGAACTGCTGGCAGTGGCGCCCAAGGGCACTGAGGAATTCAAGGCGATGGACACCAACGGTGATGGTTTCCTGTCCGAAGGTGAGGTGTACAAGTTCCGCACCAACCAGTTCACTTCCAACGGCAAGAAAGTACCGACCGAACTGTTCACCAAGTTGAGCCAGTCTAAAGACTGATCGGCCGTAAACAAAAAACCCTTCCTGTGTTGAATCGCAGGAAGGGTTTTTTGCGTGGACAGTACTGTATGGGAGAACTTTGTGAAAGTTCACTCAAGGAAGACTTATGTGTTTCTCAATATTTCATTACTTCACCGGGCAATAACCGCTTTTCAACCCCTCCTGCCCTGGAACTCTGGAGCTAGCCATGTTGCAGCGGTGGAGGGTTGGCGAATGCTACAGGGCTCATCAACACGCGGCTGCATTCGCGATAAACGGTCAGGTCAAAGTGGCGCACTTGCGATCCCTTGGAGTTGTCTAATTAGCCTCAACCCGCTGTAACGCAGTTCACGCATACCATCTCCATCAACGGAGGGTAGAACCATGGCTACTATCCCTGGCACCCTGGGTGATGACTTTCTGCTCGGCACCGAGGAAGACGACCAAATAACCGGCCTGGCCGGCAACGACAGCGTGTTTGCCCTTGGCGGCAACGACAATGTCGACGGCGGTGACGGCAACGATGACCTCTTCGGCGACCTCGGCAACGACACACTTCTCGGAGGCAACGACAACGATACTCTCGACGGCGGATCAGGCGCCGATATCCTCACCGGCGGTGCCGGCATCGACAGCTACTTCTGGACCGTGGAAACCGGTAACGAGTCCAGCTCCCTGAGCCAGGACCGCGTCACCGACTTCGAAGGTGCAGGTCAGGTCGGCGGCGACATCCTGCGGCTCTCCAGCTTCCCCAACCGCCTGGTCTTCCAGGGCGTCCGCAACGACGTACCCACGGTGGGAACCAGCCTCGGCTTCGGCAATAACGGCTTCACCGAAGTCTTCTTCGCCCTTGGCGCCGCCAGCACCCTGCTGTTCGCTGACTCCAACGACAACGGCATCTTCGACGCCACTGACTTCGCTGTGCAGCTGGACGGCATCCACAACCTGACCAGGAGCGACTTCGGCACCACCGCCTTCGTCCTGCGCGGTACTGAAGGCGGCGACGTGATCAATGGCACCAACGATCCCGACACCATCTTCGGCTTGGGCGGCGGCGATGTGATCAACGGCAATGGCGGCAACGACATCATCAATGGCGGCGACGGTAACGATACCCTGAACGGTGACGCGGGCATCGACCGGATCTCCGGCGGCACCGGCAATGACATTATCAATGGTGGCGCCGACCGCGACCTTCTGACCGGCAATGAGGGCAACGACATCATCAACGGTGGCGCCGGCAACGACACCACTCTGTCCGGCGGCGCAGGCAACGACGTCGTCAATGGCGGCGAAGGCAACGACACCCTCGACGGCGACGACGGCAACGACATCCTCAATGGCGGCGTGGGCAACGACGACTTCTTCGGCGGCGACGGCAATGACCAGATCTTCGGCGAAGACGGCAACGACGAACTGTTCGCCGGCCCCGGCAACGACATGCTCAATGGCGGCGCCGGCAACGACCTGATCATGGGTGAAGGTGGCCAGGACAGTCTCACCGGTGGTGCCGGCGACGACGAGTTCGAGTTCTTCACCGGCTTCAACCCCAGCTCGCCCTTCGCCACCTTCGATACCCTGGTCGACTTCCAGGGCGCAGGCGTAGTGGGCGGCGACACCCTGGAACTCAACAATGAGTTCTTCTTCCGCGGCCAGTTCAACGTCAATCCGCAACTGGGCGCGGTGCTGGTGGGTGGTGGCAACGGCGTGACCGACCTGTTCTACAGCCTGCGCCAGGGCAACACCTGGCTGATCGCCGACGAAAACGACGACGGTGTGCTCGACAGCCTCGACTTCACCCTGCGCCTGCAGGGCACGCACAACCTGACGGCGGGCGACTTCGGTCGTAACACGAGCCTCATCACCGCCGGCACCGAGGGGAATGATGTGCTCACCGGCACCGATGGCGACGATCGCATCTTCGGCCTGGGCGGTAATGACCAGATCTTCGGCCTGGAAGGAGCCGACTTCCTCGACGGCGGCAGCGGTGACGACGTCATCGATAGCGGCCTGGGCTTCGACGAGCTGCTCGGCGGTTCCGGCAACGACACCCTGATCGTCCAGGAATTCGCCAATGCCAGTGGCGGCGATGGCGACGACCAGCTGTTCGGGGGCGACGACCCCTTCGGCTTCCAGTCCAACCTCGACGGTGACGCCGGCAACGACACCCTGACCGCGGGCGCCAGCGGCGCCGTCATGGAAGGCGGCGTAGGCGCCGACGTATTGGTGAGCAGCAGTGTCGACGACTTCATGGTCGGTGACGTTTTCTTCGAGCCGAGCCTCGGTGCGGACAAGTTCCAGTTCGGTGCGGTGTGGGGAACGGACACCATCTTCGACTTCGAGGACGGCACTGACCTGATCGACCTGAGCACTAGCGGTTTCACCTTCGCGAGTCTCGATATTGGAGAACAGTTCGGTGAGGCATTCATTACCGTCACTGGCCAGCCGGATGTGGGAAGCATCACCTTGACCGGCGTCCCACAGGCCGCGATCACCGAGGCGGACTTCGCCTTTACCTGAGTGATCGGCGCATGCTCACGCCGGGGGATGGCGTGAGCATGCCGAGTCGCGAAACCAGAAGGGGAAAGGGGACTGATTTATTTTATTACTCCGAATGTCGGGTCGATTTCAGCCGGTCGAGGAAGGCAGAAATCGGCCAGAAGCGGACGTTCGGGAATGGCGGCTAACGATCCGAAACGGGCATGAAACTTCGAAGCTGAAACGTTTCGGCCTATCGGGAGAACCTTCAGATCCGGCCAGGTTGCGAGCCAGTTTTTTGAGCGCAGGCGGTTCAGATAGACCTGCCGTTTATCTGCTCGGAACTTTACCGTAGGTCGGACGACAAGGTTAAAGAGATCGTCTAGGCCGAGTGGTGCCGCGACCTCGACCACACCCTCTACTCCAAGCCGTACAGCTACCTTGAAACCTCAGGGTCAGGTCTTGTCTTTTGCGATCGCTATTATGCAAAAGGCAAGACCTGACCCCGCATTGCTTTGAGAAATACGAAAACCCCTGATTTCGAAAGAGATCGGGGGTTTTTGCTTTCTGGCTCCCCGGGGCCGTGTCGAAAAAGTGTCGAAGCCCCTAGAGCGCCCCAAGTGGATTGAGCCTTACCGCATCCTGCATCCAACGCCGGCTCGCCAAACTGCGAGCCGCGCACTCAAGCAATACATGAGGACGGAAGGTTGAACCGCGGCTGTGTGTCGGTAACCGGCGTCGTCTAGGCTCAATTTCTCGGTCATATTCCATCTTGGAGGCCGTGTTCCCGCAGGAGGACTGCACATGCACATCACGACTTTCACTCTCACCTTACCGACTGCCCTGTTGGCAATAGCCTGCAGTTTCGCCAGTCAGGCCCAGCAAACGGACATGACCTTCTTTGTCACTAGCCTCGGCATGGGCAAGGGCGCCGATCTAGGTGGTCTGAGCGGCGCCGATAGGCACTGCCAGACGCTGGCCTCCGCCGTCGGGGCGGGCCAGCACACCTGGCGTGCTTACCTCAGCACCAGTGCCGTCGGCAGTGCGGGAGCGGTCAATGCCCGTGATCGCATCGGCCAGGGCCCTTGGCAAAACGCCAAGGGGGTCGTCATCGCCCGCGACGTCGCGCAACTGCACGGCGACAACCAACTGACCAAGGAAATGGCCCTGGACGAACACGGGGCGCTGGTTAAGGGGCGCGGCGACACGCCGAACATGCACGACATCCTCACCGGCTCGCAGGCGGACGGAACTGCGTTCGCCGGTAGCGATGACCATACCTGCAGCAACTGGACCAGCAGCGGCGAAGGGACGGCCCAGGTCGGTCATCATGACCGAATAGGACTGCGTGACGATGCGGCGGCACGCTCGTGGAACTCCTCGCACCCCTCGCGTGGCTGCAGCAGCGAAGCCCTGGCCGGCTCGGGCGGGGCGGGGCTGCTGTACTGCTTTGCCGCAGAATGACGGGCGATACCGCTGCGGGGTCGCAAGTTGCAAGCGGGCCAGGCCGAGTAGAGTGGCCGGGGTCGCCGCATTCCTAGGCACGGCGGATCAGTGCAGAAAGTCTGTGAAACCTCAGGGTCAGGTCTTGTCTTTTGCCATCGCTATTATGCAAAAGGCAAAACCTGACCCCGTATTGCTATCCTTGCACCAGACGGAGTATCCACCATCGATGACGTATTCAGTACCAGTAATGGAGCTTGCAAGCGGCGAGACGAGGAATGTGATGAGATCGGCTACTTCCCTTGGTTTAGCGGGTCGTCCGATCGGGATGCCTCCCAGTGAGCCCATTACGATTTGGCGGCCACCCTCATAATCGGTGCCGTTCTGCATCACAATCTCCTCTACAAAGGCGACTGATGCCTCCGTCTCCACTCATCCCGGTGAAACCCTGGCTGACTCAACTACGCTTTAAGTGAAAGTTGCAGGCTGCCGAACCGGCAACTGGGAGGGGCCGTGAACAGTCACTGGTGGTGCCGCCTGCTCTTGCTGATGATACTGGTCGGATTACCGACGGGTTCGGCGACGGCCGCGGGCAGTGTCGTGGTCCTGACCGTCAACGATGCCATTGGTCCAGCCAGTGCCGACTACGTGGTGCGCGGCCTGACGCGTGCGGTGACCGAGGGCGCACAGTTGGTGGTCATCAACCTCGACACTCCCGGTGGGCTGGACACTTCGATGCGCTTGATCATCAAGGCGATTCTGGCCAGCCCCCTGCCAGTGGCCAGTTTCGTCGCCCCCAGTGGCGCACGCGCGGCCAGCGCCGGCACCTATATCCTGTATGCCAGCCACATTGCCGCCATGACCCCGGGCACCAACCTGGGCGCCGCTTCGCCGGTGCAGATCGGCGGCCTGCCCGGAACCGCGCCCGAACCGCCGCGCCCACCTACCACCGACAAGAACTCCCCGCCCGAGCCGCTGGACACCCTGACTCGCAAACAGATCAACGATGCGGCGGCTTACATCCGTGGCCTTGCGCAATTGCGCGGACGCAATGCCGACTGGGCCGAACAAGCGGTACGCGAATCGGCCAGCCTGTCTGCCGACGAAGCACTCAGACTCAAGGTGGTCGATTATGTGGCCAATGACGTGGCGGAGCTGCTCAAGCAACTGGACGGCAAGAGCCTGAATGTCGCCGGTCAAACGCTGAAACTGAGCACCGCCGGGGCTACTCTCATCGACCATGCGCCTGATTGGCGCACGCAACTGCTGGCGGTGATCACCAACCCCAGTGTGGCCTTGCTGCTGATCATGATCGGGGTCTATGGCCTGATGTTCGAATTCATGAGCCCGGGGTCGGGCGTCGGTGGGGTACTCGGTGGCATCTGTCTGTTGCTGGGGCTGTATGCCCTGCAACTGTTGCCGGTGAATTACGCCGGGGTCGGGCTCATTCTGCTGGGGCTGGCCTTTATGATCGCCGAGGCGTTTCTACCGAGTTTCGGTGTAATCGGCTTCGGTGGGGTGGTTGCCTTTGTAGTCGGCGCAGTGATTTTGATGGACACCGATGTGCCGGGCTTCGGCATTCCGTTGACGCTGATCATCGGCATGGCACTGACTAGTGCCCTGTTGCTGATGACGCTGGTCGGCATGGCGCTTAAGGCCCGACGCCGCGCCCTGGTCAGCGGCGATGCGGGTCTGGTCGGCAGCCTGGCCACGGTGACGGGGCTGCTGCCGGGCCTGCCGATGAGTGGCTGGGTGCAACTGCAAGGCGAAAAATGGCAAGTGCGGAGTAACTCGCCCCTGCGCCTGGGCCAACAGGTCCGGGTGGTGGCACGCAAGGGCGTGCTGCTGGACGTCACTGTGCAGGATGAAACTCCACCGCTAGAAGATTAATCATGTTTGGCGAATTGGGTTTTGGCGCGCTGATAGCGCTGTTCCACGTGTTGGTGGTCTCGGCCTTCCGGATTCTGCGCGACTACGAGCGCGAGGTAGTGTGTACCAACTCGCCAATTCGGGTGCTTCTGGCAGGTCAAGGGGCCGGGATTGATTCTGCTGATTCCGATGGGGCAACAGATGGTTCGCGTGGCTGGCCGGGGGAGCGACAACTAGCCAGACATGGAGGGAAAGTGAAAAAAGTAAGTCCGTGCCCTATTGCTTGAGCGTCCGCAATGGGTCGGTTGCAGCCCCTAGCGACAGGCAGGAACAGGCCAAAATCACTGTTTGTTCAGCTCTAATCAAAAATCCGCCCTATTAATACGAAAACTGCTGCTAACAAGAACGAAACCGGCACAGGCAATATCGCCTGTACCGCATTCAAACGCCTACCCGTTCGCCGAGTGAACATCCTTGCCGCGCCAACGACCAATACGAAACTTAGAACGAGTGCCCATCCAAAATCACTCATGAAAATCACCTGCCCCTACTTCATTGGAGTCCAACACTAGCACCCTAGACAGTGCCCGGAAAACACTGATGATTCTCCTCTGTTTTTACGAATGTAAAGACCGACAGCTATGGGTCGTTCTCTGCCGGTCGCCGATCCTGATCCCTCTATGCAGTCTGTGCGCGTGGGCTACACTCAAAGGTGCGCCGATTTAATCCTACTTGCGGGGGCGCTTGAGAAATACTCGCTAAAGCGGAGTAGCTACCATGCCTACTCTTTCGATTGATTCACACACCCGTCTGCTTATCGCCAAAGCCATCATCTCGACCACAGATGAAGCCGAAGCTATTCGTATCGTCCCGCTGCCGGACGGCGGTCAACTATTGCTGATGTTCAACTGCGGGCATGTCGCCGTCGATCTCGTATCGGATCAGGACGATCTGTTCGGCAACCACCGCCTTGTGTTCGACGTATCTGCACAGGTCATTGCCGACATGGAAAGCCATCGCGGCGAATAGGTCGGGTTGTTTTTTGCTGCGAAAACCATGGTCGACTTTTTTAACAGAATCAACCGATTTCTGCCTGTCGCCACCGTCAGCTTTGGGTCGTTTTCTGTCGGTCATAGCCATAAAACGTGGTAGTCAACTCCATACAAATGGTTGCTCAGCTCGAATGCAATCAGGTGAGCAAATCCATGCAATCCCCCATCACGCCTTAACCCAACGCTGCCGACTCCAACTACTCAACCCATCAACCGCAAACACCAGCACCAACATCGCCAGGATCACAGTACTAGCCTGGGCCTCCTGGAACAGGCTGAGGCTGACATAGAGCATCTGCCCCAAACCGCCGGCACCGACAAAACCCAGCACGCTGGCCATGCGGATGTTGTTTTCCCAGCGGTACAGGATGTACGCCAGCAGCTGTGGAAACAGGTTGGGCAGGGTGCCATAACAGAAGGCCCAGACGACGTTGCCGCCCTGCAGACGGATGGCTTCGGCCGGTTGCGGCGGGGTGTTTTCCAGCGCTTCGGCGAACAATCGACCCAGCACCCCGGTGGTGTGCATCGCCAATGCCAGGGTCCCGGCGTTGGGGCCGAGTCCGGCTGCCAGCACCATCAGCGCGGCCCACACCAGTTCGGGAATGGCGCGCAGGGCGTTAAGCACGAGGCGCGACGCACTCTGCAGCGGCCAACCGAAACGACCGGCCGCCGGTAAAGCCAGCACCAGGCCGAATACCGCCGCGAGCAGAGTGCCGAGGGCCGACATGGCCATGGTTTCCACGGCGCCGCGGCCGATGGCTTGCAGATGGCCGGCGCTCAGGTCCGGGCTGAGAAAACGCAGCACGTAGGCGCCCATCTGCTTCAGGTTACCGCTGCCCGTCAGTTCGCCGAGGTCGATGCCCAGGTAGCTGAACGAGGCCACGACCGCCGCGCAGATACAGAGGATCAGCAGCAGGTTGAAAAGGCGATTCATGCGAACCTCCAGCGCAACAGGCGGCTGATCTGATCGGCGAACAGCACCAGGACGAAAAAGGTCAGCAACATGCTCGCCACTTCACCACCGGCGAACATGCGCAACGACAAATCGATCTGCTGGCCCAGCCCGCCGGCGCCGACGAAGCCCATCACCACCGACGCGCGGATCGCGCATTCCCAGCGATATACCGTGTACGACAGCAGCTCCGCCGCGACATTGGGCAGGATGCCGTAGCAGAACGCCGCCAACCGGCTGCTGCCGGCTTGCATCAGTGAGTGGGCTGGGCGCTGGTCGACCGACTCGAAAATTTCCGCGTAGACCTTGCCCAGCATGCCGCTGTAGGTGATGGCAATGGCCAGCACCCCGGCCGTCGGGCCAAGGCCGACGGCGCGCACGAACAGCAAGGCCCAGACGATTTCCGGCACGCTGCGCAGGAAGATCAGCAACCCGCGCACCGGCCAGCGCAACAACCGGCCCAAGGCGCTCGGGCGACCGCTGCGCGAAGCCGCCGACAACGAGAGCGCCCGGCTGGCCAGCAGGCTGGCGGGGATGGCCAATAGCAAGGCCAGGGCCATGCCGGCGGTGGCGATGGCCAGGGTTTGCAACGTGGCTTGCCACAGTAACTGGAGGAACTCTTCGCCATGGGCCGGTGGCCAGAAGGCCGAGACAAACCGGCCCATTTCACTCTGGCTGTCAGCCTGGAGCAGCACACCCAGGTCCAGTTCGCTGAAATGAATACCGGGCCACAACAGGGCAAGCGCCAACAAACTGAGCAACAGGCGGGGCAGGGTGGCCGGGTCTCGTGTATCGCGGGTCAGCATCGTGGAATCTGCAGGCTCAAGGGCGCCACCGGCGCGGGCGGCGACAGCAGTTGCTCGTTGGCGTAGAGCTTGTCGAGCAAATCGTGGTCGACGTCGCTGGCGGAAAGATCGAACAGGATCTGCCCTTCACGCAATCCGATGATGCGCGAGAAGTGCGCCAGGGCCAGTTCCACCGCATGCAGGCTGGCGACCAGCGTCACCTGGTGTTCCCGGGCATGGCGGCAGAGAACTGACAGGGTGTGCCCGGCCAGCACAGGGTCCATCGCCGACACCGGCTCATCGGCCAGCAGCACTTCTGGCGCCTGGTACAGCACCCGGGCAATGCCCACGCGCTGCAGTTGGCCGCCGGACAATTGCTGGCACTGGGCGAACAGCTTGTCACCCAGGTCCAGCTTGAGCAGTGCCGCCCGCGCGCCTGGAACATCCACCGGATGCAACAGGCTCAACAGGCTTTTGGCAAAACCCCATTGCCCCAGCTTTCCGGCCAGCACCGCCGTGACCACCCGTTGCCGGGGGGGCAGGGGTGGTGCCTGATGCACCAGGCCGATACGCGCCCGCAGTTGCTGACGCCGACGCGCGCCAAGCTGCCAGGCGTGTTCGCCGAGTACCTCGACCGCGCCGTTGTCCGGGCGCAGGGCGGTGGCCAGCACGTTGAGCAGGCTCGACTTGCCGGCACCGGACGGGCCGATGATTGCGACTTGCTCACCGGCGCCGATGTGCAGGTCGACCTCATGCAGCGCACGCACGCCGTTGCCGTGGGTGAGGCTGACCCGGTTCAGGTGCAAGGTCATTTCAGCAGGTCGGCAGCGCGCGCGGCTTCCTCGATGCCCTTGTAGTTCTCAGGCTTGGTCTCGATGAAGCGGCTGGCGGCTTGCAGGTCCAGAATCGCTTTTTGCTCCGGGTTGGCCGGGTCGAGCGCGAGGAATGCCGCCTTGATTTTGCCAGCCAGGGCCGGGTCGAGGGTGCCGCGCACGGTCCAGTTGTAGTCGAAATAGGCCGGTGTGGTGGCGAAGACCTTGACCTTGTCGGTGTCGACCTTGCCGGCCTTGACCAGTTTTTCCCAGACGCTGGCATTGAGTACGCCGGCGTCCACTTTGCCAGCCTGAACCCAGGCGACCGTGGCGTCGTGGGCGCCCGAGTAACCGACGCGACTGAAGTAGGTTTCCGGCTTGATGCCGTCCTGCAGCATGAAGTAGCGCGGCATCAAGCTGCCGGACGTGGAAGACACTGATCCGAAGGCAAAGGACTTGCCCTTGAGGTCGGCCAGCGACTTGACGGCCGGGTCGGCGGTGATGAATTTGCTGGTGAACTGGGCGTCCTGCTCACGCTGTACCAGTGGAATGGCATTGCCGGTTTTCAGTCGCGCCTGCACGAAGGTGAAGCCGCCCAGCCAGGCCATGTCGATACGGTCGGTGGCCAGCGCCTCGACCACCGCCGGGTAGTCGGACACCGGCACGAACTCGACCTTCATGCCCAGTTGCTTCTCGAGATACTCGCCCAGGGGCTTGAACTTGCGCAGCAATTCGGTGGGGGCTTCATCAGGAATGGCGCTGACCTTGAGGGTGTCGGCGGCCTGTGCCAGCAGGGTGGAAAAGGATAGGGTCAGGCCGACGGCCAATGCCAGGGTACGTTTGAGCATGGAAGTTCTCCGGTTCAATAGCGGAAAAATGTCGATGCGCCCCGCACAAGCTGATTGCTGCACGACGCTTCGTGAGGGTAGACGAAAATGGCGCGATTATAGGGGCTCTTGCGTGCTTGACCAGCGTTGCAACAGGAGTGATGGCCTAAAAAAACCTGTAGGAGCGAGCTTGCTCGCGATGGTCGTTAACGATGCCGCGTGTTTACTGACTGAACGCGGCGCTCTTGAGTCCATCGCGAGCGAGCTCGCTCCCACAGGTTTTGCAGTGTCTCAACATTCAGGTGATTTACATCCTTGCCAACGCCTGCGCCAGATCGGCCCGCAAGTCCTCGACGTCCTCAACCCCTACCGACAACCGCACCAACCCATCGCCAATCCCCAGTTCCGCGCGGGTATCGGGCGGGATGGTGGCGTGGGTCATGATTGCCGGGTGTTCGATCAGGCTTTCCACGCCGCCCAGGCTTTCGGCCAGGGCGAAGATCTGCACGCTTTCAAGGAAGCGTTTGGTACCGGCCAGGTCACTGTTGAGGTCGAGGGAGATCATCCCGCCGAAACCGCGCATTTGCCGCTGGGCCAGTTCGTATTGCGGGTGCGACGGCAGGCCAGGGTAGTAGACCCGTGAGACTTGTGGCTGGCGCTCCAGCCACTGCGCCAGCTCCAGTGCGTTGCTGCAATGCCGCTCCATGCGCAGCGCCAGGGTCTTCACGCCGCGCAGGGTGAGGAAGGCATCGAACGGGCCGGCGATGGCGCCGACGGCGTTTTGCAGGAAGCCCAGGCGCTCGGCCAGTTCGGCGTTCTGCCCGACCACGGCGATACCGCCGATCACGTCGGAGTGACCGTTGAGGTATTTGGTGGTCGAGTGCAGCACGATGTCGAAGCCCAGCTCCAGCGGGCGCTGGATCCACGGGCTGGCGAAGGTGTTGTCGGCCACGCAGATGATGCCGCGGGCGCGGCAAGTGCGGGCGATGGCGGTGAGGTCGGTGAGGCGCAGCAGCGGATTGCTCGGGGTCTCGACCATGACCATTCGTGTGTCGTCTTGCAGGGACGCCTCGAACGCCGCCAGGTCGGTAAGGTCGACGAAGCTGAAGCGGTGCCCGGCGCTGCGCTGGCGCACCTTGTCGAACAGGCGGAAGGTGCCGCCGTACAGGTCGTTGCCCGAAACGATGTGCGAGCCGGCGTCGAGCAGTTCGAGCACCGTGGAAATGGTCGCTAGCCCCGAGGCGAAGGCAAAGCCCCGGGTGCCGCCTTCGAGGTCGGCCACGCAGCGTTCCAGCGCCCATCGCGTCGGGTTGTGCGAACGCCCGTAGTCCAGGCCTTTGTGCACCCCGGGGCTCTGTTGCAGGTAGGTGGAGTTGGCGTAGATCGGCGGCATCAACGCCCCGGTCGAAGGGTCCGGCGCTTGCCCGGCGTGGATCACCCGGGTCGCGAAGCCCTGTGGCGGGGCGTTTTTATCCTGTTGACTCATGGCAGGGATCTCCGCAAATGGTTGAGCATGTCGGTTCGGGTAATCAGGCCGTGAAAGCCCGAGGCATCCTGGATGATCGCTACCAGTCCACGGCCCAGCTCGGCTTCTAGTTCAGCCAGGGTGGCATTGGGGGACAGGGTTTGCAGTTTGTCGGTCATGGCGCTGGAGACGGCCCTGCGAAAGTGCGCAACGTCTTCATGCACGCCCAGCAGGATGTCGGACTCGTCGATCACGCCGACCAGTTGCTGCCCCTTCACCAGCACCGGCAGCTGCGAGACATCCGCCAGGCGCATGCGCTGGAAAGCCGTCAGTAGCGTGTCATCCGGGCCGACGCTGATCACTCGGCCATCCTCGAAGCGCCGCGCGATCAGGTCGCGCAGGTCGCCGTAGTGCTTGCGTTGCAGCAGGCCCTGATCGTTCATCCACTGGTCGTTGTAGACCTTCGACAGGTAACGCGTACCGGTGTCGCAGACGAAGCTGACCACCCGTTTCGGCTGGGTCTGTTCGCGGCAGTAACGCAACGCCGCCGCCAGCAAGGTGCCGGTCGACGAACCGCCGAGAATCCCTTCGGCGCGCAGCAGTTGGCGGGCGTGATCAAAGCTTTCTTCGTCGCTGATCGAATAGGCGTGGCGCACGCTGGACAGGTCGGCAATCGACGGGATGAAGTCTTCGCCAATGCCTTCCACCGCCCAGGAACCGGGGGTGGGGAGGGTGCCACCGCGGCTGTATTCGGCCATCACCGAACCGACCGGGTCGGCCAGGACCATTTCCAGGTCCGGCTGTACTCGTTTGAAGAAACGGGTCAGCCCGGTGAGGGTGCCGGCCGAACCGACGCCGACGACGATGGCGTCCACATCATGCTGGGTTTGTGCCCAGATCTCCGGCGCGGTGCTGCATTCGTGGGCCAGCGGGTTGGCCGGGTTGTTGAACTGGTCGGCGAAGAACGCATCGGGAATTTCCGCTGCCAGCCGTGCGGCGACGTCCTGGTAATACTCGGGATGGCCCTTGCCGACGTCGGAGCGGGTGATGTGCACCTCGGCGCCCATGGCCTTGAGGTGCAAGACCTTCTCGGTGGACATCTTGTCCGGCACCACCAGCACCACCCGGTAACCCTTGGCGCGGCCGACCAGGGCCAGGCCGAGGCCGGTGTTGCCGGCGGTGGCTTCGACGATGGTGCCGCCGGGGCGCAGGCGGCCATCGCGTTCGGCGGTGTCGATCATCGCCAGACCGATGCGGTCCTTGATCGAGCCGCCGGGATTCTGGGATTCGAGTTTGAGAAACAGCGTACACGGGCCGGTATCGAATCGGCTGACGCGTACCAGAGGTGTATTGCCGATCAGTTCGAGCACGGCAGGGCGGGAGTTGTCAGTCATGTCGTCACTTCCTTGCGCTATTCGCACTGGGTGGACATCGACCGGCGCTGTGCCATCAGGCGTCAATCGCCGGCATTGCATCGCTAGGACCATAGGCCGGGATCAGGCCTCCCGCAACCTTGCACAGCCGACCGGTCGGCTCGACGCTTTTTCCTCGCCAGCAACCACAAAAAACATAATTTCGCTATTTCCCGGCTCCGAACAGAATGCGGCCAACACCCTGACACCGATAGCCGCAGCAGAAGAACAACAGTGATCAGAATCGAGGCGGCAGCCATGACCGACCTGAATCAAACCACCTTTCAGAAGTGCACAGCCATGACAGTTGATAAAACCGAAATTGATACGCTTGTTGTTGGCGCCGGCCAGGCCGGCGTGGCCATGAGTGAACACCTGAGCAAACTCGGTGTGCCTCACCTCGTTGTGGAGCGCAATCGTATCGCCGAAGCCTGGCGCACCGGTCGCTGGGATTCGCTGGTAGCCAACGGCCCGGCTTGGCACGACCGCTTCCCGGGGCTGGAGTTCGACGGTCTGGACCCGGATGCCTTCGCCGGGAAAGAGCAGGTGGCTGAGTACTTCGAAGCCTACGCCCGCAAGTTCAACGCGCCGATCCGTACCGGCGTGGACGTGAAAAAAGTCGAACGTAACACCGACCGTCCCGGTTTCACCGTTGAAACCTCTGATGGCGTGATCGAGGCCCGGCATGTGGTGGTCGCCACCGGTCCGTTCCAGCGTCCGGCCATTCCGCCGATTGCCCCACAAATCGCCGGCATCGCGCAGATTCACTCCGCCCAATACTACAACCCGCAGCAACTGGCCGAAGGCGCGGTGCTGGTGGTGGGTGCAGGTTCCTCGGGCGTGCAGATCGCCGATGAACTGCAACGTTCCGGCAAGCAGGTCTACCTGTCGGTGGGCGCCCACGATCGTCCGCCGCGAGCCTATCGCAACCGTGATTTCTGCTGGTGGCTGGGGGTGCTTGGCGAGTGGGATGCCGAAGCCATGCAACCGGGCAAGGAACACGTGACCATCGCCGTGAGCGGTGCCCGTGGCGGCCACACCGTGGACTTCCGCCGGCTGGCTCACCAAGGCATGACCCTGGTTGGCCTGACCCAAGCGTTCAACGGCGCCGTGGTGAGTTTCGAAAACAACCTCGCTGACAACATCCAGCGCGGCGATGAAAACTATCTGGCACTGCTCGACAAGGCCGACGCCTACATCGAACGCAATGGCCTGGAGTTGCCGCTGGAACCCGAAGCCCGGGCCATGCTGGCGGACCCGGATTGCGTGACCAATCCAATCCTGGAGCTGGATCTGCTCAAGGCCGGCGTCACCACGATTATCTGGGCCACTGGTTACTCCACCGATTACAGCTGGCTGAAGGTCGATGCCTTCAAGGAAAACGGCAAGCCGCAGCACCAGCGCGGTGTGTCGGCCGAGCCGGGGGTGTATTTCGTGGGGTTGCCTTGGCAGTCCCGTCGTGGCTCCGCGTTTATCTGGGGCGTTTGGCACGACGCCAAGCACATCGCCGACCACATCGTTAAACAGCACACCTATCTCAACTACCGGGATGCGACCCAGCGTCAAGCCGAAGCCGCCCGTGCACCTATTCACAAAGCCAGCCTCATGGGAGTTCGTTAATGCCTACTCATACCCGCATCCGCATGTTCAACACCAAAGACACCTACCCGAACCAGACGCTGGACAACGATTTGTGCCAGGCCGTGCGCGCCGGCAACACCGTGTATGTGCGTGGTCAGGTCGGCACCGATTTCAACGGCCAACTGGTGGGCCTCGGTGATCCGCGCGCCCAGGCCGAGCAGGCCATGCGCAACGTCAAGCAACTGCTGGAAGAGGCGGGCAGCGACCTGAGCCATATCGTCAAGACCACCACCTACCTGATCGACCCGCGCTATCGCGAGCCGGTGTACCAGGAGGTCGGCAAGTGGCTCAAGGGCGTGTTCCCGATTTCCACGGGCCTTGTGGTCAGCGCCCTCGGCCAGCCGCAGTGGCTGATGGAAATTGATGTGATTGCTGTCATCCCTGAATAAGGAATTCGCCATGACTTTTTCCATCGTGGGTCGCTGCGCCGAGACTGGCCAGCTGGGCATTGCCATCAGCTCTTCGAGCATTGCCGTCGGCGCGCGCTGCCCGTGGCTGCGTGCCGGTGTCGGCGCGGTGTCGAGCCAGAACATCACGCTGCCGGCCCTCGGCCCGCAGATCCTCGATGAACTGGCCAACGGCTCGGCGCCGCCCCAGGCGCTGGACCACTCATTGACCCGCAACGGCTACAGCCAATATCGCCAGGTGGCGGTGGTGGACGCCCACGGGCGCACGGCGGTGTTCAGTGGCAACCATGCCCTGGGCATCAACAATGCTGTGGCCGGTGACCAATGCGTGGCGGCCGGCAACCTGCTGGCCAACAGTGGGGTGATCGAGGCGATGGTCGCGGCGTTCGAAAACAGCGAAGGCTGTCTCGCCACCCGGCTGATGAGCGCGTTGCAGGCCGGGCAGGACGCTGGCGGCGAAGCCGGCGCGGTGCACTCGGCAGCGCTGTCGGTGGTCGGTGACCTGACCTGGCCGATTGTCGACCTGCGGGTGGACTGGGCCGAGGAAAACCCGATTGGCGAGCTGGGCAAACTGTGGACGGCCTACGAGCCGCAATTGCAGGACTATCTGACCCGCGCCCTCAATCCGACCCTGGCCCCCGCGTATGGAGTGCCCGGCGATGAGTGAGTTGCGCAGCCGCGCCATGCTCGCGCGATTGATCGGGTTCGCCACGGTCAGCCGCGATTCGAACCTGGAGCTGATCGAGTTCGTGCGCGACTACCTGCACGAACTGGGCGTGGATTGCGAACTGATCTACAACGCCGAGCGGACCAAGGCCAATCTGTTGGCCACGGTCGGCCCGCGTGTGGCTGGCGGCATCGTGTTGTCCGGGCACACCGACGTGGTGCCGGTGGACGGCCAGGCCTGGACGGTCGAACCGTTCTGCCTGAGCGAGGCGCACGGCAAGCTTTACGGTCGCGGCAGCGCGGACATGAAGGGCTATCTGGCTTCTGTGCTGGCCGCTGTGCCGATGTTTCTCTCCAGCCCTTTAAAGCGCCCGGTGCATTTGGCGTTTTCCTATGACGAAGAGGTCGGTTGCCTCGGCGTGCGCGGCTTGCTGGAAGTGCTGCCCCAACGCATCCCGGCACCAGCGCTGTGTTTGATCGGCGAGCCGACCGAACTCAAGCCGGTGCTCGGTCACAAGGGCAAACTGGCGATGCGGTGTCACGTGCGCGGCGCCGCCTGTCATTCGGCTTACGCGCCATATGGGGTCAATGCCATCGAGCAGGCCGCGCGCCTGATCGGTCGGCTGGGTGACATCGGCACCACACTGGCTCGCCCGCAATTGCACGACAAGCGCTTCGACCCTGCGTTCTCGACCGTGCAGGTCGGAGTGATCCAGGGCGGTACGGCGCTGAACATCGTTCCAGCGGACTGCCGTTTCGATTTCGAGATCCGCGCCTTGCCGGACTTCGCCCCACAAGTGGTCGTCGATGAGTTGCAGGATTACGCCGAACAAACGTTGCTGCCGGCCATGCAGGCCGTGGACACCGATACCGGTATCCGCTTTGAAAAAATCTCGGCCTATCCCGGCTTGGCGACACCCGCCGACAGTGCAGCGGCCCGCCTCATTGCCCAGCTGTGCGGCAGCGACGAGTTCAGCACCGTGGCCTTTGGCACCGAAGGCGGGCTGTTCGATCAGGCCGGCATTGCGTCGGTGGTCTGTGGTCCCGGCAGCATGGACCAGGGGCACAAGCCCGATGAATTTGTCAGCGTTGATCAGATGGCGGCCTGTGACCGCCTGATGGATCGCCTGGCGGCTTACTTGAGTGAATCCGAACACCCATAACAACAACGGGCCGACAAGCCCCGAGGAAGCGATCCATGTCCAGATCCTTGCGTTGCAGTGTTCCGTTTGCCCTGGCGTTGTTGAGTGCCAGTGTGTGGGCGGCCCCCCAGGACCTCACCGTTATTTCCTTCGGTGGTGCTACCAAACAGGCCCAGGATAAGGCCTACTTCCAGCCCTTCAACGCCAGCGGCGCGGGCAATATCATCGCCGGGGAGTACAACGGCGAGCTGTCGAAGATCAAGGCCATGGTTTCCGCCGGTCACACCAGCTGGGACGTGGTGGAAGTCGAAAGCCCCGAGCTGTTGCGCGGCTGCGAAGAGGGCCTGTTCGAGAAGCTCGATGCGGGACGCTTCGGTGATTCGGCGAACTTCGTGCCGGGTGCGCTGACCGAGTGTGGTGTCGCAACCTATGTCTGGTCGATGGTCATGGCCTACGACCAGAGCAAGCAGGCCAAGGCGCCGCAGTCCTGGGCCGACTTCTGGAACGTCGCCGACTTCCCGGGCAAGCGCGGCCTGCGCAAGAGCGCCAAGTACACCCTGGAAATCGCGTTGCTGGCCGACGGTGTCAAGGCGGACGACGTGTACAAGGTCTTGAAAACCCCGCAAGGCGTGACGCGGGCTTTTGCCAAGCTCGACCAGATCAAGCCGAACATCCAGTGGTGGGAGGCGGGCGCGCAGCCGGCGCAATGGCTGGTGGCCGGTGACGTGGTGATGAGCGCGGCCTACAACGGCCGGATCGCTTCGGCGCAGAAGGAAGGGATGAAACTGAGCATCGTCTGGCCGCAGAGCCTGTACGACCCGGAATACTGGGCGGTGGTCAAAGGCACGCCGAACAAGGCGCTGGCGGAAAACTTCATCGCCTTTGCCAGCCAGCCGCAGACGCAAAAAGTCTTCTCGGAAACCATCCCCTACGGGCCGGTGCATCGCCAGACCCTGCCATTGCTGCCCAAGGATGTGCAGGACCAACTGCCGACCGCCGAGGCCAACCTGGCCGGCGCGCGGGCCGTGGACGCGGAGTTCTGGGTTGACCATGGCGAGGAACTTGAGCAGCGCTTCAATGCTTGGGCTGCGCGCTGATACAGGCACCGCATAACCCCTGTGGGAGCGAGCTTGCTCGCGAAAGCGGTACTTCAGTCACATCGATGTTGGATGTGCCGCCGTCTTCGCGAGCAAGCTCGCTCCCACAGGGATTTCGTCGTTCAGTTGTCATGGTGTTCTGATCAGTATTTTATTTTTATTGGTTTTTTCTGCCGGTTATTCCGGAAAACCGCGCAATCTTTTTTAAGGTTTAAAGGCACAAATTAACTAATTTTCCTCCTCTCGCTCTTTGTCCATGATCGCCTCCAACAAGAAATGCGCAGGTATGCCCGCGCACACCGAAGTACGAACACGTACTCATCCTTGCCTTGGAGTTCGTCATGTCCACCACCGCTTCATCCGCCCCGCTCATCGAGAAACACACGATCGGGTACGTCCCCCCTGAGGATCGCCACGGAAAGGTCAAAGATCTGTTCACCCTGTGGTTCGGCGGCAATATCGCGCCGTTGCCCATCGTTACCGGCGCGCTTGGCGTGCAGTTGTTTCACCTGAATCTGGTCTGGGGCATCGTCGCGATCATTGTCGGCCACCTGGTCGGCGGTGTGCTGATGGCGCTGCACTCGGCGCAAGGCCCGCAGATGGGCATTCCGCAGATGATCCAGAGTCGCGCTCAGTTCGGTTCGCTGGGCGCGTTGCTGGTGGTGGTGATTGCCGGCGTGATGTACATCGGTTTCTTCGCTTCCAACATCGTCCTGGCCGGCAAGTCGCTGCATGGCGTGGTCGAGAGCGTGCCGGTGTCGGTCGGCATCGTCCTTGGCGGCCTTGGCTCGGGGATCATCGGCATCATTGGCTACCGCTTCATCCACGTGCTCAATCGCATCGGCACCTGGGTGCTGGGCCTCGGCATCGTGCTCGGTTTCGGCTACATCCTGACCCACGTGCAGACCGATGACTTCCTGACCCGTGGCAGTTTCAACATCTCCGGCTGGCTGGCCACGGTGTCGCTGGCGGCGCTGTGGCAGATCGCATTCGCGCCCTACGTGTCCGACTACTCGCGCTACCTGCCCAAAGACGTGAAAGTCAGTTCGACGTTCTGGGCGACCTACCTCGGCTCCTCGCTGGGTTCAATCCTGTCCTTCGTGTTCGGCGCCGTCGCCGTGCTGGCAACGCCGGTGGGCATGGACACCATGGACGCGGTGAAACTCGCCACCGGCGCCATCGGCCCGCTGATGCTGGTGCTGTTCCTGCTCAGCGTGATCAGCCATAACGCCCTGAATCTGTATGGCGCCGTGCTGTCGGTGATCACCTTGCTGCAAACCTTCGCCCACCGCTGGATTCCGACTGCTTCGAGCCGGGCGGTACTGTCGCTGATCATCCTCGCCGGTTGCTGCGTGGCGGCCATCGGCGCCTCGGCGGATTTCATCGGGCATTTCGTCGACCTGGTACTGGCGTTGCTGGTGGTGCTGGTGCCGTGGACCGCGATCAACCTCATCGACTTCTACGCGATCCACAAGGGTGAGTACGACATCGCCTCGATCTTCCGCGTCGACGGCGGCATCTATGGCCGCTTCAACCCGCAGGCGCTGTTGGCCTACGCCATCGGCATCGTGGTGCAGATCCCGTTCATGAACACGCCGATCTACACCGGCCCCGTGGCCGTGCACATTGATGGTGCGGATTTATCGTGGCTGGTCGGGCTGGTGGTCACCACACCGCTGTACTACTGGCTGGCGAACCGTGATACGGCTTATCGTCGGCGCCAGAACATGGCCGGGTTGATGCCGACCAACAGTTGATCGGGCCTGTGGCACAGGCGTACCGGGTTGAAATGATTGTGTAATTCGGGATGGTCGTTTGCCGGGCGTATGGCTATGCTCAGCAAGTTTGCCAAACGCCAATGATAACAATCACAGTGAAACCATGAGCCAATCAGACACGCGTGCGACTGTTCTAGCGCTGTATCCAGAAGACTCCCGCGAGGCGGCGGCATTGCTCAAGCAGGCAGTGCCGCTGATGGTTCGTCACAACATTCCGCCCAACCCGGTGCACTACGCGCTCTGGTACACCTACAGCAAGGGCCAGGAGCCGGAGCTCAATCGGCACCTGGACCGGGTGGTCAACGACTTCGACTACTTCCCGCCGGAGTCGGCCGCCAAGCTGTTTCGCGAGTACATCATCCGCGATGAACTGGCGGACGCCCGCTCCGGGCAGCAGGACGCGATCAATCTGGTCGACGACATGGAGCGCGATGTATCGCGTAGCGTGAAGGGTAACCAGGATTTCCAGGCCAGCCTCGGCCAATACCTGCAGATGCTCGAAGAACCCGCCAGCGAGCGCTTGCCGAGCATCCTGACCCAACTGCAACAGAGCACCCGGCTGATGCAGGGGCAGCAGGAACACTTCCTCGCCCAGTTGCAATCGGCACAGCATGAAATCAAAAGCCTGCGTGACAAGCTGGAGCGCGCCCAACTGGCCGCGACCCTCGATGGCCTCACCGAATTGCTCAACCGCACCACCTTCAACCGCCAGCTTGAACAGGCCTTGAGCAACGTGGCGACGGGCGTGGCGCTGGTCATGCTGGATATCGACCACTTCAAGCAATTCAACGACCAGTACGGCCACCCCTTGGGCGACCGCGTGCTTCAGCATGTCGCCCGGGTGCTGCGTGATTCGCTGCCTGGCGAAGCGTTCGCGGCACGTTATGGCGGCGAGGAGTTTTGCGTGGTGCTCAAGGATTGTCCGGACCTGGCCGCCGCGGGCGCTTTTGCCGAGCGCCTGCGTTTGAAAATCCAGTCGCTGCGGGTCAAGGCCCGGGGCACCGACACGGTGCTGGACACCATCACCGCCTCGTTCGGCGTGGCCCATGCACAACCCGGCGATACACCGGAAAGCCTGGTGACCCGCGCAGACGACGCGCTGTACCAGGCCAAGCGCAACGGGCGCAATCAGGTGCGTCAGCAGCCTGCCGTAGCGGTCGGGTCGTAGATTTCAGTTTCACGGGGGGCAAGGTCGCTGGCAAAAGTTTACGCTGCTTCTTGGGCATGGGTTAGCGACATACCCATCAGGGTGCAGAACAGCACATCCCGGTGACACGCCACTCAACTCAGAGCCAGTACTCCCAAAGGCGCGCCATCTGCTCCTTGGCTTTCACACCGAGCGAGCGGCTCTGCCACTTTTCCATCTTGATTTCGTTCGACTTGGCGAGATCGGCCAGGAATGCCGCCTGCATTTTTTTTCCAAACCCGGCGCCCAGCACAACAACGTTGACTTCATCGTTATGCAGGAAGCTACGCCAGTCGAGGTTGGTGGAGCCGACAGTCGACCACACGCCATCGATTACTGCTGTCTTGACGTGGAGTAGCGCGTCTTTGCGTTCGTAAAGCTTGACGTTGGCTTTCAGCAGCTCGCTGTAGTAGGCGCGTCCAGCATGGAACACCAGCCACGAATCGGTGCTGCTGGGCAGCACCAGCTTGACGTCGACGCCACGTGCTGCAGCCTCCTTGAGTGCCGCCAGCAACTGCGGGTCGGGAATAAAGTAGGCGTTAGTCAGCCATATCTCGGATTGCGCGCTACGCAGCGCCGAAATCAGCGTGGCATAGATCAGGCTGAACGGCTCATTTGGCGAGCTTCCGATGGCCCGCACCACCTCGGTGCCTTTGCGCTCGGGCGGCGGAAAGTAGTGGCGAGCTGCGAGTGGTTCGCCTTTCTGGGTAGCCCAGGTTCCGATGAACAGCTTCTGGAGTTCCGCAACCACAGGCCCCTCGATGCGCAAGTCGGTATCGCGCCAGGGCAAATCACCATTTGGGCGAGTCTTCGAGTAAGAATTGAACGAGCTCCCCGAATAGACGCTGCTGATGTTGATCCCGCCGAGAAAGGCAATACGGCCGTCCACGATCAGCAGCTTTCGGTGGTCGCGCTGGTTCACGTCCCAGCCCGCTTTGGCCGTCACCGGATTGACTGGGTTGTACTCCAGCACCTTGACGCCCGCGTCGGTCAATTGAGAGAAAAACGCTGATGATGTTTTAAGGGTTCCGACGCTGTCACGGATCAGATTGACCTGTACGCCTTGCCGTTGCCGAGCGATCAGCGCGGTGGCGAAGCGCTGGCCGACTTCATCATCGTCGAGGATGTAGGTCTCCATGTTGATGTGGTCGCGCGCTGCTTCCACGGCTTTGATCATCGACTGGTAGGTGGTGGGGCCGTCCTGCAGCAAGTCGACCTTGTTTCCTTCCGTCAGCGGGCTGCCGACGATGGACTCTTCGATTGCGAGGTGCACGTCGAAGATGTCGGTCTCTGCGCCGGTGGACTCGAGTCGATCGAGAATGGCCTTGCTGCGCTCGGCTGACAGAGGCCCGTGTACCCCGTCGAGCTGCACTGGCGCAGAGGGCGCGCGAGCCATATCGGGCACTATCCTGGGCAATGTACTGCAGGAAACCACAAATGCCAGGAGCACAGCCATGCACAGAGCCAGAGGAACACACACACCCTTACATGTGGCAAAAAGATTCATCAGGCCCCCTCTTTGTGAGGACGGTGATAGCGAGTGGCGATGCCGTCACTTGCTTTGACTACTGCGCAAGGGCAGGGTTCGTCGTCAGAGAGTGCTTTTGGCCGATTGTTGCTTTTCGGGAATGGGTCGATTGCTGCCGAACAAACAAGACCGCCAGTGCGATCTTGCCAGTTCCTTACATCTCCACCTGTGTGCCCAGTTCTATCACCCGATTCAACGGCAACTTGAAGTACTTGAGGTTGCTGTTGGCGTTCTTGAGTAAAAAGGCGAAAAGGCTTTCTCGCCAACGGGCCATACCGATGCGCTTGGTCGGGATCACCGTTTCCCGGCTCAGGAAATAGGTGGTGCGCATCGGGCTGAAGTCCAGCTCGGCCAAGTGACAGAGACTCAACGCCAAGGGGACATCGGGCTCCTCGATAAAGCCAAAGTGCAGGCTGACCCGGAAGAACCCTTCGCCATACGCTTCAACCTCAAACCGTCGATCAGCACTCACACGAGGGCTGTCTTCAGACACCACCGTAAGCAATACCACTTGCTCATGCAAAACCTGGTTATGCAGCAGGTTGTGCAGCAGCGCATGCGGAACGGCATCGGACCTGGCTGTCAGAAATACCGCCGTACCCTGTACCCGATGAGGGGGCTGCGTGCGGATGCTACCGATAAACAGTGGTAGCGGCAGCGCGGTTTCGTCCAGCCGTTCAACAATGATCTTGCGGCCACGTTTCCAGGTGGTCATCAAAATGAACAGACCAATGCCAGCAATCACCGGGAACGCACCGCCCTGGAAGATCTTCGGAGCATTGGCCGCGAAGTACAGGCTGTCTACCAGCAGAAAACCGAGCAGCATCGGAACGGCCAACCAGCGCGGGGTTTTCCATAGCAGCAGGACGACGGCCGAGGACAGGATGGTGGTGATCAGCATGGTGCCCGTTACAGCGACCCCATAAGCGGCGGCCAAAGCACTGGACGACTCGAAACCAAGTACCAGCAGCACAACACCGACCATCAACGCCCAGTTAACGGTACCGATGTAAATCTGTCCCTGCTCCTGGCTGGAGGTATGCTGGATAAACATGCGAGGGACATACCCAAGCTGGATGGCCTGGTGTGTCAGGGAAAATGCGCCGGAGATCACGGCTTGAGAAGCGATGATGGTCGCCAGTGTAGAGAGTGCGACCATCGGCAGCAGTGCCCAGCCCGGCGCGAGCAAATAAAATGGATTGCGCACCGCCTCGGGGTTTTCCAGGATCAAGGCACCTTGGCCAAAATAATTGAGTACCAGTCCTGGCAATACCAAAATGAACCAGGCGCGGGCAATGGGTTTGCGACCGAAGTGCCCCATGTCTGCATACAGTGCTTCGGCGCCCGTCAGCGCGAGTACCACTGCACCAAGAATGGCCACACCGATTTCCGGATGAGCGATGAAAAAATGCGCTCCCCAGTATGGATTGAGCGCTTGCAGCACTTCCGGCCGCTGTAAAATGCCATAGACCCCCAGCGCACCCAGCACGACAAACCACAGCACCATCACTGGGCCGAACAGAATGCCGATGCGAGCCGTGCCGTGTTTCTGTATCAAGAACAGCGCCACCAGCACGATCACTGACAAAGGCACGACCCAGTGTTCAATTCCGTCAAACGCCAGCTGTAACCCTTCAACCGCAGAGAGCACCGAAATAGCCGGGGTGATCATGCTGTCCCCGTAAAAAAGTGCCGCACCAAACAGGCCAAGCAGAACGAGTATTTTACTCATTCGCGGATAAGGGGCGGCTGCGCGGCGAGCCAAAGCCGTCAACGCCATGATGCCGCCTTCACCCTGGTTGTCGGCACGCAGGATGAACAGCACATATTTGATCGAGACGACCCAAATCAGTGACCAGAAGACCAACGACAGAATACCCAGCACGCCGTCGTGGTTGGCCTGAACTCCGTAGTGGCCAGAAAATACTTCTTTCAGCGTGTAGAGGGGGCTGGTGCCAATGTCCCCGTAAACCACTCCGACCGCGGCGACGAGCAAGCCCACTCCTGACGCTTTGGATTGCGAGTTTTCATGTGCTCCGATTGCTGTTTCACTCAAGGGTCGCTTCTCTCGAATTACGGGGAGGAAATGCATGCCATCCTTGGGCAAAACGATGTGCCTGGGCCACTGAAGCCTCAAGGCGCATGGACGATCTAAAAAGTCGCGGCCAGTATCTTTGAGGGCGCAAACAGCAGTCGTAAAGAAAGCGTAAAAAATTTACGGCAGATATTCGAAACATCAGATCCAGTGGCTTGGGCCTGTCCCGCCCCGGCCCGACGCGTCGTGCGAGCAATCAGACCTGCGTCTCGCCTGGGAACGTCGGCAGCCCGTACGTCAACGCAAGTTCCAAGACCGGTTACAAGGGGTATAACTATCAGAACAAAAGGCGGGTCACCCAGAATAGGCCCTCCAAAGGCAGCGCCCGGTCCGGGCGCCCCAGGCCTGATCGGCGCCTGCGGTGCGGAGCGATGTGATGAGTTCCAGAGCATGGCGATGGGCTCGCAAGAGCTTTCTTGGCTGCATCGAGCTGGCCGTGCTGGTCACTCCACTGTGCGCCAGCGCCATGTTCAAGTGCCAAGCCAGGGACGGAACCATCAGCTACACCAGCCAGGCCATCGCCAGCGCCCGCTGCACTCGCCTCAATGGCATGGCGGGCGCCGGTGTCGGCGCCAAGGCAATGGCGCTGCCACGGGTTGTGCGGGACGACACCCCAGGCGCGGTACGGATCCGGGTGTGGACTTTCATCCACAAGGGTAATCGTCAATATGTGAGCCGGCGCCCCGTCGGGATCTCCGCACGGGTCGATGTCCTTGAGCTCTATTACATCAAGGGCTGCTATCTGTGCATGGCGCCGAAGGATTTCAAGGTCGCCTCACTGCGCCTGGACACCCATTCCTATCGGCGGGAGATCGAAGCCGCTTCGGGTCATTATGGTGTCGACAGGGCGCTGGTCCGCGCAGTGATACATGCCGAATCGGCGTTTCGCCCCAACGTCATTTCCGAAGCCGGCGCCCAGGGGCTGATGCAGTTGATGCCCGCCACCGCCGAACGCTTCGCCGTGGACGATCCGTTCGATGCACGACAGAACATTCGTGGCGGCGTGCGCTACCTGGCCTGGCTGCTCAAGCGCTTCAACGGCAACCAGATGCTGGCGTTGGCAGGTTACAACGCCGGCGAAGCGTCCGTGGTCCAGTACAACGGGGTGCCTCCCTACGCCGAGACGCAATCCTACGTCACCCTCGTGCAGTCCTTGACCGAACGCTATCGCAACCATAGCGGCCGTCCGTGAGGGGCAGAAACCGGCCAGGAGCGGACCTCGAACACATCACCTGATCGGCTGTTTTTTTAGGACGAAGCGGTCACCCGTGTTCCGCTGCCAACATTGACCTGAACTGCGAAATGATCTCTGAAGATAACCCGGCAGCTTCGAACACTGCGCAGGTAAAGCTAACGGGTGCAGGACCTGGAGCAGTTATGATGCGGTCGGCAACCACCGCTACTTGACTGCTTCGATAAAGCGTGGCCCCGTCATAACCTGCGGCATTCTGTTGTAAAAAGTCAGCGCTGTTCGAAGTATGAGGAACCGTGTCGAGAAGCCCGGCCCTCGCAAGTGCCAGCGTCCCCCCACAGATACCGGCAATTGTCGCTCCACTTGAACGACTAGCATGAAGAAAGTCCCGAATATCCGGTGCATCTGCACGCTCCCAGATCATTCCACCGATGACGACAACAACGTCCGGCTTCCAGTCCAGGCATTGTTGCAAGCTGCTATCCACAGTTACAGCCAATCCGCCCTGCGAGCGGAACTGCCCCGTAGTAGAGGTGAAAAACCTGACGTCGATCCCGTAAAACGGGGATGCGGTTCCTGCAATGAAAGCGTATTCCCAGTCCGCAAAACCGGGTGTCAGTATCAAGCCCAAGCGTGCCATCAGTCCGAATCCTCCATGAAAACGAACAACATAAAGCGACAACAAACAGATCTCAACGTCCGCTTCGGGTCTATTGTGTTGAAAAAATCCCAACGCCATCCTGACTGTTACTGGACTTGAGAAAAAAACAATGAAGTCGCCGTTGCCTCTGTAGTTACCTCTTCAACCAGGTACTTGCCGGTTCTTCGCCTGCCCTCCATCCACATCTGCATGATTCATCCTCGTCTGAAGGTGAAATGAGTGGAGCTACCTCCAACAGATACCATAGAGGACAACCACTGACACGCCTCTGGCCGCTTGATACAGGGAAATGGGATGACTGGAAAAACGGTGGGCAAGTCTGTGCAATCACCCAGCCGGTGGAACTGCAAACCATTCTGGCAATCGAAACCTTAAAGGGCGGAGCGGGCGTAGTATGGGTTACGCATTCGCATTGAACGCCCTGTAGGGCTGTAAAGCCGGGAGGGTTGCATGGAAAGGGACGCGATGTTCAAGTTCCTTGCGGGCTACCTGTTGATGTGTGCCCTGCTGGCATGGGGGGTGATCCAGGCGTCTCACTGGATTGCTTCTCGCCTGCTGCTGTATTGGATTATTTAGCGCCGACCCTCGCCGCTTCGCTCCTCCTTGTCGATTCTTCCAGTACCACAATGGTGCGATCCACTGTCTGACCTTCTCCCTCTGACCCTCAGCCTGCTCGATCAGTCGCTGCAATAACGCGATCAGACCGGTTCGCTGAACCGGCAACTGGCCCCAGTCAAGGATTGAGCCAGTTGCCGATGCTGCCAGGTTAGTGGAACGGAAAGATGTAATTCATCCATGCCGCCATGCGCAGAAGGATTTTGCGCATCATCGCGATGTGATGGAAATGCTGGCTGTACAACGCCGCCTGGCCGTAGGCGCCGCCGGGCATCTGGTCGGCGTACTGGGCATAGTCGGGATCGGTGATCTCAATGATCACCGGAACCCGGCCGGCCGGTGGTGAACCGGTAAAGCTGATCAGTGTGCCCGACGGTTGGATCTGGCCTTCGGCGATGACCGAAACGACGGTCTTGACCTTGCCTTCGAAAACCTTGCCTGGAATGCCGTCGAAAGCGACCTCGGCCTCGTCGCCCTCGGTCAGGCGCAACAGGCTGTTCTGGCGCATCCACGCGGAGAAGTAATGCCCTTCGGCGGGAATGAAGACCATCGAAGGGCGCAGCGGCAACTTGGTCGCCATCATGCCCGGACGCAGTGAAACATGGGTGACGAAGCCTTTGCTCGGCGCACGGACGGTGGTGTTGTCGAGTTCGTACTGCGCGTTGTCCAGTTGTGCCTTCAGGTCGTCACTGCGAGCGACCACCATATCCAGTTCCCGTTGGGTACTGAAGTTACGCTTGATCAACTCGGTGATCCGGGCGCGATCGGCCTGGGCGGCAATCAGCTGTGCCTTGAGGGATTTCACCCGGTATTCGAAAGGTGCAGGGTCGATGCGAAACAGCACATCGCCTTTTTCCAGGGGCTGGTTGGTCTTCACCGATACATCGATCACCTGGCCGCTGACCACGGGTATCACTGGAACCGATACGAAATAGGAACGCGCCACCTCGGAGTAGGGGTGGTTGTAGTTCATCGTGAAAATCAGCGTGCCGATAATCACGATCCCGCCCAGCACCGCCGTGGGCACCGTCCATTTGTTCAGGGGGATGCGGAAGATCTTGAAGATGGCTACGCAGAGAGCGGCATACGTCAGAATGAGTAAGAGATCCATGGCTCAAATGCCCTCGCCGAGATTGTCCGTTGGCACACGGTTCTGTGCCGTACCCATCGCTGACTCCAGGCGCTCGATCCGGCCTTGCAGCTCGGCGACCTGTTGTTCGAGGTGAACCACATGACTTTTGGGTGAATGTCCGTCACTGAAACCCCAGCCCCGGTCCTCCCGATAGGCCATCGCCCAGATCCACAGGAACGGCCAGAGTGCGTGCAAGGTGAAGAGGCTGACCCAGCCGGTGGCGTGGATCGCATCCTGGTGAGGGTGGTTGCGGTGGACGGCAATTTCATAGGGGATGTCGTGGAGCAGGATGATCCCGTAGAACAAGAAGAGTCCTACAAATATCAGTACGCCCAGGGCGAAGTATTCAAGCATGAACCAGTCCTCTTGAAGCAGATAGCGTGTGCGCCTGAGTGTAGCCGTTCAATCTACACTTGACGGGGATGCGGATATCCAGCCGGAACAACCGGTACCTGACCGACGAGGTGAGTTCATGCCAACCAATGCTCAATTCGAGAGGGCGCCTGTACTTGACCCTGTCGAGCGCATTACCGAGGTGATCTTCGGCCTGCTGATGGCCATGACGTTCACCGGCACCATCAGCGTGGCCACGGCAGACCAGGCCGCCGAACGCACGATGATGATTGCCGCGCTCGGCTGCAATCTCGCCTGGGGACTGGCCGATGCGGTCATGTACCTGTTGCGCGCACTGGTCGAGCGCACGCGCAGGATCAAGCTGTACATGGCCTTGCGTAATGGCACGGACGCCGCGGTCGGTCAGGCGCTCGTTGCGCAAGTGTTGCCGTTGCAGTTCGCGACGGCGGCCGGCAGTGAGGGCCTGGAGTTGTTGCGCCGTCGGCTGCTCGAGCAGCCCCCCTTGCCGATCAGGGCCGGCCTCGGCTGGAGCGACTTCAGGGGCGCCCTCGGTGTTTTCCTGTTGGTCGTGTGCTCGACATTTCCGTTGGTGGTGCCGTTCATACTGCTCGATCAGACGGCGCTCGCCATCCGCCTGTCCAACCTGATCGGACTCGTGGTGCTGTTCATCGCAGGCTGGCTGCTCGCCAGATACGCTGGCGCCACGCAATGGCAGGGTGGGGTGATCATGGCCGCCACGGGGGGCGTGCTGATCCTTGCAATCATTGCGCTGGGTGGATAAAAACCGGGCATCATTCAACACACTAAAGACTCGTTCTCATTTACAATTGCCCTTCCATTTACGTCGGGCAGCCTGGCATGGATGTTTTCGCCGCAATCCATCTTCATTTATCCCAGTGGGTATTCGAGCCGGTCACCCGGCAGTTCCTGGGCATTTTCGACTTCAACGGCAGACTCGGTCTAGCCTTTCTCTGCATGTCTTACAGCGTCGCCTATTGCCTGTTCCGCTACCGCAAATCCCGGGGCTTGACCGACGCGCGCTCATTCGGGCAGTTCATCGGCGGCTGCCGGGTGTACCTGCATCGCTCGGCGCTGCTCGACTACCGCTACTACTTCGTACTCGCCATCCTCAAGGTTGCCCTGGTGCTGCCCATCGTCGGCCTGGTCGATCCGTACGTCTTGCGTTCAGCGGACTACATCGCGTTCTTCACCCAGCTGTGGGGCGCGCGTACGCAAGTGGAAGAGAACCTGGCGCTGACCCTGCTCTATGGGCTGGGCGTATTTCTGGTCAAGGATTTCAGCCATTACTGGGGCCATCGCGCTTTCCATTCGCGGTATCTGTGGGCCTTCCACAAAGTCCATCATTCGGCGCCCGTGCTGGTGCCGGCGACGGCCAGCCGCGTGCACTTTCTGGAAGAAGTGGTCGAAAAGCTCACGGATATCATCTGCGTCGGCGCATTTGCCGGGGTCTTCTGGTACGCCTGCGGCGGGGAGATCAGCCGCTATACCTTGTTTGGCGTGACCTACATGGTGTTCATCTTCAATGGCCTGGCGGCCAACCTGCGTCACAGCCATGTCTGGTTTTCCTTCGGGCCGGTGCTGGAACGGGTGCTGAGCAGCCCGGCGCAACACCAGATTCATCACAGCGATGCGCCACGACACTTCAACAAGAACTTCGGCATCAATCTGTCACTGTGGGACTGGATGTTCGGAACGCTCTACGTCACCCGGTCCACACCCGAGGCCATTCACTTCGGCACCGGTGAGCAGGATCACGAGCGTTACCTGACGCTGCCGGGGTTGATCGTCACGCCTTTCGTGGACATCGCCCGCAAACTCCTTCCGGGAAAACCCCCGAAAGCACAGCCTGAAAACGGATCTGATCCGTATTTTTCAGCGCAATCTGCCTCTGTAACGGATACAGCCGCCAGCCCACAATAAGTCTTCGGTACGCCGCTCGGGCAGCACACGCCGCCCCTGTACCGCCAATTCATAGTGTGGGAGGCCCCATGGCCAAGATGACGATTTTTCTCGGTGGTTTTCTGCTGTTGACCATCCTGATCGGTATGCTGGCGACGATTCCGCCGGCGTGATTAGGTGCGGCGTTGACCTTGGGAAGGTTCATGGTGTCCAGTGCTTGAAATGCTCAATTGCTATCGATTTTCTCACGCACCGAATTTACCCAGAAGTTTATCGAGAGGGACGAAGTCAACGACCTTACTTGGTGAAACCAGCCTTCAGGTAAAAAGAGTAAATCGCCGGGTTTCAAATGCACCGCAAAAAAGCTCACATGTTTTGCTGCCGGAAACTCCTCAAAATTCGGATTTGACGGGTCGAAGTCGCAACCTTCCAGGCCGCCGTTAGGCGAAGTCGACCAACTACCCAATGCAATGCGGTGGTGAGGCGCAGCCAGCAACATAGACTTTTCTCCCCAGACTTGAGCGAAAAGGTTGTCTGAGTCATCCCGATGAAGGGGGGTCAACGAAGCCTGCGTTTCTTCGCGGGCTTGCATGACGGGCAGCGTGCAATACAGCCGATCGGCCATCCACAGCTGGCCCTTAGTGGCGCGGGCCAACAACGGCAGCACGCTGACGCGTTCACTCGCGTAGGCATCCTCGCAAGGCTGCAAGTCGACGATCTGATCCAGGTCCGGGTCGTAGACCACGACTGAAAACCCTGGCCGGGCCGCACCTCGTTCCCGCCGCAAAGCCCCCAAGCGTTTTTCGGTAGAAGGCAGGTGGTTACCGTCGACAATGCGCAATTGCCAGCCGGGCAAAATGGCGGGACAACCCAACGCCTCTATCGTCGGGGTCAGGCGCTCAGCGCTTCCTGTGACCAACGCCCGCAGCAATGCAGGCTCTGTGCGACTGACCTTGTCATAGAGCGCCGCCAAGGTAACCGGTAGGTCATCCATCTGGCGGGCAGCGGCATGCAAGGAAGGGCGCAAACCCAATGGAACAAGGGACATCAGCTCAACGATGGTCGAAAACAAAAGCTCACGCGGGTATTGGCGTTGACGGTGTTCTTCAAACACCTGATCAACCCATTTGGCAGGAACAGCCTGCTCCAGTATCAACTTGGCCATGACACTGGCCGGTGTCTTTTTTTCAAACCGCGCTAGAACTTCTGCCCACATCGTTTTCGTCACCCTGACTGGAGTTTTAGGAGATTCTAAACGAAGCCCTTGAAAGGGCTGACTCTAAGGGCGGCGTTGAATTTGAGCTTATCCCCCGGGCACTATGTACCAATTCATATACTGTACGCAGATTTTTCCTCAGGGCCTGATCTTACTTCTGGTAAGTAACAAAGATACTTTGGTTGCTATTAAAATTTGTCAAAAGTTTGATCGTTAGATTTGAGCCGGTATCATTGCTGTTAGCCGGCTCAGGATTTTTTCGCAGAGGGAGTTGTGCACCATGTGCTTTGTTTAATACTCAGCTATACACATCCCGCTCTATTATATTTGAAAGCTTCAGTAGCTTGGTGTATGGTCCCGTCAATATAGTGTTTTTATCCTTGATTGTGTGAATGATAAGCTCAGATTTGCAGAAGTAAAAAATGCTAAACATTCTTTTTTTTGGGTAGTATGCTCCATCTTTTTTTTCTGAATAATCGATGGTGAGCATTGCGCTCTTCAATGTTTCTTGGCTTATATCGATGTGGGTTCTTAATTCAGAAAGCGCTTCGTCATAATACATTAGTTTGATTGTCATAGCTAAATAACCTATAGTTCCGGCTATGGCGTTGCTACTTCGGTATGCTTCTGTTAGTCCTATTATGTTCATAAAAATAAAAACTAAACTCATCAGTGTGTAAGCCAATACGGTTTTTTCAATTAATGAAAGTAATTTAAGGTGGTCTTTTGATAATTGGTCTCTTAGCTTAAGTTTTTTCAAGGTGTCACTATTCATGGGGTCAATCACGCTACGATGCTCTGTTATAATTTTAAATCTACTGGGCGTACTCGCACTGAACTAAGGTACGTCCAGTAGAACCCCGGTTATTTAACTGGGAGTACTAGAGGGCGTCTGAGGGAAAAAAGAAGATCCCTCAAAGCCACCTGGAAAGGTACCTGGTTTCCACGCGTTAGCGGCATCTCTTCCTGCATTATAAATTCCTTCTCCTGCCATGCTTCCCAACCCGCCCCCAATTGCCGCACCCGCGAGTGGATGCCCAAGTCGAGTCCCTATAGCAGCACCTGCCGCAGTACCCAAAGTACCTCCTACGCTAGTTGCAAAAGTGCTACCATTGCTGGCGCCTGAAACTTGAGATATTTCAATATTGGATAACTTTCTCATGACTAAATATTCCTTTTTAGGCGTTAATGATCGTCAGCGTTCTATTTGTGTAGTATTCAACCTCCATTTGTTAAAAAAATTTTTACTATTCACGTCAGTAAATACTGGGATCGGAGTGTGCCTGAAACGCACAATTTCTCTAGTTGCCACTGCATTGCAACAGGTTTTTTTGTTGTATATTAGAAATGAGTTTTCATGGTTGATGAAAGCCTAGAAGAACCATCAATCTTGGAATAAAATAAATTATGGTTGAAATTACAACTGGTAAAATTACGGTCTGTATGTGCTCGCATTGGATAATGTTACGACCGAGTTTTGCATTTATAAATGATGCGCACCCCTTTGCCGTGAGCGAAAGGAATAAAGCAATTCCGAGAGAAATAGTCATTTCCACGATATCATCTATGTCCAAAACAAATTGTCCGAGGCGGATTTGAGTTTTTGTCGTAATAATATAATGCCTACTTATAGGTTTTGTATTATTAAAAATATAGCTTCATGCTCTACTTTTGATTCTTCCGCTCTAGGCACCGAACGCGGTCCGTGTTTCCTGTTACGACGCCAGTGCCGAAAACCGGCACCTGACTTGCCCAAAGCCTGTTTTACATCAAGAGGCCCTGATACTCCTATTCGATCGATCGTCAATACCCATAGGATTTGTAATGTTGGCACACTTGGCTCCAAATACAGATGAGCGTTTCTTGCCGATCCGAGACTTTTATTGTAAGTCCAAGTAGACGGCGAGCAGGCTGATGTTGCATTAATAAGCCATAAATACCGATGGCAAGACAACATGTAGTCAAAGGTCTATTTATACTGCCACGCAGCAAGCTAAGTACCATCCTGCAGATGTAGGGGGTCAGAAGTTGATGTGAGCCCTTCTACACAGGTCAGGCTCTGTACGAAAGAATTTTAAAGTACGTAGATCGTTTGTTAAGTCAGCTTCGTCCTACATTTCAAGTAAGTTTTCTTTTTTTCAAGAGAGATGATTCCTACAAAAATGCTTTCCCGTTTTAACTTTCCAGACTGTAAATTGCGCGAGCTCCACATTCCCGATTATTGAGTCAGTATTTGACCGTAACCTGGAAAACTAAAGTCGGTTGTTTTTCAAACTCTCACATGAAAAAAAAACACTCGTGTGTACCGCAGAAAACCATGCCGGCAGTAGTTTTTGCTTATGACACCTCGGTAGCGCTCGGTGACTCGGCCACCACCTCGCACGATTGCATACCCTGTAGAAATTAATTTGACTTCAGAGTCAGGTTCTTGAAAGATGCCGCCCGACCAGACTGTTTCCAGGCTCTCGCTGCGCCTATCGCTGTATACAAAAATATATAGCGAAAGCCGCCCGCCAGAGCTCAGGCAAACCCGGACCCTGGACACCAAAAAAACAAGAGACCCGCACCGGAGTAAACACAATGAAGCTGCAACCCCTGGCCCTGGCCATCACCCTGGGTGGCTTGACCCACCAGGCCATCGCCGCCGGTTTTATCGATGACAGCAAGGCCTCGCTGAACCTGCGCAATTTCTATTTCAATTCGGACAACCGGGAAAGCCAGGGCAAGGTGGGTAATGCCGCCTACACCAGCCAGGCCAAGGAGTGGGGGCAGGGGCTGCAACTCAACGTGATCTCCGGATTCACCCAAGGCACCGTCGGCTTTGGCCTGGACGCTATCGCCATGATGGGGCTGAAGCTCGACAGCGGCGGTCGCGTGGGCAAGGCCGGTATCGACCGCACGCCGGGGGCGCTGTTTCCCACGGACAGTGACGGCCATGCAGTCGATGAATATTCCAAGGGCGGCGTGACCGGCAAAGTGCGCATTTCCAAGACCGAAGCACGCCTGGGCACCCTGCAGCCCAAGCTGCCGGTGATCAACTTCAACGACGGTCGCCTGCTGCCGCAAACCTTCGAAGGCGGGCAGATCACTTCAAGTGAAATTGACGGCCTGACCCTCACTGCCGGCCAACTGCAAAGTACCAAGACCCGCAGTTCCACCGACGATATCGATCTGCGCATCGGCGGTGCGACGCGTCCCGCCGGTACTCCGGCCAGCACCGCGCTGGCCGACTCGGACACCTTCGTCTTCGCCGGCGGCGACTACAAGATCACCAAGGACCTGACCGCCCAGTACTACTACGGCAGCCTCGAAGATTTCTACCAACAGCACTTCCTCGGCCTGATCCACACAATGGCCATCGGCCCCGGCGCGCTGAAGACTGACCTGCGCTATTTCAACAGCAGCGCCGATGGCAAGAACGGCAACGCGGCCGGACGGGCCCAGGGCTACAAGAGCAGCGGTTTCTGGAAAGCGGGCGACACACACGCCGGTGAAGTGGACAACAACACCTGGAGTGCCCTGTTCACCTACAGCCTGAGTGGCCATGCATTTAGCGCGGGCTACCAGCAAGTCTCCGGCGACAGCGCGTTCCCGTTCGTCAACCAGGGCGACGGAGCCACTGCGTACCTGATCACGGACCGGCAGATCGGCAAGTTCCTCAGCGCCGGTGAGCGCACCTGGCTGGCCGAGTACGGGTATGACTTCGTGGCGCTTGGCGTGCCGGGGCTCAAGACAGTGGTCACTTATCTCAGTGGCGACAACATCGACTCCGCCGTCGGTGATCGCAAAGAGTGGGAGCGCGACCTACGGATCGACTATGCACTGCAAAGCGGTCCACTCAAGGGGGTGGGCATTTCCTGGCGTAACGCCAGCTTGCGTGGCAATGCCAGCAGCGACCTGGATGAAAATCGCCTGATCCTCAGCTACAGCCTGCCGCTGCTTTAAGCACGGCGGAGCGGTCCCGGACTGCCATCGCCCAGTCCGGGACCCCAGTGATTGGTCAACCACGACAGGAGCATCGCCATGCGTTCAATTTTTTCGACTGTGCAAAGCCTTGTTCGCCCCAGCGCCAAACCCGTGTTGTTTTCACGCCCGGCCATCAATGTGGCTGAGCAGACTCTGGAGGTGGTCGGGCAAGTGCAGATCCCGCTGTGCCTGAGCGTGGCCGACCTGCAAGCCATGCCGGGCTATGACTGGGTGCGACTGACCAGCAATACCTGCGAGGGCAATGCGCAAAAAGCACAGAAAAAGGGCTATCGCGGGGTGCTGCTGCGGGAAATTGTCCTCAAGGCCGGGTTGAAGAGTGATGACCCTAAAGGCTGGAAACGCGCCTATGTGGTGGCGCGTGCCAGTGACGGCTATGTCGCGTTGTTCAGTTGGAACGAACTGATCAATACCGACGTGGGCGATGCGGTGCTGGTGGTGTACCGACAACATTCGCACGGGCAGACGGAGCTCGGCGAACACCTTTCATTGGTCTCGGGAAGCGATCGTCATTCCGGGGCTCGTCAAGTGAAGTGGTTGCGCAGCATTGAGCTGTGCAGCATCTTTGGTTGACTCATCCACAACGCCGTACCGGGGGAAATGCCAATGCCAGTGTGCAATTCGCTTGGCCTTGATCGACATTCTACGGTCGAGCAGGTGTTGGCCGGCGAACAGTGGCCGCCCGAATTCGAAGTGGCCATGAGGGATTTGCTCGAGCAAATGGCCAACACCGACCATGAAGTGACGCTGCACAACCTCGGCCGCTTCCTCGGCGACTTCGTGCCGCGATACACGCTTAACCGTGCCGAGGAATGGCAGCAATGGGCGACCCGGCGCTGGATCTCACAGACCAAGCTCGTGCTAATGGACAAACTGGCGGACGTTTTCATCGGTGGTCAGTGACAACGCTGGCGCTCACCGGTACTCATCATGCCGACGCCACCAAGGCCCCGTTTCATTGCGTCCCTTGGGCGCGCGGTCGAGCCATTGGTACATGCTCCACAATCCGTCCAGGCCCCGTGCGTAGGTGGAGTAGGTGTGATAAATCTCGCCATCCTCCAGCACAAACGTACTCAACCCCGGCCTGTCGCGGGTATAGGTCGGCGCATCGGTGCCACAGGTCGCGGCGAATTGTTTCACCGGTTCCGGGATCTGGCTGGCGTCCATGGCATGGCCGCCGCGCTGGTAGTTGTATTCGACCAAGCCTTCGCGCTGCTGCGCTTCGGTGAAGTAGACATTGAAGTCGGCGGTGAAGTCGCTATCGGCGGCCGAGGCCCAGCGGAAGGTCCAGCCCATTCGGCGCTTGTAGGCCTGCAGTTTCGCCAAGGGTGCGCGGGATATCGCCATCAGGGTCACGTCGTGGTTCGCCAGGTGGACGACGACGGGGTCGAAGCCATCGGCGATGGCTGAGCAGGAAGGGCAGCCGGCCGTGTAGTCGGGGCCGAACATGAAGTGGTAGACCAGCAGTTGCGAGCGCCCTTGAAAGAGTTCGGCCAGGGTGGCGCTGCCGTTGTCGGTATCGAAGCGGTACGTCTTGTCGAGGCGAAACCATGGCAATGCCTGGCGTTGCCTGGCCACATCATCGCTGCGTCGGGTCAGCGCCTTTTCCGCTTCAAGCAGTTGCAGACGTGCCGCCAGCCATTGTTCCCGGGTCGCGGTTTTGTGGGTGTTCATCGTTGTACGCTCCTGGTGAAAGGTCGTGATTTAGACTAAACCCGGGTATCGAATGATGGGAGTGACAAGCGTGGCGGGATTACGATGGACTCGATGATCACGGCAGCTGCACAGGCGCTGGCGGCGGGCAATCCGCTGGGCGCACTGGACCGCGTGGCCTTGCGCGACGATGCGCCGGCCCTGGCCCTGCGCGGTATCGCCATGGCGCAACTGGGCGATCTGGTGCGGGCCAGGGCGCTGGTCAAGCGGGCGCAACGGGCCTTTGCGCCCAAGGAAGTGCTGGCCCGGGCGCGCTGTGTGGTGGCTGAGGCCGAAATCGCCCTGGCTTCGCGGGAGCTCGGGTGGCCGGTCAAGGCGCTCGAAACGGCGCGGGTCACCCTTGAACACCACGGTGACCGGGTCAATGCCGCCCATGCGCGTTATCTGCAAATCCGCCGTCTGCTGCTGATCGGTCAGCTCGATGAGGCGCAGCAGTTGCTGGCCGGACTCGACCCCGGCCCATTGCCACCGGCCTTGCGGGCAACCCATGAACTGGTGCTGGCGGGGATTGCCATTCGGCGCCTGCAATCGCACGCGGCGCGGGAGGCGTTGAACAGGGCCGGGCAGGCTGCCGGTCAAGCCGGGATTGCCGCCCTGATGGCTGAGGTCCAACACGCTGTGTATCTGCTCGATGCCCCCGCGGCACGCCTGATTGCCCAGGGTGAAGTACGGCCGCTGTTGCTCGATGATGTTGAAGCGTTGTTCTGTTCAACGTCACTGGTGGTGGATGCCTGCCGGTACGTTGTGCGCGGTTGTGGCATGTCGGTGTCGCTCGCGACGCGGCCGATCCTGTTCGTGCTCGCCCGTGTGTTGGCCGAGGCGTGGCCTGCCGACGTTGAGCGGGAAGTGTTGATCGCCCGGGCGTTCCGTCTGAAGCTTTCGGATGAATCCCATCGCGCCCGGCTTCGTGTGGAAATCGGCAGGCTGCGTAAAGCACTCAAGCCGTTGGCCGGCGTCATCGCGACAGCGCGCGGTTATGCCCTGCAATCGCCGGTGTGTACGCAGGTGGTGACGCTGGCGCAACCGGTCGAGGAAAAATTTGCCGCGGTGTTTGCCTGCCTCGCCGATGGCGAGTCGTGGTCCAGTTCCGCCCTGGCACTGGCGCTGGGTACCAGCCAGCGCACGGTGCAACGGGCGCTCGATAAGCTGACGGAGCAGGGCAAGGTGCAGTGGTTTGGCCGTGGTCGCGCGCGGCGCTGGATGACGCCGCCCGTGCCGGGATTCGCGACGACCTTGTTACTCCCGGCACCGCTGCCCGGTGGCTAGGATGAACGGCACCAACCCCATCGAGGAATGCCAGATGAAACACGCAACTGCTGAAATCATTCGTGAATATGGCCCGTTTGCCGATGTCGACCACGTGTGCGGCGTCACCTGGGACGGCGAAAAGGTCTGGTTCGCATGCAACAGCAAAATCAACGCCCTGGACCCGGAAAGCGGCAAGTTGCTGAGCTCGATCGATGTCGCTGCCCATGCCGGCACCGCGTTTGACGGGGAGCACCTGTTCCAGATCGCCGAAGACCGCATCCACAAGATCGACCCCCGCACCGGTCGCATCCTCTCGACGATTCCTGCTCCCGGTGCAGGCGCCGATTCGGGGCTGACCTGGGCCGAAGGGACGTTGTGGGTGGGCCAGTACCGCGAACGCAAGATTCACCAGATCGACCCCGAGAACGGCAAGATCCTGCGCACCATCGAATCCAACCGTTTCGTCACCGGCGTGACCTGGGTGGACGGCGCGCTGTGGCACGGTACGTGGGAAGGCGATGAAAGCGAACTGCGCCGGATCGATCCGCAAACGGGCGAAGTGCTGCAGAGCCTGAAAATGCCCGAAGGCGTGGGCGTGTCGGGGCTGGAGTCCGATGGTGGCGAGCGGTTGTTCTGCGGTGGCGGCGATAGCGGCAAGGTGAGGGTGGTGCGCCGGCCTGCATGAGTGTGGCCGGGTTGCCAAGTGCAACCTGTGTGGGAGCGAGCTTGCTCGCGAATGCAGGGTGTCAGGCAACATCGATGTTGACTGATTTGACGCCATCGCGAGCAAGCTCGCTCCCACAGGGTTAGTGGATGTACGCAAAATCTGCGAGCAACCGAAATCACTGTGGGAGCGAGCTTGCTCGCGATAGCGGTGGGTCAGTCGATATCAATGTTGAATGTGCTGACCTCATCGCGAGCAAGCTCGCTCCAGTCACTCAGTCCGTTCGTGGATGCTGATCGTTGATGTCGTACCAATCCGCTTTCGAGCTGACAAAAACATGTTTTTGCTTGTTTGGTCGGAACGGCGTATCCAGCGTACCGAGGGCAATCGAAATCCACTCGGAAAACGCTCCTGTCGAGTCAGACCAGAACAGTGAAGATCCGCAGTGAGAACAGAACTGCCGTGTGACACCCCTGGACGATTCATAGGCCTGCAGCGAATCTGCGCCGGTCATGATGCCAAGCGCGGAGGCGGGTGCGCTGGCATAGGTTGCAAATGCAGCCCCATGGCCCTTTCGGCATTGGCTGCAATGGCAATGGGTGACGGCTTTCAGGTCGGTCGACAAGCGATATTTGACGGCGCCGCAGAGGCAACTGCCGTGGTGAAACTCATCCATGTAAAGTCATCCGTGGATCGATAGTATTTTTCCGTCCTGCCATGTTTTCTGCTGGTCGAAATCGGTCTAAAAGCCCGGTTGGCAAATGTGTCTGTTTTGCTATCCTCAAAACTGTAGGTGAAGACGCAGACTGATGCGCAAAAGGATAGCAAGGAGACGTGGGGCGCGTTCCGAAGGGTACACGGTTAGAAAGATCCCCGCGCTGGGATCCAGCCCTTATGCCGTGTGAAGCAGAAGAGTTCCATTACAGTTTCACGACTCTTTTGTGGGAGGCCTGATAAACCTTGTAAGCCGGAGACCAGCACCGGCCACCTACTTGTTACATTCACCCACAAAGCCCGCTCAGTGCGGGCTTTTTAATGCCCGCAAGGTGAGTCCGGTCAGCGGCTCAAGGCGCGCCAAACAGCATCGTCCAGTAAACACCGTTGTCGCTGCGCGCGTTGGCGGCGTAAGCGGCGCCGACCTGGGTGAACATCGGGTTCATCAGGTTGGCGCAGTGCCCGGGGCTGGCGAGCCAGCCGGCCATGGCCTTGCTGGGTGAACCTTGCCCGGCGGCGATGTTTTCACCGATCTGCCGGCCACGGTAGCCAGCGGCCCTGGCGCGGTCGGAGGGCATGTCGCCGTCGGGGTCCTGGTGGGCGAAATAGTTGCCGTAGGCCATATCCTTGCTGTGGCTTTGTGCTGCGGAGCCCAAGGCTGCACTCCAGGACAGCGGCCGTGCGGCGGCGAAACGCTGGCGACCACACAGTCGCGGTTTGGCCCGGGCTGCGTTGACTTGCGCCAGCAACGCCTGAGCGGCGCTGCGTGGATCGCCGGTTTTCCCGTCGAGCACCGGCCGTGCCAGCACCACTTGCCACTCACTTCCGGCGCGGCTGACGCCGATGTCGGCGTATTGATTGTCGAGCAGTGCGGCGCAGTGCTCGTCCTGGAACATATCGAAGGCTTCTTCGGCATCCCGTGCACCCACCACGCGGATGGACCGCACCATGGTGGCCTGATAGCCGGAAGCCTTTAATCGGTCCCGCAACCCACCGCCATAGCCAACGGGAAGGGCCAGGTTCGACTTGAGCGTCAGGGGTGATAAGCGTTGCGTCGGCCGCCGGTCGCAGCGTTGCGGATGGGCGCGATAGTCGTTGATGGCGTTTACCAGTTGCCGTTGCCCATCGGCGTGGGCGGGGCTTGCAAAAACGGGGAGCAGGGAAAACAGGCACAGCGAAGATAAGCGCAAGGCAACGGCGGTTTGGCGCATGGACGGACAACTCTGATGAGATGACAACGAGGAAAGTGGGGAAAAACGCTGGGCTATGACTGGTGCCTTGAAACAAGGTTCACGGCGGGCACCTGTCTATTTGCGGGCGAAGCCATGAGTCCGACGAAGGGTGTCAGGTCGTCGGAAACCGGCAGCAACGGTTGTCACGCCAGCGCTAGGCTGGCTGATCGGTATTGCCTGAAGCAGGCTCTGTCGCGACGTCCGGGGTTTCGCTCGGACGCAGCCTGAAGCGACAGACATGCCCGCCGCGCACCATGCACTCGCTGTGCTCGACTTCACCGCCTCCCAACGCGCCAATCAAGGCCAGGTCCAGCTCGCAGACCACCGGGTGGGCAGCGGCCAGGCGATGGAACACGCAGTTATGCGCGACGATTTCCGGGGTGCCGCCTGAGCGAAAAAACACCTCGGCTTCGTAGCCCGCCTGGTTCATGTGCTGGACGATCCTGGCTTCATCCACGACCTGCTGTTCACGGTCCGAAGCCAGTTTGCGGCCCATGCTGCGCATCAGCGAGGCCAGGGCTTCAGGGCCGATGATGGCAGCGACTTCATCAATCAATACGCTGGCCAGTAGCTGATAATGGCGAGGGAACTGCTCCCGCGCGTGGTCGGTGAGCTGATACAGCTGCTCGGGGCGGCGGCCCGTCGGCCGGGTTTCGCCGCGCAGCACCAGAGCGTCACGCTCCAGCGCCGCCAGGTGTTGGCGGATCGCCGTGCGCGTGACTGCCAGGTGCTCAGCCAACTCGTCAATGCTCATGCCGCCCCCATGGTGCAGCAGTGCGTTGAGCAGGTCCTGCTGTGTTCGGCCCAGTCCTTCCAGCATGGTGTGCCCTCGCGCGATATCAGAACTTGTCCGGGAATTGCTTGACCAGCGCGCCGGTCAAGGCGTCGGCCAGGGCCAGGATGTGCGTGCGCATCATCGCCCAGGTGCGGGCTTCGCCGGTGTAATCGTGTGCCGAGAATTCATCGATCTGGGCGACGTGGTGACCGCCATGGGCCGACAACATGTTGACCAGCGTGGCTTCAGGCAGATTGGGGTTGGCGGTGGCCAGGAAAGCCGCAATCGCCTTGGCATTGCCGGTCAACTCGGTGACGGCAGCCTGCTTGCCTTTCGCGTCTTTCGCGACGGTGGCATCGCTGTAGTGTTTCACCGCGCCCCAATGACCGGCAAGCAGCTTGAGCAACTGATCGGCTGCCGGTTGGCCGTAGAGCGGGGCGATGCTGTTGGCGATTTTGGTGGCGTTGTCGACCACCTGGTCCGCCGCCACTTTGGCTTGCTTCTGGTCGGCGGATTGATTGGCCAGCGCGTAGTTTCTGATCCAGAAAATGTGTTCGACCCAAAGGTCGCGAAGGGCCAGGCGCGTGGTCAGCGCGGGGCTGTCGGCAGCGGCAGGTGAGGCGGCAGGCGTCTGGCTCCAGACCGGTTGCGCACAGAAAGCCAGCAGGAGCAAAGCCAGGATCTTGATATTCATGACGGCACCCTCTGAGAGTGGGAATGTTCGACAATATCAATATAGGCATAAAAATATGTTTTTATTGGGCGTGGATGAACTCTCGGATTAACGGTCGTATTTCGTCATGGGAAAGGCACGTTGCACTCAGGTTTTACAACCCTTCACGCAGACGTTTGAGGTAGTCGGGGCTGTCACTGATCGAGTTATGGCCCGTCCCCGCAATGACCTGCAATGACGCCACACCACGGGTGAAGTGACTCAACAGGCGCTCGGTGCTTGAGCGCGCAATCACCTCGTCATGCTCGGCCGCGATCAACAATGTCGGCACGGTGATGCGGGCGGCGTACCGCCAGGACTGAAACTTGTCCTTCAACAACCAGCGCACCGGAAACCAGCGGAACTGACGGGCGGCGAGCCCTTCGAGGCTGTTGTAGGGCGTGATCAGCACCAGTCGCGCCGCCGGACGCTCGCTGGCCAGGCGCACGGCCACCCCGGAACCCAGGCTGCGTCCGACCACTGCCACATGCGGATGGCTGGCATGTACCTGGTCGAACAACGTGATGGCATCGCGGGCAATGGCCTCTTCGGAAGGCGAGCCGGAACTCCCGCCATAACCCCGGTAATGCAGCAGATACAGGGCGTAGTCAGGGAACGCTTGGGAGAACCCGGGCAGGTTGCGCGAGACGTCTTCGGCATTGCCGCCAAAATAAATCAGCGCGTTGGGTCCCTTGTGCGGTCGGATGGACACCAGCACCTGTGCGTCGGCAGTCGGCAGGGTGAGCAGCGTCGCGTCTGTACCGACGGCGCGCGGTTGCGGGTAGTAAATCAGCGCTCGCTGGAAAACGAACAGCGCCACGCACAGCGCCAGGTACAACGCAGCGACGATGACGACGAGTAACAACAGGGTGCGCGACATTCGACTAACGTTAGTGGGCGGCATTGACTGCTCGGGGTTTGAAAATGGCTGGCGCCACAAGGCTTTCTGAGTGTAGTCAATCGACCCTTGGCGCGGGTTATCCGTATTGTCGGCGCAACAGGCCGGACCCTGGCGACTGGTGAGAAGCGTTTTATGAGCCATCCTGTGGGGTACACCCGTCGAGCAATACTCACGCTGGCTGCCGGTGCTTCGGCAGTCTTCACGTTCGGTCAGGCGGGGGCACAACCCGTGCTGTCGACGGGAACAGGAGGCAAGACCATGCAGACCCGCGCCATTCCTTCCAGCAACGAGTCCTTGCCGATCGTAGGGTTGGGCACTTACCGAGGCTTCGATGTCGAGCCTTCGCAACCGGCCTACAAGGACTTGCCCGCAGTGCTGGATGCCTTGTTTGACAAGGGGGGCAAGCTGATCGACAGCTCGCCTATGTACGGTCGCGCCGAACAGACCGTCGGCGAACTGCTGTCGATCCATGAGCCGCGCTCGCCGGCCTTTCTGGCCACCAAGGTGTGGACCCGGGGCCGCGAAGAAGGCATCGCGCAGATGGAACAATCCTTCGCCCTGTTGCAGACCGACCGGATCGACCTGATGCAGATCCACAACCTGTTGGACTGGCGGACGCACCTGCCGACCCTGCGCCACTGGAAGGAAGCTGGGCGCATCCGCTACATCGGCATCACCCATTACACGGCGTCGGCCTATGAAGAAGTGGAAGCGGTACTCAAGGCCGAGCCAGTGGATTTCTTGCAGATCAACTACGCCCTGGATGATCGCGGCGTCGAGAAACGCCTGCTGCCGTTGTGCCGCGAGCGGGGAGTGGCGGTGATCTGCAACCGGCCGTTTGGCGGTGGCGGCTTGCTGGTCAAACTGAAAGATAAGCCGCTGCCAGGCTGGGCGGCGCAAGTCGGAGTCAAGAGTTGGCCGCAACTGGCACTGAAGTACCTGCTGTCACATTCGGCGGTGACCTGCGTGATTCCCGGCACCGGCAACCCGCGCTTCATGGCGGAAAATGTCCGGGCCGGTTTCGGCCCGATGCTCACCGATGCCCAGCGTCAGCAACTGATTGCGCTGGTGGGCTAGCGACGTGTTCAACCCGTGCGGCGAGTCGCCGAACCTCTCCTATACTGAGTCGCGTCCATGCCGTTGAAAGCGCATTCGCTGCCCTGACGGCGTCCCTGTCCATCACTGCAAGGAGATCGAACATGGCTATCCGCATTGGCGACGAAGCACCGGATTTCACCGCCGACACCACCGAAGGCACCCTCAACTTTCACCAATGGATCGGCGATGGCTGGGCCATCCTGTTTTCCCATCCCAAGGATTTCACCCCGGTGTGCACCACCGAACTGGGTTACCTGGCCAAACTCAAACCGGAATTCGACAAGCGCAACACCAAGGTCCTGGGCCTCAGCGTCGACCCGGTCAGTGACCACAACCGTTGGGTCGGTGACATCGCCGAGACCCAGGGCACGGCGGTGAACTACCCGCTGATCGGCGACGAAAACCTGGTGGTGGCCAAGCTCTACGACATGATCCACCCCAATGCCAGCGGCGGCGCGCGCACGGCAGTGGACAACGCCACGGTGCGTTCGGTGTTCATCGTCGGCCCGGACAAGAAGGTCAAGGCCATGCTGATCTACCCAATGAGCGCCGGGCGCAATTTCGATGAAGTGCTGCGTCTGCTTGATTCCCTGCAACTCAATGCCAAACACACCGTCGCCACCCCAGTGAACTGGCGGCCGGGTGAAGACGTAATCATCCCGACCTCGGTGTCTGATGAAGACGCGAAGAAGAAATACCCGGATGGCTTCAAGACCCTGAAGCCGTATCTGCGGACTGTGGCTCAGCCGAAGTAGTCCCAACAGTCATACCGCCATCGCGAGCAAGCTCGCTCCCACACTGGATCTCTGCTGTACACAGATTTTGTGTTCACCAACGATCCCTGTGGGAGCGAGCTTGCTCGCGATGAGGCCAGTCCTGCTGGCCGAGTATTTCCCTGGTCAAACCAGATACTTGCGAAACCACCCCAACGTCCGTTCCCACGCCAGCTTGGCCGCCGCCTCGTCGAAGCGCGGCGTGGAGTCGTTGTGAAAGCCATGATTGCAGCCCGGATAAATGTAGGCCTCATAGGTCTTGCCCCCGGCCTTCAACGCTTGCTCATAGGCGGGCCAGCCTTCGTTGATCCGCGTGTCCAGTTCGCCGTAGTGCAGCATCACCGGGGCCTTGATCCGGGGCACTTCCTCGGCCGTTGGCTGACGGCCATAAAACGACACGGCGGCCCCCAGTTCCGGATAGGCCACCGCGGCGGCGTTGGTCACGCCACCGCCATAGCAGAACCCGGTGATACCGACTTTTCCCGTAGCGGCAGGGTGTTTCATCATCCATTCGACGGCGGCGAAAAAGTCGTTCATCAGCTTTTCCGGGTCGACCTTGGCCTGAAGCTCGCGGCCCTTGTCGTCATTGCCCGGATAACCGCCGACCGAACTCAGGCCGTCCGGGGCGAGGGCGATGAAACCGGACTTGGCCAGCCGCCGGGCCACATCTTCGATGTAGGGGTTGAGCCCGCGGTTTTCGTGCACGACCACCACTGCTGGTACTTTGCCGGTGGCTTTGGCCGGACGCACCAGATAACCGCGAACCTGGCCGTGGCCCTTGGGCGAGGGGTAGGTGATGTACTCGGCAATAATCTCCGGATCGGTGAAGGAGACCTGCTCGGCCAGCGCATAGTTGGGGCTTAGCGCTGCGAGCAGGGCTCCAGCGGTCAAACCGCCGAAGGTAAACAGCGCCGCACGGTCGAGAAACTCCCGGCGGTTGATCCTGCCGTGGGCGTAGTAGTCGTACAGTTCCAGCAGTTGCGGGGAAAAGTCTTTGGCAGTTAGACGGGTCATTGCTGCAACTCCTCATGACTGGTTTAACACGGACCCTGTGGGAGCGAGCTTGCTCGCGATGGCGGAATGTCATTCAACATAGATGTCGACTGGTCTGCCACTATCGCGAGCAAGCTCGCTCCCACAGGGGGAAGTGATGATGCCAAAACCTCATTTCACGCTCTGCGCCCCGGCCTTCGCTACCTGCGCATCCTGTTCAGGCTTGACCCCCGACACCCCGACAGCGCCAATCACCTGTCCATCGAAAACAATCGGCACGCCACCCTCAAGCGAAGTCAGCAAGGGTGCCGAGAGGAAAGCGTAGCGCCCGGCGTTGACCATGTCCTCATAGCTTTTCGATTCGCGCCGCCCGAGGGCTGAAGTGCGCGCCTTTTCGGTGGCGATGTAGGCACTGCCTGGCGCGCAGCCATCGAGGCGTTCGAGGGCCAGCGGGTGGCCGCCGTCATCGACCACCACTATGGTCACGGCCCATTGATTGGCCTGTGCTTCGGCGCGGGCGGCGGTGAGTATCTGGCCGACTTCGGCCTGGCTCAGGACAGCTTTGCGGTTCATGGGCATCTCCAGGGGCCGGTTAAGGCAAGTTGGCTTCGACCAGTTCGATCCAGTGCCGCACCGGGGTTCGCCCTGCGCCGTCGAGGTGCGACTGGCAGCCGATGTTGGCCGTGACAATGACCTCGGGATGGCCGCTTTCCAGGGCGTCGAGCTTGTTGTCGCGCAGTTGTCGCGACAGTTCAGGCTGGGTCAGCGAATAGGTGCCCGCCGAACCGCAGCACAGGTGCCCGTCGGGGACGGAGGTCAGGTTGAAACCGAGTCCGGTCAGCAGCGCTTCCACGGCACCGCCGAGTTTCTGCCCGTGCTGCAAGGTGCAGGGGCAATGGAAGGCCAAGCGTTGCGAGGCGTGGATGCCGAGTTGCTCCAGCGGTTCGTCGCGCAACACTTCCACCAGATCCCTGGCCAGCGCACTGACCTTTTTTGCCTTGTCGGCATAGGCCGGATCGCTGGCGAGCAGGTGGCCGTAATCCTTGATGAAGGCGCCGCAACCGCTGGCGGTCTGCACAATCGCCTCGGCGCCTTTTTCCAGGCTCGGCCACCACGCGTCGATGTTGCGCCGGGCGCGATCGAGGCCGGCGGCCTGGGCGTCCAGGTGGTAGTCCACGGCGCCGCAGCAACCGGCTTCGCGGCTCGCGATGACGCTGATCCCCAAGCGGTCCAGCACCCGCGCCGCCGCGGCATTGGTGTTGGGTGACAGACTGGGCTGCACGCAACCTTCGAGCATCAGCACCTGACGCTCGCGCAGGGTCATGGGTCGCGGTTTGGCCGGGTATGCACTGCGCGGCAATTTGCTTTGCAGGGAGTCGGGCAGCAGTGCGCGGAACACTTGGCCGCCATTGATCAGGCTTTTAAACAAATCCGGATGCGGCACGGTCTGCCGCAACCCTTCGCGCAACAGGCGCTGACCGAGCGGGCGTGGCACCGCCGCATCGACCACCGCCCGCCCGATGTCCAGCAGGTTGTGGTAGTCGACGCCCGACGGACAGGTGGTTTCGCAGTTGCGGCACGACAGGCAGCGGTCCAGGTGCTGCTGGGTCTTTTGCGTGACGTCGTTGCCTTCCAGCACCTGCTTGATCAGGTAAATGCGACCCCGTGGTCCGTCCAGTTCATCGCCGAGCAATTGATAGGTCGGGCACGTGGCATTGCAGAACCCGCAGTGCACGCAGGTGCGCAGGATGCTTTCGGCTTCTGCGGCGCGTGGCAATTGGCTGGCGCGTTCACTCAAGGTCGTCTGCATGGTTCAAAGCTCCGCGTACAGGCGTCCGGGGTTGAAGATACCCCGTGGATCGAGCTGTTGTTTCAGGTTGCGGTGATAGCGCATCAGGGCCGGGGGCAGAGGCTGGAATGGAGTGTCGGTCAGGCCATGGCTGAAGCAGGTGGCATGGCCACCGACCTCGTCGACGACCTGGCGGATGTACGCCGCTTCGGCATCGGATTTCAGCCAGCGCTGGGCGCCCCCCCAGTCGATCAACTGGCGCCCCGGCAACGACAGAAGCGGCGTGTTGTGCGGCAGTGACAGGCGCCAAAGCGGTTGGTCTTCATCGAAGAAACTCAAGCGCTGTTCGTTGAGATCGCCCCACCAGCAAGACTCCAGCCGTTCGCCTCCGAGGCGCTCATGGGCTGCCGATACCGAACCTTCACCGCCTTCAAGCCGCAGGTGCAGGCGTGAACCGTCGTGACAAGCCGCGCTGATCGGCAACGGCTGCTGGCCCCATTCCGCCAGGCGCAACAAGGCCCGTTCGGCGTCCATTTCCAGGCTGATACTGAGGCACTGCCGGGGTTTGGGCAGCACTTTGAGGGAAACTTCGGTAATCAGCCCGAGGCTGCCGTAACTGCCGGCCATCAGGCGCGACAGGTCGTAGCCGGCGACGTTTTTCATCACCTCGCCACCGAAGCGCAACAGCTTGCCTTGCCCTGTGATGACCCGCGTGCCGAGCACGAAATCGCGCACCGAACCGGACCACGGGCGCCGTGGCCCGGACAGCCCGCAGGCGATCATGCCGCCGACGGTGGCGCCGTCGCCGAAGGATGGTGGCTCGCAGGGCAGCATCTGTTGCGCGTCGTCCAGCACCTGCGTCAGTTGCGACAACGGTGTGCCGCAACGGGCGGTGATCACCAGTTCAGTCGGGTCGTAACTGACGATACCCCGGTGCGAGCGGGTGTCGAGAATTTCCCCGGCCGTGGTGCGGCCGAGAAAGGCTTTGCTGTTGGAACCCTGGATGCGCAAGGGCGTGACGTTTTCCAGCGCCTGATTGACCTGTTCCAGCAGTGACTGGCTGTCATCGAAATCTTCAGGGCCGTGCATCAGAAGCGCTCCAGCTCGGGGAAGGGCAATTGACCGCCATGTATGTGCATGGCACCGAATTCGGCGCAGCGGTGCAGGGTCGGAATGTTCTTACCGGGGTTGAGCAGGCCGCTGGGGTCGAAGGCGGCCTTGATGGCATGGAACAGGGTCAGCTCATCGCTGTTGAACTGCGCGCACATCTGGTTGATCTTCTCGCGGCCCACGCCGTGTTCACCGGTGATGCTGCCGCCGACCTTCACGCACAACTCCAGAATCTTGCCACCCAGGGCTTCGGCTCGATCAAGTTCACCGGGTTGATTGGCATCGAACAGGATCAGCGGGTGCATGTTGCCGTCGCCGGCATGGAACACGTTGGCCACCCGCAGGCCGTATTCGTTCGAAAGCTCGGCGATGGCGTGCAGTACGCCAGGCAGTTCGCGACGGGGAATGGTGCCGTCCATGCAGTAGTAGTCCGGCGAGAGACGACCCACCGCCGGGAAGGCATTCTTGCGCCCGGCCCAGAACAGCACACGCTCGGCTTCGTCCTTGGCCTGGCGTAACTCGGTGGCGCCGGCCTGTTGCAGTACCTGGCGCACCCGGTCGCAGTCATCAGAAACATCGGCTTCGACACCATCGAGCTCGCACAGCAGAATGGCCTGGGCATCCACCGGATAACCGGCGTGGATGAAGTCCTCGGCGGCGCGGATGGCCAGGTTGTCCATCATTTCCAGGCCACCGGGGATGATGCCGGCGGCAATGATGTCGCCGACGGCGCGCCCGGCTTTTTCCACGGAATCGAACGCCGCCAGCAGCACTTTGGCGGTCTGCGGCTTGGGCAGCAGCTTGACCGTGACTTCGGTGATCACCCCGAGCAGGCCTTCGGAGCCGGTGAACAGCGCCAGCAGGTCGAAACCGGGGGAATCGAGGGCGTTGGAGCCCAGGCTCAGGTGCTCGCCATCAACGGTGAGGATGTCGACCTTGAGCACGTTGTGCACGGTCAGGCCGTACTTCAGGCAGTGCACGCCACCGGCATTTTCCGCGACGTTGCCGCCGATCGAACAGGCGATTTGCGAGGAAGGATCCGGCGCGTAATACAGGCCGAAGGGTGCCACTGCCTGGGAAATCGCCAGATTGCGTACGCCGGGCTGAACCCGTGCGGTACGGGCGGCTGGATCGATGTGCAGGATGTTGTTGAAGCGCGCCATCACCAGCAGTACGCCTTTCTCCAGGGGCAACGCGCCGCCGGACAACCCGGTGCCCGCGCCACGGGCCACGACGGGGACGCGCAGTTCATGGCAGACCCGCAGCACCCCCTGGACTTCGTCGATGGATCGGGGCAGCACCACCAGCATCGGCGTGGTGCGATAGGCCGACAGCCCGTCGCATTCGTAGGGCTTGGTTTCCTCGCGCTGATGCAAGATCTCAAGAGCTGGCAAGCGGGTTTTCAGGGCGTGCAACAGCGCCTGTTTGTCGACGTCGGGCAAGGCGCCGTCAACGCGTTCATCGTAGAGAATGTTCATCGGCGCTCGACACTCGTTTTGTTGATGCGTGAGGTCTGTATTCGCGGTCCACTGTCTTAATCATTGGCCCGTCAGGCTCAGCTGTCCATGGGATCGTTGTCTGCTCGACGTACCACCACTCACTGTGGGAGCGAGCTTGCTCGCGATAGCGGCAGACCAGTCGACATCTATGTTGAATGACACTCCGCCATCGCGAGCAAGCTCGCTCCCACAGTGTGCGCTACGCCACGCCCGGGTGGTGAACCCGGGCGTGGATCAGGCTTAAGCAGAATTTAATGCCCGCCCACCACCATATGGCTGAACGGTGCGACGTAGGCCTGCAGCGTCACCAGGCCACCGACCAGGATCGCCAGCACAATCGAGTGGAAGAACACGTAGCGCAGGATTTCCCCTTCATGGCCGTACCAGCGGGTGGCGGTGGACGCGACCACGATCGACTGGGCGTCGACCATCTTGCCCATGACCCCGCCGGAACTGTTGGCTGCAGCCATCAACACCGGGCTGATGCCCAACTGCTCGGATGTCACCCGTTGCAGGCCGCCGAACAGCACGTTGGACGCGGTGTCTGAACCTGTCAACGCCACGCCGAGCCAGCCGAGCAGGGTGCCGAACATCGGGTAGAAAATGCCCGTCGCGGCGAAAGCCAGGCCCATGGTCGCATCCAGGCCCGAGTAGCGCGTGAGGAAGCCCAGCGCGAGCATCGCCACTATGGTGATCAGCGAATAACGCACCACCCACAAAGTGCGCAGGTACTGGTGAATCAGTTGCGGGATCGAGTACCCCATCAGCAAACCGCCGACAATCGCCGCCAGCAGAATGCCGCTGCCGGTGGCGGTGAACCAGGTGAACTTGTACACCGCTTCTTCGGTTTTCGGCGCGGCCACCACGGGCGGGACTTTCTCGACCTGCAAGTGCAGGGTGGTGAAGGTCACGACCGGCGCAAACAGCGGGTTCGCCTCGCGCATCGGCTTGCCCTGAGGATCGAGCTTGGCGGCACTGGTTTGCGGGTCGATGGCGGGGCGGGTGTCGAAGGTGTTCTTGAAGCCCTGGGTGCCCCAGATGAACACGAAGACCGTGAGGATGAGCCACGGCATCCACGCCCGCATCACTGCCGGTTTTGCTTCATTGGCAAAGGTTGCAGTGGGTACAGGCTTTTCGTCGTGCTCGGCATCGATCTTCGAGTTGTCGACCCGGCCGGACAGGGCGGCGGAGGTATGCACGGTGGCCGGTTTCCACACCTTGAGGAAACCGGTCAGGCAGGCCATGGAAATCAGTGCGGCGATCACGTCCACCAGCATCGGCCCGTGATAGTTGGACACCAGGAACTGCGGCACGGCAAAACTGACCCCGGCCACCAGGATCGCCGGCCAGATTTCCACCATCTTGCGCCAGCCGGCAAAGGCCCAGATCAACCAGAACGGCACCAGCACCGAGAAGAACGGCAACTGCCGGCCGACCATCATCGACAGCTCCATTTCATCCAGTCCGGTGACCTTGGCCAGGGTGATGATCGGTGTGCCGAGGGCGCCGAACGCCACGGGGGCGGTGTTGGCGATCAGTGCCAGCCCTGAAGCGGCGAGCGGCGAAAACCCCAGCCCGATCAGAATCGCCCCGGTCACCGCCACCGGCGTACCGAAACCGGCCGCGCCCTCGAAAAACGCCCCGAAGCAGAAGGCGATCAGCAGCAATTGCAGGCGCCGGTCATCGGTGATGCGCGCCAGGGAGTCTTGCAGCACCTTGAACGAACCGTTCTCGGTGGTCAGGCGATGCAGGAAGATGATGTTCAACACGATCCAGCCAATCGGCAGCAGGCCGTTGGCCGCACCGAACAGCGCCGCGGAACCGGCCATGCTCGCCGGCATGCCGAAGGCGAAGATCGAGATCAGCAAGGCCGAGACCAGGGCGAGCAACGCCGCCAGGTGCGCCTTGATATGAAAAAAAGCGAGGGCCGCCAGCATCACCACCACCGGCACAGCCGCCATGAGCGTTGAAAGCACCGGGTTACCGAACGGATCGTAGACTTGCTGCCAGACCATGTTCCACCTCTGCTTTTTATTGTTGGACGTGCAGATCCCCTGGGGGAGGTGGCCTTGAGTATAGGTGGCATTGCGCCGCTGTCAGGGCCGGCCTCCGGTCCTGCCAATCGGCGCATTCCGGAGGGCTGAGCTAGCATGGCCAGTAGGGTTTGAATTCAGTCAGGGGAGCAATGCAGTCATGACCGAGCGCCATATGGAGCACAAGGAAACGCTATCGAACGGATGCAACATCAAAGTCAAGGCAGAGATATTGAAGGACGGTTCGTTGGGCATGTTCATCGGTGTCTATCGGCCGGACGGCTCGGCCATCGATGAGAACCACGACCCACGGCCGCACATGCTGGACATGGAAGCGGCGATGGATTGGGGGATTGATATTGCCAAGGGGATCGGCAATAGCCAGCGAACGTTGTGAGCGGTTGCCGTCCGTGCCCGGGCGACCGGCGGTCGCTGTCAGAACCCGAACGAACGGGCCGAGCCTTTTGCCAGTTCGACATCCAGCAGATGCTCGACCAGCACGTCATTCAAAAAACGGAACTGATCATTGAGCCCGACCACTTCGTTGCTGAAGTGATGATCGGCTGCCGGGATCAGCAACGCCTCGAACTTCTCGTCGAACAGAAGAGTCAACTCTTTACGTGACTCGAATTCCTGCGCGTAGAAATTGTTGCCGAACACCGGAAAACGTACGGCGAGGGTGACAGTGTGAATCATGATGTTTGTTCCTCGCTCAGGACGTACCAGGCAAACACACTCAATGTGAACGCCGTCAGGGCCAGGCAGGTCAGCAGATGGATCAGCATGAGGTTCCCCTCCGATTCGGGGTTTCGTGTTGGCTTGGAATTGATCCTACGCTGACGGCGTTCAAGCGGAAGGCAATCGCGGCGATGGTGAATATCGACGCAAGTGATGGTGCAATTTGCGCTGTCTGCTCTGGCCCCATCGCGAGCCGGTTCGCTCCCACAGGTTCACCGCCGACCAGGGGGGGAGCGAGCCTGCTCGCGATGGCGGCCTACAGAGCACCGCCACCTATACTTAAACCGATGGTTTCGAGTGTCGGGCATTTCGTCCGGTGCACACTGCGGGAAGTCGCAATCTTGAGCCTGCGTTCGCTGATCGTCGCCGTGCTGGTGGTGTTGGCGGGGTGCGCCACACCGCCGCGTGCGCCGGTGGAAGTGGTGCCGGTCATCGTCTCAACGAGCACCTGGCAGCAAGTGGACCGGGAGATCGTCGCTGCGTCGCAGTCAGCCACCGAGCAGACCAGAATCTATGCCCGCGGCGCCATGGAGTACTGGCGTACACGGGTCTATGAGTTGACCGAACAGAATTTCATTCCGTGGTTCAGCAGCTACTGGACCCAGGAATGGCTGTCGGTGAAGGTCAGCTGGTACACCCTCAGCGCCAAGGGTGAGCAGGACGCATCGGAAAAACGCCTGGCGGCGTACCTGCTCGAAGCCTATCAGGAGAAGGTCCTGGCCCCGGCGGCATTGGAAGTCGATCCCGATGCGATTCTCGGTCTGGCAGCGGCGTTCTACGTCGACATCCTCAAGGAAGAGCTGCAGAAAACCTCCACCCGCCACGGCGTGCCGATGGCCCAGCTCAACGGGCGCATCCAGAAAATCCCGGCCATCGCCCTCGGGCCGCCGCCGGCGCGGGACGCCTCGTTGTACCAGATCGTGCACACCGAATCGCTGAACACCTTGCCGGCCTTCGCCGCGCTGGTCGACAAAATCCACAAGGCCGGTGGCGACAAGGGGGTGGGTTCGACTGACACCGCGATGGCGCCGGTGGCCAGGCGCGCCAGCCGGCGGATGGAAGCCGAGATGGCCCCGCGCGGGGCCGCCAGCGCCGTGGCCGCGGCGGCCGGGAGACTCGCCGGTGGCTTGATCACGGTAGGGGTGGCGGGCATTCGCGCACTGATTCAGGCCAATGACCGGCCCGACAGCGAGGCGCTGATCCGCAGCAGCCTGGGCAATACCTTCGACAAGGCCTGGCTCAAACTGGTGCAGAACCCGACCACCGGCGTCATGGCTGGCACGCTTTACATGGCGGGGCAGATCGAAGGCAGCCTGGCGGTGCGTACTGAACCACCGGTCGGTTTGAGTACCGGCGCTGTCGATTGGACGCCAGCGCAATCGACTACCCAGCAGAACACCCCATGACCCAAGGAGAAATACTCATGTCTTATGTCGATGGTTTTATCGCTGCCGTACCCACCGCCAACCGTGAGCAATACATCAAACACGCCGAAATCGCCGCCTCGATTTTCAAGGAAAACGGTGCCTTGAGCGTGGTCGAATGCTGGGGCGAGGATGTCCCGGAAGGCAAGGTCACCTCGTTTCCAATGTCGGTGAAGCTCAAGGAAGGCGAAACCGTTGCCTTTGGCTGGATCGTCTGGCCGGACAAGGCCAGGCGCAATGCCGGAATGGACAAGATGATGCAGGACCCGCGCATGAAGCCGGACGTCAATCCGATGCCCTTCGATGGCCAGCGCATGGTGTACGGCGGGTTCGAATTGCTCCTCCAGGCCTGACGCCTTACGCGGGATCACTCCGGCGTCGGGGTGATCCTGCAACTCTTGCGCTGGCGGATCTCGTCGTCCGTCGGCCGCTCGCGGATGAACTCGAAGCGCGGCTCGCCTTCGCTGTAGTGCACCAGCCAGCCCCATTCCAGCTTGAGTTCATCCTGGCCGGGCTCGGGCGGTCTGGCCCACCATGGTTCCTTGCTGATGATCTGTCGCATGGCCCCCTCCGGTTTTTCGGGATGCTAAAACTATAACGCGCCTGCCCCACGATGCCAGGAATGCGCTGGTCGGTACGCGAGTGTTGGGTACACTCAGGCAGTCTTCCCACGAGGTGTCCGGCATGAACGACGAATCCCGCGAGCCGTTCAAGCGTCTGTTCTTTGCGCTGAACTGCGCCCCGGCCCAGCGCCGGGAGATAGCGCAGTGGCGCAGTGCGCTGCAACTGCGTAACGGACGGCCGGTGCCGGCGGAAAACTTTCACCTGACGCTGAAGTTTTTGGGGGCGGTGGGCGCGGCGCAGATTGCTGATATCTGTACCGCTGCGGCGGCGATCCGTACACCGGGCGAGCGCTTGACGGTGGTGCTGGATCGGTTGGACGTGTGGCGCAGGGCAGGGGCGCTGGTGCTCGCACCGGAGCAGGCGCCCCCGGCATTGTTGCGCCTGGTGTACGCCCTGGAACAGGCGATGTTGCCGTTCGGGCTGGAGGAAGCGCCAAGGGAATACCGTCCGCATCTGACCCTGGCACGGCAGTATCGGGCACCGGTGCCGGAGTCCGCAACGGCGCCGGAATTCTTCCTGCGTGCCGACCGGTTCACCCTGTTCGAATCCCACAAGGGCCGCTATCGGGCACTGGCCGAATGGCCTTTGATCGATCCCCAATAAAAAAGGCGCCCGAGGGCGCCAAAATTCACCTGAACCGAGGGAGCCAGGTGAGGCCGTTCTACTTGCAGGAGAGGCAGCGGTGGTAAGGCGCTGCGTGAACGGAAATGGGTAAAGCTGAAATGTGTGCTGGCTGTTCTGGCCTCATCGCGAGCAAGCTCGCTCCCACAGGGGGGAGCGTCGTTCGCACATCATTGGTTCAACACGGACCACTGTGGGAGCGAGCTTGCTCGCGATGGCAATCTCAGGCTCAGCAGATCAACTGAGTGAATTACTGGCCCAACTTCACCTTGGTCCAGCCACGGGTCATGATCCGCTGGACGGCAATCGGTTGGTCCGGCACGGCATAGAGCGTGGCCATCACCGCTTCCGGCGGGTAGGAGCCCGGATCGTTGCGGATCGCTTCATCGACCAGTGGCGTGGCCGCAGCGTTCGCGTTGCTGTAGCCGATGTTGTTGGTGATGTCGGCAATCACGTCGGGGCGCATCAGGAAGTTCATGAACAGGTACGCGTTCTCGACGTTGGCGGCATCGCGCGGGATGGCGAGCATGTCGTAGAAACTGGCGGCGCCTTCTTTCGGGATGCTGTAGTCGATCTTCACCTTGTCCCCGGCCTCCTGGGCGCGGGCCTTGGCCTGCAGCACGTCGCCGGAGTAACCGACGGCCACGCAGATGTTGCCGTTGGCCAGGTCCGAGATGTATTTCGACGAATGGAAGTACGCCACGTTCGGGCGAATCTTCATGAACAGCGCCTCGGCTTCGGCGATGTGCTGTTTGTCCTGATCGTTCACCGGGTAGCCCAGGTAGTGCAGGGCGGTCGGGATCATTTCAGTCGGCGAATCGAGGAAACTGATGCCGCAGGCTTTTAGCTTCTCGGCGTTTTCCGGTTTGAACAGCAGGTCCCAGGAGTTGGTCGGGGCGTTGGCGCCGAGCACTTCCTTGACCTTCTGCGGGTTGAAGCCGATGCCGATCGAACCCCACATGTACGGGATGGCGTGGGCGTTGTCGGGATCGCTCGCGGAGGCGTTTTTCAGCAGCACCGGGTTGAGGTTTTTCCAGTTCGACAGCTTCGACTTGTCCAGTTCCTGATAGACACCGGCCTTGATCTGCTTGGCCAGGAAGCTGTTGGACGGCACGACGATGTCGTAGCCGGATTTACCCGCCAGCAGGCGTGCCTCAAGGGTTTCGTTGCTGTCGAAGACATCGTAGGTCACCTGGATGCCAGTCTCGTCCTCGAATTTCTTGACGGTGTCCGGGCCTATGTAATCCGACCAGTTATAGACGCGCAGAACCTTGTCATTGGCCTGGGCGCCGGTGGCGATTGCGCCCAATAAGGACAGTGTCAGCAGAGCCCTGCCAAACATTTTCATCGGTACAACTCCATTTTTTTATTCAAAAACACAAAACAGTGAAAACAGCACCTGTGGCGAGGGGGCTTGCCCCCGTTGGGTCGCGCAGCGGCCCCAAAACCGGATTCCGCGGTGTTTCAGTTACACCGAACGCACTGGTTTTACGGTTGCTGCGCAGCCGAACGGGGGCAAGCCCCCTCGCCACAAAGAGCAAACCACAGCGTCTTAGGCGGTGGCTTCCAGCATTTTCTTTTCAGGTTGCTGCCAGGATTCGCTGGCGGTCTGGTCCATGGCTTCCTGGATCGCGCGCTTGCGGGTGGCTTCGGCACGACGGCTGAAGTACCAGACCATGAAGGTCACGATCGACACTGCCAACAGGATCAGGCTGGCCACGGCGTTGATCTCGGGCTTGACGCCCAGACGCACCGCCGAGAACACCTCCATCGGCAGGGTCGTGGAACCCGGGCCGGACACGAAGCTCGCCAGCACCAGGTCATCCAGCGACAGGGCGAACGACATCATGCCGCCGGCCGCCAGTGACGGCGCGATCATCGGAATGGTGATCAGGAAAAACACCTTGAACGGCTTCGCACCCAGGTCCATGGCCGCTTCTTCGATGGACAGGTCCAGTTCGCGAAGGCGGGCGGAGACTACCACCGCCACATAGGCGGCACAAAACGTGGTGTGGGCGATCCAGATCGTGACGATGCCACGCTCCATCGGCCAGCCGATCAACTGCGCCATGGCCACGAACAGCAGCAACAGCGACAGGCCGGTGATCACTTCAGGCATCACCAGCGGCGCGGTGACCAGGCCACCGAACAGCGTGCGGCCCTTGAAGCGTGTGACGCGGGTCAGGACGAACGCGGCCAGCGTCCCTAGTGCGACTGCCGCAATCGCGGTGTAGCAGGCGATTTCCAGCGAGCGCAGCACCGAACCCATCAACTGGCTGTTGTCGAGCAAACCGGCGTACCACTTGATCGACCAGCCACCCCACACCGTCACCAGCTTGGAGGCGTTGAACGAGTAGATCACCAGAATCAGCATCGGCAGGTAGATAAACGACAGGCCGAAAATCAGCATGAACTTTGAAAATCCGAAGCGTTTCATCCCCGTGCCTCCATCTCTTTGGCCTGGCTGCGGTTGAACAGCAGAATCGGCACAATCAGGATCAACAGCATTACCACCGCCAGGGCGGACGCCACTGGCCAGTCGCGGTTGTTGAAGAACTCTTGCCACAACACACGGCCGATCATCAGGGTTTCCGGGCCGCCCAGCAGTTCCGGAATCACGAACTCACCGACCACCGGAATGAACACCAGCATGCAACCGGCGATGATGCCGTTCTTGGCCAAAGGCACAGTGATTTTCCAGAAGCTGTTGAAGGTGCTCGAACCCAGGTCCGATGCGGCCTCCAGCAGGCTCTGGTCATGTTTGACCAGGTTGGCGTACAGCGGCAGCACCATGAACGGCAGGTATGCATAGACGACGCCTATGTAGACGGCGATGTTGGTGTTGAGGATCTCGATCGGGTGCGAGGTCAGCCCGGTCCACATCAGGAACCCGTTGAGCAGGCCGTTGTTGCTGAGGATGCCCATCCACGCATAAACGCGGATCAGGATCGCGGTCCAGGTCGGCATCATGATCAGCAGCATCAGCACGTTCTGCGCTTCCTTGCTGGCCTTGGTGATGGCGTAGGCCATCGGGAAACCGATCACCAGGCACATCACGGTGCTGAAAAACGCCACCTTCAACGAGCCCAGATAGGCGGACAGGTACAGCTCATCCTCGCCCAGCAGGGTGTAGTTGCCGATGTTGAGCAACAGCTGGAATTTCTGCTCGGCGAAGGTGTAGATCTCCGAGTAGGGCGGAATGGCCAGGGCCGCTTCCGAGAAGCTGATCTTCATCACCAGGAAGAACGGCAACATGAAGAACAGGAACAGCCAGATGAACGGAATCCCGATGACGAACTTGCGCCCGCTGGGGACCCACCTCAGGAATTGCTGATTGAAGGTTTTCATGCGCGCAGTACCACGCCGCTGTCGTCTTCCCACCACACGTAGACCTGATCGTCCCAGGTCGGACGCGCACCACGGCGTTCGGCGTTGGCCATGAACGACTGGACGATCTTGCCCCCAGGCAGCTCGACGTAGAACACCGAGTGCCCGCCCAGGTAGGCGATGTCATGCACTTTGCCAGCGGACCAGTTGTAGCGGTTATCCGGCTTGACGGTGCTGACCAGCAGTTTTTCCGGGCGGATCGCGTAGGTGATCGACTTGTCCTGTACCGAAGTGCTGACGCCGTGACCGACGTAGATCTTCTGCTCCAGGTCCGGGCTGTGGATGATCGCGTGACCTTCCAGGTCCTCGACCACGGTGCCGTCGAAGGCGTTCACGTTGCCGATGAATTCGCAGACCATGCGGCTGACCGGTGCTTCATAAATGTCCACCGGGCTGCCGATCTGGGCGATCCAGCCCAGGTGCATGATCGCGATACGCTGGGCCATGGTCATGGCCTCTTCCTGGTCGTGGGTCACCATCACGCAGGTCACGCCCACGCGCTCGATGATCTCCACCAGCTCCAATTGCATCTGCGAACGCAGCTTTTTATCCAGTGCGCCCATCGGTTCGTCGAGCAGCAGCAGCTTCGGACGCTTGGCCAGGGAACGGGCCAGGGCCACGCGCTGACGCTGGCCGCCGGACAGTTGGTGCGGCTTGCGCTTGGCGTACTGGGTCATGTGCACCAGGCGCAGCATCTCCTGCACCCGGGCGTCGATTTCCGCCGCTGGCAAACGGTCCTGCTTGAGGCCGAAGGCGATGTTCTGCGCTACCGTCATGTGCGGGAACAGCGCGTAGGACTGGAACATCATGTTGATCGGTCGTTCGTACGGCGGCATGTCGGTGATGTCGACACCGTCGAGCAGAATCCGGCCTTCGGTCGGGCGCTCGAAACCGGCGAGCATGCGCAGCAGGGTCGATTTGCCGGAACCGGAACCACCGAGCAGGGCGAAGATTTCACCCTGGTGGATTTCCAGGGACACATCGTCCACAGCGATGGTTTCGTCGAACTTCTTGGTGACGCGATCGATTTTCACCAACACCTTTTTCGGTGCCTGGTGACCCTCAAGAGCCTTCCTGTAGATGCTGGAGGCGTTTGCCATGTGAAACTCCCAACAGGTTTCAGTCGCCCGGCCAACACGGCCCGGCTTAATAGTGGATTGCAAACCCGTATCGGGGACTTCGGTCAGAACGCAGACCCTGTGGGAGCGAGCTTGCTCGCGATGAGGCCGGCACAATCGACATTGATGTCACCTGACACATCGCTATCGCGAGCAAGCTCGCTCCCACAGGGATTTGCGTTTGCTGATCGAACTCACCCATACCGCTCGGGTTTATTCGGCGCCGCCATCCTGGCTGCCTGGTCGTACTTGTTGTTATTGCAGTGTGTTGTTTCCGCGAGCGGGGCACGCACAAGCGCCTGCCCGCTCGCGTTGGGCAGTCAATCGTTGAATGTGGGTATCAGGTCGTCAGCTCGAGTGACGCAGTGCCGCCCGTTGCCGACAGGCTTCGCCGAACGCCTGGAAAATACTCAAGTAAGGAGGGTTGTTCAGCACTTGCCATTCCGGGTGCCATTGCACGCCGAGGGCAAAGGCCTTGCTGTGCTCGACGGAGATCGCCTCGATCAGGCCATCGGGCGCGACGGCTTCGGCGCGCAGGCCGGGCGCGAGGCGGTCGATGCCCTGGCTGTGAATCGAGTTCACCTGGAACACCGCAGGCAGCTCCAGCGCTTCGAACACACCGCCGGGCTGCACATTCACCTCATGGGCGGGGGCGTATTGCACGGCCAGGTCCGGATGGTCGGCCTCGCGATGGTCGAGCAAGCCAGGCAGCTCATGGACCTTCTGATGCAGGCTGCCACCGAACGCCACGTTCATTTCCTGGAAACCACGGCAGATGCCGAGCACCGGCACGCCCGCTGCAATAGCGGCGCGGATCAGGGGAAGGGTGGTGGCATCCCGCGCCGGATCATGATCCGTGCCGGGGGCACTGTCGGGGCCTTGATAGTGGAAGGGTTCCACGTTCGACGGCGAGCCGGTCAGCAACAGACCGTCGAGCTGCAGCAGCAGGTCATCGATTTCGGTCAGGTCGCCTAAGGAAGGAATAACGACAGGCAGCCCCAGTGCCGCAGCGCTGACAGCACGCAAGTACTTGTCACCGCTGATGTGGTAGGGGTGCAGGCCAATCTGTTTGACGCACGCAGTAACGCCGATCAATGGCTTGAGTGCCATTTTTATCACCTCGAAGTTTCACACTTGAACGAGCTTTTCCGGAGCTTAGCCTTGTTGATTTTAATTAACAACTCTCATGTAAAAAATTCTAAACGCCGCACGTCCGATCTTCAGGGTTTACGCGTGTTTGAGGGCGTATCTGGCACTCTCGTCCCCCTGAGAGGCCCGAAAATAAACGTTGAAAGGCCAGGTGTTCGCTATTGACTTCACTTTGCCTTTCGGATTGACTGGGCTCGTGAAAGGGCGGTGAACATAATAATTAACAGTAAAAAAATAGGTGCATCATGTCGGTCCCTCTGCGTGCCGTTCAACTCAACGAAGCAAACGCATTCCTTAAGAAACATCCTGAGGTTTTGTACGTCGACCTTCTGATTGCGGATATGAACGGTGTGGTGCGCGGCAAGCGCATCGAGCGCACCAGTCTTCATAAGGTTTACGAGAAAGGCATCAACCTGCCGGCCTCTCTGTTTGCTCTGGACATCAATGGTTCCACGGTGGAAAGCACCGGCCTGGGTCTGGACATCGGCGATGCCGACCGGATCTGCTACCCGATCCCCGGCACCCTCAGCATCGAGCCATGGCAGAAGCGCCCGACCGCGCAACTGTTGATGACCATGCACGAAATCGAAGGCGAGCCATTCTTCGCCGACCCGCGTGAAGTGCTGGCCAATATCGTGCGCAAGTTCGACGACATGGGTCTGACCATCTGCGCCGCGTTCGAACTGGAGTTCTACCTGATCGACCAGGACAACGTGAACGGTCGTCCGCAATCGCCACGTTCGCCGGTGTCCGGCAAGCGTCCGATGTCGACCCAGGTGTACCTGATCGACGACCTCGACGAATACGTCGATTGCCTGCAAGACATCCTCGAAGGCGCGAAAGAGCAGGGCATCCCGGCTGACGCCATCGTCAAGGAAAGCGCCCCGGCGCAATTCGAAGTCAACCTGCATCACGTGGCTGACCCGATCAAGGCGTGCGACTACGCGGTCCTGCTCAAGCGTCTGGTGAAGAACATCGCCTACGACCACGAGATGGACACCACCTTCATGGCCAAGCCGTATCCGGGCCAGGCAGGTAACGGTCTGCACGTGCACATTTCGATTCTCGACAAAGAAGGCAACAACATCTTTGCCAGCGAGGATCCCGAGCAGAACGCCGCGCTGCGACACGCGATCGGCGGTGTGCTCGAGACCCTGCCGGCGCAGATGGCGTTCCTTTGCCCGAACGTCAACTCGTACCGTCGTTTCGGCGCACAGTTCTATGTACCGAACTCGCCGAGCTGGGGCATCGATAACCGCACCGTGGCCGTGCGTGTACCGACCGGCTCCAAGGACGCCGTGCGCATCGAGCATCGTGTAGCCGGTGCCGACGCCAACCCGTACCTGCTGATGGCATCGGTATTGGCCGGTGTTCACCACGGTCTGACCAACCAGATCGAACCGGGCGCCCCGGTGGAAGGCAACAGCTACGAGCAGAACGAGCAGAGCCTGCCGAACAACCTGCGCGACGCCCTGCGCGAGCTGGACGACAGCGAAGTCATGGCGCGCTACATCGACCCGATGTACATCGATGTGTTCGTGGCGTGCAAGGAAAGCGAGCTGGCCGAGTTCGAGAACTCCATCTCGGACCTTGAGTACAACTGGTACCTGCACACTGTCTGACGGCGTTGGCGGCACACACAAATCCTGTGTGCACCGCCAAACCCTGTGGGAGCGAGCTTGCTCGCGATGAGGCCATCACATTCAACATGGATGGTGTCTGACCCACCGCTATCGCGAGCAAGCTCGCTCCCACAGGGATTGCGGTTCTTTTCAGATTCTTATTCCCCTGCGTCGAGTCACAACCATGACAAACACTCGCAGCGATTGGGAGCAGCGCTTCCAGTCCCTAACCATCGAAGGTCGCGCATTCATTGACGGCCAATACTGCGCGGCCGCCAGCGGCGTGACGTTCGAATGCATCAGCCCCGTGGACGGTCGTTTCCTGGCGAACGTCGCCAGCACCGACGAAGCCGACGCCAATACAGCGGTCGCCGTGGCGCGTCGTACGTTCGAATCCGGCGTGTGGGCCAACCTCGCCCCGGCCGAGCGCAAGCGCATCCTGATCCGTTTCGCCGACCTGATCCTGGCGAACCAGGAAGAACTGGCCCTGCTCGAAACCCTCGACATGGGCAAGCCGATCAGCGACTCCATGAGCATCGACATTCCGGCGACCGCCAACGCGATCCGCTGGACCGCCGAAGCCATCGACAAGATCTACGACGAAGTCGCCGCCACGCCCCAGGATCAACTGGGCCTGGTGACCCGCGAAGCGGCCGGCGTGGTCGCGGCCATCGTGCCGTGGAACTTCCCGTTGATCATGGCCAGCTGGAAATTCGCCCCGGCCCTGGCAATGGGCAACTCGTTCATCCTCAAGCCTTCGGAAAAGTCCCCGCTGACCGCGATCCGCATCGCGCAGCTGGCGCTGGATGCCGGCATCCCGAAAGGTGTGTTCAACGTCCTGCCGGGCTACGGCCACACCGTTGGCAAGGCGCTGGCGTTGCACATGGACGTCGACGTGCTGGCCTTCACCGGCTCCACGGCGATTGCCAAGCAGCTGATGGTTTACGCCGGGCAGAGCAACATGAAACGCGTCTGGGCCGAAGCCGGGGGCAAGAGCCCGAACGTGGTGTTCGCCGACGCGCCGGATCTGCGCGCGGCAGCACAGGCGGCGGCCAGTGGCATCGCCTTCAACCAGGGTGAAGTCTGCACTGCCGGTTCTCGCTTGCTGGTGGAGCGTTCGATTCGCGAGCAATTCATTCCATTGTTGGTGGAAGCCCTGCAAGCCTGGAAACCGGGCCACGCCCTCGACCCTGCGACCACCGTCGGCGCGGTCGTCGACCAGCATCAACTGGACAACGTACTGCGCTACATCGGCATCGGCAAAGAGCAGGGCGCCGAACTGATCGCCGGCGGCAGCCGCACCCTCGAAGACACCGGTGGCCAGTACGTGGAACCGACGATTTTCGACGGCGTGACCAACGCCATGACCATCGCCCGGGAAGAAATCTTCGGCCCGGTGCTGTCGGTCATCACCTTCGACACCTTCGATGAAGCCCTGGCGATTGCCAACGACAGCATCTTCGGCCTGGCCGCCGGTGTATGGACCAGCAACCTGAGCAAGGCCCACACCTTCGCCCGTGGCCTGCGTGCCGGCAGCGTCTGGGTCAACCAGTACGACGGCGGCGACATGACCGCGCCGTTCGGCGGGTTCAAGCAGTCGGGTAACGGTCGGGACAAATCGCTGCACGCGTTCGACAAGTACACCGAACTCAAGGCGACCTGGATCAAGCTCTGATAACAATAAAGCGACGGTCGCCGGCTCTGTCGGCGGCCATCGGAGAACTGTATGAAACAAGCACATGTAAACAGCTACTACGCCGCCACCCGCAACTTCACCGGTGATTTCCCGGTGCTGGAAGGGGCGGTGGACTGCGACGTCTGCGTGATCGGCGCCGGCTACACCGGCCTGTCCTCGGCCCTGTTCCTCGCTGAAGCGGGCTACAGCGTGACCGTGCTCGAAGCGGCCAAAGTCGGCTTCGGCGCCAGCGGTCGCAACGGTGGTCAACTGGTCAACTCCTATAGCCGCGACGTCGATGTCATCGAAGAGCGCTACGGCGACAAGACTGCCGAGGTCCTCGGCAGCATGATCTTCGAAGGCGCCGACATCATCCGTCAGCGCATACAGCACTACGACATCCAGTGCGACTACCGTCCCGGCGGCATCTTCGCGGCGATGAACAAAAAGCAACTCAAAGGCCTGGCCGAACAGAAGAAGAGCTGGGAACGTTACGGCAACAAGAACCTGAAAATGCTCGACGCGGCCGACATCAAGCGCGAAGTGGGTTCCGACGCCTACGTCGGCGGCCTGCTGGACATGCAGGGCGGCCACATTCACCCGCTGAACCTGGCCCTGGGCGAAGCCTCGGCCATCATCGGCCTGGGCGGCAAGATCTACGAGCAGTCGGCGGCGGTGGAAATCACCTACGGCGAGCCGATCACCGTGCGCACCGCCAAAGGCGTGGTGAAGGCCAAGTACCTGCTGATCGCCGGTAACGCCTACCTGCCGCAAGGCCTGGACAACCGCGTGACCAGCAAGAGCATGCCGTGCGGTTCGCAGATCGTCGTCACCGAGCCGTTGTCTGAAAAGCAGGCCCGAAGCCTGATCACCAACAACTACTGCGTGGAAGACTGCAACTACCTGCTCGACTACTACCGCCTGACCGCCGACAACCGCCTGCTGTACGGCGGCGGCGTGGTCTACGGTGCACGCGAGCCGGACGACATCGAACAATTGATCCGCCCGAAGATCCTCAAGACCTTCCCGCAATTGAAGGACGTGAAGATCGACTACCGCTGGACCGGCAATTTCCTGCTGACCATGTCGCGCATGCCGCAATTCGGCCGTATCGAGAAAAACGCCTACTACATGCAGGGCTACAGCGGCCACGGCGTCACCTGTTCGCACCTGGCCGGCAAACTGATCTCGGAAATGATCCGTGGTGACGCCGAGCGCTTCGATGCATTTGCCTCGCTGCCGCACATGCCGATGATCGGCGGGCGTACCTTCTCGGCGCCGTTGACCGCCCTCGGCGCGGTGTACTACTCGCTGCGTGACCGTTTCGGGATCTAGGTTTTACCTCACCGGCGGCTGCCCCAAAAAGGTGCCGCCGGTTTTTTATTTCAGCAACACAGCAAATCCCCCTGTGGGAGCGAGCTTGCTCGCGATAGCGGTCTGACATTCGACATTGATGTTGACTGACCCGCCGCCATCGCGAGCAAGCTCGCTCCCACAGGTCTTGTGTCTTGACCCAGAATTATCATCAACAGGTTCTTTTTTTCAGCCGTTTATCGAACCTGCTGAGCATTACGAACAAACGTGATTTAATAGCCGCCTTTCACGTTTCCGGGACCGGAAAACGGCGTGATCCGCGCCTGCACTCCACCCCTCCATTATCCCTGTAGGAGCGAGCCTGCTCGCGAAAGCGTTGGTTGAGTCGACATCAATGTTGAAGGTCAGATCGCAATCGCGAGCAAGCTCGCTCCTACGGGTTGGCACATAAGGCTGTCATGGACACGGGCTCACGACTCAAATTAGTACGCGAAAGCTACAAACTGTCCCAGCGCGAGCTGGCCCGGCGTAGCGGCGTCACCAATGCAACCATCTCCCTGATCGAACAGAATCGGGTCAGTCCTTCCGTCAGCTCCCTGAAGAAATTGCTGGAGGGCATCCCCATGTCCCTGGCCGACTTCTTCACCTTCGATCAGCCGCCGCGCGAACACCAGTACGTCTTCCGCGCCAACGAACAGCCCGACCTCGGCCGCCATGGCCTGCGCTTGCTGCTGATCGGCGCGTCCGTGCCAAGCCGGCAGATGCGCCTTCTGCGCGAGCAATACGCACCGGGCGCAAGCTCGGGCGAAGAGCCGATCGTGCATTCTGAAGGCGAGGAGTGTGGGTTGGTGACCCGGGGTACCGTGGAGTTGACCGTGGATGGCCAGGTGAGTGTGCTCAACGCCGGGGACGGCTATTACTTCCCGACGACCTTGCCGCACCGGTTTCGCAATATCGGGGCGGATGAGGCGGAAATCATCAGCGCCAACACACCGGCGAACTTCTGATAACCGCTTTTTGGGCAGGGATCATCAGGATCCAGCCGTTAAAACCCGCATCTGATGCGGGTTTTTTTATAATTTGAATCTGGTTTGGCCGGGCATCTTGAATGTGCAGTGTTGGTCATTTCCGCTGTTCAAGACGAAATACTGCACCCTTTGCGGGTTATTTCGATCTGTTGGTAGTCGGCACGCGTTTCTTTCTGCAGGGTGGCCAACAGAGATAAAGTGGCTTGCGGATCATTGAGCGGTAATGTCTTGAGTACCTCGACATCAACCTCCCACCACTTGCTGTTGATCAGCGCCTCAATCAACTCGGGTGTATGCCGATACTTGACAACTTTTGCCGGGGTGCCAGCAACAATGGCGTACGGTGGCACGTCATGGGCAACCAGGGCGCGGGTTGCGATGACAGCGCCGGTGCCTATGGTCACGCCTTCCAGGATCATCGCGCTATGGCCTATCCAGACGTCATGCCCAATCGTGATGTCCGCAACCTCCGGGTCGTAAACCAGCGCAGTGTCGGTATATTGAAAGGGATGTGAACTGAGCCAGTCCAACGGATGCGAGCTCTTTTGTTGGCCGATAAAACAGCTGCTGCCGATGGAGCAAAACCTGCCAATGGATGAGACCGCCGAAAGGACGCAGTCACTGCGGATATAGGTATGCGCACCGATTTCCAGCTTTTTTGACTCTATGACCACATGCCCAAGCGTCACGCCTTCTTCTAGGGTCACTGTCGATCTTTTGTGCAGCGACAATAAACCGCCCGCCACTTTGCATTTGTGTTTGCGGATCCATCTTTTCCAGTAACTATTTCGCAAGTAACTAATTATTGTTTTCATGAACAGCTGTCTTGGATATCCGTTATAGGGCATGGCCCGGCCCCATGAGCCAACGGCCGAGTCTAAATGAATCGGCCGGGGGGAGATGAACTTTTTAGACGTTACTCAACAACCGCTTTTGTGCGTCTCGGTCCCTGATCAGTGCAGGAGCTGTGCCGAATGTGGGTCGTGAGCAATGCGCTGCGAATACACCAGCGAATTTCTGATCAGGGATTCAAGGATCATTGTTTGGCCGCAAATTTCCGTCGTTGTTGATCGTCCATCCAAAAATCGTTTTTGTGGACAGGAAGAAGGCGCATTGCCATTATTGCACTTCTTGCACCTCAAAAGGATTTCTTCTCATGCGTAAGCTACTGCTTCTGGTCATGTTAGCCGTTGTAGTAACGGGTTGTTCCAGTCGTAAAGAATTTTACGCAACCGGCGGGAGCCGGGCGGATGGTTCGATTGATATGGCTTACGACTTCAAAGCTTTCGAGACTCCGATTGTTGATTTAAAGCAGGCTGAGTCAATTGCAAACAACAAATGCGCGGTGTGGGGTTACGAGCGCGCAGAACCCTTCGGGGGTAAAACCCTGAATTGCCATTCAAAGGATGGTTGGGGTAACTGCAACGCCGGGCAGATGATCGTCAAGTATCAATGCATTGGAAATATCACGCCATCAAACCAGGCATCAGCGTCTGCGGGGTCGTCTGTACCGGTTGGAATGCTGACTCCTGCTCAGTACAAGGAAGCGCGAGTAAAGGCGCTGATGGACAAAAAACTCCCTTACGCTGAGTACCAGAAGGAATATCAGGCGATCATGGCTGAATAGTTCAGTCGATATCGTTTCCGCTGCCCGGATTCAGTTCTTCATGTGAGTGCGGTTGTCGGTTGAAAAGCAAAAAGTGAGATTTTGAGTGAGCAACAAAAACCCGCAGAAATGCGGGTTTTTTGTGCGTAAAAAGTTTCACTCTCCCTTCGCGACCTCAAATCCCCGCTGCTCAATCACCCCAAACACATCCCGCACATCCTGAAGCAGAATCCGCGAAATGTTGGTGACGGTGTTGATGTCGTTTTCGGCGTAGTCGGGGAGGCTGGTGCAGGCCATGAGGTTGAGGTATTGCAGGACGGCGTTCAGGCGTTCGGCGGCGCAGTTGTGGAGCTCGCGCAGCGGGGCGTCGCTGTCGATGAGGAGGACGGGGTAGCTGGTGGCGATTTGTTTCATGGGGGTGAAGCGGGGATGCGGACTGTTAGTCGTCATAAGTAAAACTTCCTCGTATCTGTAAGAAGAACTACTCCCGCTCGCTGCGATTCGAATGGGGTGGTAGCTATGTGCGGGTTCGCAGACCGAGGATACGAGGAACCCGGCAGACCCGAAGATCTCCCACACACAGCCACCATAAAGCGACATGCGGGCGCAGATGCGACCGTCATCGGCTTGATGGACTGCAAGGTTACTACACGTATCTACAGGGCTGCGAAACCCTGTCGCCAACTCAAGTCAGCGACGGGCGCACATTAGGTGTCGATCTCCAGCACTGCAACCGGCCTGTAGGACGCCAAATGCCCCCTGTGGCGAGGGAGCTTGCTCCCGTTCGGCGGCTCTGCCGCCGTAAAACCGGGCACTGCGATGGGTCTGAGGAAATGAGTTGCAAAGGATCGGGGCCGCTTCGCAGCCCAGCGGGAGCGAGCTCCCTCGCGACAAAGGGACAAGTCCTACAAATTTTCCAGACGTCAAGATTGAACGTTCGTCGGATGGCGGGTTGCTACCATCGCAATTGCCTGCCGATATCAACACGGCTGCTACGCTTGGTCGTTGCAGTGCCCGAGTTCCATTCCTGCTCACGCTGCAAGGGTAATCACGGAGTGCGACATCCATTCCTGTCGGCAACCTGCACGGAGGCAGGCGATGGTGATCAAAAGCATGGCCGATTCGACTGCGGCGGGGAGTCTCGAGCCGCTCGATCGGGAAGAAATCGAGCGGGTGCTGGCGCTGTTGCTGGTCAGCCCGCTGTTTGCCAAGTCCAGGCGCATGGGCAGTCTGTTGCGCTTTCTGGTTGAGCACGACCTTCAGGCTTGCAATACGCCGCTGACCGAACACGCCATCGGCATCGCGGTGTTTCGTCGTGACCCGGCAGTGTATTGCACGGGCGACGATCCGGTGGTTCGAGTGCAGGTGGGGCGCTTGCGGCGCAAGCTCGCAGCGCATTACGCCGGCAACGGCCAGCAGGACCCGGTGCGCTTCAGCATTCCACCCGGGTGTTATCGCTTGACCTACCAGCGGCTGCGGCCCAAGGGCGTCGGCACTCGCCATCCTGTGGTCCAGATCCAGCCGTTTACCTGCCTTACCCGCGATGGCGATGACTTTACCCGGGGTTTGTGCGAGGAGTTGAGCTGCCGACTGTTCGAGTCGTTCGAGCAGGCGCAGACCGGGACCAATCATGTGTTGATGCGGGTGGCACGTAACAGCGAGCCGGTACCGGACTTCAAGCGCGGCGGGCGTTACAGCTATTGCCTGGAGGGCAGCGTGCGGGTCGAGCCTTCGCGGGTGCGAGCGTCATTGCGCCTGGTGGATGTGGCGCAGGGGCGGATTCGCTGGTCGGCGCAGTTCGATCGTGATCGACCCCATGGCATCGCCACCCAGGAGGACCTCGCGCAGTCGATCTGTCGCTCGCTGACGGGCTACTTCGCCACGGCGGGCAAAGAGGAGTGAAAGGGCAACCGCAAGGTTGCCCCGGCATGATGGTTACACGGTTTTCCACTGACCGCCTTCGTAAAGGCGACCTGCGGTGTTATCGAACGTCAAGTCGATTTCGATCGCCTTGGAGCGTGAGGTACTGAACATGGTGCTGGTCTGTACGTTCTGTTCGAACCACACGAGGATGGTTTCCACCGGCGTCAGTACGGTTTCACCGGTGACCACCTGATCCACCGCAACGTAAATGGGGGTGCTGACCTGATTGCCATCAATGCCGGTAGATAACTGGTTGATACCCGGATGGATGGGGTCGTAGTCATTTACAAAGGTTATGGAAATGTTCGGTCCCCCGGTAACCGCCGAACTCAGCAGACCGTGCTCATCGAGTGTCGATGTTTGCCCCAGGCCGATATTGACGATGTTGGTCGAGACTTTGACCTGCACATTTGCCTTGAACAGGTTGGACGCAAACAGCTGATATTGAGGCGTCCAACTGAACTCGTTGTTGCTCAGGTAAGCATCATAGGACTGCCAGACCACGTTGTAGTCGGCGTCACCCACCTTCTTGGCAAAGCACAGCTTGTAGCCGGACTTCTTGAGCAGCGCCAGGTCGCCGGCGGCGATTTCGATGGTGACGGTTTTTTGCGAAGCCGCCAGGGCCGACCTCAGTACCCGGCCGTAATCCGCCGCTTTCAGTTGCGTTGCACCCATGATCGACTTGACGGCTTCTTGCACATCATTGTGAAGCTGCTGGCTCTTTTGGCTGACAGCGATTGATTTGCTCATGGTTTCCCTCTTCCTTGGTGGTGTGTTGGGCAAACAATGGGCTGCTGGCGCTTGGCGCTGCAGTCCATTGACGGCTTCACTCTAGGGGCGAGGGGCAGGGCGGCTAAGTGTCTTGGTGTTACAAGCGGGTATCGGGGGTGTATCAGGGGCCGGGTCAGCGGGGCAGCCGATCGGCCGCCCCGCCTTGACCTCAGGCGGCCCGGGCATCGGCCCAGACGAAGTTCCAGCTGGTGCGTTTGCCCTTGGCGATCTCGATCAGCTTGTTCTCGTACACCGTATGATTGACCACGCCGGTGTAGGTCAGGGTGCGGGCGGCATTGGTCCCGGTGACCTCGCCCGGCTTGCCGCCCGACTCGACCATGGCTTTTTTCATGTCGGCATCCGACGGGGCGCTGCTCTGGTTTTTTTCCACTTTGACGAAACTCATGATTCACCTCTTCCGTGATGGGGGGATCGGTGCCAACGCGGGCCGACAAGTCGACGACCCAGTTCCACACCGACGGCCATACTCTATTGGCCAGTTCGGCGGCGCAGAAGTGACAACTGCGGCGCTGAGGTAACAATCGGGAAACAGCGCCACGCATTGAAGTATCTGCGACGTATCAAGCGTGGATTCACATCGAAGAAGGTTGCGGCGAATGCCCGGACGTGAAACCTGGTTTCGAGCGGATGAGCGCAGACGGTTCATGGCTCTGTGACTCGATGGAACCAACTACGTCAATAGCGTCTAAATTTCAGGGAACATTTCCCACCACGAAGGAGTGACTCATGTTCAGGTCTCGATCTTTGATTGCAGCAATCACCTGTTTGACCCTGATCAGCGGCTCGGCGACGGCGCTGGCTGATCCCGGTAACGGCCAAGGTGGCGGGAAGGTCAACCATGGCAACCAGGGCAGTCATGGCAACAAGAACAAGAATTCCGGCGGCGGGGACTGGAGCAATGGCCCGAGCATCAACCGCAGCAGCGTGCTCCAGATCATTGGCGTGAACACGGGCTACTGGAGCCCCGGGCCTGATTTGCCACCGGGCATTCAAAAGAACCTTGCCCGTGGCAAGCCGCTTCCACCCGGCATCGCCAAAAAACTGGATGGCCGGCTGGTCGGCAGGCTGCCCCACTACGATGGCTACGAATGGCAGCAAGTCGGTACGGACCTGATCCTGGTTGCGCTGGCCACCGGGCTTGTCTATGAAATTCTCGACGGTGCGTTTGATTAACGTGTGGAAGGTCTTCCCGTTGACTGAGGGTGCTCCAGCCGTCTGTCGTGGCACTTGAACTGTTCCAGGGATATCGCGTCATACGTCACGCGATATCAACCTCCTACGGAAGCAATCATGCTTTTTAAAAACAAGAGTCTCGTTGCTGTAATGTCATGCGCCATGATGCTTGCAGCCGCTCCGTTACTCCCTGATGGCCTGTCGATCATGGGTTCCGCATACGCGAAGGATGGCGGTGGCGGTGGCGGTGGCGGTGGCGGTGGCGGTGGAAACGGCGGCGGTGGCGGTGGCGGAAATGGCGGTGGTAATGGCGGCGGAAACGGCGCAGGCCACGGCGGCGGTATGGGGGGCGGACACGCCGGTACAGGCCACTCCGGCAGTAACGGCCGCGGCAACGGGCTGAACAGCGACCATGCCGGCAAATCCGTGCGCGACCATGGCCTGAGCGGGAACCACTACGGTAGTGAGCGCAACGATGATAACGGTCATGGCACCACGACCTCAGGCATCGCCCATTCCAAAGATACTCGCGGCATCTCCAAGGCCAGGGCTATTTCGGCCTCGACGCCGGGTGAGCACAACACCAAGGGCTTGAGTAAAGCCGGGCAGTCGACCTCGAAAAAAACCCATTGAGTTCGCGGCGACAGATCAGTTTCTGAAAAGCAAAAAACCCGCTGGAAGGCGGGTTTTTTATACCTGGAAATTGACCACCGGCCACCACACACCTCGTTCCCCGCCAGGCACATCACTCACAACCAGCTCCCCCAGCGGGCATTACACGGACAGAAAACGAGCCGCGGGGACACATCGCGCAGTGATTTGCGTTCGTGGGCGATTTGTCATGTTCAACGCCATTTCATTGTAGATATTAGTCAGCCCAACGCGATTTCAATGAGGCTGCACTGTGTTCCAACGACTTGTGTGTTCGCTGTCTGTTTTGAGCCTGTCCATCGCTGCCGCCCAGGCGGCCGAGACAGTCCCCCTCAACACTCCTCGCCTGAAGAGCATCGATAACATGCGCGATGTCGCCGGTCTCACCACCGCGTATTCGACGGCCAATGACGGCACGATGCGTGGCGGGGTGTTTTACCGCTCCAACGCGCTGACGCCATCGGCGGCGGATCTGGCAACCCTCAACGGTATGGGCATCAAGGCGGTCTACGACCTGCGCACGCCAACCGAAATCGCCGCCACGCCCGACACGATGCCCACGGGTGCGACGTACACCAACATCGACATCATCGGTGGCTCCACGTCGGGTGCGAACATCACCAACGTTGCGTTCCACAGCGCCGCCGAAGCCACCGCCATGATGCAGGACACCAACCGTGATTTCGTCCGCAACCCGGGGATGCGCAGCGAGTTCAACCAGCTGTTCAATGAGCTGGCCACCGTCGACGGCGCCGCGCTGTTCCATTGCACCGCCGGCAAGGACCGTACGGGCTGGACCGCCGCTGTGCTGCAAAGCATCGCCGGGGTCGACGATGCCACCATCATGAGCAACTACCTGGCGACCAACGACTACACCGCCGCGCGCATCAAGGCGACCCTGGCGGCGTTGCCACCGAGCCTGGCGACCATCTATGGGCCGCTGATCGGTGTGGAGGCCAGTTACCTGCAAGCCGGCCTGGACGAGGTGACCGCGCAGTACGGCACGATGGATAACTACCTCAAGGAAGGTCTTGGCCTGTCCCAGGAAACCATCTACGTGCTGCGCGGCAAGATGGTGTTCTACAACAGCCTGCCTGGCGCAGCGGACCTGGCCGGCAATGCCGCGGCCGGCGCGCAGTTGTTGCAGCAACTGCAGAACAGCAACTTGTCGGGCACCTACAGCGCCTACAACTACTACCTGCAGTCGGCCATCGATGCGGGCAGCCTCGGGGGCGTGGAGTCCACCGTCGGCGGTCAGGTGCACGCCGACGCCGCGAGCTACCTGCTGCGTCAGGGCGCGATGATCGAACAGGCCGCCGCGCCGTTCACCAGCGGCATCGACCTCAAGGCCGGGCAATATCGCCTGTGGAGCACCGCCCTGGCGGGGTACCTGGGCACGGATGGTTCGTCCCAGGCCTCCAGCAGCAACGAGCATAGCCAGGGCATGATGATTGGCCTGACCCAGCGCTTTTCCGAACAGCTCAGCGCCCATGCCAGCTTCGGCTACAGCAGCGGCAATGTCGGCGGCGCCGGTGGCGAGGCCGATACCGACCTGACCTTCTTCAGCGTCGGCGCACGCTTTGCGCCGAACGGTCTGGAACGTGGCCTGTTTGTGGATGCCAATGCCAGCGCCGGCTATCTCGATTACGAGAGCAAGCGCGAACTCGGCGGCGGTCTGGGCACGGCCAGGGGCGACAGCCATGGCAACCTCACCGGCGCGACCCTGGCGCTCGGTTACCGTGTGCCGGTGAACGGCGTGACCCTCGAACCGAGCCTCGGTGTGCGGGTCAGCCACGTCAACCTGTCGGGTTTCCAGGAAAAAGGCAGCGAACTGGCCCTGGACGTCGACGGCATCCACGAGACCCGCAAGAGCGCGGTGGCCAACCTCAACGCATCCTTTGCACCTGTCAGCCTCGGTGCCTGGCAAGTGGTGCCGGGTGTGCAAGTGGGCTACGAGCATGTGTTGGGCGACCATGAAGTCGACAGTGAAGGGCAACTGCTGGGCCTGGACATCGAACAGCAAGCCGCCTTCGACAACCGTGACCAGTTCACCGGTGGCGTCAACGTCATGGCCAACCTTGGTCCGTGGAGCGTAGGGGCGCAAGTCGGCGCCAGTGGTGGCGGCGACAGCCACGGCTTCAATGGCGGCCTGAAGGCCAGTTATCTGTTCTGACGATCAGATCAAACAATCTGTGGGATCGAGCTTGCTCGCGAAGGCGGACTAGCAGCCGACGAAGAGGGTGGCTGACATACCGCCATCGCGAGCAAGCTCGCTCCCACAGTGTTTTTTTGTCGTACGCGGGATTTGTGTTCGACACCGATCAATGGTGGGAGCGAGCTTGCTCGCGAAGAGGCCGTGTCAGTCGACATGGATGTTGAATGTCACTACGCCATCGCGAGCAAGCTCGCTCCCACAGTGGTTTTTGTCGTACGCGGGATTTGTGTTCGACACCGATCAATGGTGGGAGCGAGCTTGCTCGCGAAGAGGCCGTGTGAGTCGACATGGATTTTGAATGTCACTCCGCCTTCGAGAGCAAGCTCGCTCCCACAGTGGTTTTTTGTCGTACGCGGGATTTGTGTTCGACACCGATCAAAGTGTGGGAGCGAGCTTGCTCGCGAAGAGGCCGTGTCAGTCGACATGGATGTTGAATGTCACTCCGCCTTCGCGAGCAGGCTCGCTCCCACACATCCTCAATTGGTCGCCATGGGTCGCGTTCTCCGGCCTTTTCTCACGTCTGCGGGACTGATGCCGTAGGCACTCTGGAAATACTGGCAAAACCGGCCGACATTGCTGAAGCCGTGTTGCAAGGCCACGTCCGTGACCGAAGGCGATACACCCTGGGACAGCGCGGCAAAGGCGCGTTCCAGGCGTACCTGGCGCTGATAGGCAACGATCGAGGTGCCCATGAAACGCTGAAAACCCTCCTGCAATGCGCGCAGGCTGACGTTGGTCAATTGCGCCAGTTCGGTACCGCTGGCCAGTCGGTCGGGATGCGCCTGAATGTACTCGACGGCCAGCTTCACATGTCGCGGCGCTATCAGTGGGGAGGGGCGCTGAAGGGCCTCGGTGAAGTTGTGCGGCCAGGTTTCGAGCACCGCGTCGACCAGCATTTCGCGAAGGCGTGAGGGCATCAGCGAGCCCGTATTGATCAGCAGGTCGAACTCGGTTCCGGTGGCCAGGTCCACCAGCGCCTTGATGCCCTGCAAGGCGGGTACGCTCAGATCCACCACGGGCTCAAAACAGATTTTTTGCAGGATCGGCTTGCCGAGCAACATCGACAGTCGTTCGGTGATCAGCGCCCGGCTGATCGAAATCCCGTGCTGCGCATGATTGTCGACAAAGCGCGCCGAGCGGACCTCGGCCTTGTCGATGGCCAGGCCGATCTGGGCGAAGCCAACCGACTCGGTGACGTGGTTGAAGATGATCTTGCCGGCGGTGGGAATGACGAACGTGATTTCATCAAGGGGGGCGGGAAATGCCACCGTGAAGTCACCGTGAAAGTGCATGCGACGAAAGCTGACACCTTCGTGTCTGCCGTAGACCCCGCCGATGCTGATGCTTTTTGGCGGCGGCGCAGAGTCGGAGTAAAGGTTGCCGAACAGGTTCAAGAACAACGCGCCAAAGTCGTCACAGCTCATGTCGTTGGACCTGATGATGATTTGCTTGCGCGTCGTGCTTGAGTACACCTGTAGTGTCACCTTGAGCGGTTGGGCAAAGCCCGGTACGGGGAACTGCCGATCGGAGTTCGAACGGATGCGGTTCGGGAAAGCGCTAGGACGTTATCAGTGACTAATGACAGGTTTGTTACCGGTTGTTGCCCCTGTCGCCGCCAGCTCCGTTCACCCGACGCCACCGCTCGCACCGCACAACGGGTGGCACGAGCGGTACCGGGGCGTGGGCGGCCTGCAATGGCCGCGGCTATTTCACCGGTTCTGTTGCCTTGATATCCCCGCAAAAAATATCGACGTTGCCATCGGTCGAAGCCGTTCGCACGACCACCGAATACTTGCCGTCAAGCAGGGTTTGCAACGGCACAGGCGCGGTTCTGGTAAAAGACCAGCCGCGTACGGGTTGGCGTTCGGTGTTGACGGTGTCGTTCATCGCGTAAGCGACTGACCCGGGTTGCTGGCAGGTGCCGTTATTGATGAAAGAGTAAAGACGCAGGGGCAGCGTAACCCCCATTGGAGCACCGCTGATGAAGAAACTGAGCCCCGTTTTCTTGTCCCAGTCGGTCAAGGTGACGGTGCCGATCTGACCGGCGTTTTGCCGGGTGGCGACCAGGTTAACGTTCACGCCATGGGTCGAAGAAGTGGTGCAGCCGAAAAGGCTTGCCGCAACCACGAGTGCTGCCAGTGAGGTTTTGAGCTTCATTGCCAAACTCCTGAGTTGAAGAACTGCAATGGGGAGAATTAGCGGGTATAGCTCATTTATCGCTTTCATGACGTCGTCCATACGAGGCTTCCACTTTCAGGAAGGACGTGTTGGAGGTGTTCGGGCTCAATCAACGAATCCCTTCATCGCCGCGCAAACCGGCTACATTTGTAATCTACCGAGCCCGATTGCCCGGACGTTTGCCGGTGTATTCAACCCATGCCCCACCCTTGGAATTTCCTCAACCTGAGCTGATTGCCCGCCGGCACACGCGCTTCGATGCCTTTGAGGGTTTGCAATGGTTGCGCGTGCAGTTAAAGGATTGTGCGGTCTGTCGAGCCCACTCATCATCCGCATGGAAGATTTGCCACTGGAGTGACCGATGAATCAACAAGGCAGCCATCCGCAAGAGCGGATTCCAGGCACTCCACAGCGGAGAACCTTGCGCAGCCTGTTGATCCCGGAGTGGCTCGGCAGCTACCGGCCAGACTGGCTGCGCAGCGATGTGGTCGCCGGGCTGACGGCAGCGGCCGTGGTCATTCCCAAGGCGCTGGCGTACGCCACCATTGCCGGCCTGCCGGTGCAGGTCGGGCTGTACACGGCGCTGGTACCGATGGTGATCTATGCCGTGCTCGGCACGTCGCGCCCGCTTAGCGTCAGCACCACGACCACCCTGGCCATTCTTGCCGGCTCCGCGTTGGGCCAGATCAGCCCCGATGGCGATGCGGCGACCTTGCTCGCCGGTTCCGCCACGCTGGCCCTGATGGTGGGCGCGATCCTGATTGTCGCGGGGTTGCTGCGCCTGGGTTTCGTCGCCAATTTCATTTCCGAGCCGGTACTGGTGGGTTTCAAGGCCGGCATCGGCGTGGTCATTGTGCTCGACCAGTTGCCCAAGCTGTTGGGCACGCACATCGACAAAGGCGGCTTCCTGCACAATCTGGTGGCCACGGTCCAGAGCGTCGGCCATGCCTCGCTGCCGACCGTGGCGGTCGGTGTGTTCATGGTCCTGCTGCTGGTGGGCATGAAGCGTTTTACGCCCCGGCTGCCCGCACCTTTGATTGCGGTGGCGCTTGGCATCATCGGCATGAGCCTGTTTGGCCTGGAGCGCTTTGGTGTGTCCGCCGTGGGCGTGGTGCCGATCGGATTGCCCGCACCGACCCTGCCGGTTTGGTCGATGGCCGAAACCCTGTGGTCCTCGGCGATGGGTATCGCGCTGATGAGTTTCACCGAAACCATCGCGGCGGGGCGCGCTTTCGCCCGCAGTGACGAGCCCGCGCCACAACCGAATCGGGAACTGCTGGCCACAGGCGTTGCCAACATCGGTGGCGCGTTTCTCGGGGCCATGGTCGCCGGTGGCGGGACCACCCAGACGGCAGTGAACCGCCTGGCCGGCGCCCGTTCGCAACTGGCCGCACTGGTCACCGCCGCACTGGCGCTGGGCACTTGCCTGCTGCTGGCACCGCTCATTGGCCTGATGCCCAACGCCACGCTCGCCGCCGTGGTGATCGTGTATTCGGTGGGTTTGATCGAACCGGCGCAATTTCGCGAAATCCTGTCGGTTCGCCGTACCGAATTTGCCTGGGCCGTGGTGGCCATGATCGGCGTGATGCTGCTGGGCACGCTGCAAGGGATCGTCGTGGCGATTATCGTCTCGTTGCTGGCCCTGGCCTACCAGGTCTCCGACCCGCCCGTGCACGTACTTGGACGCAAGCCCGGTACCAACGTCTATCGTCCGCAGGCCACCGACAACGAAGACGACGAACACTTTGACGGATTGCTGTTGCTCAGGCCCGAAGGACGGGTGTTCTTCGCCAATGCCGAGCGCATCGCCGACAAGATCCGGCCGCTGATTGACGTGGCGAATCCCAAGGTCGTGGTCCTGGACCTGCGCAGTGTGTTCGACCTGGAATACACCGCGCTGAAAATGCTCACCGGCGCGGAGCAGCGCATGAGTGAGAAAGGCATTTCACTGTGGCTGGTGGGCATGAGTCCGGGCGTATGGGACATGGTCATCAAGGCACCCCTGGGCCATGTGCTGGGCGAGGCGCGCATGTTCCTGAACCTGGAACAGGCGGTTGAACATTATCAGCGCAGTCGACGCGCAATGAACGCGGCCGGGGGCACTCCGGACGCTATGTGACGCATTGAAGGAGGTAACGGGCATGGCAAAGAAGAAGGCGGCAACCAAAAGCAAACCGGTCGAAAGCGGCAAGCTCAAGAACAAGGATTATCTCGAGGAACTGGCGCGGCTGCATGTCGAGATGGTCAAGCTGCAGGAGTGGGTGCAGCACTCGGGCGCCAAGGTCTGCATCGTCTTTGAGGGCCGTGATGGCGCCGGCAAGGGCGGGACAATCAAGGCACTGACCGAACGGGTCAGTCCGCGGGTGTTCCGGGTGATGGCGCTGCCGGCACCGACCGAGCGGGAAAAAAGCCAGATGTATGTGCAACGTTATCTGCCGCACCTGCCGGCGGCCGGTGAAGTGGTGATCTTCGATCGCAGCTGGTACAACCGCGCCGGTGTCGAGCGGGTCATGGGGTTCTGCAGCGACGAGCAGGTGCACACCTTTCTCACCGGGGTGCCGCGCGTCGAGCAGGCACTGGTCGAATCGGGAATCATCCTGATCAAGTACTGGCTTGAAGTGAGCCAGGAGGAGCAGACCCGACGCCTCAAGTCGCGTATCACCGACGGGCGCAAGATCTGGAAGCTGTCACCCATGGACCTCAAGTCCTATAACCGCTGGTACGACTACTCCCGTGCCCGGGACGACATGTTCAAATTCACCGACACCGAATTCGCCCCGTGGCGGGTCGCCAACTCGAATGACAAGCGACGGGCGCGACTGAACATCATCAGTGATGTGCTGAACAGTATTCCTTATGAAGAAATACCGCGGGCAAAAGTGAAACTGCCCAAACGCCAAAGTCCCGGAAACTATCGGGATCCGAACTATCCGTTCAAGTACATCCCGGAAAAATTCTGATCGATGCATTGGGCAGGAGCCGGCCCACGCCAGCTCCTGCTGCATGCCATCAGGCCTTGATCACGTACCCATACGCCCGGGTACGACCGCCTTCCTGCTTCAGATACACACCCTGCAGCTCCGGCGTGAAGCCGGGCAAGCGGTTGATGCCTTCTTCCAGGGCCAGGAAGTACTTGAGCACCGCGCCTCCCCAGATTTCACCCGGCACCACGCACAGCACCCCCGGCGGATAAGGCAACGCACCCTCGGCCGCAATGCGCCCGTCGGCATCCGCCAACGCCACCAGTTCGACGTTGCCGCGGATGTACTCGATTTGCGCTTGCTGCGGGTTCATGGCCTTTTTCGGGAAGTGTTCCTTGCGGAACATGTCCTTCTGCAACTGCTGCACATTGTGGTGGCGGTACAGGTCGTGCATTTCCTGGCAGAGCTGGCGAATGGTGTAGTTGCGATAGCGCTCCTGATGCTGCGCGTAGATGGCCGGCAGCACCCGGCTCATCGGCGCGTCATCGCTGATGAAGCGTTCGAAGCGGGCGATCTGCGCGGCCAGGTGGGTCATCTTCGCCCAGTCTTCGGCCGGGGTGAGCAGGAACAGGATGGAGTTGAGGTCGCATTTTTCCGGAACGATGCCGTTCTCGCGCAGGAAGTTGGCCAGGATGCCGGCGTGAATGCCGAAGTCGGTGTAGCTGCCATCCACCGGGTCGATGCCCGGCGTGGTGAACAGCAACTTGCACGGGTCGATGAAGTACTGCTTCTCGGCGTAGCCGGCAAAGGCGTGCCAGCGGTCCTTGGGGTGGAACTCGAAGAAGCGGATGTCATTGGCAATGTCTTCGGTTGGATAGTCTTCCCAGGCGCGCCCTTCAATGGTATCCGGCACGAACGGCCGGACCATGGTGCAGGCTTCGAGGATCAACTTGCGCGCTTCGATGCCGAACTTCACACAGTCTTCCCACAGGCGCAGGCCGCTGCGGCCCGAGTGAATGCGCGCATTCACATCCAGCGAAGCGAACAGCGGGTAGAAGGGGCTGGTGGACGCCTGGGCCATGAACGCGTTGTTGAGCCGGTGATGGTTGCAATAGCGCGCCTGGCCTTTGATGTGGCGGTCCTTTTTGTGCACCTGGGAAGCCTGGGAAAAACCGGCCTGCTGTTTGTGCACCGACTGGGTGACGAAGATGCCCGGGTCGTTCTCGTTGAGGTCGAGCAACAGCGGCGAGCAGTCTTTCATCATCGGGATGAACTGCTCGTAGCCGACCCACGCCGAGTCGAACAGGATGTAGTCACACAGCTTGCCGATGCGGTCGACGACTTGCCGGGCGTTGTAGACGGTGCCGTCATAGGTGCCCAGTTGAATGATCGCCAGGCGGAACGGCCGTGGCAGTTGCGCCTTGTCCGGGGCGACTTCGGCGATCAGTTCGCGCAGATAGTCTTCGTCGAAACAGTGGGCGTCGATGCCGCCGATGAAGCCGTAGGGGTTGCGCGCGGTTTCCAGATACACCGGCGTGGCGCCGGCCTGCAACAGCGCGCCCTGGTGGTTGGATTTGTGGTTGTTGCGGTCGAACAGCACCAGATCGCCGGGGGTCAACAGGGCGTTGGTCACCACCTTGTTCGACGCCGAGGTGCCGTTGAGCACGAAGTAGGTCTTGTCGGCGTTGAACACCTGCGCGGCGTGTTTCTGCGCCAGCAGCGCCGGGCCTTCGTGGATCAGCAGGTCGCCGAGCTTGACGTCGGCGTTGCACATGTCGGCGCGAAACAGCGTTTCGCCGAAGAAATCGAAAAACTGTCGCCCCGCCGGATGCTTGCGAAAGAACTGGCCGCCCTGGTGACCGGGGCAGGCAAAGGTCGCGTTGGCCGCCTCGGTGTACCGTTTGAGCGAATCGAAGAAGGGCGGCAGCAGGCTTTCTTCATAGGCTTTGGCCGCTGTCTCCAGTTGGTTGCCATGGTATTCGACGTTACTGGGGGACAGGTCGAAGATGCCGTTCACCTGCAGCAGCACGTCATTGAGGTGTTTGTAGACTTCCCGGGGGCGGGTGCTGGTGCCGGGGGAAGGCACCAGGAAAATCGGCACATCAAAACCGGTGCGCTGAATGACGTCCAACGCTCCAGCCAACACATCATTGACCGACACCACCGCCACGGCGACGTCGGTGAAGTCGGTTTGACTAAGCGGGACTACCTCCCGGGCGTTCAGGAAACATTCGGAGGCGCCATCACTGGCGGCGATTTTCAGAGCTTTCATGGGTGGTGTCTCCTGGCGGGCACTCAATTGTCCGCAGCTTTTTTAGAGATCAACTTCCGGAGGAGTCTTCCAGTTCCCCTGATCGGAAATCGTGTCACCACTGGTTATAGAGCATATTTCTGATCTGTCAGGCGTTTTACCGCGACCTTGCACAACTTGACGTCTCACGACCTGTCGGTCAGGCGTGAACCAGCGCAATCGTGAACGAGACCACGATCATGCACGCAAAAGCAAAATTGATATTCATGAGGTTTCCATCCGAAACATGAGTGACGGCGCCATCTTGAACAGGTCACAGCAAAATAAAAAATTCGGCGTAATGATTTGAAAGATCGAAAAAAATGATACTTGGAGGTGTTTGCCCGGCCGCCCGTTTGTGTTTGTCCCGTGCTTTGGCTAATCTCGCCGAAGAGCGCAATTTCACGCATAAACGGGCAAAAACATGCACGATAACCATTCCGCTGCCGAACTTCCATCCGTACGCCGGCAAAAAATCCTGTTGATCCTCGAACGAGACGGCAAGGTCATGACCTCGGAGTTGAGCCAGCATTTCGCGGTGTCCGAAGACACCATCCGCCGGGATCTGGCGGAACTGGCCAGTGTCGGCCTGGTGCAGCGGGTACACGGCGGGGCGTTGCCGCGTCCCAAGGACACGGGCAAGGACTATTTCACCCGGATCAGTGAAACCGATGAGGTGAAAACCCATCTGGCGCAACTGGCTGCGCGACGGGTGCAAGACGGTCAGATCGTAGTGTTCGATTCCGGCACTACCACCTTGCAGATCGCGCGTTCGCTGCCGGCGGACATTGCCATTACCGCGATCACCGCGTCGCCGATGACCGCCATCACCTTGTCCGAATACAAAGGCGCCAAGGTGATTCTGGCGGGCGGCCAGCTCAACCCGGCGACGATGTCGGCCAGCGGTCACGAAACCCTGCGGTTGCTGGCGGGCATCAAGGCCGATCTGCTGTTTACCGGGGTTTGCGCGATTCACCCGCAGGTGGGCTTGAGCTCACTGCATTTTGATGAGGTGCCGGTGAAACAGGCGATGCTCGACTGTGCCTCTCACGTGATTGCCGTCACCACGGCGGACAAACTCGGGGCGGTGGAACCCTTTGTCGTCGCGCCTTGCAACCGCGTGCACACGCTGATCACCGAACGGCATGTGGCGTCTGGCAATGTTGAAGATTACCGGGCGCTGGGGATCGAGGTGGTGCAGGCTTGAGTGGGTCTTTGTGGGAGCGAGCTTGCTCGCGATGGCGTACTTTCAGCCGACATCACTGCTGAATGAGACACCGCCATCGCGAGCAGGCTCGCTCCTACAGGAATCGATGTCGACCAAAAATCTCCTGGCCAGCACAAACAACATCCATGTTGAATGTATTGGCCAGTAACCTCAGCGCAGTCGCTCAAGCATCTGGTAGTACCACATGCCGGCGGCGAGCATCGGGTTGCCGAGCAGGTCGCCCATGGGCACGCGGATGTGCTGGCAGGCGGCGAAGGTGTCGAACTGTTCCAGTTTTCCTGTGATCGCACGGCCCATGATTTCGCCCATGATGTGGGTGGTGGCGATGCCGTGGCCGGAGTAGCCCTGGCAATACCAGACGTTGTCCGACAGCTTGCCCAGTTGTGGGATGCGGTTGATCACGATGCCCATCGCGCAGCTCCACTGGTAATCGATGGCCACGCCTTTGAGCGCCGGGAAGGTCTGCTCGATGCACGGACGCAGCTCGGCGGCGATGTCGCGCGAATCCTTGCCGCTGTAGTTGGCGCCGCCCCCGAACAACAGGCGACCGTCAGCGGTGAGGCGGTAGTAATCGAGCACGAAGCGGCAGTCATAGACCGCCAGGTCTTCGGGGTTGATCTGTCTGGCCAGATCGCCCAGCGGCGCAGTGGTGACGATGCCGCCCATGGCCGGGAAAATCTTGCCCTTGAGCTTGCCCGGTTCCAGCTTGTGGTAGACGTCGCCGGCCAGCAGCACCTGGTTGGCGTCGATGTATCCGTGGGCGGTGCGCACTCCAGGCGTGTCCCCATGGATGATCTCCAGCACTTCGCTGTTCTCGAAGATCAACGCACCGAGGCTTTCGGCTGCGCGGGCCTCGCCGATGCACAGGTTGAGCGGGTGCAGGTGCATGTTGCGGGTGTTCTTGATCGCGCCGTGGTAGAGGTCGCTTTGCAGCAGATCGCGCACCTGGCTGCGGTCGAGCAGGCTGACCTCGTCGCCCATGCCGCGGTGCACCGCCTCTTCGTAATCCTTGCGCAAGCCGACCATGTGCGCGGGTTTGTACGCCGCGTGCAGGTGACCGTGCTTGAGGTCGCAGGCGATGCCGTATTTTTCCACGCGCTGCTGGATGATCTGGTGCCCGCGCCAGCGCAGGTTCCAGATGAAATCATCGACTTCATCACCGATGGTGCGGCGCATCTGTTTGCGCATGGCTTCATCGCCCGACAGGCTGCCGGTGACCTGGCCGCCATTGCGCCCGGTGGCGCCCCAGCCGATCTTGTGGCTTTCGACGATGGCGACCTTCAGGCCTTTTTCCGCCAGCTCGACGGCGGTGGCCACGCCGGTGAAACCGCCGCCGATGATCACCACGTCAACCCGGTGCCGGCCTTGCAGCGTCGGGTAATCGGTGTCCTGGTTGAGGGTGGCGGTGTAGTAGGAATTGCAACGTTGAGTCATGTCGGTGTCCAGGCAGAATTGGGAGAAACCAATGCCAGTCAGTCGAAGTGCGCAACCTGTAGGAGCGAGCTTGCTCGCGATAGCGGAGTGTCATTGACGTTGATGTCGAATGACACTCCGCTATCGCGAGCAAGCTCGCTCCCACAGGGATTGCATACGCTGAGCAAACGCAGGGATAGCGAAGGAGGGGGCTCGCCGATCAGGCGAGCAGGGCGCTATCCGGCGGACGTGCGGAGTGACGCAGTTTGGAGCGGCGCAGGGCCATGGGCAGGTTGACGATGCGCTTCATGCAATGCCGTCCACGGCCAGCAGCGAGGTGGCCTGGATCGAGAGGTTCAGCAGGTGCTGTTCTGACGGCAAAGTACGCATGGCGCAGGTTTCCGGCGGCGGAAATCGTCGGTGGCCAGTAGCACAAGCCATCCGGGGGATGGCTGGATACTAGGGAGGATTGCGGCGCGTGTAAATGTTTGATTCAGAACATCAGGTGCACACCCAGGCCGATCAACCCGCAGCCGATCAACACCTCGATCACCCCGCGCTTGAATCCAAGCAATGCAACGCCCGCGACTATCGCGATCAGCAGCGAAGGCCAGTCCAGTGCTCCTTCGAAGCCTTTGGGCCACAGCACGTGGTAGGCAAAGAAACAGGCCAGGTTGAGTATCACGCCCACCACGGCGGCCGTAATGGCCGTCAGTGGCGCGGTGAACTTGAGTTCGTTGTGCGTCGATTCCACCAACGGCCCGCCGGCGAGGATGAACAGGAACGAGGGCAGGAAGGTGAACCAGGTCACCAGCGTCGCGGCGATGGCGCCGGCAACGAAGGCCTGATCCGGGCCGAAGACCTGATGCACGTAGGCGCCGATAAAACCGACGAAGGCGACAACCATGATCAACGGACCCGGCGTGGTTTCACCGAGCGCCAGGCCGTCGATCATCTGCGTCGGTGTCAGCCATCCGTAGTGGCCGACCGCGCCCTGGTAGACATACGGCAACACCGCGTAGGCGCCGCCAAAGGTCAGCAGCGCGGCCTTGGTGAAGAACCAGGCCATCTGGGTCAGCGTGCCTTCCCAGCCGAACAGTGCGGTGAGCATGGCCATGGGCAGTGTCCACAAGATCGCACCGATCACGGCCAGGCGCGCAAGTTTCCAGCCACTGAAGCGGGCGTGTCCGGGGGTTGGGGTGTCGTCGTCGATCACTGCCGGGCCGTAGGAGCGTTTCGCAGCGCTGTGGCCACCGGTCCTGAATTTTTCCGGTGCCAGTCGCCCGCCGAAATAACCGATGACCGCCGCGCCGAGCACGATCAACGGAAACGGCACATTGAGCACGAAGATGGCCACGAAGGACGCGGCGGCGATGCCCCATAACCAGCCGTTCTTCAGCGCCCGCGAGCCGATCCGGTGAGCCGCCTGCACCACGATTGCCGTGACCGCAGGCTTGATCCCGTAGAACAGTCCGGCGACCACGGGCACGTCACCAAAGGCGATGTACACCCAGGACAGCGCAATCAGGATGAACAGCGAAGGCAATACAAACAGCACGCCAGCGATCACACCGCCCCAGGTCCGGTGCATCAGCCAGCCGATGTAGGTCGCCAACTGCTGAGCCTCTGGCCCGGGCAGCAACATGCAGTAGTTGAGGGCATGCAGAAAGCGCCGCTCGGAGATCCAGCGCCGGCGTTCGACCAGCTCCTGATGCATGATCGAAATCTGCCCCGCCGGCCCGCCGAAACTGATGAAACCAAGCTTGAGCCAGAACAGGAAGGCCTCGCGCAGGCTGATGGACCGGGGTTGCAGTACATCCTGTTGCGTGATCGGGGAGGGCGTGGGGCTCAAGCGGAAACTCCTTGTGCAGAAAAGCTTTGAGCCGATGACTGTAGCTAGGCCGGAGCGCGTTGCATAGCCGCCTCATGTGGCCTATCTGCCCAGCGCTCGACGGCTGACCGGTCGCTGTCACGGGCATCGACCCAGCGTGCGCCGGACGCCACGTCTTCGCGTTTCCAGAACGGGGCGTCGGTTTTCAGGTAGTCCATGATGAATGCACAGGCTTCGAAAGCGGCTTGACGATGGGGGCTGCTGACGCCGACAAACACGATCGGCTCGCTGATCGACAACGGGCCGATCCGATGCACGATCTGCACGGCCCTCAATGGCCATCGGGTCCTGGCATTGTCGACGATTTTTTGCAGCGACCGTTCGGTCATGCCCGGGTAGTGCTCCAGAAACAACCCGCTGACCGCCTCACCCTGATTGATGTCGCGCACATAGCCGACGAAGTTGACCACGGCACCCACGCCCGGATCGTTTGCCTGCAGGCTGTCGATCAGCCGGCCGACGTCGAACATTTCACGCTGGACCCGAACCGTCATGTCTCAACCCCCGGTGACCGGTGGAAAAAAGGCGATCTCGTCATAGTCCTCGATCACCCGGTCTGGATGGCACAGCTCCTGGTTCAGCGCACACATCAGGTTGCTTTCACCCAGCACATGGCTCCACACCTCACCGCGAGCCATCAGCAGTCGGCGCACGTCCTCGATGGTCTTGAGGCTGTCAGTCAGGGGCAGTTTTTCACCGCCCAGGTTGAGCTGCTCGCGGTAACGGGCGAAGTAATTGATCAGGATCATTGTGCGTCCTCGAACTTGAAATGACCGGAGCGGCCACCTTGTTTACTCAGCAGGCGGACGTCATCGATGACCATGCCTCGATCCACTGCCTTGCACATGTCATAGAGGGTCAGCGCCGCCACGCTGACGGCGGTCAGGGCTTCGAGTTCGACCCCGGTCTGGCCCTCGACGCGGCACGTACCGAGGATTTTCACGCTGTCCGGAGTGCAGGCCTTGAGTTCGACGTGGATCGAACTGAGCAGAAGGGTGTGGCACAGCGGGATCAGCTCACGGGTTTTCTTTGCCGCCATGATTCCGGCGATCCGCGCCACGGCAAATACGTCGCCCTTGGGGTGTCCGTCGCTTTGAATCAGCTTCAGGGTTTCCGGGCGCATCCGCACCCAGGCCTGGGCCTGGGCTTCACGCAGCGTCGAGGTTTTTTCGCTGACATCGACCATGTTGGCGCGACCCTGGCTGTCGAGGTGGGTCAGGCCATTGGGCGATGCATCTGAAATGTCTGTCATGGGAGTTTCCTGCGCTTGCCAGCGCGGTGATCAGGTGAAGGCATCATGCCGGGCTGTAAATGCGTGATGCGTTGCGGTGGGGGATGTGAATCAGGTTGAGGCGATGTTTGATTGCCCATTGCACGGTCAGGGCGGTGGGTGCCGACAGACTGACCAGCGTACCGAGCCTGGCCCTGACGGCCTTGTGGATCAGTTCGAGGCTGCAACGGCTGGTGACTACGGTGAAGCCGTAACGGCTGTCGATGCCGGCGTGTTGCAGGGCACCGATCAACTTGTCCAGCGCGTTGTGGCGGCCAATGTCTTCGCGGCAGATCAGCGCGTTGCCTTGGGGGGCGAAGTACAGCGCCGCGTGCAGCGCACCGCTGCTGCGGGCCATTTGTTGGGCCTGTTCGATGCGGTTGCGGATGTCGATGAAATGTTCGGCGGGCGGCAGGGCAACCGACTCGAGAATCTCCAGTTTCGGCAGGGCCTGCTCCAGCGCTTCCACACCGCACAGCCCGCAACCACTGGTGCCGGCCATTTGCCGACGATGGTTCTTCAGCGCCCAGAATGCGCGGCTGGAGATCTGCACGTCGGCTTGAACGGCCTGGTCGAATCGGGTGAGGCGCAAGTCGTAGATTTCACTCTGGTCCTCAACGATGTCGTTGCTGACGCTGAAGCCACGGATGAAATCTTCGAGGTTGCCCGGCGACACCATCATCACCGCCTGACTCAGACCGTTGTAGGTGATTGCCAGGGCAATCTCTGATGCCAGCGCCGCCTGACAGACTGACGCGGCGTTGTCGTACTCGCGAAAGTTCACACTCAACGGTTGGGGCGCGGGGGCATTGGTGTCGCTTCGAACATCGGTTTGTTCAACTTGGCACAACATGAAAATAACCTCGAAGCGCTGAATTAAGTTCAGGCTACGGGTAACTTTAAACAGCGTCCAATCGCTTGTTCCGATGTGCCGATTGGTGATGTCTATCAAACTGGGCAAACATGTCCGGTTCGGTTTTTTTTAAAACCGAAACTTGATCAGTCAGTCCGGCTGAATAACGTTCGTGCTTCGGCGAAACACTTTTCGGCAATCGCCGAACGCGGTTCGGTCTTGCGCATCACCAGGCCCAGGGGCGCGAGTACGCTGGCATCCGGCAATTCGATGAACGCCAGGTGTTCAATGGGCTCTTCCAGGCCACTGTCCAGCGGCATGATCGCGCAGCAGAAACCCTCGTGAATCGCCTGCAGCAACTGGTAAGTCGAATCGCTTTCCAGGATCGGTTGCGGGTCCAGTCCGCGGCTGCGAAAGCTCAGGTCGATGGATTTGCGGTAGTGCATGCCGTTGCTGAGCATCCCCAGCGGCAGTTCGGCGGCGTCCTCCCAGCTCATTTGCATGCCGTCGAAATGGAAGTGGCGATTGTCGTACAGCAGGCCGACGCGGGTTTCGCCGATCTCGAAAAACTCGAAATAGCTCGGGTTGACGTGATCGAGGTAGCACACGCCCAGGTCCAGCTGATTGTTGCCAAGGCCCTCGATGATCTGGTCGGAACTTAAAGACGACAGGCTGTACTTGAGCTCGGGAAAGCTGCGGGACAGGCCCTGGATGTAGGTGACCGGATTGAAGCTGCTGAGGGGTACCAGCCCCAGGCGCAGGTTGCCCACGAGCTGACCCCGGCACGCGGCGGCCTCGGCGAAGAGCCCGTCGTGGGCGGCCAGCAGGGTCCTGGCCCACGCCAGCACCCGTTCGCCGGCCTCGGTAAAACCCTCGAAGCGCTGGCCTCGGGTGACCAGCACCAGGTCCAGTTCATCCTCCAGGTTGCGCAGGCGCATCGACAGCGTGGGCTGGGTGATGTGGCAGCGCGCGGCCGCCTGGCCGAAGTGGCGGGTCTGCTCCAGGGCGATCAGGAACTTGAGTTGTTTGATGTCCATGACGGCACCTGCTGGCGGGGAGTGAAGGGTTAAGTATTGACTCAGGTGCGCAAGACACAAGGCGAGGCAGAAATCGTGAGCCGAGACGATCTCATTGTCTTCGGTGTGCGTCCAATCACTACTATCTAAGGTGTTATCGACGGGCTCTATCATTGCTGTTGTTTCTGGTCTTTTTATATTGATAGATTGGCTCGATAGTCTGGTTGGTTAGAGTGATTAGACACGGCTTGAATTATCGAATTAGTCTCCGGAAGTCATTTAATCAATATCTGCCGGAGAACCCCATGAGCGTCAAACCGGATGCATTGTTTATACCCCTGAATATTGCCGTGTTGACTGTTAGCGATACCCGCGAATATGCCAATGACACCTCCGGCCAATTACTCGTCAGTCGTTTGCTGGAAGCCGGCCATACCCTCAGCGAGCGCAACCTGCTCAAGGACGACCTGTACAAGATCCGCGCGCAGGTGGCGAACTGGATTGCCGACGACGGTATCCAGGTGGTGCTGATCACGGGCGGCACCGGGTTTACCGGCCGCGACAGCACACCTGAGGCAGTGGCCTGTTTGCTGGATAAACAGATCGAAGGCTTCGGTGAGCTGTTCCGGGCGATTTCGATCCTCGACATCGGCACCTCGACGGTGCAGAGCCGAGCATTGGCCGGGCTGGCCAATGGCACGCTGGTCTGCTGCCTGCCGGGTTCCACGGGCGCCTGCCGCACCGCGTGGGAAGGCATCCTCGCCGAGCAACTCGACGCGCGCCACCGGCCGTGCAATTTCGTACCGCACCTCAAGCCTATGCAGGCTTGCGGGACGCGCGGATGAGCTATTCACCCTTGATGCCGGTGGAGGAGGCCATCGAACGGTTGCTGACAATGGCCGAGGCACAGTGGATTGAAGACAGTGAAGCGGTGCCGCTCAGTGCCGCACGGCAACGGGTGTTGGCCAATGACCTGGTGGCGACCCTCGATCTGCCGCCGTGGCCGAACAGCGCCATGGACGGCTATGCCCTGAATGTCGACGGTTGGGACGGGGCACCGCTGACCGTGTCGCAACAGGTATTTGCCGGTCACGCCCCCCAAGCACTGGCACCGGGAACCTGCGCGCGCATCTTCACCGGCGCCCCGGTTCCGCCAGGTGCCAACGGCGTGGAGATGCAGGAGAACACGCAAGTACTGGATGACGGACGTATCCGCTTCAAGCAGCCATTGAGCGCCGGCAGCAACATCCGCCCGCAAGGTCAGGAGAACCGCGTCGGCGATGTGCTGCTGCGCGCCGGCAAGCGTATCGGTCCGTTCGAACTGGCGGTCGCGGCAGCGCAGGGCTGCACCCATGTGCAGGTCGTGCGGCGACCACGGGTGGCGTTGCTGTCCACCGGCGATGAACTGGTCGATCCGGGCACACCGCTCAAGCCCGGCAGCATCTACAACAGCAACCGCACATTGTTGAGCCATTGGTTGAATGCGTTGGGTTGCGAGGTCATCGAGGCCGGCATTCTCCCCGACGAGCCACGCCAGACGCGACTCAAGCTCGAACAACTGCAACACACGACGGACCTGATGCTCAGCACGGGCGGCGTGTCCGCCGGTGACGCCGACTGCCTCGGCCAGGTACTGCGCGAGTGCGGCAAGCCGTTGCTGTGGAAACTCTCGATCAAACCCGGCAAGCCATTGACCGTGGGCCACTTCGGCCGCGTGCCGGTGATTGGCCTGCCGGGCAATCCGACCTCGGCGTTGGTCACTTTCGGTCTGTTGGCCCGGGTTTATCTGTTGCGGATTCAGGGGGTCGAAGACGTCGAGCCTTTGAGCTTCCCGGTCAGGGTCGGCTTTGCCTGGCCCAAACCCGGAAGCCGCCGCGAGTACCTGCGAGCGAAACTCGAAGCCGGTCGCGCGGTGCTCTATCCGAACCAGAGTTCCGGCGTGTTGCTGGGCGCATCCTGGGCCGATGGGCTGGTGGAAGTGCCGGAAGGCTGCACACTGGAAGCGGGCGACACGGCGCGGTTTATTCCCTTCAGTGAGCTGTTCTGAATTCCGCAAACAAACTGTGGGAGCGAGCTTGCTCGCGATGAGGCTGGCAAATCCAACAGAGATGTTGGCAGGCAGACCGCTATCGCGAGCAAGCTCGCTCCCACAGTTTTGATCTTCAGTGAATGTCAACCTTGCGACCGGCCACAATCCCTGTGGGAGCGAGCTTGCTCGCGATGAGGCTGGCAAATCCAACAGAGATGTTGGCAGACAGACCGCTATCGCGAGCAAGCTCGCTCCCACAGTTTTGATCTTCAGTGAATGTCAACCTTGCGGCCGGCCACAATCCCTGTGGGAGCGAGCTTGCTCGCGATGAGGCCGGCAAATCCAACAGAGATGTTGGCGGGCAGACCGCTATCGCGAGCAAGCTCGCTCCCACAGAATTTGTGTGTTTCTTGAGTATCAGTTCAACACAAAATCCACAGGCTCCAGTTGCGGTGGCAGTTCCGTCACACCCAGGGCCGCCAGCACATCGCGCTCGATATTGCGCACGATGGCATCGGTGGGCAGGTCGTTTTCGTCGCGGCCGAAGGGGTCTTCCAGTTCATCGGCAATCGCATCCAGGCCGAAAAAGGTGTAGCTGACAATCGCGGTGAAAATCGGTGTCAGCCAGCCCAGGGGTTCGGCCATGGCAAAGGGCAAGAGGATGCAGAACAGGTAAATGGTGCGGTGCAGGAGCAAGGTGTAGGGGAAGGGTAGCGGGGTGTTCTTGATCCGTTCACAGACGGCCTGGGCATGGGTCAGGTTGGTCAAATGGTTGGCCATGAGCGTGTAGCGCCAGTCGTTGATCGCCCCGGATTCGTTGAGTGACGAGCACTGTTGACCGACCTGCATCAGTATCTGCCCGCTGATGTCCGTGGTGTTGCCCTTGGGCATCGGGTGCAGCCAGTCGCCACTGGCGGCCATTTCGTTTTCCTGGCGCAGGCGCGCGTTGAGGGCATGGGCGAAGCCGCAGAGGTTGCTGAGGATCGTGTGGCGCTCAGCGGTGTCCTTGATCACCAGGGTTTCACGAATCATCGAGCGGATCTCCACGATCACATCGCCCCAGGCCTTGCGCGCTTCATACCAGCGGTCGTAGCAGGCGTTGTTGCGAAAGCTCATGAAGATCGACAACGACAAACCCAGCAGCGTGAAGGGCGTGGCGCTGACCTTGGAAAAGTAGCTGGGATGCAAGGTTTCGATGAGCACGATGGCCGAGGCGAGCAGTGTCACCATCAGGCTGCGCCAGGCGATGCGTTTGGCAATCGAACCCTTGAGGGACGTCAGCACGCCGATCAGGTTGGGTTTGGGTCTCACGATCATGGGTTTCAGCCGCCCGTCATGTTCATGAAGCGAATGACCTGAACATCGTCGTTCACTTCGAAGTTGTGTCGATAAGGCTTGAGTTTCATGGCCTCGATAATGGCTTTTTCCAGGCGCTCGGGCTGTCCGGGGTGGCTGCGCAAGACCGCCTTGAGATCCACGGAGTGCTCATTGCCCAGGCACAGCAGCAGACGTCCCTCCACGGTCAGCCGCACCCGATTGCAGGTGCCGCAAAAGTTGTGGCTGTGGGGTGAGATGAACCCCAGGCGAATCTGCGGCGCCTCGGCCAGGCGCCAGTAGCGCGACGGACCCTGGGTCGACTCGGCGGAATCAATCAAAGTGTAGCGTTCGGCAATGCGTTCGCGGACCTGGCTACTTGCGAAAAACGATTCGGCGCGGCTGTGCTCGTCGATGGTGCCCAACGGCATTTCCTCGATGAAGGAGATGTCGAGGTTACGGTCGATGGCGAAGCTCACCAGATCATTGATCTCATGGTCGTTGCGGCCTTTCATGACCACGCAATTGAGCTTGGTGTTGCGAAATCCCGCCTGGTTGGCCGCGTCGATGCCCTTGATGACCTGCGCCAGGTCACCGGTGCGGGTCAGTTCGCGAAAACGTTGCGGGTCCAGGCAATCGAGGCTGATGTTGAGGCGCTTGACCCCGGCTTCGAACAACGGCCCGGCCAGTTTGGCCAGCTGCGAACCGTTGGTGGTCATGCACAGTTCACGCAGGCCGGGCAGGGCGGCGATCTTCTCGCACAACTGCACCACGCCCGGACGGATCAGCGGCTCGCCACCGGTCAGGCGGATCTTGCGGGTGCCCAGCGCCACGAAGCTTTGTGCAAGTTGATAAATCTCTTCCAGCGTCAGCACCCGTTGGCGGGGCAGAAACTGCATGTCCTCGGCCATGCAATACACGCAACGGAAATCGCAGCGGTCGGTGACCGACATCCGCAGATAATCCACGCGCCGGGAGAACCCATCGATCAAGACTTGTTCTGACATGACACCCTCGCTTGGCACGCATTGAATGAATGTTCCGTGTAGGAGCGCTG
>NZ_JBXAJS010000001.1:0-87854 GCF_058797535.1 Pseudomonas sp. GW823-FHT02E01 | reverse complement strand
GAACCCATCGATCAAGACTTGTTCTGACATGACACCCTCGCTTGGCACGCATTGAATGAATGTTCCGTGTAGGAGCGAGCTCTGCTCGCGATGGTCGTTAACGATTACGCGTGCTTGCTGGCTGAACGCGGTGCTCTGGAGTCCATCGCGAGCAGAGCTCGCTCCTACAAATATTGCGCCGATAACGGATTTATTGAGCGCAGGTGTAGGAGCGCTGAAAACGGATTTGTTGTGCGCAGGCTAAGAGCAACTTGTCGGTCCGTCCAATCACTATTAGTAACCGGTTGATCGAGTGCATCTATGATGGATAAAGTTGCAACGTTAACGGCTGGTTAAATCTTATAAGCTATTGATAAACAACAATAAATAACGATGATAAATATCCTCGATCATGTGGTCGTAAATAGCGATTAGACAATAATTATTCCCTGTTCATATGCTTTCTCCGTCAAACGATCAATGGCCTGAATCAGGTCACGGAGAAGTACCATGTCTCAAGTCGACCGCTACAAACCCTACAAAGGTGCCGCCGCTGGTTGGGGCGCGCTGATTGCTGTTACCAAAAACTGGCTGGGCAGTGAAAACGCGCTGAAGAATATTCGCGCCATGCTCAAGACCAACCAGAACGGCGGGTTCGATTGCCCCGGTTGTGCCTGGGGCGAGTCGCCGGAAAACGGCATGGTCAAGTTCTGCGAGAACGGCGCCAAGGCGGTTAACTGGGAAGCCACGGGCCGTTTGGTCGACCCGGCCTTCTTCAACAAATACAGTGTCTCGGCACTGGCCGAGCAGAGCGATTACTGGCTGGAGTATCAGGGCCGCCTGACCCACCCGATGCGCTATGACGCGACCAGCGACCGTTACGTGGAAACCACCTGGGACGAAGCGTTCGCGCTGATCGCCCGGCACCTCAACGCGCTGGAATCGCCGGACCAGGCCGAGTTCTATACCTCGGGCCGGGCCAGCAACGAAGCCGCCTTTCTCTATCAGCTGTTCGTCCGGGCCTACGGTACCAACAACTTTCCGGATTGCTCCAACATGTGCCACGAAGCCAGTGCGGTGAGCATGATCGAAAGCCTCGGCGTGGGTAAAGGCACCGTGGTGTTTGACGACCTGGAACATGCCGATGCGATTTTCGTCATCGGTCAGAACCCCGGCACCAACCACCCGCGGATGCTTGAACCGTTGCGCGAAGCGGTCAAGCGCGGTGCCCAGGTGATCTGCATCAACCCACTCAAAGAGCGCGGGCTGGAGCGCTTCCAGCATCCACAGCACCCGATCGAAATGCTGCTGAACGGCTCCGAGCCCACCAACACAGCCTACTTCCGCCCGGCACTGGGCGGCGACATGGCGGTCATGCGCGGCATGGTCAAGTTCCTGCTGCAGTGGGAGCGCGAAGCTCAGGTCAGCGGCGGTGAACCGGTGTTCGACCATGAGTTCATCGCCGAACACACCTCGGGGATGGGCGCCTACCTGGGCGAAGTCGACGCAACCAGTTGGGAGCACATCGAGCAGCAGTCGGGCATGCCATTGGCGGACATCGAACTCGCCGCCCGCATGTACGCCCGGTCCAAGCGGGTGATCATGTGCTGGGCGATGGGCCTGACCCAGCACACGCACTCGGTGCCGACGCTGCAGGAAGTCATCAACCTGATGCTGCTGCGCGGCAACGTCGGCCGCCCCGGCGCAGGCCTGTCACCGGTTCGCGGTCACAGTAACGTGCAGGGCGACCGCACCATGGGCATCAACGAGCTGGCGCCCACCGATTTGCTCGATGCCCTGGAAAAACGCTTCTCCTTCAAGCCACCGCGTGAGCATGGCCACAACACCGTGATGGCGATTGGCGCGATGGAGCAGGGTCGTTCGAAAGTGTTTATCGCCCTGGGTGGCAACTTCGCCCAGGCCACCCCCGACACGCCACGCACCCACGCCGCGTTGCGTAAATGCGACCTCACCGTGCACATCGCCACCAAACTTAACCGCAGCCATCTGGTCACCGGCCGTGAAGCGCTGATCCTGCCGTGCCTGGGCCGCACCGACATCGATATCCAGGCCGAAGGGCCGCAAGGCGTCACCGTGGAAGACACCTTCAGCATGATCCACATCTCCCACGGTCAACTGAAACCGAAGTCGAAACACCTGCGCTCCGAGCCTGCGATCATTGCCGGCATCGCCGCCGCGACACTGGGCAAGCACCCGATCGACTGGAACTGGGCCATCGGCGACTACGGCCGAATCCGCAACATGATTGCCGACACCATTCCCGGTTTCGAGGATTTCAACCATCGCTTGCTGCATCCGGGCGGTTTCCACATGCCCAACGACGCGGCCAGGCGCATCTGGAAAACCGCCAGCGGCAAGGCCCAGTTCACTCCGAGCGTGCTGCCGGAGCACCTGATCAGCGAGGGCGTGCGCAACCTGACGGTCAAGCCACACCTGATTCTGCAGACCATGCGCTCCCACGATCAGTACAACACCACGCTGTATGGCCTGGATGACCGTTATCGCGGGGTGTACGGCATGCGCGACGTGGTGTTCGCCAACGAGCAGGACATTCGCCGGCTGGGTTTTGAGCCTGGGCAGAAGGTCGACCTGGTGGCGCTGTGGGACGACGAGCGCGAGCGTCGGGTCAGCGGTTTCACCCTGATCGCCTACGACATTCCGGCCGGTCAGGCAGCGGCGTACTACCCCGAGACCAACCCGCTGGTGCCGCTGGAAAGTTACGGTGACCGCACCTTCACCCCGACTTCCAAGTTCATCGCCATCCGGCTGGAGCAGGCGAAGGCCAGCAACCTGATTTCGACTTCCGCCGCGTAGCACCGGGGGCGGCCCGGTGCCGCTCACCTAACCCTTTCGACTTGTGTTGGCTGCAGGCCCCCGGCCTGACGGTGGCCCGGCCGTGTGCCGCCGTTTTTCAGCCGCAATGAGGATATCGACATGTTTAACCTGGAGGCACTGGACCTGGCGCGCATTCAATTCGCGTTCACGGTTTCGTTCCACATTATCTTTCCCGCCATCACCATCGGGCTGGCCAGCTTCCTGGCGGTGCTCGAAGGGCTTTGGCTGAAGACCCACAACGACACCTACCGCGATCTCTACCATTTCTGGTCGAAGATCTTTGCCGTCAACTTCGGCATGGGCGTGGTCTCGGGGTTGGTCATGGCCTACGAGTTCGGCACCAACTGGAGCCGTTTCTCCGATTTCGCCGGCAGCATCACCGGGCCGTTGCTGACCTATGAAGTGCTCACGGCGTTCTTCCTCGAGGCCGGTTTCCTCGGGGTCATGCTGTTTGGCTGGAACCGGGTAGGGCGCGGCTTGCACTTCTTCTCGACGGTCATGGTCGCCATCGGCACCCTGATTTCGACCTTCTGGATTCTTGCGTCCAACAGCTGGATGCAAACGCCCCAGGGCTTCGAGATCGTCGACGGTCGGGTGATGCCGCTGGACTGGCTGGCCATCGTGTTCAACCCGTCGTTCCCGTACCGCCTGGCGCACATGGCGATTGCCGCTTTCGTGGCCACCGCGTTCTTTGTCGGCTCGTCGGCGGCGTGGCACTTGCTGCGCGGCAACGACACCAAACAAGTGCGCAAGATGCTGTCGATGGCGTTGTGGATGGCCTTGATCGTCTGCCCGATCCAGGCAGTGGTCGGTGACGCCCACGGCTTGAACACCCTGGAACATCAACCGGCGAAGATCGCTGCCATCGAAGGGCACTGGGAAAACAACGGGAGCGAAGCGACGCCCCTGGTGCTGTTCGGCATCCCCGACATGCAGGCCGAGAAAACCAGGTACGCCATCGAGATTCCGTACCTGGGCAGCCTGATCCTGACCCACAGCCTCGACAAGCAGATCCCGGCGCTCAAGAGCTTCCCGAAAGAGGACCGACCCAATGCGACGGTGGTCTTCTGGAGTTTCCGCGTCATGGCCGGGCTGGGCATGTTGATGGTGCTGGCCGGCGTGCTCGGCCTGGCCCTGCGTCGCAGCGGCGCCATCTACCGCAATCGCTGGTTCCTGCGCCTGATGTTGTGGATGGGGCCAAGTGGCCTGATCGCCATGCTGGCCGGGTGGATCACCACCGAAGTCGGGCGTCAGCCGTGGGTGGTGTATGGCCTGCTGCGTACCGCCGATGCCGCGTCCAATCACAGCGTCGCGCAGTTGAGCATCTCTCTGGCGCTGTTCGTGGTGATTTATTTCTCGGTGTTCACGGTGGGCATCGGCTACATGATGAAACTGGTCGGCAAAGGACCGCAGCCCCATCACGGGCATCCGGTCGACGGGCACTCCGATCAGCTGGTCACACCGCGCCGGCCGCTGTCCGCCGACGCTGAAATTCTCGAAACCGACGCCCGCGTCAATTGAAGGAAGGGAGTTGAGTCATGGGTATTCAAGGTATCGATTTATCGCTGATCTGGGGTGTGATCATCGCCTTTGGCGTGATGATGTACGTGATCATGGACGGCTTCGATCTGGGGTTGGGCATTCTGTTTCCGCTGATCCCGGATGCGAAGGAGCGCGATGTGATGATGAACACCGTGGCACCGGTCTGGGATGGCAACGAGACCTGGCTGGTGCTGGGCGGCGCGGCACTGTATGGCGCTTTCCCGCTGGCCTATTCGGTGATTCTGGAAGCGTTGTACCTGCCGCTGATCCTGATGTTGTGCGGCTTGATCTTTCGCGGTGTGGCGTTCGAGTTCCGTTTCAAGGCCAGCTCTGAAAAACGTCACATCTGGGACATGGCGTTCATCGGCGGTTCGCTGCTGGCGACCTTTTCCCAGGGCGTGGTGATCGGCACTTATATTGCCGGCATCCCGGTGGTCGATCGCCAGTTCGCCGGCGGTTCGCTGGATTGGCTGGCACCGTTTCCGCTGTTCTGCGGTGTCGGTCTGATCGTCGCTTATGCGCTGCTCGGCAGCACCTGGTTGCTGGTCAAGACCGAAGGCATGCTCGAATCGCGGATGCGCCTGTTCACCCGTCCCCTGGCCTGGCTGCTGTTGGCGGTGATTGGTGTGATCTGTGTGTGGACGCCCATCCTCCATCCGGAAATTGCCACTCGCTGGTTTGCCCATGCGCACCTGGCGGTGTTCGGTGGTCTGGCGGCGCTGGCTTTGCTGGCGATGTTCGGCCTGCTCAGGACCCTGCGCCAACGTCACACCCATTGGCCGTTCGCCTTCACCCTGATGCTGGTGTTCCTGGGTTACATCGGCCTGGCGTTCAGTATCTGGCCGAACATCGTGCCGCCGTCGATCAGCCTGTGGGCAGCGGCGTCACCGCCAACCAGCCAGTTGTTCATCCTGATCGGCGCGCTGTTCATTCTGCCGATCATCCTGATGTACACGGTCTGGAGCTACTACGTGTTTCGCGGCAAAGTGAGGATTGGCGATGGCTACCATTGATTCTTGTGAACGGGCACCTTGGTACAAGCGACTTGGGTGGCTGGTGGTGATCTGGCTGGGCAGTGTGGTTGCGTTGGGAGTGGTGGCGGGGGGATTGAGGATGTTGATGCATGCGGCCGGGATGAGTAGCCACTGATGGCCGGTCATTAAGGAGTTCCAGTTCACTTTGATGCGTATGTATGTATGTATGTATGGATTGGATTGGATTGGGTGAATATCCATTCCTGCGGTAACGGCCACCTATGGTTCCGCTCTTACAGCGGGTCACTTGGAAAAGCCCCAAGTAACCAAGGGCTCTTGCCCCTGACGTTCGGTGCCTCGCTGTGGCTCGGCATGCCCTCGCTCCGGTCCTGCTCCGTGGGCCCGCCGCCATCGGCCATCCATGGCCGGCGGCGGCTAACCCGGCATCCATGCCGGGTTGCCCACTACGCAGAACCTCCGCTCGGCCTCTCGAGGGGGCGTGTACCGCAAAAGCGCCCGAGGCGGCCTATCGGCCGGCCTGATCGCAATTGAGCTCGTTTCCGTGTAGGAGCGAGCTTGCTCGCGAAAAACGTCTGAACAACGCGATCAAGCAGACAGCCCGCGTTATCGTTGACGTCCATCGCGAGCAGGCTCGCTCCTACAGGTACGAGGTCGCTCTGGCTTTTGATCTCGATCTGCCCCATCGGCCTGCCTGCCTGATCGCAATTGAGCTCGTTTCCGTGTAGGAGCGAGCTTGCTCGCAAAAAACGCCAGGACAACGCGGGCTTTCAGACAACCCGCGTTATCGTTGGTGTCCTTCGCGAGCCAGCATCGCTCCTGCAGGTGCCCCGTTGGATGGCCCGTCCGCGACACATTCAGAGTCTTGTCATTACTGCGCCCCAAACATCGCCGTCCAGTAAATCCCCGCATCGCTCTTCGGGTCGGTGGCGTAAGCCGCGCCCAGTTCGCGGAACTGTGGGTTCATCAGGTTGGCGCAATGGCCGGGGCTGGCCAGCCAGCCTTCGACCACCTTGTGCGCGGTGTCTTGGCCGGCGGCGATGTTTTCGCCGATCTGCTGGAAGTCGTAGCCGGCCAGTTCCGCGCGGTCGCCCGGGGTGCGGCCATCGCGGTCCTTGTGATCGAAGTAGTTGTTGTTGGCCATGGAGCGGGCGTTGCCTTCGGCGGCGGTGGCCAGCGTGGCGTTCCAGGCCAGCGGTGGCGCGGCGGCGAAGGACTGCGCGCCGCATTGGCGTGGTCGGGTGCGTGCGGCGTTGAGTTCGGTGAGCAGCTTCTGGCCTTCGGCCTGCGCGTCGCCCAGGCGTGCGCTCAACAACGGCCGTGCGACGACGATGCGCCATTCACGGTCCTGGCGGCTGACGCCGACATCGACGAATTGCGGGTCGAGGACGATCTGGCAAAAGCTCTCCTGAATCGCCTTCATCGCCGAGGCGGCATCGCGAGGCCCGGACAGGCTGATGGCCTGCACATTCTTCATGGGATAACCGGCAGTGACCATGGCCTGCTGCAGATTACCGATGTTCGGGGCGGTCAGCACCAGGCGCGGGTCGGCCGACAGGGGTGGCAGTTCCGATGAAGCCTGGCCTGCGCAGCGCTGCGGTTGGCTACGGTAGACGTTGATCGATTCGATCAATTGCGCTTCGTCGGCCGCCACGGCGTTGGCGGCGAATACCAGGCCCAGTGATACACCGGCCAAACGCATTGCGGATGAAATGAAACCCATGAAAATCCCCCTTGAGCAGATTGCGCCCATGATGCGCGAAGTTGGCCCATCTAAGACAACGGATTTATCCAGAGTGTAGTGGGGTGGGCGAAATCATTTCACTACTAGACTCAATTGAACCACTCACCAAGTGACACCGACCATGCGCTTCGACTGGATCGCCACCTGCCTCGCCCTGACGTTGCTTGCCGGCCCGGTATCCGCTACGGATCAAGAACAAAAACAGGAATCGGCCGAGAACAAGGCCGAGGTGTTGGAACAGAAAGCCGCCGAGAGCAACAACCCGGCACCAGCGCCCAAGGCAGAAGCCATTACCCCGTCAGAAGTCCAGGCTGTCGACCCGGCCGGCGCCGCGCCGCTGGACGATGCGATCACCTGCCTGGCCCGGTCCATTTACTGGGAAGCCAAGGGCAAGGACGCCGCCGACATGGAGGCGGTGGCCAATGTGGTCATGAATCGCCTGGGCCACGAGGGCTTTCCGGACACGGTGTGCAAAGTGGTCAAGCAGGGTTCGGAAACCAAGAGTTGCCAGTTTTCCTGGTGGTGCGACGGTAAATCCGATTCGGTCCAGGAGGAAGTGCCTTACGCGATGGCCAAGGAAATCGCGCGCAAGGCCCTGAACAAGGAACTGCCGGATCGCACCCAGGGTGCCCTGTATTTCCATGATCGTACCGTCAAGCCGGATTGGGCCAGGCAATACATCAGGACCGTGGATATCGGTTTGTTCCGGTTTTACAAACCCCATGGCGGATCGGCCAGATAACCGCGGTGTTTTCGGCCGGATATTTTATTTTTTCGAGGTGGCGCGAGGCGTTATCCAAACTGAAATGTGTCTGTTTTATAAGCTTCATAACGCAACCGTGCGCGAATGAAGCCATAAGCAGGGACTACACATGAAGTTGACGAGGGTCCGGATCAGTCATCTCGCGTCGATCGCGGCGCAGTCGCCGGCGCGCTTCCCATGACCGTCCTGGTCACCGGTGCGGCCGGTTTCATCGGCTTTCATACGGTCCAGCGCCTGTGCCGCGAGGGTCAGGAGGTCGTTGGTATCGATAACCTCAACGACTATTACGACGTGGAACTCAAGCACGCACGTCTCAAGGTGCTGGAGACTCTGCCGGGTTTTCGCTTCCGGAAAATGGACATCGTCGATAAACCTGCCCTGATGAGCCTGTTTCAACAACACGCTTTTACCGAGGTGGTGCACCTGGCGGCCCAGGCCGGGGTGCGCTACTCGCTGGACAACCCGGATGTCTACGGGCAATCGAACCTGGTGGGGTTCCTCAATGTGCTCGAAGCCTGTCGGCACCATCGCCCCGAGCACCTGATCTACGCCTCGAGCAGTTCGGTGTACGGCGCCAACAGCAAGATGCCGTTCAGTGTCGAGGACCCTGTCGATCATCCCGTTTCGCTGTACGCCGCCAGCAAGCGCGCCAATGAACTGCTGGCTGAAAGTTACTGCCATTTGTATGGCCTGAAAGCCTGTGGCCTGCGCTTCTTTACCGTCTACGGCCCGTGGGGTCGCCCGGATATGGCGCTGTTCAAGTTTACCGACGCCATCCTCAAAGGCCTGCCCATCGACATCTACAACCAGGGGCAGATGTACCGCGACTTCACCTTTGTCGACGACATTGTCGAAGGGATCGCCCGACTGCGGCCAAGGCCTCCGGTGCCGGAAGGCTCTGTCGCCGGGGTCAACCGGCTCTTCAACATCGGTCGCGGCATGCCGGTGGCGTTGCTGGATTTTGTCGAGTGCCTGGAATCAGCGTTGGACCTGCAGGCCCGGCGCAACTACTTGCCAATGCAGGCCGGTGACGTGGTCAAGACCTGGGCCGATGTCTCGGCGCTGGCCGATTGGGTGGGCTTCAGCCCGCAGGTGACGCTGGAAACCGGCGTCGGTGAATTCGTGAAGTGGTATCGGCAGTTCTATCAGATTTGAAGCGTTCGCCTCTGATCTCGAACAATCAAAAAAGGCGAGAGAGACCCCATGAGCCAAGACATTTTTGTATCCGTACTGATTCCCGCCAAGAACGAAGCGAACAACCTCAAGCCATTGCTTGAAGAAGTCCGCGTAGCGCTGGCCGATGAGGCTTACGAAATCATCGTGGTCGACGATGGCAGCACCGATTCGACCCTGCAGGAACTGCGGCAGATCCGCCATAACGGCTTGAACACCTTGCGCATCTTGCATCACGAGCGGTCGCTGGGGCAGAGCACCTCGCTGTACCACGCGGCCCGTGAGGCACGCGGGCAGTGGCTGGCGACCCTCGATGGCGACGGCCAGAACGACCCGGCGGACATTCCCGGCATGCTGGCGCTGGTGCGCGGCGAACCGGGCAAGGTCGATGTACAACTGGTGGCCGGACACCGGGTCAATCGCCGTGACACCGCGAGCAAGCGCTACGCCTCGCGGTTCGCCAACAACCTGCGCCGCCGCCTGCTCAGGGACGCCACCCCGGACACCGGTTGTGGCCTGAAGCTGATCGAGCGCGCGGCGTTCTTGCGCCTGCCGTACTTCGACCACATGCATCGCTATATTCCGGCGCTGATCCAGCGTCATAACGGGCGCATGATCGTGCACCCGGTCAACCACCGTCCGCGCACGGCCGGGGTGTCGAAATACGGCAACCTCGACCGCGCGCTGGTCGGCATTCTTGACCTGATCGGCGTCTGGTGGCTGATCAAACGCACACGCCTGAACACCCAGGCCCAGGAGCTCGAAGGATGATTCTGACCCGTGAAACCCTGTGGTTGCTGGTCGGCTTTGCCGGGCAGGCTGCCTTTACCGGGCGGTTTGTTTTGCAGTGGTTGTACAGCGAGTACAAGAAACGCAGCGTGATCCCGACCAACTTCTGGTACCTGAGCATCGTCGGCAGCACCTTGTTGCTCGCCTATGCCATTTACCGCCAGGACCCGGTGTTCATCGTCGGGCAGGCGTTTGGCTCCCTGGTCTATTTTCGCAACCTGCAATTGATTGCCAAAAGCAAAAGCGCAAAGGAATAAGCAATGCGTAGATCGTTGTCGCCCAGGGTCGAGTGCCTGGGTCTGATGCTGCTTGCCCTGTTGCTGATCGGCGCGGGCATGGGGTTGCGTCAGGCTCAGAATGTGGACGAAGAGCGTTTCCTCGGTGTCGCGCTGGAGATGCTGCAGAACGGCTCGTGGTTGATCCCGCACCGGGCCGCCGAGATCTACGGCGACAAGCCGCCGATTTTCATGTGGACGGTGGCGTTCTTCACCTGGCTGACCGGCAAACCCAACATCGCGCTTTATATCCCGGGACTGTTTTCGGCGGTGACGGTCACGGCGATGGTCTATGACCTGGGCCGTCGCCTGTGGACCCAGCGTACCGGGCGCAACGCCGCGCTGTTGTACCTGGCGACCTACCAGACCTACAGCATCCTGCGCACCGGTCAGATCGACAGCTTCTTGATTCTGTTCACCTCCCTGGGCCTGTACGGTCTGGCGCGGCACCTGCTGCTGGGACCTGCGTGGCGCTGGTTCTACGCGGGCTGCGCGGCCATGGGCATTGGCGTGATCACCAAAGGTGTGGGTTTCCTGCCGGCACTGTTGCTGATTCCCTACGCCTATGGGGTGCGCAAAGGCTGGCCCGGTGTGGTGGCGATGCCGGGCGAGGCGCGCAAGTGGTTGCTCGGGTTTGCGCTGATGCTTGGCGCCATCGCGATCTGGCTGTTGCCCCTGGCCTTGTCCATCCTCTTCAATGGCAGCGCGGACGAAGTTGCCTATGCACGGGAGATCCTACTGCGCCAGACCGCGGGCCGCTATGCCGCCGCGTGGCATCACCGCGAACCGTTCTGGTATTTCTTCACCAACGTAATCCCGCAGTATTGGCTACCACTGGTGCTGGTGCTGCCATGGCTGGTGCCGGCCTGGCGCCGTCAGTTGCAAAAACGCGACGGCCGGGTCTTGGTGTTGCTCGGTTGGGTGGTGCTGGTGGTGCTGTTTTTTTGCATCAGCACAGGCAAGCGCAAGTTGTACATCTACCCGGCGCTGCCTGGGCTGGTGCTGGTCGCCGCGCCGTTGATCCCGTGGCTGCTCAGGCGCTGGTTCAAACGGCACCCGCGTATGCGCCGGGTGTTCCCGGCACTGGTGGCGACCTGGTTCGCGTTGTGGTTCGCCCGTGGCTTCATCGAACCGCTCAAGGACGGCACCAACGTCGATCAGGTGCTCATGACCCAGGCGGCGTCCATGACCCGGGGCGCCGATCTGGTGCTGGTCAACTGGGAGGAGGGGCACTGGTTGTTCGCCCGGCAACCGATCGTGCATTTCGGCATGGACAATTCGACCATCGAAAAGTCCGCGCGGTATCTGCGCGAACACCCCAAGGCCTACGCATTGGTACCGGATGACGTACTGAACCAGTGCTTCAAACCCGAAGCGGCCCGTGAATTGGGGGAAAACGCCCGGGCGAACTGGTCGATCGTGGGCGCGGATGCCGACAACGGCAAATGCCTGCCGCAAGAGGCCGGCAAAGCCTATCGGTTCACCTGGAATGACCCGCACATGCCATTGGCGCCTGCGCAGGTAGCCAATCCCTGAGGGGATTTGTAGGAGCCGGCTTGCCGGCGATGGACTCAAATGCGCCGCGTTTATCCAGTTCACACGCGTTATCGTTAACGACCATCGCTGCGATGCGGCGACCCGACAAGCCAGCTCCTACAAGGTCACTGACTGGCGTCCAGCACCACGCGGTAGCGCGCCTTGCCACTGCGCAAGTGATCGATGGCCTCGTTGACGCGGCTCATGGGAAACATCTCGACCTGCGGCACAATCTGGTGGCGTGCGCAGAATTCCAGCATGGTCGCGGTGTTGGCGGGCGAGCCGACCGGTGAGGCGGACATGGTTTTTTGCTGGGGAATCAGCTCGAACACGTGCATCGGTATGGCATCGGGCACGACGCCGACAAAGTGCAGGCGACCCTTGCCGCGCAGGGTGGCGAGCATGGCGCTCCAGTCGAGGTTGGCGTTGGCGGTGACCAGCAGAAAATCCAGGGTGCCGGCAATGGCATTGAGCGCATTGGTATCGGTCGAGGCGACCACCTTGTGTGCGCCCAGGCGCCTGGCTTCGTCCTGCTTGCTAAGCGATGAGGTGAACGCCGTGACTTCGCAGCCCCAGGCGTTGAGAAAACGTAGCGCCAGGTGACCGAGACCGCCAATACCCACCACGCCGACCCGGTCAGTGGGCTTGATGCCGAATTCCAACAGCGGGTTGAACACGGTCGAACCAGCGCAGAACAGCGGCCCGGCCATTGCCGGATCGAGTCCGGCCGGGATCGGCAGGGCCCAGGCCCAGTGCGAACGAATGCGGTCGGCAAAGCCGCCGTTGCTGCCGATGATGGTCGGTTGCACGGTGCGACACAGGTTATGGGAACCTTCGATGCACGAGGTGCAATGCATGCAACTGCCCTTGTACCAACCGATGCCCACCCGTTGCCCCATTTCCAGACCGCGAACCTGGTCGCCCAGCCGCACGATACGGCCGACCACCTCATGGCCGGGGATAAACGGGTAGTGGCTGATACCCCAATCGTTGTCGATCAACGACTGGTCGGAGTGGCAGACGCCGCAATACTCCACGGCGACTTCCACCTCGTCGTTGCCCAACGGACCGGGATCGTAGCTGTAGCGTTCCAGTGGCGCGCCCGCTGCGGTGGCGGCCCAGCCGGTAAAGGTGGTGAGTTCGCTGCTGTCGCTCATGGGATACCTCCAGATCAGTAGTCAGGGGTCTTGACCGCTTTGGTGCCGCGGCGGAGCGAGGAAAGTGTAGCGGGTTGCCGGCGTTCCATCGGGTGCGAGCCTGGATACATGAAAATACAAAGGCGCCCGATGTGGACACAGTGCAGATACATGAACGCGGTTTCATGGGCCAGGTCCCACGCATACAGAGAGATCAGTCATGTTCAGCAAACTGCAGCAGATCGCCAGATTGTTCAGCCAGAGCGCCCGATTGATGGTGGGCGTTCCCGAGTACGACAACTACGTGGCACAAATGGCCCGCAACCGTCCGGGCGAGCCAGTCATGAGCTATGAGATGTTTTTCCGCGAACGCCAGGAAGCGCGTTTTGGCCGGGGCAAATGCAATACGCGGTGTTGTTGAAGGCGTTGGGCGTATGCGCGGTGACTTGCCCGATCACGCCATTCACGCCGGAAAAGATTCCGTTCTGGTAATCGACAGCGACCGCCAGGAAGTGCTGGATGGAAAATTCCGGCAGACCGTAGCTCTGCAGGTGCTGTCGATACTCCTCCAGCGTGGACGTACTCAGGAAGGTGTTCGTCCGGCGCCTTGGCGTGAGTCCCAGAGAATACGCGCAACGTTTCGCGCCAGACGTGGGGGCGGCCCGGCCGTAGGATGTCGAGCTGTTCGATACGCTGGAGCTGTTGATCTGAGGGTCGCCTCAGATCTCCAGATCGATCACGAAGGCATCATCGAAATCAGGATTTTCATTGATGCCATTCTTGGCATAGCCCCGGGGGTTGCAGATCACGCGGGTGTTACCCACTCGATAATCAAAGCTGCCATGGGTATGGCCATGCAGCCACAGTGCCGGCTGCCAGTCCTTGATCCGCGCTTCGAGGTCCGAGACAAAGCTTGAGTTGATCGGCGAACCGGCAAAGGTCGGGCTGATGCTCGATTTTGTTGGGGCGAAATGAGAGACCACCACCGTGGGTGTGCTGCTGTCGCGGGTGAAGCAGTCTTCCAGCCAGGCGACCGTCTGCAGAAACACCAGCTGGGAAATGGCCGGCGTGAACAGGTCAGGGAAATCGGGGGCGATCTTGATGTGGCTGAAGTCACGAATCAGCCGGGTCGCCAGATCGATGCCCAGCGCCCGGTCCTCGGGGCCGTCGAGAAGGCGATAGTCAGACCACAAGGTGCAGCCGAGAAAACGCACGCCGTCGTGGACGTACTCCGAACGTTCCAGAACGTGGATCTGCGTACCTTGCGTCAGGCTGTTCAACTGTTCGTAGGTGGAGACCAGGTCACTGCCATAAAACTCGTGATTGCCTGCCACGTACAGCAGTGGAACCGGGCAGGCTCTGGCCCACTCGATAGCCTTGGCCGGCCGGGCGATGTCCCCGGCGAGCACGACAATATCGGCATCCACGACGGGAAACGGGATCGTATTGACGGACAGGTGCATGTCGGACAGCAAGGCGATGCGCATGGATCAACTCCGGCGTGTCGTTAAGGGCAGGTCATCAACTTACGCGTTGATAACCCGTTGCCACAAGTCTGCCGCCCACAGTTTTGATCTTCAGTGAACGCTAATCCAACGACCGGCCACCATCCCTCTGGAAGGCATTCAAACGCTTACCTGACTGGCATTGCTCTCCAGGGGCTATTTTTGTGAGCAAATGTCCTGATCAGAAGTATTTGAGCCATCCGATATCGCGACGGCGTGCCTTCAATGCCGCGAACCAGCGCACGGGTAAGTACAGGGATAAAGCCAGGAGCACCGCCGTCAGCCACACAGCCCAAATGCTGTCGAAACCGAAAAAATTTCCCTGGTTCAATCCGAACAACGCCACGCTGACCAGATACAGCGCCTTGAGTACGTAAAGGTGGAGCAAGTAGAAGAACATCGGCGCCGCGCCAAAGACTGCCAATGCATTGACCCACTTGCGTTGTTGAGCCTGTTCCAAGGCACGAAGCAGTAACAGGCCCATGCCCGACGTCAGCAAAAGGAACAACAGGGAGGGCGGGTATTTTGTAATGTTGAAGAAGCTCATGAGGGTTTGCGCGATGCCTTCATGGGCGACCCAATGCACCTCGCCATAACCATTGACTGCTCGCAGTGCGACAAACCCGACCAATGTCCCGGCCCCGGCAAGCAGCAGAGTACGTTGACGCTCCGCGGCCAGAACCTGGCCAGCAAACCAAGGGCCGATACTGTATCCAAGGGCGATCACACCGATCCAGGGAAGCACAGGATAAGAGGTGCGCAGACGTAAGCTGTCGCAGACATCGATCCAGCCGCGATCATGCAAAATGGCCCAGGGAATATGCATGGGCGAGCCTGTCGCGAAGTGCACATTATCCAGCAGATTGTGCCCGGCCACGATCACCAGGCCCAGGCAGCACAGCATGGGCCTGGGTAACCAAACCAGTCCGGCCAGGGCAATCATGCAGATGCCAATGGCCCAAATCACTTGCATGTAGATCGCCGTAGGTGGGAGCTGAAATGTCCAGGCGAAATTCACCAGGGTGAACTCCAGCAGTACCAGCAATAGACCGCGCTTGAACAAAAAGGCTGACACATCGCCCTTGCCCTGGTGCTTTTGGCCATACAGGTAAGCGGAAAGTCCAGTGAGCAGTATGAACACCGGCGCACACAAATGAGCAAGTGTGCGGCTGAAAAACAGCGCCGGCTCAGTGGATTCGATGTCCATGGGGTCTGCTACTTGACGGTGCAAAAAGAACGTTTCGCGCACGTGATCCAGCAGCATAAGGAGGATTACCAATCCCCTCAGGGCATCAATGGACAGCAGGCGTTGGTTCAAGCTTGTGATGGGGGGGATGTGAGTAGAAGTTGTCATCGAATGTCGCAAGCAGGGGGTGGACGGCTCTGCCAGTGGCGACTGACAGTTCATGGTTATATAAGATATAACATAACATTTATGCCTGCCGCGTGTGTATTCGCATGGGGTGGCTCGGCGTCATCGGAACTGGAGGAGGGCGGCAGCATAGCCATGATCGTTTGCATATTGCCTTCAACGCCGGCGAGGAGGGCGATAGGGAGTCGCTCGTACCTCGTCGACGTTTCTAGCCAGCTTCTACAACCCGATGAGCGAGTACAGCTGTTTCGGGCCGGTTTCGCAGGTTGGCGGTGCATCGCCGGTGTTGCAGGCGAATTGCCCTTGGCGTCGCACTAGCGACGATAGTAGCGGCGATCGTCCTCATAGCGGTGCCGCATGGCCCGATCATGGTGGCGTTCCCAATAACGTTGGCGTTCTGCTTCGCGGCGGGCCTGCTCTCTGCGCCAGTTATCTCTACGCCAGTCGTCACGGCGCCAATCGTCTCTACGAGAGTGCCAGCGGCCGTCATGCCAGTATCGGTCGTCATGGGCAAGCAACGGCCCTGGTTGCTTGCCGGCCATGCTGGCCAAGGTCGGCCAAGGATTGCCGGCAGTCTGGGCCGGCACCTGAACGACTGCGACTTCAGGTGCGAAAACAGGGGTTGAGGTCTTCATCTGTGTTGCTGATGCCGAGCCCACTGCCGCGAACGCGAACAGGCCGAAGAGCACCATCCGTGGGTCATGGAATTTCATGAGCGAAGACAACCTCTGGTTGATTTGTGGGGGAGCCTGCGGGTTCGCGTTTACCGAACGGATGTGGCTATCCACATAGACCGATAAATAGAGAAAAGTTCTAGGGGCCGCTGCTTAAATAGCTAACGGCGCCAGTGTGCGGCCCCTTTTAGGTTCGCTATCTCGATAACCGTTCCTGGCGGTTTACTGCCTTTAGTGAACGCCAGTAAACGACTGTGGATTCAACTGGTCATGCGTCCAGTAAATCGGGGCGACTCAAATACAACGCGCTGACAGTGGGCTTTCGGTCGAACATCGGCAACGGCGACCGGCAGCAGTCGGTCGATTCTGTTGAAAAAGTTGACTCGGCCAAGTAGGGGATAGATGGCATCCAGGCGTATATTGATAGTTCCAGATAGTTGAGGCGATAGTAAATCGTCGGTGGTGTGACAGGCGACAACGCTGGGGGGGCTAGATATCCCGAAGCATTTGGAGGTGTTACATGAGCCAATATCAACGACTCTTTCTGATAGCCGGTCCAGTCATGCGTCACACCCCGGCGTTGGAGCGAGCTGTCGCCATTGCCGAAGCCACGGGCGCAGCGCTGCATATCACGGTGTTTATCGAAGACTCCAACCTCTTGGGTTTGATGAGCGCCGGTGCGCGTTTTCGTGAGGCCTGTCAGCAAGAAAACGAAAAGTGGCTGAAGGATGAGGCCGGTCTAATCCGCGGACGCGGAGTTGCAGTGAGCACCGAAGTGCTTGTTACGCGCACCGCGCTGCAAGAAATACTTCGACATGTGGCAGAAATGCAACCGGATCTGGTTATCAAGGACGTGCAACACGAGTCAGCGCTCAAACGCGTTTTCATTACGCCTCTGGATTGGCACTTGTTGCGCGAATGTCCGGTGGCTGTGCATCTGGTCAGCGAACTCAGGTGTCCACTTCCACGGGTGGTAGTGGCGGCAGTCGATCCGTCACAACCCGAGACTCAGATCACTGGCATCAACGACCGCATCATCCAGGCGGCGAACGGGTTGTCGATGCAATGCAATGCGGAGTTGCATCTGCTGTATGCCTACGATCTATCGCTGACACATATATCCGACGCAGGCGCTGGTGCAGTGACGATGCCAGGCTTCAGCAGCGATGTACGCAAGTCACTGCAAAAGACATTTATCGCATTGGCCGACCACTATGGCGTACCCACTGAGCGGCAACACTTCGTTGCAGGCCCCCCTGGCAAAGCGCTGGCCGACTTTGCAGCGCATCACCGGGCCGATGTGATCGTCATGGGAAATGCGCATCGCAAGGGACTGGGCAAATGGGTGGGCAGTACGACGGAGCATGTTCTGTATCAAGTGCCCTGCAACATTTTCGCCGTTACGGGTTCTGCGGATCAGTGATCGAGAAGACACCGCAAGGCGTAGGTGACTGGATTATTCCCACTGACGCATGGTTATGACGGAGCTTGGTTGATTGCAGCCAGTGACCATGGGAAAGGCTCGGGCAAAGCGCATGACAATGCCAAATGAGTCGCAAGCCCCGAAGCGAAGTGGGGCTTGCGACTTTTTTTCGAAATCTGTCGTACAGTCCGAAACACTGGCACGGGGTATCGGTGCCGACGCTTTCAGCGACTTCGAGACGATGGTCAAGGCATAGGTTGGAGGCTGGTTTTGAAGGTAGTGACCACACGGTTACGGCCTTCGTGTTTAGCGTGATACAGGCGTTGATCGGCTGTACGCAGAATTGCCTCGATCGTGTCGCCATCGCGACCGGATTGCGATACGCCGATGCTCACTGTGACCACGGTTGACCGCTGCTGGCCATGAAAAGAACTATTTGCAACGGTGCTTCGCAGACGCTCAGCGATTTCGTGCGCGCCTTCAAGTGAAGTCTGAGGTAGCAGTATCATGAATTCCTCCCCGCCCACTCGGGCGACACCGTCATACGGGCGGATCGAATCGAGGCATTTCTCCACGAAACTCTTCAGGATGTCATCGCCAACCTGATGCCCGAAGCGATCGTTGATGGACTTGAAATTATCCAGATCGAGTGCCAACACGGAGAACGGCGCACCGCCGCGTTTGGTCCGGCCAATTTCGACTTCGACCCGCTCCATGAACCGACGACGATTATCAGCGCCTGTCAGTGGATCGGTCGCCGCAAGGTGCCCGAGTTCTTGATTGGTGCGCTGGAGTTCCTGCAGGGCGCTCTCGGCATACGCCATCGCTTCGGCAAGACGCACCATCAATTCCTCTTGGCTGTAAATCTTCGAAAACGACCGCGTGGTGAGGAACGCTTGCACTACCCCATAGCTCAACATGAAGAATCCACCGGCGAAGATCGCGTGAGCGAGCCACCACATATGGTTCCAGGGACGTGCAAGGATGAAGGCAAGAGATGACAGCGCGAACGCGGTGACCGAGATGATAAAAATGGTCATCAGCGGCGAACGGATACGGCGCAGCAGGAGTATTGTCACGGTCAATGTGGAAAGAACGAGGGCACCACCTTCCATCGATAGGCGCACCGCGAGATTGCTGGCGATCGGCGAATTCGCGACGTACGCCACTGCCACGTCGACCAGCAGGAACAGTCCTATCCAGGTCAACCACGGGCGGGCCTTCATTCGTTGGTCCGCGGCAACAGGTGGGCGGTGGTACGACATCAGTCCGACTAACAGCAGAATCGACATGACCAGGCGAGAGGCGGGTCCATAAAGCAGGAAGAGCCAGATATTGTGGTGTGCTTGCCCGGTGAACGCACCATGCAACGCATAGATCAGTACAAAGCCGAGAAAACCAAGCGTCATCCATCGCAGCAGCGGATCTCCCGATGACTGATAGCAGCGCCACGTTACGTACGTAACAAACGAGCCGGCCAGGGTGGCTGTCGTGATCGCAACTATATGGAACAGGTGATTCTCGAATATAAGCGTGGGGTCCTGAAAAAAGTACAAGTACCCAATCAGATAGGCCGGAACAAACGCAAATCCTGCGAGCAGCAAGTAGGCGTAAACCCTGACCATGAGGCGAACGGCTTCAGGTGACTCGTCGGTGGCGATGAGATTGTTCATGGTTCCCTCCCGTTTTAAATCAATTCAGAGTTCTTTCAGGAAGCCCAACAGCAGTTCATTGACCTCTGTCACGCGCTCTTGCTGTATCCAGTGGCCGGCACCTTCGAGGATATGACACCCGCGCAGTCCCGGCAGTGTCTGCGCGAAGGCTTCGATCTGCCGCGGGGAACTCGGAAACTTCAGCACGCCGTCGCGGCTCCCGGCAATGAACATCGACGGCTGCCGGATAATGCAACCGCGCCAAGGTGCCAGAAGTGCCCATGAGCGCGTCATGTTGCGGTACCAGTTCAAGCCGCCGCGAAATCCGCTGCGGGTGAATTCGCGGGTGTAATAGGCAATGTCCTCAAGGCTTAGCCAGACTGGCAGGGTTTCGGGCTCGACCATCGCGCCGAGGAAGCCCTGGCCCGGCTGCAGCCGGCCGAACACCGGCCAATCGGGTCCGTCACCCGAGCCACTGAAGTAGATGCGCCGGATCGACGACTCGACGTCCATTTCCAACTCGGCCTCGGCCACACCCGGCGTCTGGAAATACTGGATGTAGAAGTCGCTGATACCCCGCGAGGCAAGCGCGCTGAGGAGCTCCACGCGCGTCGGTGGCGAGAAGGGAACGCTCATGCCGACCACCGCGCGGAACAGATCGGGTCGCATCAATGCTGCGCCCCAGGCTACCTGCGCGCCCCAGTCATGGCCGACGATCACGGCTTGCTGTTCGCCGAGTGCGTTGACCAACTCGACCATGTCGCCTACCAGGTGGAGCGTGGTGTAGGCGTCGGGTTCGGCCGGCGCATCTGTGCCGCCATAGCCGCGCATGTCGGGCGCTACCGCTCTGTAGCCGGCGGCCGCCAGCGCAGCAAGCTGGTTGCGCCACGAGTACCCCAGCTCCGGGAATCCGTGGCATAGCAAGACCAAGGGACCGGAGCCCTGGATGGCGACCTGCATGCGGATGCCATTGATGTCGAGCAGTTCGAGGTGTGGCTCGTTCATGTGCGCTTCCTGCGATTCAAGCGATGACCTCCAGCAAACGCGGCAGATTCGTCAGAGCCTGTTGCCTGCTGACAGAGAGCCGACGCAGCTGTGCCAGTTTCTCGGTGTCGGTTTCTTGCAAGCCCCTGACCACCGCCGTCATGAAGTACAGACGCGACTGCCTGATCCAGCGGGACAGACCTTCATGTTCTCCCCAGCGTAGCTGGTTACCCAGGTAGACGGCCCAGATTCTGATCCAGTCCGTGGGGACGTGAGGCGGGGGGACCATTGTGCAAAACGCGTTCATTTGCGCTTGATCGTCCAGGTGGCTTTCCACATAAGCGATCAAGGCCGCGCTGAACAAGGGTTGGCAGCTGCTTACCATCACCAGGTTGATCTTGCCGCCGTCGAACACCTGCATTTCAGGGAGTGTCGGGATGGCACTGGCGCTGCAATCAATGTGCAGAGCATTTGGGCTCGTGGCGATGCTGCCCTGCTCGAGCACGATGCGCGTTGGCTCGATAACGCTCACTCTCCCCAGGCGCACAATGTTGTCGATGCGTCGAAGCTCGCGTAATTCCGCTTGAGTGACGGTGGCGCAGCGGTAAGCAGTGGGTTCGACGGACGTATCCAGGCGCAAGAGCTGGCCCGCCGCCTCAAGCCTGGAGAACAGGTCCGGTATCGAGTCCGCGGCTGCGATAGCCTCGAGCTGTGCTGTGAGGCCGCCGATTGTTCGTTCGAAGCTGTCGAGGCCGGGTTGCAAGTTGGCCCGGTCGATCAACCACGGATCGTTTGGCATGATCCAGCAGATTTTTTCGGGCGCAACACCGTTTTGCAGGCACCACAGGCAGGCGTCGATCCCGGTCTTGCCCGATCCCACCACTACGTAGCCAGTGTGTGGGTGCTGGATCTTCGGCAGGTCGTTCAGTGGCACGCATTGCACGCCGGGTTCCACCTTGTATCTGGGCGGGTGGGTCGAGGGCACCGCTGTCTGGGCATGGGTGGCGTCCACCACCTTTTTGTGCACCCGCACCTGATGGCTTACGCCGCTGATCAGCGAGGTAAACCGGTGGTCGTCAATGCGGTCGCCGGTGTAGTCGCACATGGGGAAGTACCGGACCTGACCTGACGGCAGAAACTGCTGATTCATCACCTGGTCGAAGTAGCTCATCACCTCGGCGCCGGAGGCTAGCTCGTACAAGCCCTCGTTCAGTGCCGTCGTGTCTTTCGTTGCGCTGCCCAGTTCCCGTGAGTTGACGCCATAGAAGGCCGAGGGCTGGTGCAATCGGACAAAGGGGTAGGCATCATTCCAGTGCCCGCCAGGTCGACCGTGCCGATCCACCATCACGATACGTGCATTCGTTTCCTTGAGTAGCGTATCGACGAAGGCCATGGCCGTCGCGCCAGCCCCGATGATCAGATAGTCGGTTTCGATCGGATTTGCGTCCATATGGTTGCACCTTCCTGACGGTTGCCCCCCTCAACCTCCCTAGATTAGCCACCCATGCCGCGCGCAATAGAACGAATGCTCCTCACCCACATAACCAATGGAATTAATGGCTGCAGCCTGAATGTCCATACTCAAGCCGGCATGCGCGAAGAAAAACTACGCGGCCTGGATTTCAGTTAACCGGTGGTCATGACATTGCCGAACAGATGGCAACTGGCGTAATCAGGCAAGGTCGGATCGCCGCACGCTACCGTGCTGGCGCTATTCGTCCATGCTGACGCCCGATCCCCCTGATTCGCTGGGGACATCCTTCAGCTTGGGCAACCCGTCTTTGATGCGCAGCCTGGCCTCCTGATAGTGCACGTGAACCCCTGGCGAATACGCGAGATCCGGGATGACAGCGGCATACACGTCGATGAGCCCCATCCCTGGGTGTTCGGTGAAGAGGTGTCCGCCGCAACTCTTGCACCATTTGCGATAACTCTGCGGTGTCTTGTTGTAGGTGCCAATGTTGTCAGCCCCCCGAGTTACTTGCACCGCCTCGGGTTTCCACAGCGTGAAGGCATTGACCGGCGCTGCTGACCAATGTCGACACGACTCGCAATGGCAATAGCCCATTGCGGCCGGCTCACCGCTGACGGTGAACTCGACCGCGCCGCAAAAACAACTGCCTTTGTAAGACCTTTGAATGCTCATGGAATGACTCCTTCATCAGTTATTAAACATACCGTCGAAGTTGGGATGGATCGCCTTAGCGTTGGTTAGCTTCACTCGTCGATAAAGTGCACCGCTGTCGCCGGCGTGCGTCGCACCTGCAGTTCGAAAATGTCAGGGCGCGCATAGTGCCCGGTGACGTCGAGCGTCCGTCGCGCTGGCGCCACGAGTGAGGTGTCGATGTCCGCATACAGAATGCCTGCCTCACGGTGTAATGGACCGGCTGTGATCCGGCCTTGAGGGTTGACCACCACCGAGTCGCCATCGTTGATCCACTCTAGCGGATCGGGAAACAGTTGCATGCGAGCCGGGAAATCATCGGGAATGTCGCTGCCACGCAACGAGGTGCCACTGCCGATCACCCAGCATCGACCTTCCAGTGCAATGTGACGCATCGTGCTGATCCAGCCATCGCCGGTGTCGTACGTGGGGGCGACATAGATTTCCACTCCCTGGGCATACAATGAATAGCGCGCCAGGGGCATGTAGTTTTCCCAGCAGATGAGCGCACCAATGCGGCCGACGGGTGTATCGACCGTACGCAACCCTGACGCATCACCGAAACCATGGACCATGCGCTCGGGGTTCGTTGGCATCAGCTTGCGATGCCGGTTGAGCACTTCACCGTTCGAACCGATAACGACTACGCTGTTGTAGAGCGTGCCGCCTCCATTGCGCCGCTCGCATTCATTGATGCCGCACACGATTGTCACGGCATGAGTGCTGGCGGCCTCGCACAATTCGTTCAGGTCACCGTTCGCGATATCAACGGCGTTGGCCAGCAGACGCGTGTGTAACTGGCCCATTAAAGCCCCGTCTTTTCCCGCCGCCAGCCGCCAGATCCACGACGGGTAACCTGGAATGAACGATTCGGGTAAAACAACCAACGAGGCTCCAGCCGCCGCAGCCTCAGCGACCGATTGCACGGCTCGGGCGATCGTCGCGCTGCGATCGAGCAGCACTGGCGGCCGCTGAATGATGGCTATCTTGGTCATGGCGTTCTCCTGATACGGTGGCTTTGGCAGGTTTCAGCGTGCGCGTGGCGATACCGCGAGGCTAGTTCAGAATCTGAAGCGTTGTATTTGCGGAGTACGGGCGATGGATGAAAGCTACGGTCAGTTCTGTACGGTCGCGCGCGGTGCTGAAGCACTGTGCGAGCGCTGGACGCCTTTGGTCGTGCGCGAGCTGCTGTGCGGCAGTAAACGCTTCAATGAACTGCACCGCGGCGTACCACGTATGTCCACCAGCTTGCTGGCACAGCGGCTGCGCCACCTGGAAGATATCGGTGTCGTACATCGCACGGCCACGGGCAAAGTCTGGGAGTACAGCCTGACCGAGGCAGGCGAGGAACTGCGCCCCATCATCATGGCGCTAGGGCATTGGGGCGCGCGTTGGATAGGTAGTCGCCTTCGCGATAACGAACTCGACGCGGGCCTGCTCATGTGGGACGTGCGCCGGTTCGCGCGCATCGAGATGTTCCCGTCCCGGGCGGTGGTCATTCACTTCAGGTTCCGCGACGCGCGGTCCGGCGAGCAAGAGTGGTGGCTCGTAGTCGAACATGGTGTGGCAGATCTATGCCGCGACGACCCCGGACGCGAACTCACACTCGTCGTGGACTCCAGCGTGCGTGCGTTGACCGAGGTGTGGACTGGCGACCGCACACCAAGGGAGGTTCTTCAGTCGCGAGAGCTGCGTGTGGACGGCGCTGTGCAGGATGCGGAAAACCTGTGGCGCTGGCTTGGCACGAGTGCATTCGCCGGTACCCGGAGCGCTGCAATCCAGCCTTTGCAATAGTCATCTCGAGATTGCGATAGAGCATCAGCAGCTTGTCCGCCTCCGGATGGCTCGGCGACAGGGGATGGGCTTCCAGTTCGCCGAATGGCGCTGCGAAGTGCTGTTGCTGCAGAGGGGCTTGCAGGCTGCAGTGCTCAGGCAGTCTGCATCAGGCTGCGCAATTGGAGAATCGCCTGCGCAATCGGGGAGGTTGGCAGGCAGGGCAATCGCTAGCTTAGGGCCCATCCAACAACAAGACCTCGCTTAAGGAAGGCTTATGCAATTCAGGCTTGCCATCTCCCACCGTGTGCCCTGCGCTTTTGAGTCGACTAAGGGAAACCTTTAGCCGGGTTGAAGTTTTCCCCCCAACGGATGCTGTTCATCTCGATATCGGCGCGGCGCCTACTCACTTACCTTGGGTAGACAAGAGGCGTGTCGTCTTGGCGGGCTGTTCCACTGAGCCCGCCTGGCGCTTTACCCCATAACAACAATAGGTCTGACAATGCTCGAACCCATCGTTCTTTATATCCCTGATGCAATCCGCCTTGCTGCTCAAGAGGGCTCGGTGTTCGGCTGCCGGCATTTTTAGTTTTAGTTCGAATCTGCTCCTATAAATACAGTGCCCAGCACATACAGATGTGGAGAAGTTAGATGTATCAGGTAAAGCAATGTTGCCGTGGGCTCGGTATTGCCGGCGTGTTGGGAATTATCTGTTCGCCATTGACAGCCTATGCCGATGTTGTTGATGACAGTCACTTGAAAGTGGATGCGCGAAACTTCTACTTGCACCGTAACTACACCAATACCAATGCGCCGGTTTCTGAAGTGCATAGTTGGTCCCAGGGTTTCGATGCGCAGTTTACCTCCGGTTACACCGACACGGCCCTGGCAATCGGCCTTGATGTGGATGCGCAGTACGCCGTTCGCCTGGATTCGTCGGGCAATGACGGTTCGCTGCCGTACAGCGTCCGTGACCAGCAGACGGCCGATGACTACAGTCGCGCCGGTGCAACTTTCAAGATGCGCTACAGCAAGACCGAGTTGAAGGTCGGTGACCTTCGTCCACAACTGCCGGTGGCGTCCGATGACCCCAGTCGGCAACTGGATACGATCTATCAAGGCGCCGTGGTCGAGTCCAGGGAAGTCGATGGGTTGACGATGACCGGTGGCCGCTTCTGGTCTGCCGTGACACGGGAATCTTCCAACCACGAGAAGCTGTACAAGTTTGGTTCCACCGATAATCTCGACAGTGACGGCCTGGACTTCGGCGGCGCAACTTACGACATTGCCAAGAACTTGCAAGCCAGTTATTTCTACGGCGTGTTGCACGATATTTATCAGCAACACTATTTCGGCCTGATGCATATGGCTGACCTGGGCAGTGGCTACAAACTTAAAACCGACTTGCGCTACTTCAATAACAATGAAGATGGCAATGCCTTGAACGGTGAGATCGACAACCGTTCCTACGGTGCCTTGTTCACCTTGCTCAAAGGCGCCCACATGTTTGGCCTCAGTTACCAGCGCATGCTCGGTGACAGCGTGTTCCCGACGATGAACGGTTTTATCCCGCAACCTTACCTGGTGCACTGGTCGTCCCTGGGGTTTGTCCGCCCGGATGAAAAGTCCTGGGGGGCGCGCTACAGCTATGACTTTGCCGGAATGGGCGTGCCGGGGCTGAAGCTCTACACCCGCTATATCAAGGGTACCAACTGGGACCGTGGCAACAACCTGAGCGACAACCAGGAAAGCGAACGCTTTCTGGGGCTCAGCTACGTGGTCCAGAGCGGGGCGCTGCAAGGCCTGGGGCTGGACCTGCGCAACATCGACGTGAAACAGAAATACGGCTACGACTACAACGAATTCCGTGTCGCCACGACCTACACCTGGAAGTTCTGGTAAGCCCGGTCCACCCGGGATTTGCCCCCATAACAATAAGAGGCCTGACCATGTTCGAACCCTTTGTCCTTTGCATCTGCCCCGCAACTTTCCAGTCGTTGTTCTGCGCATCGCTGCGCGCATGAGCGGATTCCAAGAGGAGCAAACACTAGTGAATATCCAGGTCGATAACGCGGTCCTGCAGAAGAAGAAAACCTACATTTACGAGTGGTATGTGGTCGGCCTGTGCATGATCGCCTACATCTTTTCATTTGTGGATCGACAGATCCTGGCGCTGATGATCGAGCCGATCAAAGCCGACCTGCAGATCAGCGACACCCAGTTCAGCTTGCTGCACGGGCTGGCCTTTTCGTTGTTCTACGCGTTCATGGGCATGCCCATCGCCTATCTGGCCGACCGTTTCTCGCGACCGAAGATCATCGCCGTCGGCGTGGTGTTCTGGAGCCTGGCGACTGCAGCCTGCGGCTTGAGCAAGAACTTCCTGCACATGTTCCTCGCCCGCATTGGTGTCGGTGTCGGCGAGGCAGCCCTGTCGCCCTCGGCCTACTCGATGTTCAGCGACATGTTCCCCAAGGAGAAACTCGGCCGCGCGGTGGGTATCTACTCGATCGGCTCGTTCGTCGGTGGTGGCCTGGCCTTCCTGGTGGGCGGCTATGTGATCGCGATGCTCAAGGACATGAACACCATCGAGGTCGCCTTTCTCGGCGCGATGAAGGCCTGGCAGTTGGCGTTCTTCATTGTCGGTCTGCCCGGCATCGTGGTCGGCCTGTTGATCTGGCTCACCGTGCGCGATCCGGCGCGCAAAGGCCTGCAGGTGGATGCGCAGGGTCGGGTCAGGAAGGTCGGGATGGGTGATGGCTTGCGCTTCCTCGGCCGCCACCGCGCCACCTTCACCTGTCATTACCTGGGCTTTTCATTTTACGCCATGGCCCTGTTCTGCTTGATGAGCTGGAGCCCGGCGCTGTACATCCGCAAGTTCGGCCTGTCGCCGATGGAGGCGGGCTACATGCTCGGCACCGTGCTGTTGGTGGCCAACACCGGCGGGGTGCTGTTCGGTGGATGGCTCACCGATTATCTGGCCAAGAAAGGTCATCAGGACGCTGCCATGCGCACCGGTGTCATCGGTGCCCTCGGCATGGCGGTGCCGGCCGTGCTGTTCTCTCAAGTCGATCAACTGTGGTTGTCGGTGACCCTGTTGGTGCCAGCGATGTTCTTCGCCTCGTTCCCGATGCCGGCGTCCACGGCGGCGATGCAGATCCTCGCACCGAACCAGGTGCGCGCACAGGTCTCGGCCGTGTTCCTGCTGATCAGCAATCTGCTGGGGTTGGGCCTGGGCACTACGCTGGTGGCGCTGTTGACCGACCGCTACTTCGGGTCGCCCGCGGCGGTAGGGTCGTCGATGTCGCTGGTGATCGCCGGTGCATCGGCGTTGACCGTGCTGCTGCTCTGGCGTGGTTGCGGTCGTTTTCGCGAAAGTTATGCCCGGGAGTATCCGACCCGGGCTTGATTGGTCATAGTCCACGATCGGCGCCTCGGCCTCGCTCCTGTCAAAGGGAGCGGGGCCGAGACGCTCCACGTCAGGAGAACCCTTGATGTTGAATGACGTACACCTGCTGGAACGGCACAGCCTGCTCAGTTCGGCCGATTACCGCGAGATCAAGGACAAGGTCAGCCAATACCTGTGCCCCCACAGTTTCAATGTGCTGCGTGACGAGCCGATCTACACCCGGCTCAACGGCGTATTCTTCGGCGATTCGGCGCTGCTCGACCTGCGTTATGGCGCGCCGGTGGAGATCACCATCGGCGACATTGCCGATCAGTACCTGTTTCGCATCACCTTGCAGGGGCATTGCGAAGTGGCCCACGGGCGGCGCAGCGCGGCGATGCAGTCGGGCTACCTGAGCGTTTCCTCGCCGTTCGCGCAAAGCCGCATCGTCACCGATGGCGAGTGCCGCAACCTGATCCTGCGTGTCGACCGTGATGCCCTGGAGACGCAGCTGCAACGCCTGCTCGGCCGCAGCCTGCGCCAGTCGGTGATCTTTGATGTCAGCGTCGACCACCTGGGCGCCGGCGTCGTCAGCCTCTATCACACCCTGGACTACATCTGCCGGCTCTACGGCAGCGGCGTTGACGGTTCGCGCCTCGCCAGCGGCCTGTCCGAATACCTGATGCAGTTGCTGCTCACACAGCTGCCGCATAACTACTCCGCGGATCTGTTGATCGATTCGCGCGCGCCGCTGCCGCACCATGTGAAAAAGGCCCGTGACTACATCGAGGAACACCTCGACGAACCGATCAGCCTGACGACCCTGAGCGAACTGTGTGGTGTTTCGGTGCGCACCTTGCAGAACGGCTTCAACCAGTTCCTCCGGCAGGCGCCGGTCGAGTACATCCGCGACCGTCGCCTGGCGGTCATCCACGAGTCGCTCAAGCAGGGCAGGGCCGGCGAAACCGTCACCGATATCCTGTTGCGTCATGGCATCAACAGCTTCGGGCATTTCTCCAGCGCTTATCGGCAACGCTATGGTTGCCTGCCGTCGGACACCCTGCGGCGGCGGAAGCATTGAGACACCTGCGCAATCGGTCATTCGGCTGCGCAATCGGAGGAGTCTGTGGCGGTGCGGCTCGATAGGATCGAGTCTCTGACAAAAAGGAGTATCTGCATGAATATTACCGTGCTGGGTGGTGGTCACGGCTGTTACGCCGCTGCTGTCGAAATGGCTGAAAAGGGGCACCAGACCCGCCTGTGGCGTCGAGATTCCACAGCGCTCAAAGAGCTGCTGGCCATCGGCAGGCTGACCATCAAGGACTACCGGGGCACTCGCCAGTTGTCAGTCGGCCAGAAGGGCGACAAGTTGTCGTTCACCGACGACCTGGCCGAAGCCCTGGGCGACGCGCAACTGGTGATCATCCCGCTGCCGTCGACCTCCCATGAAGACCTGGCCAAACATGTTGCGCCGCACCTGCACGACGGTCAGGTGGTGTTCCTGCCGCCGGGCACCTTTGGCAGTTTCGTGTTTGCCAAGGCCATGGCCGATGCGGGCAACCGGAGCAAGGTCGCCTTCGCTGAAACCGGTACGCTGCCGTACCTGGTACGCAAGCATGGCGCCAGCGACCTGGTGATCAGCGGCTACGCCACCCGCCTGCCGACCGGTGTATTCCCCAGCAACCTGTCCGAGCATGCTTTTGCGGTGCTGCGTGAAGCCTACCCGAGCGTCGAACCGATTGAAGACGCCCTGAGCGGTGCGTTGATGAACGCAGGCCCCATCATCCATCCGCCGCTGATCATGATGAACGCGGGGCCGCTGGAGCATTTCGAGGCCTGGGACATTCACAACGAAGGCACCCAACCGTCGATTCGTCGCGTGACCAACCAGCTTGATGCCGAACGCATGGCCGTGCGTGAAGCGCTGACCTACGGCGCGCCGCACTTTCCTCTCGCCGACCACTACAACACCACCGAAGGTGATGAGTGGATGTACGGTCGCGGTGCCCATGGCAAGTTGACCGACAGCGGTGACTGGCGCGAGGACATCGACCTGCAGAAGCATCGCTACATGCTCGAAGACACCCGCCTGGGCCTGTCCTTCCTGGTGTCCGTCGGCCGCTGGGCCGGTGTGCCGACGCCGGTCGCGCAGGGCCTGCTGAGCATTGCCTCGGTCGTCGCGGCACGGGATCTCTACGCCGAAGGCCGCACCCTGGAAAACCTCGGTCTGGCCACGCTGAGTCGGGCGCAGATGACCGAACTGCTGACCAGGGGCTACAACTGATGAACGCCGCGCTACCCCAAGTCAGCGTGGTCGGCGCCGGCCGGATGGGTGAGGGCATTGCCCTGGCGTTCATCCATGCGGGCCTGCCGGTCACCCTCATCGATATCAAGGATCGCGCCGAGGATGAGCGGCACGGCTACTTCGAACGTGTGCGCAACAACATCCGCAGCGAATTGCAGATGCTGGTACGCCTCGGCATGCTCCGGCTGGAACAGGCCGACATCGCGATAGCCCGGTTGAGACTGCAAACCAGATCCCAGGCCGTAGAGGCATTGCGCAGGTGCGACCTGGTATTCGAAGCGGTGCCGGAAGTCATCGCGGTCAAGCAGGAGACCTTCGCCTGGGTCAGCGAGCATGTGCCGGCGTCGACCATCATCGCGTCGACCACCTCGACCTTCCTGGTCACCGAACTGAGCGAAATGGTCAGTACGCCTGCGCGCTTCGTGAACGCGCACTGGCTCAATCCCGCGTACCTGATGCCGCTGGTGGAAGTCAGCCGCAGCGAAGCGACCTGCCCGCAGGTGGTCGAACGGCTGCTGCAACTGCTCAAGCGCATCGGCAAGGTGCCCGTGGTGTGCAACCCGGTGGCTGGCTACATCGTGCCGCGCATTCAGGCATTGGCGATGAACGAAGCGGCACGGATGGTGGAAGAGGGCGTGGCCAGCGCAGAAGATATCGACACGGCGGTACGCGTCGGCTTTGGTTTGCGCTTCTCGGTGCTGGGCCTGCTTGAGTTCATCGACTGGGGCGGCGGCGACATTTTGTACTACGCCTCGCGTTACCTGAGTGGAGCGCTATCACCGCGTTTCGAGTCACCACAAGTGATCGCCGACAACATGCAAAACGGCCGCAATGGCTTGCGCGATGGCCAGGGTTTCTACGACTACCGTGACATGGACGTGGACGCCTACAAGCAGCAGCGTCTGGGCGACTTTGTCCGCAAGCTGGAGTTGTCGGGGCTGACGCCTGCGTTCGATGGCGCTTTGAAGCAGGCCTGAGCATCAGGGCCCGGTTGCCGGGCCCTGACACGCTTGACGATTTTCCGGTCCTACAGGCAGTACTGGCTGGTGGGCAGCACGTCGATCTTGTCGAAATCGATGAAGCGGCTGCAACTGTCCATCATCGCCGCCAGGTTGCGCTGGAATTTCCCTTCGTCGCCCGCCGCATCGAAAAAGGCCATGGGATCGGTCATGGCCGCTGGCGGGAAACATTCTTCGACGATGGCATCGATCCGTGGAGCGCCGTGGGTCAGTGCCGAGACCACCAGGTTTTGCACGTACTGGAAGTTGGCTTGGGTGTCCACGGCCACCGCCGTGTGATGGTTGCGCCAGATGTCCAGCCAGGCCTCGGGAGTCAGGCGTGGAGGGCGGGTCAGCAGGGCCAGTTGGGCAAACCCGTGGGTACGCTCATCGGGTGTTGCAGGGAAGCGGGTATTGGCGATGGCGACCGACTCGCAGACCAGGTAGGCGGCCAGGCGCGCCGTTGCCGCGCTGATCAGGTTATCGAAAGGGCGGCGAGCCGGCCCGTTGGCACTGTCCAGCCACAGCGACAGGCTGCCATCGGGCAATGGTCGGTTGTTTTCCTGGCGCAGGCCGGCGGCTGGTTGCACATCGGCATCGGCCAGGTTCAATTGCACACCACGGGCGCCGAGTGCCTGCAATTGCCCGGCGACCTCACTGCGCAGGCGATGGGCGAAGGTTTCAGGACTGTCTTGGGTATCACGCCACAGCAGATAGATGACTTTTTCCATAGCTATCAAGCTCCTCGTTGCGGTTGATGGATGGAGCGGCGGTCGTGCTGCCTGGTCCATCCGGATGACCGAAAATCCCTGGCGTCATAGTCAATCAAGGTCAGCGTTGGGTAATACCTCAAACAGACTATTGACCCACACTATGAGGGCAACGGCTGACGCTTCTGGTTCGGGCTCGGCGCCGGGCAGGTCCGCAGAACAGCAGCTAAGCTCTCTTGCGCTGGGGCGGCGCTGGAAGTGTTGCCTCGGGATGTCCATTTCCGGCAAGGGAGCCATCCGCCATGAGTGCCGAACAGAGTCATTACAGTCCGCCGACCCTGCTGGTGGTCGATGACACGCCCGACAACCTGATGCTGATGACGGATCTGCTCAAGGATCGCTACCGGGTCAAGGCTGCCAATAGCGGTGAAAAGGCGTTGCGCATACTACAGGGCGACGCACTCCCTGACCTGATCCTGCTGGACGTGATGATGCCCGGGCTGTCCGGCCATGAAGTGGCGCAGCAGCTCAAGCGCGACCCGCGTACCCGTGACATTCCCATCATCTTTCTGACGGCCATGGCCGACACCGAAGACGAGATCCATGGCCTGGAACTGGGGGCTGTCGACTACATCACCAAACCAATCAGAGCGGCGCTGGTCCTGGCGCGGGTGGATACCCAGCTCAAGCTCAAGGCGGCTGCAGACTTCCTGCGCGATCACAACGACTATCTGGAGAAGGAAGTGGCGCGTCGGACCCGCGAGGTGATTGCGATCCAGGATGTGGCCATCCAGGCCATGGCTTCACTGGCCGAGACTCGCGATAACGAAACGGGCAACCATATCCGGCGGACCCAGCATTACATCAAGGTGCTGGCCGAGCATCTGCGTGCTCATCCGCGCTTCAGTCACTTTCTCACCGAGGACACCATCGAATTATTGTTCAAGTCGGCACCGCTGCACGACATCGGCAAGATCGGCATCCCCGACCATATTCTCCTCAAGCCGGGACGCTATACCGAGGAAGAATTCGAGATCATGAAGACTCATACAACGCTGGGACGTGACGCCATCCAGCATGCCGAGGATCAGCTTGGCATTCGCGCCGAGTTCCTCAGCCTGGCCAAGGAGATTGCCTACAGTCACCAGGAAAAATGGGACGGAAGTGGGTATCCGCAAGGGCTGGCGGGTGACGACATCCCCGTCAGCGCCCGGTTGATGGCAGTGGCGGACGTCTATGACGCATTGATCAGTCGTCGGGTCTATAAAGCGGGGATGCCCCACGCGCAGGCCGTCGAGATTATTCGTCAGGGGCGAGGCACGCACTTCGACCCCGATATCTGCGATGCCTTCCTCGATTGCCTCGAACAGTTCCAGACCATTGCCGAGCGCTTCGCCGATACCGACCAGGATATGGCCGGCAAGCGGGCTGCCCTGGAGCGTATCGGCCAGACTCCGTGAACCCGCGATTGCCCCTTCGTCAGTGTTTTCATCAGGTCCACGAGGATAGTCATGGCCGGATTGCGTACCCTGCTTGAGCGCCTCGCGCTGCTTCACAAACTGATCCTGGGGTTCTCGGCGCTGCTGCTGTTGGTGCTGGTGCTCGGTGTGCAAAGCCTGCGCACCCAGCAATCGCTGAAGCAGGACATGCAGAACCTCTATCTGCAGGAACTGGTCGGCATGGAGCACTTGCAGGAAGCCCGTGTGCAATTGCCCCATATGATGCAAGCACTGCAGCGTGCGGTGGGCACCGACAGCGCGCAGATTCGCGTCGAATCCCTGCAGCAACTGCATGATATCCGCGAAGGCCTGCAGCAGGCCGTGGCCCGCGCCAAAGTGACCTTAAGGCGCGCGGACAATCTGGCGCGCCTCGCCGAGCTCGACCTGCTGCTGCAACAGTTGCAGCGTCATAGCGACCAGGCCTTTCTATCGATCGACCAGGGCCAGCAGAACAAGGCGTTGGTACTGCTCAATAGCAGTGAATTCCAGCAACTTGCCCGGCAGGCCGACGGCCTTTTGTACGCGATCGTCCAGATCAAGGAAGCCTCGATTCGCGACACGGCCAAGGACATTGCCGAGTTTGCCGAACACAGCACCAGGTTGACCTACGTACTGTTGTTCGGTGGTTTGTCGCTGGCGTTGCTGTTGTCCTGGGTCGTCAGCCAGTCGATCCGCAATCCACTGAACCGGGTGCGGGTGGCGGTAGACCAATTGGCCGCGGGGCAGCTCGATCAACCGATTCCCCACACTGACCTTAACAACGAAACCGGCGATCTGGCGCGGGCCATCGCCAAACTGCAGACCGAATCCCAACAACTTGAGCGTCAGCGCTGGATCAAGGCCCATACCGCCCAATTGCAGGTCGATCTGCAGCAGGCAGAAACCCCGGCCGAACTGGCGCACGTGTTCCTGCAATGCATGGCCAGCCTGCACGGAATCTGCCAGGGGGTGCTGTACAGCGCGCAGGAGGATTCCGGCACGCTGCTGTTGATGGGTCGTTATGCCACCGATTCCGAGCGGCCACCCGAGGCGCAAGTCATGTTCGGCGATGGCCTGTTGGGGCAGTGCGCGGTGGATCGCGTGCCGCGTCAGTTTCAGGCGATGCCGGAGCAATACTGGCGTTTGCGCTCGCCCCTTGGCGAGGTCCCGGCCCGTTGCCTGCTGCTGCAACCCATTGTCCGTGGCGAGCGGTTGCTGGGGGTGCTCGAACTGGCCGGGCTGGAGCCCCTGGGCGAGCGTGAACTGCTGCTGTTGCAGGAAGCCACCCCACGTTTGGCCGCAGCCATGGCGATTCTGGAGCGCAATCAGGCGGTCAAGACCCTGTTGGCGGAAACCCGTCGCCAGGCCAATGAAATGGCGGAACAGGCGCTGCAACTGGAGCAGCAGGCGCAGGCACTGGAAACCCAGCAATCGGCGTTGCGTGCCACCGAGGCCTGGTATCGCGGGATTATCGAAGCGGCGCCGGACGGCATGCTGGTGGTCGATGCCCAAGGACAGATCCTGCGCACCAATCGCCAACTGGATCAGCTGTTCGGCTATAGCGCCGGTGAGCTGCTCGGCAAGTCCATCGATCGTTTGGTGCCGTTGGCCAGCAGAGGGCGCCACGAGGCGCTGCGCAAGGGCTTTATGGCCCACGGCGCCACTCGCCAGATGGGGGCCAACCTGGACGACCTGCAAGGCGTGCGCAAAGACGGAAGTCTGTTCTCGGCAGAGATCAGCCTGTCGCATCTGCCGAGCCTGGAAGGGGACGGCGTATGCGTGTGCGCGTCGGTGCGCGACGTGAGTGAACGGCGTCATCTGCAGGCGGCACTCAAGACCAGCGAGGCACAGTTGCGCGCAGTCCTCGACAGCAGCCCGGTGGCCATGGTGATCAGGGACGTCGATGGCCGTCCGACCTACTGCAATCCGCAGTTCGACAGTCTGTTCGGGACTCGTCTGGCTGAACTCGAAGGTGCGGATCCGGCGCAGTTCTGGGTCGACCCGCAGGCACACCAGCGCTTTCTCGAAGCGGCAGCGCAAGGTGCAGTGCTGAACTTCGAGACCACCCTGCAGCGCGCTGGAGGCGAGCGCTTCGACGTACTGGTTTCGGCCGTCACGATGACGCTGGGGGAGCGGGGCATGGGGGCCAACTGGTACTTTGACATCACCGACCGCAAGACCGCCGAGGCCGAGGTGCAGCGCGCACGGGAGGCCGCAGAAGAGGCGACCCGGGCCAAGAGCAACTTCCTGGCCACCATGAGCCACGAGATCCGCACACCGATGAACGCCATCATCGGCATGAGCTACCTGGCATTGCGAACCGAGCTCGACCACCGCCAGCGCAACTACATCGAAAAGGTCCACCGCTCGGCGGAATACCTGTTGGTGATCATCAACGACATCCTCGACTTCTCCAGGATCGAGGCCGGCAAGATGCACCTGGAGCACATTCCCTTCCACCTCGAGGCCGTGCTCGACGGCTTTGCCAGCATGATCGGCCTCAAAGCCGAGGACAAAGGCCTGGAATTGCTGTTCAGCACCGATGCCGAGCTGCCGACCGCCTTGATCGGCGACCCGTTGCGCCTTGGCCAGGTGCTGATCAACCTGGGCAACAATGCGACGAAGTTCACCGAGCAGGGCGAGATCGTGCTCGGTGTAGAGCACCGGGGCGCGGCAGGAGAGCAGGCGCAGCTGCATTTCTGGGTGCACGACACCGGGATCGGCATGAACGCCGAGCAATGCTCGCGCCTGTTTCAGCCCTTCAGCCAGGCCGATAGCACCACCACCCGCAAATACGGTGGCACCGGGTTGGGCCTGGCCATCTCTCGGCATCTGGTGGAATTGATGGGCGGGCGCATTTGGGTAGAGAGCGAGCCGGGCCTTGGTTCCACTTTCCATTTCGAGGTGAGCCTGGGGGTGCAGCGCGACAGCCATTTACGGCGCATGGTGACCGCCGACGAATTGCTGGGCAACCGTGTGTTGGTGGTCGATGACAACGCCAGCGCGCGCGAGATCCTGTCCAGCATGGCGCGCAGTTTTGGCGTGGAGGTGGACGTCGCGCAAAGCGGCCGGGCCGCACTGGCCATGCTGGTGGACGCCGAAGCGAAGGTGCTGCCCTATGATCTGGTGCTGATGGATTGGCGCATGCCTGGCATGGACGGCGTGGAAACGGTGCGGCAGATGCAGGCCGCCAAACTGGCGCAAACGCCGTCGGTGATCATGGTCACGGCGTTCGGTCGCGAGGAAGCCCGCGAAGAGGCCAGTCGGTACGGCATTCATTTGCCGGTGGTGCTGACCAAGCCAGTGACGCCGTCCACTTTGCTTGAGGCGCTGGGCACGGTGCTCGGCAAGATCCCCCGGGCCGATACCCGGGCCAGCTCGCGACTCGGCCAGAGTGCCAGCGCCATGGCCAGCCTGCGTGGTGCGCGACTGCTGTTGGTCGAAGACAATGAGCTGAACCGCGAGCTGGCCTGTGAACTGCTGGAGAGCGCCGGGATCGAGCTGTGCCTGGCCGTTCACGGCGCAGAAGCGCTTGACCAACTGGAGCGTGACGCAGACTTCGATGGTGTGTTGATGGACTGCCAGATGCCGGTGATGGACGGTTATACCGCGACCCGCAAGATACGTGAGCAGCCACGCTGGGCGAATCTGCCGGTGATCGCCATGACTGCCGACGCCATGGCGGGGGACCGCGAGCGGGCGTTGGCCTGCGGCATGAACGACCACATCTCCAAACCCTTGAACGTCGACGACATGTTCGCCACGTTGGCCAAGTGGATACATCCGCGAGCTGACCGTGGCGCGATGTCGGCCGACGTTTCGCCGGTCACCACGGAGTCAGCGGCGAGCCTGCCAGCCAGCCTTCCCGGCATTGATTTGAAAGCGGGCCTGGGCACCTGCATGGGCAAGGTCGAGCTCTATCTGCGACTGCTGCGCAAGTTTCGCTCCAGCCACCAGGCTTTTTGCGCCGAGTTCCTGGCTGCCCGAGGCCAGGGCGATCGTTCGACGACGGTCAGGCTGGCCCATACCCTGCGCGGAACGGCGGGCAACATTGGTGCCGTTGAAGTGGCGAATGCAGCCGCCGCACTGGAGCAGGCGTGTCTGAACGATGGGACGAGCGATGGGGTGGAGCAGGACCTGGCTGACCGGCTGGTGGAGGTCGAGCGTTGCCTGACAACGGTGCAGGAAGGCTTATCGGTGCTCGGCGAGCCGACATCATGCGCAGACTCATCAAGCGTGCCACCGGGCAGCGAATGGCACGCGCAATTGGCCCACGTCCGGTCTCTGCTGGCCGAGAGCGACACCCAGGCGCTGACGGCCTTGCTCAAACTGCAGGGGCTGGCTTCAGACCCGCGGATGACCGAGCAATTGCTTCGGGTTGTGCGGCAAGCGGAGTGCTTCGATTTTGATCAGGCGCTGGAGCTGCTTGAAAACCTGTCCTGAGGAATCAACGCAACTTCAGCGGATCGACCATCTGCGCCGCGATGGCCATGCCCACCAGGTCCGGCAGCGTGTTGGCCTGCATGCGTTTCATGACGCGCGCGCGATACAGATCAACGGTTTTTGCACTTACGCCCAGTTGCTCCGCGATTTCGCGGGTGGTGTAACCCTGCACCAGTGGCAACAGGATATCGCGCTCGCGCGGGGTCAGGGTCAACAAGCGCGCCTGCAAGGCTTCGTGGCCCTGGTTGCCCGAACGGTTGGCGGCACAGTTGCTGAGCGCCTGTTGCACGCTGTCCAGCAACAGCTGTTCGTTGTAGGGCTTCTCGATAAAGTCATGGGCACCGGCCTTGAACGCGCGCACCACGATCGGCACATCCGCATGCCCGCTGACGAAGATGATGGGCAGGTTCAGTTGGCGCACACGCATTTCTTCCTGCACGTTCAACCCGCCCATACCGGGCATGCGAACGTCCAGCAGCACACAAGCATCGAGGCTTGCATCGCAGGCATCGAGGAACGCGACGCCACTGGTAAACGGCAAGGCCTTGAGCCCGACCGACTCCAGTAACCAGACCGTCGATTCGAGCATGCCCTGGTCATCATCGACCACGTACACAACGTGCTCCGTTACACCTGCCATTACCTGATTCCTATTGTTGTTTTGTTGGGCCGGCAAGCGGCAAGCGGCAACACATCAGCAGCCCGACAGGCTGGCGCCGGGCATTCAATTCGCCACCGAAACCTTCGATGATGCTGCGGCTCATGGACAGACCGAGCCCCAGGCCATCGGCCTTGCTGGTGTAAAACGGGGTAAATATCTGTTCCAGTTCCGGCTCGCTGACGCCCGGCCCCTGGTCTCGCACACTGATTTCCACGCAGGCGCCACTGCCATGCTCCACGGCCATCACGATCACAGAGGGTTGCCCGGGATGTTGCTCACGGTTGGCATCGATGGCATTGCGCAATAAATTGAGCAGCACCTGTTCCAGCAACACGCGGTCGGCATAAACGGGTGGCAGATTATCCGGCAGTCGATCCTCGATTGTCACTTGGCAATTACTCGCCTCCCAGGCACACAAACGCACGGCTTCGCGGGCGACGTCGGTCAAGTTCAGCGCCTGCATGCGACGCTGTCCCTTGCGCAAAAAGGAGCGTAACCGTCGGATCACTTCGGAGGCGTGGGTGGCGTGATGGGTAATGCGTTCCAGGCCCTGGGTCACTCTGGCAGCGGCCTGGGGATTGGAATCCAGCGTTTGCAGGTAGCGCTGGCTTGCATTCGCATAGTTGACCACGGCAGCCAGCGGCTGGTTGATTTCGTGGGCGATCCCCGAGGCCAGTTCACCGAGAGTGACCAGCCGTGCGGTGTGTGCCAGTTCGTCCTGATGACGGCGCTGTTGCACTTCCCGCAGCTCGCGCTCGGTCATGTCGCGCGCGACCAATGAGTAATAACGCTCACCGCCGGCGGAACGGTGAGCCAGCAGTACCAGCGACACCGGCACCGATGTGCCCCCGCCCGGTGGTTGCAAACGCGCATCGGTACTCCAGACACCGTCGCGCTCGGCGCGCCTCCAGCCATCGCGTTGCAGGCGCGCAAGGTCGCCGCTTGCGAACAACGCGGCCAGGGCCGGCATGGGTTGTTGCTCATCAATCCCGAGGATGCGTCGCGCGGCTGGATTGAGGTAAGTGACCTGGCCCTCGGGAGCGATGAACAACACCGGGTCAATGTTGGCCTCGACCACTTCGGCCAGGCGTCGCTTGTTCTCCTCGGCCTGCACCCGGGCCGTGATGTCCCGGGATATGCTGACGATTTCGACCACCGCCCCGGTGTAGGTTTCGCGGATCGCCCGGCTGGCGGTTTCGAACCACAGGTAATGGCCGTCGCGATGGCGAATGCGATAGGTCATGGTGTGATAGCCATCCTGCTCCAGTGCATCGCGCGCGCGCTGCACCAGAGCGGCCAGGTCCTGGCTATGAAACAGGCCCTGGGCCATTTGCCCGCGCAACTCTTCGGGCCAGTAACCGAGCAGGGTCCAGGACGCCGGTGATGCATCGATAACGCGACCTTCGGGGGTGTGACGGGATATCAGGTCAGTCGTGTTTTCGATGATCAGCCGGTACAGCCGTCGTGCGGTGGCCGCTTCACGCTCCGCCAGCACTTGCGCCGTGGCGTCGCGGCAACGGGCGAGCACTCGGTTGTCCTGGGGATCGGGAATGAACGTCCAGATCAGGATCTGCGTTTCAAACTGAGCCTCGACACCTTCGACGGCGCGTTGCTGGTCCAGGCAGGCACGCACCAGCACCCGATGATTGACCGGTAAAAATCCCAACACATCGGTCAGTGACTTCTCGGCGAGCAGCGCCATCAGTGCCGCGTTGAACTCCAGCGGTCGACCTTGCGCATCGAGCAACAGGCTCGGTTGCGGATCGTGCCCCAACAGTGGCGAACCACGCAGCAGGCCGTTGACGCTGCTCAGCAGCGTCGTCAGCAAATCCTGCACCCAGCCCAGCCAATCGAGGCTCACGCCCTCGCGCACTTCCACCAGCAACAAGCCCGGCTGCCCCGGCTGCAAGGCCAGATCAAATACCTGGCCATGGCTGATCGCGGCCCGGCGCAACCGGCCGGACAACCAGCAATCGAGTTGACGGACTTGAGCCAGGTCCAGGCGGCCTGCCTCGACCAGATGCTCGAAGAGCAACTGGTCGCTGGCCAGCGCCGGGTCGCCAAGTCCCGGCGGTAAATGCTGGGCGGCGCCCTCATGGCTGTAGATCCGCGCATTGGGCTGCCAGCTCAGGTAAACCGCCCGCTGCACCTCAGGGCAATCCTGCAGCGCCCGACACAGCGCATCGGCCCGGGCGGCCAGAGACACACCCTCGCGCTGCAGGCGCAACCAACTGTGCAATCGAACGGGCGTCAGGGTCATTGCGGGTCCACTTTCTCAGGGAAACCAAGCATATACCAGCCTTGGAGCGTTGGCGGCATTGATTCGGACTTAACAGAAATCGATATAGTACTAATACTATACTACGTAGGTTCTACTTCCATATCAATGACGCAGTGTTATATAAAGTCATCCGGACTTTGAAGGTGACTGCGGCGACTGCGCTGCAAGGTCAACCATAGAGCTAACAATCAGCCATCGAGTACCCGCACATGTCTATCTATGACCAAGGCCTAGGCCCTTCGGCTGTCAACCACATTGCCTTGTCTCCGCTGAGTTTCATCGAGCGCACCGCCAGCACTTATCCCGATCACCTCGCCGTCATCCACGGTTCGATTCGTCGCACCTGGGCGCAGACCTACACCCGTTGCCGACGCCTGGCCTCGGCGCTGGCCGGTCGCGGTATCGGCAAGGACGACACGGTGGCGGTGATGCTGCCCAACATTCCCGAGATGCTTGAAGTGCATTTCGGTGTGCCGATGATCGGCGCCGTGCTCAACCCGCTCAACGTGCGCCTCGATGCCGAGGCGATCGCATTCATGCTGCAGCATGGCGAAGCCAAGGTGTTGATTACCGACCGCGAGTTCCATGATGTGATCCAGGCAGCGCTTGGCATGCTGGATCACCCGCCTTTGGTGATCGACGTCAATGACCCGGAATACGGTGAAGGTCAGGCCGCGAGCGACCTTGACTACGAAGCGCTGTTGGCCGAAGGCGACCCGGCATTCGACTGGCAATGGCCGGGCGACGAGTGGCAGGCCATTTCGCTGAATTACACTTCAGGCACCACCGGCAACCCCAAGGGCGTGGTCTACCACCATCGCGGCGCTTACCTGAGCGCATTGGGCAACCAGATGACCTGGGCCATAGGCAACCATCCGGTGTACCTCTGGACCCTGCCGATGTTCCATTGCAATGGCTGGTGCTATCCATGGACCATCACCGCCCTGGCGGGTGTGCACGTTTTCCTGCGCCGGGTCGATCCACAGAAAATCCTCACGCTGATCCGCGAGCATCAGGTCACTCACCTGTGCGGTGCGCCGATCGTGCTCAATGCACTGGTGAACATGCCCGAATCAGCGAAAGCGGCCATCGATCACCCGGTCAATGCCTTGGTCGCGGGCGCTGCGCCACCGGCCAAAGTCATCGGTGCTGTCGAAGAGATGGGCATCAAGGTCACCCATGTGTTTGGCCTGACCGAAACCTATGGCCCGGTGACGGTCTGCGCCTGGCACGCCGAATGGGATGAGTTTTCCCTGGAGGAGAGGGCGCAGATCAAGTCGCGACAGGGCGTGCGCTACCCGACGCTGGAAGGCTTGATGGTCGGCGATAGCACAACGCTGGAGCCAACCCCGCGTGACGGCCAGACTATCGGTGAGATCTTCATACGCGGTAACACCGTCATGAAGGGCTACCTGAAGAACCCGAGCGCCACTGCCGAAGCGTTCGAAGGCGGCTGGTTCCACACCGGTGACCTGGCCGTCTGGCATCCTGACGGTTACGTCGAAATCAAGGACCGGCTCAAGGACATCATCATCTCGGGCGGCGAGAACATTTCCACCATCGAACTTGAAGGGGTGCTCTATCGCCACCCGGGTGTGATGGAGGCAGCCGTGGTCGCCCGTCCCGATGAGAAATGGGGCGAAACGCCCTGCGCGTTCGTCACCTTGAAGGCTGATCACCAGGACGTTCGCGAGGCTGACATCATCAGTTTCTGTCGTGAGCATCTGGCCGGATTCAAAGTACCGCGCACGGTGATCTTCACGCTCTTGCCAAAGACTTCCACAGGCAAGATCCAGAAGTATGTGTTGCGCGAGCGGGCCAAGGCGCTCTGACCCGATCTGACATTGCATCCATCTGGCAGCAGGTGTTTGACCTGCTGCTGCGGGTTCGTGCAGGCCGAATTCGGCTGTGCCCTGCCCATGACACAACCGTGCCAACGAGGTTTACGTTATGCCCGAATTCAAAGTCCCGCTGCGCGACATGCGCTTTGTGCTGCACGAAGTGTTCGATGCTCCGGCCATGTGGGCGCGCCTGCCGGCCTTGACCGACAGCATCGACACCGATACGGCAGACGCCATTCTCGAGGAGGCGGCCAAAGTCACCTCGCACCTGATTGCGCCCCTCAATCGCAGTGGCGACGAAGAAGGCGCGCAGTGGCATGAGGGCCGGGTCACCACCCCCATCGGTTTCAAACAGGCTTACGCAACCTACATCGAAGGCGGTTGGGTGGGACTGTCCGGCAACCCCGGGTTTGGTGGCATGGGCATGCCGAAAATGCTGGCCGTGCAGTTCGAAGAGATGCTCTACGGCGCCAACTCAAGTTTTGCGCTGTATTCCGCATTGAGTTCCGGTGCCTGCCTGGCGCTGGACGCCCACGCCAGCGACGCCCTGAAAAACCTCTATCTGCCGCCGATGTATGAAGGCCGCTGGGCCGGCTCCATGTGCCTCACCGAGGCCCATGCCGGTACCGACCTGGGGCTGATCCGCACCCGCGCCGAACCTGAGACTGACGGCAGCTACAGGATCACCGGCAGCAAGATTTTCATCACCGGGGGCGATCAGGACCTGACTGAAAACATCGTTCATCTGGTACTGGCCAAACTGCCGGACGCGCCTGCTGGCCCGAAGGGCATTTCGCTGTTTGTCGTACCTAAAGTCCTGGTCCATGCCGACGGTTCCCTCGGCGCGGCCAACGCCGTGAGTTGCGGTTCGATCGAACACAAGATGGGCATCAAGGCCTCGGCCACCTGCGTGATGAACTTCGACGGCGCCAGTGGCTGGCTGGTCGGTGAAGAGAACAAAGGCTTGGCGGCGATGTTCACCATGATGAATTACGAACGCCTGTCGATTGGCATTCAGGGCATCGGCTGCGCCGAGGCGTCCTACCAGAGCGCCGTCACCTATGCTCGCGAACGGGTTCAAGGTCGGGCTCCCACCGGTGCCTTGGCCCCGGACAAACCGGCCGACCCGATCATCGCTCACCCGGATGTGCGGCGTATGCTGCTGGGTATGAAAGCCATGACCGAAGGCGGTCGCGCATTCGCCTGCTATGTCGGGCAACAACTGGATCTGTCGAAGTTTTCCGACGATGCCAGCGAGCGCGATTGCGCGCAGATCCTGGTTGCGCTGCTGACGCCAGTGGCCAAGGCGTTTTTTACCGACACCGGCCTGGAAAGCTGCATCAACGGCCAGCAGGTTTTCGGCGGCCATGGCTACATCCGCGAATGGGGTCAGGAACAATTGGTCCGTGATGTGCGTATTGCACAGATCTACGAAGGCACCAATGGCATCCAGGCATTGGACCTGCTCGGACGCAAAGTGCTGGCCAACGATGGCGTCGCGCTACGCCTGTTCGCTCGGGAAGTCCGCCACTTCGCGCTGCACCACGAAAGCGCGTATGGCAGCGAACTGCTGAAGGCCCTGGAGCGCCTGGAGGGCCTCAGCAACTGGCTGCTGGAGCGGGCCAAAGCCAACGCCAACGAAGTCGGCGCAGCCTCCGTGGAGTACCTGCACCTGTTCGGCTATGTCGCCTACGCCTACATGTGGTCGCGCATGGCCGCCGTGGCCCGGTCCAGGCTTGACCGGGACCCGCCGTTCTACGCTGCCAAACTGGCCACCGCCGAGTTCTACTTCGCCCGCCTGCTGCCACGGACGCTGAGCCTGGAAGCCAGCATCCGTGCCGGCAGTGCGCCACTGTACGGCCTTGCTGACGAACAGTTCTGACGATTGAGCGTTGCGCGGCGCCTTGCCACTCCCCGGGCCCGCGCTTTTTATTCACTGGCCCTCTCAAAGTACGGCAGGAAAGCCTGATGAATATGCAAACAAGTACAACGCAAGGTCACTTGAACTGGGACGACATGCGCTTCTTTCTCGAGGTCGCTCGTGCCCGCACCGCAAGCGGTGCAGCCCGCCGCCTGGGGGTGGACTACACCACGGTAGCGCGACGCATCCGCGCCCTGGAGCAGAGCCTGGGCGCCATGTTGTTCGAGAAATCGCGAACCGCAGGCTTCGTGCTGACCGTGGAGGGGCAGCGCCTGGTCTGCCACGCCGAAACCCTGGAAAGTACGCTGCTGGTAGCCTGCGAACAGGTTTTCGGCACCACCGGAGGGCTTGCCGGGCACCTGCGCATCGGCTGTACCGAAGCCTTCGGGTCCTGTTTCATCGCAGCGCAGATGAGCCACTTCCTCGAGCACTACCCGAATATCTCGGCGGATATTTTGCCGGTCCCGCACTTCGTCAACCTGTCACGGCGCGAGGCGGACATCGCCATCACCCTGGAACGGCCCGAGCGCGGTCCGTACGTGTGCTCGCGGCTGTGCGATTACCGCTTGCGTGTGTATGCGACGCCGGAGTACCTGGCCAGTCATCCGCCGATTGGCTGTCGCGAGGATCTGGCCGGTCACCCGTTCGTGACCTACGTCGATGATCTGGCCTTCAGCTTCAAGCTGCTCTACCTGAACGACCTGATGCTCGGCGCGCGCAGCCGCCTGCGCAGCACCAGCGTAGTCGCCCAGTACCATGCGGCACTGGAAGGGCGCGCGCTGGCGATCCTGCCTTGCTTCCTCGCCGGCCCCGATCCCCGTCTGTGCGAAGTGCTGCCGGATCAGGTGGAGGTCACGCGACAGTTCTGGATGTACTACTGTGAGGACCTGCGCAACCTCAAGAGGATTACCCTGGTGGCCGACTACCTGCGCACCTGCGCGAAGCTCAATCGTCCGCTGCTGATGGGCGAGTCACACCAGATGGTCTACCCGCCGTTGCTCTGAGTTGCAGGTCTGGCCATCGATTGGACCCTAAAAAAATAAAAATCAGGTGTCTCTATGCTTCTTGAACATGCGTTGTTAACCGATGCCAGCGGCAAGCCGATTCACCAGCATCACAAAAGTTTTTCAACCGAGTGGGATGAAATCAGCGACTGGTCGGATCGCATGTATATGCCCTACCGTGTGGCACCCAAAGGGCAGGCCATCAAGCCGCACGCCACCATGCATTCGTCCAGGATTGGCGAGTTGACGCTGACTCGTTTTGCCTATGGCGTGCCGGTGAGCGTCGATGAATTTTCGCCCGAAGCCGGGAATGCGCTACTGCTTACCACTATTCGCGGCAATGCCCGGCACTGGACCCGGCGTTCCGTCACTGAGGATACGGCAATGGGTGAATCATTCGTTGCCGATTGCAGTCGTGTCGATTACCGGATCGACCTCGACCCTGATCACCTGCAACTGAATCTGACCATTCCTCATGCCGTATTGGAGCGGATGGCGCAGCAGTGGTTTGGGTTCGTGCCCGATGATCAGTTCTGGAGACACAAGTGCGTCATCGGCGGAGTCGGGTCGAGCTGGCTGAGTTTGCTGGAGTACACGGTTCGTTGTATTGCCGAAGCTCCCGCACACATGGCTGAAGGGCGAATGGGTACTCACCTGGAGCAAAGTCTTTGCGTTCATATGCTGCAAGAATGGGCTGGCCGCGCCGGGCAGGCAGGGCTTGATTTGAATAGTCCACTGAACCGGATTGCACCCCGTTATGTCAGGGCTGCCGAAGAGTTCATGAGTGCCAATGCTGCGAGCCTGCCGACGATGGGTGAGATTGCCAGTGCGGTAGGGACCAGTGTGCGGACATTGAGTGGTGCCTTCGCGCGTTTTCGCGGCATGACGCCCGGTGCGTTCCTGCGTGAGCAGCGATTGCAGGGGGCGCACCGCGATCTGCTGGCGGCGGACCCGCAATCGGGAACCACCGTTTCGGCCATCGCCTTTCGCTGGGGTTATCTGAACCTGGGTGAATTTGCGGGGATCTATCGCAAGCGTTTCAGTGAATTACCCTCCCAGACCTTGCAGCGCCGGCTGCGCCGGCTGCGCTAGCGATTCGAGGCGGTACGAGGGCATCGAGAGCGGTGTCCATCCCGCTCTCGGTGCCATTCACTGTGGGTCAGAACACCCACAACAGCCTTAGGTTAACCCGCTGGTTTTCCTTGAAGCCGTTGTCGACCGAGACGTCCTGGCCGTAGTTGAGCAGGGCCTGGAAGGAGGGGGTTATCCAGTATGACGAGCCGACACGGTATTTACTGGTGTCGGGTTCATCGTTCTGATCCTGACCGTCAATGCGCGTCTCACCGCCCCAGAGTCGAGACGCACCGACATGCACCGAAAGTTTTGGTGTCACGGCGTACCTCAGGTAGGTCTGGGTTTGCCACTGCGGCTTCTGGCGCAACGTCAGGTCTTGACTCGTGAGGTCGTCATTTTTGCCAAAGAAGGTCACATCCGCGGTGAGGTCCAGGGAAAGTTTTTCAGTGAGACCGGTCACATAGCCTGTCTGCAATGTCATCTTCCAACGGTTTTCGCCAAGGTTGAGTGCATCGTTGCGGTCATAGTTTCCGATCGGCACGTACAGGTAGGGTGCAATACCCCAGTAACGATTTTTCGCCGGGTCATTCACGAGCCATAGAGTGGACGCCAGAATCAGATCGCCCATGCCACTGGTTTGTCCCAGCGAGTCGTTATCGCGTGTTCCTTCCAGGCGGCCGAAGGGCAACAGGAACTGTGTATTGATCGTGTAGTCGCCCAACTGCTGGTAATGCGCGGCGCGCAGTATGCCGATATCCGAGTCGAGCCCCGCTTTGATCGCAACCTTGTGACCATCACTGTAAAGCGAGCGCCGCTGCGCATGCTGCAGGTAAAGCAAACCGATATTGCTGCCGGCTGGAAGCGCAGCGGTGTATTCGCCGGCGTCCACATCGATGGCCTGGGCATTGCCCGCCAGAATCGCCAGCACGAGGCCGGCACCGATCGTTGAAGTGTCAAGTGCGCGCACCAGGGGCCGAACGCGCGCAGGGGTACGTGTGGAGATCTCCATGAATCACCTGTTTTGTTTTTGTTGGTTTTTGGAGAGGAATTTTTTTCGTGCAGCATCGCCTGGAGCCCCGGGGGCTCTCATGCGATCTGCATCGAATCAGTGCCGGGTCAGCGGGTCAGATAGCGGTAGGCCGCCGTTTCGAAATCCAGATAGGCATTGACCGAAACGGAATCGGCGAACGGCAATATCTGGGTGGCCCAAAAACCGCCGATGCCGTTCTTGCGGTCGATCCAATAGAAAAGATTGGCCAATCCGGCCCACGCCAAAGAACCCGCAGGGCGACCGGTGGGGGCGTCTTGATCGTTGATCATGAAACTCATCGCCCACGACTTGGGCATGCCCGGGAAGAACTCTGCGGTATTGGTGAGACTGGGGATAACGCCGGGAAGGGCTTTTACTTTCAGGTTTTCGAGACCATTTTTTTCAGCGAAACGAATCGTTTCCGGTTTGAGAATCCGTCCGTGATCCCCCTGCCCATCGTTAAGCCAGGCACGGATAAACTGACAGTAATCCTTCACGGTCGAATACAGGCCATGGCCTCCCATGTGCACTTCGGGAGCCTGTGGCAGGATGAAATCCTCGAGTGCGCAAAGCGATCCATCCTCTGCGCGTTGGTGCATGCTGGCTCGCCGCTGGAGCATCGACGGGGTCATGGTAAAGGCGGTATCGGTCATGCCCAGCGGCTCGAAAATACGCTGCTGCATGACTTCACCCAGACGCTTGCCGGTAATGGACTCGACCACCAGGCCGGCCCAATCCATGTTGGAGCCGTATTCCCACTGTTCACCCGGCTCAAACAGCAAGGGTGTTTGAAGCGCCGCCAACGACCCGCTGATGATGCTGGGTTGTCCTTGTTCCTGGGCTAGTCGGTTGTAGTTTTCGTTGAAGAACTCATAACCCAGACCTGCCGTATGAAGCAGAAGCATTCGAGTGGTGATGTGTTTTCTGGGGGCGCGAAGGCGAGGCGTTCCGTCGCTATCAAACCCCTCGAGCACCTTCAGTTCGCCGATCATCGGCACATAGTTCCTGGCAGGCGCATCGAGATCCAGTCGGCCCTCTTCGAACAACTGCAGCACCGCCGTGGCGGTTATCGCTTTGGTCGTGGAAAACATGGCGAAAACGCTGTCGGTCGTCATGGCAGGGGCTTGACCGAGCGTCCGTTGACCTGATGCACCCTCATAGACCAGACCGTCACGCCCGACTATTGCCGCGACTACGCCTGGGACGCGCTGCGATCCAGCCGTGGCAGCATCGAGCAAGTGGTTGAGTGATGATGTAAAACCTGGATTCATTATTTTTATTCTCCTTACACCCGACCCATAGCCCGCTGGGCTGGAGCTTATGGTGGGGTGTGCAGTGGCAGGACTGATTGACCCGACGTGAAGCGATGAACATCGGGGCCAGTGGAGAGTAAGAAAATAAAATCCGAGGGTTTGTCGGCTGCCGGCAGAGGGTGTCGGAATCAGGTACTTATTTAAGTGCCAGGGAGGAGGGCGATGCGTGAACGACTGCCGTCTCAGTTGCCCGCAATGCACCCTGCAGGGTACTCATCACCATTTCATGCAGCAGCTTGCGGCGTGCTCCAATGCCGGCCTTGGGCTGCCCAACCCAGGCCGGTAGTTGATTGAGCAAGGACACGATGCCGCTTACGGTCGCGCGCCGGGTGACGCTAGCCGGTTTACCGGTGAGTTGGTCTATGGTCTCCACCAGATGCTGCTCGTAGCGTCGGCGCAGGGTCAGAATCGAGGCTTGCTGTTCGCAGCTCAAACAATGGAGGTCGTACTCAGCCAGGCGGAAATGCGCGGCCATACGCTCGTGGAGCCGCAGGTGCGCCTCAAGCAGGCCGTGCAGTCGTACAGTGGGGGCGGATTTGCGACGGGTCACCAGGCTGGCGCCGTCAAGCAACGCTTCGTAGAGCTCCTCGATCAACTCAAACAGCAGTTCCTCTTTGCTATCGATGTGGTTGTAGAGGGAGCCGGCGGTGATCCCCAGGCAAGTGGCCAGGTCGCGCATGCTGACTCGGCTGAAACCATGCCTGGCGAACAGTTCGACAGCCTTGTGCCGGGTTTCCAGGTAACGCGTGTTGCGTTCTTCGTCGACAGGCACGGCAAAAAGGGTTTTGGAGGGCTGCATGTGACTCATCGACCTCATACGCGAAACTGTCCCAATAGCCGATTGAGCTGACCCGCAAGTTGGCCCAGTTCCTGGCTCGCCTCGTTGGACCGGTCTGCTGCCTGGGCACTTTCGTGGGCCAGGGAGGCTGCGCGGGTCACGTTCTGGTTGATGTCCTCGACCACGTGTGACTGCTCCAGGGTGGCGCTGGCGATCGAGGCGTTCAGTTCAGTGACATTGCGCAGTGCGCCGAGTACCTGGTGCAGGCTTTCAGCCGTTTGGTGGGCCTGTTCCACGGTTTGTCGAGCGGCTTGGCTGCTGGCATTGATGACATCTACTGCAGCTTGCGAGTTGCCGTGCAGGCGCTCGATCATGTCCTGGATTTGCGCGGTGGACTGCTGGGTGCGCTGGGCCAGCAGGCGCACTTCGTCTGCTACCACAGCGAAGCCACGACCCTGTTCGCCAGCGCGCGCCGCCTCGATGGCGGCGTTCAGCGCGAGCAGATTGGTCTGCTCGGCGATGGCGCGGATCACTTCCAGCACGCTGCCGATCTGGGTGCTTTCCCGGGCCAGGCTCTGGATCACTTCGACGGCCTGGCCGATGGTATCGGACAACTGGTCGATCTGGAGCAGGCTGATGTCGATGTTGTGCTGGCCCCGACGTGCCTGTTCTTCGGCCTGGCGAACTTCGTTGGCAGCGTGCTCGGCGTTCTTCGCCACTTCCTGCACGGCGTAGGAGACCTCGTGGATGGCGGCGGCCACCAGTTCCATCTGCTGCGATTGCTGCTGGCTGTGGTTCTGGCTATCGGCGGCGATTTCGCCGAGCGACTTCGAAGCCTGGTCCAGGCTGTCAGCGGACTGTATGGACTGACCGATCACGCCACGCAGCTTGTTGGTGAACACGTTGAAATGGCCGCTCAAGTCTGTCAGTTCATCGCGCCAGCGGTTATCCAGATTGCGGGTCAGGTCGGCTTCGCCGCTGGCGATGTTCTCCATCGCATCGACCACCCGCGCCAGTGGCGAGGCGATACTGCGAGCAATCAGCAGGATCAGCGCACTGAGCAGCAGGGTGATCGTCAGCAATATGACGCAGGCCTGAATCAGCTGGCGGCGGAACTCTACTTGCACGTCGTCTATGTAGATGCCCGAGCCGACAATCCAGCCCCAGGGCTTGAACAATTCGACGTAGGAAACCTTTTCCACCGGCGTGTCGGAACCCGGTTTGGGCCAGCGGTAGTGCACCAGGCCGGCGCCATCGCGTTTGGCCGTGGCGACCATTTCGTCGAACAGCGCCTTGCCGTCGGGATCGAGTGTACCGGCCATGCGCTTGCCCTCGAGCCCGGCGTTGGGGTGCATGATCATTCGCGTGTCGAGGTCTTCGAGCCAGAAGTAATCCTCGCGGTCGTAGCGCAAGTCGCGCATGACCGCGATGGCCTGCTGCTGCGCCTGCTCACGACTGAGGCCCTGACCTTCCAGGCTTTGGAAGTGGCGCAGGATGCCGCTGGCGGTCTCGACCACGTGGCGGGTTTTCAGCGCCTTGGCGGTATAAAGGTCGTTATAGCTCTGCTTGAGCATCAGGCCGGCGAGTATCAGCAGCATCAGGATGGATGTCAGCAAAATCAGCCACAGACGGCGGCTAATGGAAATATTGCGCAAGCCGGGCATGGGCAGCTCCACAAGGGGCAAGACAGGGAAAAGCCGGACGCGGCAGTCGCGTCCGGCTGGAGGAGCTCAGAGCGCGTAGTGGCTCAGTTCGCGGGCGATCAGCAGGCGCTGGACTTCGCTGGTGCCTTCGTAGATCTGGGTGATGCGCGCGTCGCGGTAGTAGCGCTCTACCGGGTAGTCTTCCAGGTAACCGTAGCCGCCATGGATCTGCATGGCGCTGGAGCACACGCGCTCGGCCATTTCCGAGGCGAACAGCTTGGCCTGGGAGGCTTCGGAAAGGCACGGTTGCCCGGCGCTTTTCAGGCGCGCCGCATGCAGTACCAGCAGGCGGGTGGCGTTGAGCCGGGTGTGCATGTCGGCGAGCAGGTTGGACACGCTCTGGTGCTCGATGATCGGCTTGCCGAACTGGACGCGTTCGCGGGCATAGCCCAGGGCTGCCTCGAAGGCGGCGCGGGCGATACCCAAGGCCTGGGCGGCGATGCCGATGCGGCCGCCTTCCAGGTTGGACAGGGCAATGGCCAGCCCCTTGCCGCGTTCACCCAGCAGGTTGGCCTCGGGGATGGTGCAGTTGTTCAGAGTCACCGCGCAGGTATCGGAGGCCTTGATGCCCATCTTGTGTTCGCTGCGGTCGACCACGAAGCCGGGGTTGTCGGTCGGTACCAGGAAGGCCGACAGACCCTTCTTGCCCAGTTGCGCATCGGTCACGGCGAAGACGATGGCCAGCCTGGCGCGCTTGCCGTTGCTGACGAACTGTTTGGCGCCATTGAGTACCCATTGACCGTCGCGCAGTTCGGCACGAGTGCGCAGGTTGTGCGCCTCGGAGCCAGCCTGTGGCTCGGTCAGGCAGAAGCAGCCGATCGCTTGACCACTGACCAGCAGCGGCAGCCAACTGTCCTGCTGCGCGGGGGTGCCGTATTTCAGCAGGGGGCCGCAGCCTACCGAGTTGTGGATGCTCATCAGCGCGCCGAGGGCGCCGTCGCCGGCCGAGATTTCTTCCACGGCCAGGGCGTAGGCCACATAGTCGGTGTAGCTGCCGCCCCAGGTGTCCGGCACGACCATGCCCAGCAGGCCCAACTCGCCCATCTGCGCCACCACGGCGTTATCGATCCAGCCGGCCTTCTCCCAGGCCTGGGCATGCGGCGCGACTTCGCTGCGGGCGAAGTCCCGCGCCATGTCGCGGATCATGCGTTGTTCTTCGGTCAATTCGATATCGTGCATTGCAAAGTCTCCTGCCGATCAGGCGGTGCGTACGGGCTTGCCGCAGGCGCGTTGAAACTCGTTGAAGAAGGCCTGCACCCGGGCAGGTTCCAGCTCTGCCAGGGTTGGCGGGTTCCAGCGTGGGCGCTTGTCCTTGTCGATGATCAGGGCGCGTACACCCTCCATCAGGTCGCCCTTGTCGAACCACTGGTAGTCCAGGTGCAACTCCAGAGCGAAGCACTCGGCCAGGCTCAGGTAACGACCACGGCGCAACAACTCAAGCGTCGTGGCCATCGCCAGTGGCGAGCGGCTGTCGAGCAGTTTCACCGTCTGCTCGGCCCAGTCTTGCAGCTCGGGGCGTTGTTCACGCTGCAGCGCGGTACGAATGGCCGGGACATCGGGCAAGGCGAAATACTCGTCGATCGCCTGGCGACAGGCCTTGAGCTCGGACCCGGCAAGACGCTCTGTGGCCATGTCGGCAAGCAAGTCCTGCAAGTCTTCGTCGGGCGCAGCGGTCCAGTTCAGGTGGTCGAGACAGGCATCCAGCTCGGCCAGCCGTTCGCTGGGCAGGTAGTAGTCGGCAAGGTTCGCATAGAGGGCATCGGCGGCACGCACCTGGCAGCCGGTGATGCCCAGATAGGTTCCCAGTTCCCCCGGCAGGCGCGGCAGGAAATAGCTGCCACCGACATCGGGGAAAAAGCCGATGCCGACTTCCGGCATGCCCATCCGCGTGCGCTCGGTGATCACCCGAAGCGAGGCGGCCTGGGCCAGGCCCATGCCGCCGCCGAGGACGAAACCATCGAGCAGCGCCAGCACGGGCTTGGTGTAACCATGCAGGTATTCGTCGAGGGCATACTCTTCCTCGAGGAACAGCTCGTGCTGGTTGTCGCCGGCAATGTAGCTGTCGTACAGCATGCGAATGTCGCCGCCGGCGCAGAAGGCCTTTTCACCGGCGCCGCGAATGGTCACGGCGACGATCTGCGGGTCCTGTTCCCAAGCCCACAGGTGCCGACATAGCAGGCGCACCATGGGCAGGTCCAGGGTGTTCAACGCGCTTGGCCGATTCAGTGTCAGGTGGCCGACGCGGTTGCGTACGCTGGCCAGCACCGGGGCTTGCTGCTCGCTCATGCTCAGGCTTCTCCGCGGAACAGTTGGATGATGGCGGAGAAGTCCAGGCCGCCATTACCTTGCAGGCTGAAGGTCTGGTACAGCTGCTGGGCTACAGCACCGAGCGCGACCGGTTGACGCGCGTGCCTGGCCGCTTCGGTGGCCAGGCCCAGATCCTTGAGCATCAGGTCGCTGCCAAAGCCGCCGCTGTAGCCGCGTGAGGCCGGCGCGTTTTCCAGTACACCCGGGAACGGATTGTTGACCTCCGAGCTCCAGCAGCGACCGCTGGAGGTATTGATGATCCCGGCCAGCACCTTGGCTTCCATACCCAGGGCCACACCCAGGGCCATGGCTTCGGCGACGCCAACCATGGAGATGCCGAGCAGCATGTTGTTGGCGATCTTGGCCACTTGGCCGTTGCCGGCTGCGCCGCAGTGCACGATGTTCTTGCCCATGGCCGAGAGGATCGGCAGGGCCTGGTCGAACACACTGTCCGGGCCACCGACCATAAAGGTCAGGGTGCCTGCCGCCGCGCCGCCGGTGCCGCCGGATACCGGCGCGTCGAGCATCGGGTTGCCTTGGGCAAGGGCATATTTGGCCACTTCGCGGGTGCTCAGCGGGTCGATGGTCGAACTGTCGATAAGCAACACGCCTGGGCCGATATTGGCCAGCAGGCCGTCCTTGCCGCGATAGACCTGCTTCACGTGTTCGGCGGTCGGCAGCATGGTGATGATCACCTCGACCCTGGCCTTGGCCACGGCGGCGGGCGAGTCGGCGGCGCTGGCGCCGGCCTCCACCAGGGCGGCGACCGCCTGGGGGAAGGGATCAAAGACGGTCAGGCTGTGGCCAGCCTTGAGCAGGTTACGGGCCATTGGGCCACCCATGTTGCCGAGGCCGAGAAATCCGATATGCATGTTGGCTACCTTTTACGATAGGGGGCAGTGGCGCAGGAAATCCTGCGCGCGCTTGTCGTCGGCCGACGCAAGGCGCCGGCCGGCAAAGGTCATTTCAGGGTGATGGTGGTGTTCACCGCGCCGCTGGTGTCGTCCTCGTCGAACCAGCGCTGGGTGATCGTCTTGGTCTGGGTGTAGAAGGTCACCACTTGCTTGCCGTAGGGACCCAAGTCGCCCAGCTTGGAGGCGCGCGAACCGGAGAAGGAGAACAGCGGGACCGGTACCGGGATTGGCACGTTGATGCCGACCTGGCCGACGTCGATCTCTTCCTGGAAGTGACGCGCGGCAGCGCCGGAACGGGTGAACAGGGCAGTGCCGTTGCCGTTCGGGTTGGCGTTGATGATCTCGATTGCCTCATCCAGGTTGGCGGCGTGCATGACGCACAGTACCGGGCCGAAGATCTCTTCGCGGTACACGGACATTTGCGCCGTGACGCCGGAGAAAATGGTCGGGCCGACGAAGTTGCCGTCCTGGTAGCCCGGCACGCTCGGGTTGCGCCCATCCAGTTCAAGCTTTGCACCTTCTTCGATGCCACTGGCGATCAGGCCGTTGACGCGGTCCAGGGCGGCGCAGGAAATCACCGGGCCGATGTCGGTGCCCGGCTCGGTGCCACCGTTGATCTTGAGGGTCTTGGTTCGCTCAATCAGGTCCGGTAGCCAAGCCTGCGCTTCACCGACCAGGATCACCACGGGCAGAGCCATGCAGCGCTGGCCGGCGGCGCCGAAGGAGGCGCCCAGCAGGTTGTTCAGGGTCTGCTGCCGGTTGGCATCGGGCAGGACGATGGCATGGTTTTTCGCGCCCATCATGCATTGCGCGCGCTTGCCGTTCTGGGTGGCGCGGTTGTAAACGTGGGTGCCGACCTTGGTCGAGCCGACGAAGGACACGGCCTTGATATCCGGGTGGTCGCAGATCAGGTTCACCGCGTCGACGCCGCCGTGGATGACGTTGAGTACACCCTTGGGTACACCGGCTTCCAGCGCCAGTTCCACCAGGCGCATGGTCACCAGCGGGTCCTGCTCGGACGGCTTGAGGACGAAGGTGTTGCCGGTGGCAATGGCCATCGGGAACATCCAAAGCGGGATCATCGCCGGGAAGTTGAACGGGGTGATGCCGGCGCACACGCCCAGCGGTTGCAGCAGGGTGTAGGTGTCGACGCCGTTAGCCACGTTGTTGGCCAACTCGCCCATCTGCAGGTTGCCGATGCTGGCGGCGTGCTCGACCACTTCCAGGCCGCGGAACACGTCACCTTCGGCATCCGGCAGGGTCTTGCCTTGCTCGGCGGTGAGCAGGGCGGCCAGTTCCTTGATGTTCTCGCGGATCAGTTGCTGGTACTTGAGGAAGACACGGGAACGGGTACCGATCGGGGTCTTGCGCCAGGTCTTGAAGGCTTGCTTGGCGCTGGCGACGGCGGCGTTCATTTCCTCGGCGGTGGCGAAGGGGACGCGGGCCAGGACTTCCTGGGTGGCCGGGTTGACCACGTCACGCCACTGGGTTGTGCGCGATTCGACGAATTCGCCGTTGATGAGAAGCTTGACGCTTGGAATGCTGGAAGAGGTCATTTTCAGTTCTGCCTACTTTCTTTGGGTCGAGTTAAGCCACTCGGCCTGGATGGCCGAGCGGTCGGATTTGGATTCAGAAGGGCCGGCGTACCGGCCTGGGTTCAGCCCTTGAGTTGCGGGAAGTCTTCTTCGAAGTATTCCTGCGGGCCACGTGCGTCGCCCTGGCGGCGCTGCGTTTCCATTTGCCGCAGTTCCACCCGGCGGATCTTCCCGGAGATGGTCTTGGGCAGCTCGCTGACAAATTCGATGCGCCGTACCCGCTTGTAGGGCGCCAGGTGCTCGCGGGCGAACGCGAAGATGCTGCCGGCCAGTTCGAGGCTGCCCTGGGCTTCATGGGCCAGGATCAGATAGGCCTTGGGCACTGCCAGGCGCACCGGGTCGGGGCTTGGCACCACGGCCACTTCCATCACCGCCGGGTGCTCGATCAGCGCGCTTTCCAGTTCGAAGGGGCTGATGCGGTAGTCGGAAGCCTTGAACACGTCGTCGGCGCGGCCGACGAAGGTGATGTAGCCCTCTTCGTCGATCTGCGCGGTGTCGCCGGTGCGGTAGTAGCCGTCGCGCATCACTTCGGCGGTCTTTTCCGGGCTGTCCTCGTAGCACAGCATCAGGCCGAGCGGGCGCACATCCAGCGGCAGGGCCACTTCGCCTTCGTTACCCGGCACGCCATCAGGGTCGAGCATGGTCACCCGGTAGCCCGGCAGCGGACGGCCCATGGACCCCGGCTTGAGCCGCTGGCCAGGCGTGTTGCCGACCAGGGCGGTGGTTTCCGACTGGCCGAAACCGTCGCGCAGCAACAGGCCCCAGGCGTGCTGGATCTGCTCGATGATCTCCGGGTTGAGCGGCTCACCGGCGCCCACCAGTTCACGCAGGCGCAGGCGTGTCTTGTAGCTGGGCAGGTCTTCCTGGATCAGCATGCGCCACACGGTAGGCGGCGCGCACAGGCTGGTGACGCCGTAGCGTTCCAGCACGCGGAGCAGGGCTTGCGCGCTGAAGCGTGCGGTGTTGTGGATAAAGATGCAGGCACCGGCATTCCATGGTGCGAAGAGGCAACTCCAGGCGTGCTTGGCCCAGCCCGGGGACGAAATGTTCAGGTGCAGGTCGCCCGGCTGCAGACCGATCCAGTACATGGTCGAGAGGTGGCCGACCGGGTAACTCTGGTGACTGTGCAGCACCATCTTCGGCTTGGAGGTGGTGCCGGAGGTGAAGTACAGCAGCATCGGGTCGGTGGCGAGCGTTTGGCCCTCGACTTCGAACTGTTCGGAATATTCGCTGGCAGCGCTGTGCGGGGTCCAGCCTGCGGGGGCCGGGCCAACACAGATGCGGCTGCAGCCTTCACCCAGGCCGTCGAACTTGTCGACATGAGCGGCGCCGACCACCAGATGACGCACATGACCACGCTCGATGCGATCACGCAAGTCTTCAGGGGTCAGCAGGGCGGTGGCGGGGATGACCACGGCGCCGAGCTTGAAGGCAGCCAGCATGGTTTCCCACAGGGCGATGTCGTTACCGAGCATCAGCAGGATGCGCTCTCCGCGGCGCACGCCCAGGGCACGCAGGTGATTGGCCACCTGGTTGGAGCGCGCGGCCAGCTGCTGGAAGCTGTAGCGTTGTTCGCTGCCGTCCTCTTCGACGATCCACAGGGCATTGGCCTGGTTGCCCTCGGCCATGGCGTCAAAGTAATCCAGAGCCCAGTTGAACTCGGTCAACTGTGGCCAGCGGAAATCACGCACAGCTGTGGCGTAATCGGTGCGGTGTTCCAGCAGGAAGTCTCGGGCGGCGAGGAAAGGTTGGCAGTTGTTGTTCATTGGAGTCTCCCGAGACGCGCGCGGGTACCTGAACGTGGGGAGACGACGGCAAGCAAGAATGGCTTCACGGTGGGTGCCCTGTTTATTTTTATTGGGACTGACCTGGTTCATGACCAAGCGGTTGAATCGAGTATAGGCAGGCATAAATCAAATAAGAATGCTCAAAAAGTCCCGTGCGTTGTGCAAAAAAACACAGGTTGGCGGCATCCCCGATGCGCCAGAAATGCACAAGGCGGGTGCTGCCCGCACCGTCAAGCGATGTGAGCGGCACCCGCCTTGTGCGAGGGATTACCAGAGCGCCAGGGTATAGCTGAGGATCAGGCGGTTCTCGTCGAGATCGTTACCGAAGTGGGCGGTGCGCACCGTAGCGTTGCGCCACTTCAGACCGAGGTTTTTCAGCGGGCCGCTCTGCACCACGTAGCCGATGTCGGTGTCGCGCTCCCATTCGCGACCCTCAGGCCTGCGGGCGCCCAGATCGATGCTGTCGCCGGCCAGGTAGCGGGTCATGAAGGTCAGGCCGGGAATGCCGAGCGCCGCGAAGTTGTAGTCGTAGCGCGCCTGCCAGGAACGCTCGTCCTTGTTGGCGAAGTCGTTGATCTGTACGAAGTTGACCAGGTAGGCGTCGCTGCCATTGACGTAGGCAAAGCCGGTGTCGCCACTCATGCGTTGGTAGCCCAGACCGAAGGCATGGCCACCGAGGGCATAGGTGAACATGGCGCCGAAGGCGTTGTTGTCGATGTTGCTGTTACCGTCGTCGGTGGAGCGGGCGTAGCGCAGGTCGCTCTTGAGCGTCTGGCCTGCGCCCAGCGGCAGCACGTGGACCAGACTGAACTGGTGTTGGTGGTAGAAGTCGTCCAGGCCGCCGTAGTTGTAGCCCGTGTTCAGCCGGTCGTTCCACTGGTAGGCAAGGCCGGCGAAATTGAAGGCGTCACTGCGGGCCTGGCCACTGACAATGCCCTTGGCGCCGGTGGTGGTGATCGCCATTTTCTCGTAGTCCGAGGAGTCGCGCTGGTTGACCCGATCCACGCGCCCGGCATCGACGCTCAGGCCTTTGATCTCCTGGACGTTCAACTGCCCACCGCGGAATGTTTGCGGCAACAGGCGCGAGTCATTGGCCAACAGCACCGGCAACTTCGGGGTCAGGGTGCCGAGCTTGAGCACGCTGTTGGACGCTTTGAACTTGGCCGTCAGGCCCAGTTCGCCATACTCGTCCTTGGCGCGTTTGGGCGGCTCGTTATCGCGCTTGAGCAGGCCGGAGCCGGAGCGATCGGGACTGGAATCGAGCTTGACGCCGAGCTGGCCAAGAGCGTCGATACCGACACCGATCATGCCGTCGGTATAGCCGGATTCGTAGCGCAGCAGGAAACCCTGGGCCCATTCTTCTTGCTTGGACTGGGTGGCATTGGCCTGGCGGAAATCGCGGTTGAAATAGAAGTTGCGCGTTTCCAGCCTGGCCGTGCTGTCTGCGAAGAAATCGGCGTGAGCCTGTGCGGCGAGGCCGGTGCCGGCCAGGAACAGGGTGAGGGTGGTGGGTTTCATTGGTTGCCTTTTGTTGTTTTTGTTGTCGACGAGCCGCTCCCGCGCCGCTTGGCGTTGGCGAGGGAGGGGCGCTTTTGGGGTGTCCTGCGCCGAGCGGCGCAGGTCGGGCGTAAAAAAGCGCGAAGCAAAGGAGCGGACTCGCGCTCGGGGCGTCAGCCCCGGAAAAAGCAGCGTCAGTGACTGCTGGCCATGGCAGCTCCAAGGCCGGTCTGGGCACGGACGAACTGGTCGGCATAGGCGGCGCGTTCGCGGTCGGCGCGTTCGCTGCGGTCAAGCCTGGAAGCGACCACTATGACCAGGAAGGCCAGTGGCATGGAGAACAGCGCCGGCTGGTCGTAAGGGAAGAGCGCCTGGGCATGCCCCAGTACGCCGACCCACACCGACGGCGAGCCGATCACCAGGGCCAGTGCGCTGACCAGGCCGGTCAGGCCGCCATAGAGGGCGCCGCGGGTGGTCAGGCCGCCCCAGTACATGGCCATGATCAGTACCGGGAAATTCGCCGAGGCGGCGATGCCGAACGTCAGGCCGACCAGGAAGGCGATGTTCTGGCCTTCGAACAGAATGCCGAGGGCGATCGCAACGATGCCCAGGCAGATGGTGGCGATGCGCGACACGCGCATTTCCTGTTTCTCGTCGGCGCAGCCCTTCTTCAATACCGAAGCGTAAAGGTCATGGGAGATGGCCGAGGCACCGGCCAGGGCCAGGCCAGCCACCACTGCGAGAATGGTGGCGAAAGCCACGGCAGAGAGGAAACCGAGAAACAGGTTGCCACCCACCGCCTTCGCCAGGTGCATGGCCACCATATTGCTGCCGCCAATCATGGCCCCGCCGAGCTTGCCATCGACGTAGTACTGAGGATCGGTGCCGACGATGACGATGGCGGTATAGCCCAGGACGCAGACCACCAGGAAGAAGAAACCGATGAACACCGTGGCGAACAGTACGGATTTACGCGCTTCCTTGGCATTGGGCACCGTGAAGAAGCGCATCAGGATGTGCGGCAGGCCGGCAATGCCGAAGACCAGTCCAAGGGATAGGGACACCGCGTTGATCGGGTCGGCCAGCAAGGTGCCCGGGCCCATGATCTGCACGCCGCTGGCATGCACGGCCACAGCTTGGGCGGCCAGCGTCTCGAAGCTGAAATCGAAGCGACTCAGGGCCATCAGCACCAGGGTCGTGCCGCCCGCCAGGAGCAGGACCGCCTTGGTGATCTGTACCCATGTGGTGGCGAGCATGCCGCCGAAGATGACATAGACCAGCATCAGCAGTCCGACTACCACCACCGCCGTGCGGTAGTCGAGACCGAACAGCAGTTTGATCAGTTGACCGGCACCGACCATCTGCACCACCAGATAGCAGCACACCACGGTCAGCGATCCGAGGGCGGCGAAGCTGCGCACGCGGGTTTGATCGAGGCGGTAGGAGACGATGTCGGCGAAGGTGTAGCGCCCCAGGTTGCGCAAGCGCTCGGCCATCAGGAAGGTGACGATGGGCCAGCCGACGAAGAAGCCAATGATGTAGACGAAGCCGTCGTAGCCCTTGGCGAAGACCAGGCTCGACAGGCCCAGCAGAGTTGCCGCCGACATGTAGTCACCGGCGATTGCTAGGCCATTCTGGAAGCCGGTGATGCCGCCACCGGCGCTGTAGAAGTCGGCGGCGGAGCGGGTGCGTCGTGCCGCCCACCAGGTGATCAGCAGGGTGGCGAGGACGAAGACGAAAAACATGCCGATGGCGTGCAGGTTGAGCGGTTGCTTCTGCGCAATGATGGGCTCGGCATGGGCCAGCACAGGGCTGAGGGCGAGAAGGGCGGACAGGCGTTTCATGCGCGGGACTCCTGCAGGATCTGCGAGCTGAGTACGTCGAAGCGGGTGTTGGCGCTGTGCACGTACCAGGCGGTGAGTAGCCAGGACAACAGGATGATCGTCACGCCGATTGGCATGCCGAGGCTGAGGTGGCTGCCGTCGTAGAGCGGCAGGTGCAGCCAGGCAGGGGCGAAAGCCACCACCATGATGAAGCTGTAATAGATAGCCAGGACCGCGCCGCTCAGCGTCCAGGCCAGCAGTGCACGCTGGCGCGCGAGGCGGTGGAACTTGGGGTTGGCCCTGACCAGTGCACAGGTCTGGACGTGGTTCGGATGGTCGGTCGTCATGGTGCAGCTCCGCATTTCTAGTTGTTTTTGTTGTTCGGCCTTTTGAGGGGCGTACGGGTACCCGGGCAGCGACCCGATGCGGGACGCCACCTGAATGCTGATGTGCTGGAGTTATTGCCGCCCGGATGACCTTGCGGTGGAGAGAGGGCGGTGCAGGAGGGCGAGCCCGATCCGCTGCGCGGCGAGCAGCGGATCGGGCCAACGGCAGACGAGAACCGTGGCCGCGATTGCGCTGTTGCGCAGCTGTTTGAGTCCGGCGTGCAAGCCGGTGTTTATCCATGCGCTCATGCTGTCAGCCCTCGGTATTTATTATTGGGGTGGGGGGCTTTCCTGGCCTGAAAACGACGCTGGCCAAGTTGGGTGAGATGCGAGTATATAAGTGCATATTTCCCATATGTATTGGCAGAAAAGCCCGATGGATATGCAAAAAAGCACAACGCAGAACCCACTGAACTGGGACGACATGCGTTTCTTCCTCGAGGTCGCCCGTGCCCGCACCGCCAGCGGTGCAGCTCGCCGCCTGGGGGTGGACTACACCACGGTGTCGCGGCGCATCCGCGCCCTGGAGCAGTGTCTGGGTGCTCTGTTGTTCGAGAAGTCGCGAACCGCAGGTTTTGTCCTGACCGTGGAGGGGCAGCGTCTGGTCAGCCACGCCGAATCCCTGGAAAGTACGCTGCTGGTAGCCTGCGAGCAGGTTTTCGGCACCACCGGGGGGCTCGCCGGGCACCTGCGCATCGGCTGTACCGAAGCCTTCGGGACCTGTTTCATCACTGCGCAGATGAGCCACTTCCTCGAGCACTACCCGCATATCTCGGCGGACATTTTGCCGGTCCCGCATTTCATCAACCTGTCACGGCGCGAGGCGGACATTGCCATCACCCTGGAACGACCCGAGCGCGGTCCGTACGTGTGCTCGCGGCTGTGCGATTACCGCCTGCGTCTGTATGCGACGCCGGAGTACCTGGCCAGTCATCCGACGATCGGCTGTCGCGAGGACCTGGCCGTTCACCCGTTCGTGACCTACGTCGAGGATCTGGCCTTCAGCTTCAAGCTGCTCTACCTGAACGACCTGATGCCCGGCGCCAACAGTCGCCTGCGCAGCACCAGCGTGGTGGCTCATTACCACGCAGCCTTGGAGGGGCGGGCGCTGGCGATCCTGCCTTGCTTCCTCGCCGGCCCCGATCCCCGCCTGTGCGAAGTGCTGCCCGGTGAAGTGGAGATCACGCGGCAGTTCTGGATGTATTACAGCGAGGACCTGCGCAAGCTGAAGCGGGTCACCCTGGTGGCCGAGTACTTGCGTGCTTGTGCGGAACTGAATCGCCCGCTGCTGATGGGCGAGTCACATGTGATGGGCTATCTACCGTCACCCTGAGGGGGGAGTTGTGCAGCCAGAAGTAAAGCGAAGTAGTCAGTCAGAGGTGTTTTCGAAATCAGAGGCTACTCACACCACCGCAGTCAGCTATGAACACTCAATCGTCATGGTTTGACTGCGTGATCATTGTCAATGTGGGGAGCGTCCGCCGGTTACTTCTGCGGAACGATAAAACTCACTGTCGTACTGGCGAGGATTTTGTGAGTCGGATCGGCCACTTCAAGAAGGACCTTGTGAGTGCCGGGCGTCAGTCCAACCAGGATGATCGGGTCTTCGCTGGTGTGCGCCCATGTGCCTTTCCAGTCGTCGACGGTCACGTGGAGGTGACCGAGACGTGGTGATACTTCAACAGCTGCCTTGCCAAATACCGGCATGATCCTGGCGTGTTCTGTTCGATACTGGATAATGACAACACCGCGGGCAAGGGGCTCGGCAAGCGGCGGGTAGGCAATGAGTTTTGGCGCAGTCTCGGATGCCAATGGAAGTATTGCCGGTGGGGAATCGGTGTCTGCTACCCCTTGTCCGTACACGGCTGTGCAAAAGAAGACACCCAAAGCCAGGGCCAATAGATTTCCGGGGGCGAGGGACATGGTTTTTTTCCCGCGTGATTTCATTCAAGCCTAGATCAACCCGAGTATCTCCCAGTGTTTATTTGAAACTGGAATCACTCACGTATTTCATCCGTGCCATCCAGGCAGGTTGACCATGGACGAATCAGCGCTTGTAACGCAGCGCGTCCACCACTACGCCGAACGCTGAAGAATGCTCACGGCGATTGGGGTAGTAAAGGTGGTAACCGGCAAAAGGCTGGCACCAGTCTTCGAGTACCCGCACAAGGCTTCCGTCGGCAAGCTCCCTGGCTACCATATCTTCTGGCAGGAACCCCAGCCCGCATCCGGCGACAGCAGCGCGCAGAATCGGCACGCTGCTGTTGAACGTCCATTGTCCTTCGACACGCGCCTTGAGTTCGTGACCGTCCTTCTCAAAATCCCATTGCATCAGGTTCCCGTGGGTGGGCAGGCGCAAATTGATGCAATTATGTGCGGCCAAATCCCTTGGCTCTTTCGGATACGGCCGCTGTTTGAAGTATTCGGCAGACCCCACTACGGCGATGCGCAACGGGGGGCCGATCGGGACGGCGATCATGTCCTTGGCCACCTGATCGCCCAGGCGCACGCCCGCGTCGTAGCGCTGCGCGACGATGTCGCAGAGGGCGTAGTCGACGGTGATTTCGACCTTGATGTCCGGGTAGTCGGGAAGCACCTTCGACAGCTTGGGCCAAAGGATGTTGTTCGCCGCATGTTCGGAGGCTGAAATCCGCACGTTGCCTGCCGGGGTATCGCGAAACTCGCTGACCGCAGCCAGTTCAAGTTCAATTTCGTCGAAGCGCGGCGCCATGGACTGATACAGCCGCTGGCCAGCCTCTGTGGGGGATACGCTGCGCGTGGTTCGGGTCAACAGGCGAACGCCGAGCCTGGTTTCGAGAGCGCGCATGGTGTGGCTCAGCGCGGACTGCGAGACGCCCAGCTGTGCGGCGGCGCGAGTGAAGCTGCCTTCGCGGGTAATGACCACGAAGGCTTGCAGATCGTTGAGATTGGCGCGGGACATTGATGAGAGCCTCTCATGCGGAGCGCGGGATTATTCCATGTAATCAGGTTACGCATGGATGCGCGACCCCAACGAACCAATCACAAGGTTCTTGCGTAGAACGGCGTCAACTTGCCGAGTGCTGCGTCCACATACTTGGGAACCCAGTAGGTTTCGATGTGCGTTGCGCCGTCGATGATGAACAACTCTTTGTCCTTGGTACCGGTGGCCTTGGGGAACGCATCCTGGGTCATGTACAGGCTGTCGGCCTTGCTGCCGGCGATCATCAGCAATGGCTGATTGATCAGTTCGATCTGGTTGGTGGCGTCGAAGCGCATCAGGTCCAGCAGGCTGCTCGTGGTGTATTTGAAGGTTGAATTAGGGTGGGCATGGGTCTTCCAGTAGTACTCATAACCCTGGCGATACAGCTCGAACGGCAGTTTGGCGATCTGCTCATCGGTGAGGTTGGCATCGCCCGAATAGAGCACTTCACCTCCGGCCGCTTCCTGGGCGCGGGCAGCGGAAGCCTGTTGCAGGCGTTGCTCGATGGTGTCCAGTTGCGAGTCGTTGTAGCCATTGCGACGCACCCGGCCAGAGTTGAACATGCTCACGGTCGCCACTGACTTGAATCGCTTGTCGGTTTGCGCGGCGGCCAACGAGTAGCCACCGCCACCGCAGATGCCGAGCAGGCCCAGACGCTTGCCGTCGACGCCAGCATACTGGGTGATGAAGTCCGCCATGCCGTGGATATCCTCGATGCGGTACGCGGGCTTGTCGATGCTGCGCGGTTGTCCGCCACTTGCGCCCTGATACGCGGCATCGGCGGTAATCGTGATGTAGCCTTGTTCAGCCAGTCGCTGGGCATACAATCCGGCGACTTGCTCTTTCACGCCGCCATTGGGGTGCGCCACCACCACCGTCGGGTAGGCCTTCTTCGCATCGTAGTTGGCAGGGGTGTAGACGTTGGCAGCGATGTCCAGGCCATTGAGCTTGTAGGTGACCGGATGGATGTTGACCTTGCCGGGTTCATTCTTGGTAATTGCACCGTCGTAAGCCAGGGTGAATGGGTTCTTTTTGTAGTCGGCGGCGCCGGCTTCGCCAGCAGAAATACCGACCATGGCGGCCATCAGCGAGGCTTTCAAAATTGTGTTTCTCATAAGTGTCTCCGGAGCATTAAAAGGCGCGTTAAAAAAATGTGCTGAAGCCGTCAATCCAGATGCTTTTCTGTCAGAAACCCGGACACCAGGTCCGCGATCTGCACGTTGTTCAGATCCGACATGGGGAAGTGGGTATTGCCCTTGATGCCAATCTCCGGCAAGTGGATCAGCCTCACGTCACCGCCGTGTTTGTTGACGGCATCGCGCCAAAGCCGGGCCATGGTGAGTCGGGCGCGCCAGCTGTCCTGAGCGGGCAGGTCGACGGCTTGCTCCGGGATGTTGTCGCCGTAGAGGATCAGGACCGGAATGCGCGTGAGCGCCATGAACTGATCCATCGGCACCGCTGCGCCTTGTACCGTGTCGAACGCGCTGGGAATCGGCGCGGGTACTTCACCCTGCGGGAAGACGAAGCTGCTGCCCGGCTCGAAAGCCACGATGGCCTTGACCTTGTTGTTCTTGATCGCCGTCAACCAACCAGGCCCGCCACCCTGAGAGTGCGTGAACAGGATGCCGGGACCGATTTTGTCGAAGACCGCCGACACGCCATCGGAGACCACGCCCATGTCGAACGGACCGGTGTTTGGCGTCATCGCGCGGAAGAACTGGTCGCGGGTTTGCGCATCCCGGGCAACCTGCACACCTTCGAAATAGTTGGGCCACAGGCCGATGCGGAACTGGTTGAACCAGAGCTGCTCGTCCGGGACAGGCTTGACCGTTGCTTCGACCATGCTGCGGCCGGCATCGCCACGACGCGGCTGGTCGATCAGATACACGCCGAACTGGCGCCGCAGAAAAATATTCTGGAAGCCTTCGCGGCCATCCGCGGTGGTTTCCCAGGTCTTGGAAAACTGGCCTGCGCCGTGCCACATGACGATGGGCAGTTTTCGCGCATCGACCGGGATTTGGTAGAAGGTGTAGGCATGGTCGCCGTGGTAAGTCTGGCCGTCTGGCGTCATGGGTTTGCGCGGGTTGAACGAGCCCGGTGCGGTGATCATCGTCCCGCCGGCGGCGAAGCTGCCTTGCTCCTGAATCATCAAGGGGGCGGCGGCATTGGCATGGCTTGCACAAGCGGCAAGCACGCTCAGCAGGGTGATGTTCAGCAGGTTTTTTCCAGTCTTCATGTTCAACCTCCCGAGGCAGCAAGTGCCTGTGTCAGGGCAGTGCTTGCACGTTTGGCGGATTGTTCATCGCCGTGCTCGGCCAGTACCTCGATGACTTGGCGCAATTGCTCCACGCTCAACCCCACCCGCAGGCTCGCCCGCATGTGCGAGCGCAACTGCGACTCCACACCCGGCGTTGCGGCCAGAGCGCCGACGGTCGCCAGTTCGCGGCTTTGCCAGTCGAGGTTGTCGCGCTCGAAGATGTCGCCGAACAGGTGGGTTTGCAGAAACCGGTTGATGACCGGGGCGAAATCGAACACCGGCCCCTTGACCGGGCCACCGGAAATTCGGGTTTGATTGGCCGTTCCTGCCGCGAGCAATGCCTCACCGGTTGCAATGGCGCGGCTGGGTTCGCGTCCAGGCGCATCCTGGATGCCGCGTTGTTGGCGCGCTTGCACCACCGTCATCAGTTCATTCAACGCATTGAGGCTGCGGGGGAAGCCGACATAGGCGTAGAGCTGCACCAGGATTTCCTTGGTCTCGCTGACCGTCAGGCCGGCATCCAGGCCTTGGTTCAAGGCAGCGTTGAGCCTGGGCATGTCACTGGTCGCCATGAACGCTGCGATCAGTGGAATGGCCTGTTGCCTGGCCGACAGCGTTTGTGCCGCAGGTTGTGTGCTGGTCATGGGTTGCGATGCCTCGGCGTTCTGAGTGGCCACACCCGACATCAAGCCAAGGCCCAGACACAGGGCTATCAGCGCGGGGAGGGGACCGGTCTTGCGATGTGCAATCGGTGTGTCAGTGGTCATCGTGAAAGCTCCATCCATTGCTCATCACTGCCTGGCAGGCGGTGCTCGAGTGAGGTTGATTTACAACAAACAGCTACAAGCCCTGCGCGGGCGATTGACCTTCGTACTGCGCATCCGAGACTTTTTCCGCCCAAGTGACAGCCTTGCCGTCCTCGGCTTCGGCGATGGCGATGTGAGTCATTCCGTGGGTGGCCGTCGCGCCATGCCAGTGACGTGTTTGCGGCGGGATCCAGACAATGTCGCCCGGACGGATTTCCTGACGTGGGCCGCCCTCTTGCTGCACGTAGCCGACTCCGGCGGTGACGATCAGCGTTTGCCCCAGCGGATGGGTATGCCAGGCCGTGCGGGCGGCGGGTTCGAAGGTCACCGTGCCACCGCCGATGCGGGCAGGGGAGTCCCCCTTGAACAGGCCATCAACCCGAACCGTGCCGGTGAAGTTTTCCGCAGCGCCCTTGATGGAGGGCTGGGAGCCGGCGTGGGTAATGCGGATCTCGTTGGAGGACTGGGCGCAGGCTTCCCCGGCCATGAGCGATAAGGCCACCAATGGGGCGATCAAGGGATTCATCAATGTTGCTCCTAAAGGCGGGTCAGCCAACTGCGAGGCAGCCGCCGTGGGTGTTGAAGGGGAGATGGTTTTCCCTCTCAGGTCGTGGGCCGTAAGGAACGAGCACACAACGGGCGGGATGGTTTCACCCCAAATTCCCGCTTTTGATGGTCAGGCTGCACGTCAGTGGTATCGGCTGGGTGCAGGACCGCTGGGGAAACAGTAAGCGAGCTAACGGATGAGCACTAGACGGGTAAATCGGCAAGGGCTCATGAGGTTTATTCATCAATCCGGGCAAGTGCGCCATGTCACTCAACATCACCGGAGAGTGTTTGTTTAAAGGTGTTTAAGGTTACTTCATGCAAGCTACAAGACCTTGCGCCGTTGCCTACGGTTACGCCAGAATCCGCCGGCTTGTGCGCCTTGGGGGCCACCGGTAACTTGATTCGCGTCACTGCCCATCAGTGATCGGGTTTAGTCGCCTGGTGGTTTCACGAAGCGTATTTCCATTCAGACAGTCAGGCATTGCATGCCTGCACTTCATGGTAGCTGTGCGCAGGGCGCCTTCGGGCGCGCCGGTTTCGTGTCTCCCCGGTCGACTAACCTGCGTACAGCTGCCACCCCCTTGTTTAGTCGCAAGTCGGTGATGGCTCCATTTTTTGGAGACAGAAATATGTTCAAGGTAACGCCAAACCCACCGGAGGCCGACCCGGTCTCCCCACGTGAACCCGACTCAAGCAGGCTCAACGAAGCCGCCCCCGATTTTCACATCCCCTCGATAGCCGATATCAAAGCCACACCGCGTGCCCCCTGTACCCTGTTCACCGTGGACCTGCAGGCGAGTCCCGAAACCTTGATGGTTTACCTGGTCGAAACCCTCGCGTCGGTCGATGTGATGGTCCACCAGTTGGTGGATCACCTGGACGGTGGGTCGCGCAATGCGCTGCTGGGGATTTCCAACAGTGTGATGCTGGCGGAGATCACGGCGAACCGGGTGCTGGATCAAATCGACCCGTAGGAGCGAGCCTGCTCGCGATGGGGGGTAACGATGACGCGGGAAACCAGACGGACCGTGGCGCCCTTGGGTTTTTCGCGAGCAGGCTCGCTCCTACAGGGGGCGGCATGTGATTTGGAAGTGAAAGCAATGGACCCGCCAGGGTGGCGGGTCCGAAGGGGGGATCAAAGCTTCGGCAATTGCCCGATGCGGCCCATCATTTCGGTCACGATCTGCAAGTCCAGCAGGAACTGCTCGGTGGTCTTGAACTCGTTGTCGTTGTGACCGGTGTATTTGACGTCCGGCATGGCCAGGCCGAATTGCACACCGTTGGGCAGCTCATGCACGGAGGTGGCGCCGGCGGAGGTGCCGAACTTGTGTTCCATGCCGAGGTTTTCGCTGGTCACAGCGAGCAAGGCCTTGACCCATTCACCCTCGGGGTTGCGGTACATCGGTTCGGCGATCGACAGGTCGAAGGTTGGTGCGATGCTGGTCTTCTTGCTCCAGGCGTCCAGCTTTGCGGCGATTTCGGACTTGAGCACATCCGGCGTCTTGCCCTTCGGCACGCGCAGGTTGACCGCGAGTTTGAAGGCTTTGTCATCCATCCCGACATAGGTCAGAGACGTGGTCAGCGGGCCCATGAATTCATCGGAAAAACCGACTCCCAACTTGCCACCCAGGTAGTCCAGCCCCCAGTTATCGGCAGCGTAGCGCGCGGCGTCGGTGATCTGGTTGTGCTTGAGCGCGACCTTGCCGTCGAGGCCATTGATGAAGTCGAGCATCCTGGCCACCGGGTTGACGCCGGACTCGGGCTCGGAGGAGTGGGCGGACACACCAGTGACCGTCAGTTTGACGTCCTTGCCGTCGACCTTGGCAGCGACCTCGAAGTTGCCGCCGTTACGCTTGGCATATTCGGTGCCGGCCTTTTGCAGGCTGGCGGCCAGTTCGGCGGGCTTGTCGGTCACCAGGGTCGCAACCGATGTCGATGGAATCTGGTTGGTGGCCAGGCCGCCGGTCATCGAGGTGATCTCTGCGCCCTTGCCTTGCGCGGTGCGCTTGGCGAAGCTGGCCATGACCGTGCCGTAGCCTTTCTCGGCGATCACCACCGGGTAGCCGCCATCCAGCGCCAGGTTGTAGTTGGGTGTGGGGTTGCGTTCGAAGTAGTAGGGGATGGCGTCGCCCGTGGTCTCTTCGGTGGTGTCGACCAGCAGCTTGAAGTTGCGGGCCAGCGGCAGCTTCTCCTCCTTGATGATCTTCATGGCGTAGAGCGCCACCACGATGCCGTTCTTGTCATCCTCGGTGCCGCGGCCATACATGCGATCGCCGATCAGGGTGACCTTGAACGGGTCGAGGCGGGTGCCATCCTGCAGCACCCAGTTTTCCGGCGTCACCGGCACCACATCGGCATGGGCGTGAATGCCCACGACTTCATCGCCAGTGCCTTCCAGGGAGATCTCGTAGACGCGGTTGTCGATGTTGCGAAAGTTCAGGTTGAACGCCTGGGCCAGGCCCTTGATCTTCTCGGCAATCTTGAGGAATTCGGGGTTGTCGTGCTGGTCGACACCGTCCACGCGCACGGTCGGAATGGCCACCAGCTCCTTCAGGGTTTCGGTGGCCGCGCTGCCGTATTTCACCCGGGCATAGAGGCCGAGCAAACGATGGATTTCGTTTTGCTGCCCGGCGGTAAGCGTCTTGTTGTCGAGGAAGGCACGGATGGCCGGGCCGAGGTCGTCGGTCTTGGCGATATCGCTCTTGGCCAGGCTTCCCAGGAACTGCCTGAAATCCTTGACCGATGCATCACTGAAGGTCTTGAGGATGATCGCGTTCTGTTGCGGGGTGATGTTGGCGTGGGCAGCGGTGGTGAACGACGAAAGGCTGGCGAGCATGAGGGTGGTCGCAGCCAGGTGCTTGAGGGAGAAATCCATTGCTGGGGGCATTCCTTTGCAGGCGGTTCGTAGGAAATATCTGATCGACTGATCAGAAACATCTCAAAGCTAACACCGCGAGCGTGTGAAACGGGAGACCCTGAAGTGGGATCTGTCGCACAGAAACGCAAAAGCGGCGCAGAAATGAAAAACCGCTCTATCAATGCTTACATTCTGCCATCACCACTTTGCAGGTACTTGGCGTGCCGCCGGACCGGCCGGAATAGCGTATGCAATTACTCAGGGATTTCTGGCGAGCCATGTCCAGGGTGTCGCCCCAGGCGAGGCCTCCTTCGCCGACAGTGGGGAGGGCTTTTGCATAGCAGGTCGAGCCGACGCTGGGGGCAGAATGCTGAGCCGTGCTGGCTTTGCCTGAACAGCCGGCTATCAGCGCCAGATCGACGGCGAGCAGGGATAGCAGGATCCACGACGAGCATTGGCGCACAGTGTGTCCCGTCATCCCGGTTCCCCTGTAGCAAGAGGCGCATTTGAGATCGTACCTGGCCGGATCAGGGCTGGGGCACTCTCTTACTTGAGCCTATCCTTGCGGCATCGATCCTGCTGCTCCTTTCGTCCGCTTTCCCAGGTTCGGTGTGTCCGGCCGTCCGAGAGCCAGGCCGAGGTCGCTACAGACCACTGAACATGCTGATGATCACGGCATTGACCAGGTCAATGAAAAAGCCACACACCAGCGGCACGATCAGGAAGGCCTGGTGCGCCGCGCCGTACTTTTGCGTCACGGTCGACATGTTGACGATGGCCGTTGCCGTGGAACCGAGGGCAATCCCGCCGAATCCGGAAGCGATCACGCTGGCTTCGTAATTGCGCCCCATAAAACGGAAGACCACAAAATACGTATAGGCGACCGTCAGCAGGATTTGCAGGGTCAATGCGCAAAGAATGAACATCAACGCGCCGCTGAGTTGCCAGAGCTGAAGACCCATCAGGGCCATGGTCAAAAACATGCCCAGACAGATATCGGAGATCAGCGACAGGCCCAGGCTGGCACCGCTCCAGGTTTTCAGTCGCAGGTCACCGACAAAGGCCAGAACGAGGTGGTGAATGACAATGCCGGCGAACAGGCAGCTGACAAACTTGGGCAGGGTGATGCCGGCATCGACCAGCAGCAGGTTGAGTCCATAGCCGAGCATCAGGGTCAGGTTGAGCCACATCCAGGCCCAGAGCACGTCGTAGTAGTCCAGCGCCTTGCTCGGTTGTTGCTCGAGAATGCCGACTTCCAGCTCCGCATCCCTGGACGGCGTCAGTTGATAACGGCGTATCAGCTGGTTGGCGATAGGGCCGCCGATGACGCAAGCAGCAATCAGGCCGACAGTGTTGCTGGCGATGCCCAGTTCGTGGGCGTTGCTGATGCCCAGCTTTTCGACGAAGAGCGGTGCCCAGGCCAGGGTCGTGCCCACCCCACCCGTGAGGGAAATGGAGCCCACCATCAAGCCCGCCTTGGGATCAAGCCCAAAAGCCTCGGCCACGCCCATGCCCAGCGAGTTCTGCAGCAGAATGAACACAGCGGCGAGTAACAGCAGGATCAGCAGCGGGCGCCCGCCCTTGAGCAGTTGGCGCATGTCCGACTTCAAGCCGATGCCGGCAAAGAAATAGAGCAGCAGGGTGTCGCGAACTTGCAGATCGAATTCGATCTGGATATTCAGGCCAAAGTAAAGCAAGGACGTAACCGCCGCACAGACGAAGCCGCCGACGACCGATTCGGGGATACAGTATTGACGGAGAAAGGCGTTGTGCTGGACGAGGGTTTTGCCAAGGAAAAGCAGGAGGATGGCAAGGGTAAAACTCACGAGGCCGTGAACCTGGAAGAGCTGTGAAGTCATTTAAGGCCTACCTAAAACTGAAAAGTCATTATCAGGATTCGGTCATTTAATGTTTAGACCTGGATCAATGAACGGTCGAAACAGCCTTGCTCGTCCAGATGGCTTCCCAATCATCAGGTGCGTCTGTACGCCAGGAGTGAGGACAGCCTAGCCTAAAGGGGAACCCCCATCCGGGTTGGCATAGGCCGCCATCACGCTCCCGATGGCCAGTCAGACGGTGACTTCAGCGCTTGATCAGAGAAATCTTCGTTCCCTCGATACTGACCCCCGCCATTAACCCTTGCTGGTCGAAGATAAACGCGTAGGCGTCGTCTTTGAGCGTCGAGCTGGACAGGTTCTTCGCAACCCCTTCATCCACAAACACAACTGTTGGCCCTACACCGATTTCCCAACCCTTGGTTTTGGCTACATAGTCCACGGCTTTATCGGTCATCAGGAAAACCACATAGCCGTACGACTGGGCGCCGGCCTGCAGCCCCCATGAGCCGCTGACGGAGTTGTAGTAGTTCTCGACTTTCGTGCCCTTCATTAAAACGCCTTCGCCATAACTGCCGCCGAATACAAGTCCTGCCTTGATGATGTTCGGGAAGACCAGCACAGCCTTGGCTTGGTGCGAGATGGTTTCGGAGAATGGATTGGTCTTGTAGAGCGCCTGCAACGCTTGCCGAGCGTCGGCATTCAGATCCTCGGCGGTGGCCGCTGCGGCATTGTTCAGGAAACCGGCCGATGCCAATGTTGCAATCGCGAGGAAGAACGACAGGAGGAACCGCATTGATTGAGTCATTTGCGTACTCCGCTGAGGGAGCAGGGGGATGAGAGCAGCGGCAAGTGCCTGCGTCATGCAGGAACCGAATCCACTGAGGTTATCCGGCGCGCCCTGAAATGTGTGAATTGCAGGCCTCGCTCGTGAATGAAGCCGGCCCGGGGGCCACTGATCATTTGCGCTGCCATCAGCTGTTATGACCGTTGAGTATCGGCCGGGTTCGCTGTCAGTTCTGCTTCTGGCTGCCAGTTTCACTTTATGAAGCGGTCGAATCCCGGTTGAAATCGATTCATCACGCGCTCAATGCAGGCAGCAAAAGGCCCGCGCAATGGCGGGCCTTCTGTTTGGGGTCAAATCCTTTTGTGCTTCCAATCTGCGCTCCATTCTGTGAGCGTTTCGTGAAAAGCATGTCGTCGTAGCAATGAAAAAGCCCGGCGTCGGCCAAGCTCTCTGTAGATGGGCCAAATCCATTTGGCTGATCCCATTGTGATTGGTGGATGTGACGGCGACATGACAGGGCTGACAGGAAAAGCAGATCGAGGCTTCAGTGCTGACAAGCTGTGGAATCGAACGGTCCATGCACTTTTATAAAGCGCCATGCCTAACAACGTGCACCAGTCGGAAGCGCCGCAAAGCGCTATCGCCTGCGGTAGCTCCAGCGTCGTGACAATCCCCTCAGGCTCAAAAGTCAGTGTTTCCAGATAGTTGAAGTCTCTGTGTCGCTGGCTGGCACAAAGGCTGCAAGGCTGACTTCAGGTCCACCTGGAACGCATTCGTGTGGACAGCCCCCTCGGTCAACGACGATCGATTGGCCGAACAGGTCGTGGGCAGCATCGGTGGATCAGGCATAGATGCCTGGTTTGAACACCGCAAAAGAACAGGCAAAGACGCCTGGAACCGAAAGGTTTCAGGCGTTTTTTTTTGCTTTTAAAACCGTGATTGGCTCGGGCTGGGTGCTTTCTATGAATTCCAATGTTGCCACGTTGAACAAGATGCAAACGCTGATCGTGATCGGTAATGGCATGGTCGGACATCATTGTGTCGAACAGCTGATCGAGCGTGGAGCGCTTGACCATTACCGGCTGCACGTCTTCAGTGAGGAGCCGATGCGCGCCTATGACCGTGTGCATCTTTCCGAGTACTTCTCCGGTCGTGATGCCGAGTCGCTGGCGCTGTCCGATGCGTCGCTTTACCAGACGCCCGGCGTTACGCTGCACTTGGGTGTGCCGGTATTGGAAATCGACCGCGCCCGTCGCCAGGTGGTCACCTCGCAAGGTTGCGTCTCGTATGACAAATTGGTTCTGGCCACCGGTTCTTATCCGTTCGTTCCGCCAATCGAAGGCGCCGAAGGTGAATCGCGCCTGGTCTATCGCACCCTGGAAGACCTCGATGCCATTCGGGCTGCGGCGGCCAATGCCCGGCGCGGCGTGGTGGTCGGCGGTGGCTTGCTGGGGCTGGAAGCCGCGAACGCGTTGAAGAGCCTGGGCCTTGAAGCCCACGTGGTGGAGTTCGCGCCGCGCCTGATGCCGGTACAGCTGGATGACCTCGGTGGCCAGGCGCTCAAGGCGCAGATCGAACGATTGGGCGTCGGTGTACACCTGTCCCGCGCCACGCAATCGATCAGTGCGGGCGAGCAGTACCGCTATCGCATGAATTTCGCCAATGACGAATTCCTCGAAACCGACCTGATCGTGTTTTCCGCCGGTATCCGCGCTCAAGACGCGCTGGCTCGTCGATGCGCGCTGGAGATCGGTCCGCGCGGTGGCGTGGTGATCGACGACACGTGCCTAAGTTGCGACCCGAACATCTACGCCATCGGTGAATGCGCTTCATGGAACGGCAGCCTGTTCGGCCTGGTCGCACCGGGCTACCAGATGGCGCGCAGCGTCGCGGCCCGTCTGTGCAACGAAGTCGCCGAGCCGTTCACCGGTGCCGACATGTCGACCAAGCTCAAGCTGCTGGGGGTGGATGTCGGCTCCATCGGCGACGCCCACGGCAACACCCCGGGCGCGCGCAGCTATCAATTCATCGACGAAACCAGCGCCAGTTATCGCCGCCTGGTGGTGGATGCGAGTGGCAAACACGTCCTCGGTGCAGTGCTGGTCGGTGACAACAGCTATTACGACACCCTGCTGCAATACATGCAGAACGCCATTGCCTTGCCGTCGGAACCGGCCAGCCTGATTCTGCCGTCCTCCGAAGGCGCGCCGACCCTGGGCCCGGGTGCGCTGCCCGAGTCGGCCACGGTGTGCTCATGTCATAACGTCACCAAGGGCTCCATTTGTTCGGCCATCGACGGCGGCTGTACGGACCTGGGCCAGCTCAAGTCGCAGACCAAGGCTTGCACCGGCTGCGGCGGTTGCGCCGGCCTGCTCAAGCAAGTGTTCGAGCATGAGCTGATTGCCCGCGGCGTCAGTGTCGACAAGAGCCTGTGCGAACACTTCGCCTATACCCGTCAGGAGCTTTATGCGCTGGTACGGGTAGAGGGAGTGATCACCTTCGAAGAACTGTTGGCCAAACATGGCCGTGGCCACACCGGTTGCGACGTCTGCAAACCGGCGGTGGGCTCGATCCTCGCCTCGTGCTGGAACCAGCCGATCATGGACACGTCGCTGGTGCCGTTGCAGGACACCAACGACACCTTCATGGCCAACATGCAGAAAAACGGTACGTACTCGGTGGTGCCGCGTATTCCCGGCGGCGAGATCACCGCCGACAAGCTGATCGCGATTGGCGTGGTGGCGAAGAAATACGACCTCTACACCAAAATCACCGGCGGGCAGCGCATCGACCTGTTCGGCGCTCAGTTGCATCAGTTGCCGGACATCTGGGCCGAGCTGATTGAAGCGGGTTTTGAGACCGGGCACGCCTATGGCAAATCGACCCGGACGGTGAAGTCCTGTGTCGGCAGTACCTGGTGCCGTTATGGCGTACAGGACAGCGTACAAATGGCCCTGACCATCGAAGACCGCTACAAGGGCCTGCGCTCGCCGCACAAGCTCAAGTTCGCCGTCTCCGGATGCACCCGTGAATGCGCCGAGGCGCAGAGCAAGGACGTGGGCGTAATCGCCACCGAGAAAGGCTGGAACCTCTACGTGGCCGGTAACGGCGGCATGCGTCCGCGCCACGCCGAGCTGTTTGCCACCGACCTCGATGACGCGACCCTGATTCGTTACATCGACCGCTTCCTGATGTTCTACATCCGCACCGCCGACAAGTTGCAGCGTACCTCGGTCTGGCGCGAGAGCCTGGAAGGCGGCCTCGACTACCTCAAGGACGTGATCATCAACGACAGCCTCGGGCTGGGTGAGGAGCTCGAGTCGCAGATGCAGCTGGTGGTCAACCGCTACGAGTGCGAATGGGCCAATGCCCTTAAAGACCCGGAAAAGCTCAAGCGCTTCCGCACCTTCGTCAACGATCAACGCCCGGACCCGGACATCCATTTTGTCCAGGAACGCGGTCAGCGCCGGCCGATCATGGCCGCAGAACTCCACCTTATCCCTGTCATTGAGGAGATTGTCTGATGAGCCAGTCCGATACCCAGCGAGCCTATTCCAGTTCCTCCCTGGTCCATCCCGATGCCTGGCAAGCGGTGTGCAGCCAGGATGATCTGGTGAGTAACTCCGGCGTCGTCGTCTGGCTGGACGGTGCCCAAGTGGCGCTGTTCTACCTGCCGGCTGCCGAAGGCAAGACCCTCTATGCCATCGATAATCATGACCCGCAATCCGGGGCGAATGTCATCGGTCGCGGGCTGATCGGCAGCATCAAGGGCGATCTGGTGATTGCCTCGCCACTCTACAAACAGCATTTCCGCCTTGAGGACGGCAGTTGTCTGGAGTATCCGCAGCAGCGCCTGCGGGTCTGGCCTGTGCGCCTCAACGGAGGCCAGGTGGAGGTCGCGGTGGCCTGACCACATGGATTTCGACGCGGTCTGAACGCTCACTCAATTAATGATTCATGCCTGGCTCCGGCGGAGTCGATGATCAATGACAAACAGTATCGGAGGCTCGTATGAAAACAGCCGCACAACTGCTCAAGCTCAAGGCCGTGCAGAACCGACGGGTGCATAGCATCGCGCCAGACCAGACGGTGCTTGAAGCTTTGAAGATGATGGCCGAAAAAAATGTCGGTGCGTTACCTGTCATGGAGGAGGGGCAGGTGGTCGGCGTTATCAGCGAACGCGACTATGCGCGCAAGGTCGTTCTGCAGGGGCGCTCTTCGGTCGGTACGCCGGTCCGGGCCATCATGAGCGCACCCGTCGTGACAGCAGACAGTCAGCAGAGTATTGAGCGTTGCATGGCGGTCATGACCGACAGTCACCTGCGCCATCTACCGGTGGTGGAGGGCGACCAACTGATTGGCCTGTTGTCGATTGGTGATCTGGTTAAAGAAGCCATCGTCGAGCAGGCCGAACTGATCCGGCAACTGGAACACTATATTCGCGGACATTAAAGCGACCGGGGCAGGGTGGATCGAAGGCCTGTGAGTACATGCAGTTTTCAGATGTGCCGGGGGTCGGGCGGGAATTAATCAGGGAGCATATGACATGGCCAGGTTGAGCACGGCACAACGTATCGTCATCGGCTTTGCAATTGCGCCCTTGGTACTGACAGGTTTGGTGTTGTATGCGTTGCACGATCTGGCAACGCTAAAGGAACAGGCCATGCTGATCGTCAAACGGGACTGGCCGAAAATCGATCCGATCATGGTCATTGCCACAGGTGTACGGGACAACGCCAGGAACACCCGGGACTTGCTGATCGACAAAGACAATCAGCAAGTGCAAGAGGCCATCGATGCCACCAAAAAGCGTATCAGCCTGGCACTGAAAACCCTCGAGCCGCTGTTCGATCTGCCGGAAGGCAAGACCGCCTATGCTGCCCTGAAAAAGAATCGCGAGGCTTACGTCGACGCATTCACCCAGATGCAGGTGTTGATCCGGCAAGGCGCTTTTGATGCCGCGATGGCGCAGTTGAAACAGCACGTCGTCCCTGCCGAACAGCAGGTTTATAAAAGTCTGGACGCCTTGATGGCGCTGCAAGGGCAGATCTTCGCCGACCGTGAAAGATCGGCGCAGGCGCTGTACGAAGAAGCGTATCTGAACATGTTGGGGCTGCTTGCATTCTGCCTGGCCTCGGTCATCGCCGCGGCGGTCATCGTGACGCGCAGTGTCACCCGGCCCTTGGGTGGCGAGCCCGATGATGCCGCGCGGGTCTTGAGTCAAATCGCGCAGGGCGACCTGACGATTCAAGTGCCAGTGAATGCAAATGCCGACGGTAGTGTGATGATGAACATGCACCGGATGCAGCAAAGCTTGAACGCGATGGTCAAGCACATCGCCGTGTCGGTCGATCAGGTGGCCAGTTCGTCGGAAGAGCTGAGCACGGTCAGCAGTCAGACCAGCAGCAGTTTGCAACTTCAGGGCCTGGAGATCGAACAGGCTGCGGCGGCGGTCAATCAGATGACGGCGGCCGTCGACGAGGTCGCACGCAATGCCGTCAGCACCAGCGAGGCGTCCCGGGTTTGCGAGCAAACGGCACAACGCGGCCGCGAGCAAGTTCAGGAAACGGTGGCCTCGATAGGTGCGCTGGCGGACGGCATGATGGATACCTCCGAACGTGTTCAGCAATTGGCCGGACGTGTGCAAGACATTAGTGCGGTGCTGGACGTGATTCGCAGCATTGCCGAGCAAACCAATTTGCTGGCCCTCAATGCAGCGATTGAAGCGGCTCGTGCCGGTGATGCCGGGCGTGGTTTTGCGGTAGTCGCCGATGAGGTGCGGGCGCTGGCTCATCGCACTCATGTGTCGACCCAGGAAGTCGAGCAGATGATTGGCAATATTCGGCTCGATACCGGGCACGCGGTGACCGCAATGCAAAGCAGCGGTCACCTGGTGCAGACGACCCTGGAAGTCGCGCAACGCTCCGGCGAGGCACTGGAGGAGATCACCCGGTCGATCTCGCAGATCAATGAACGCAACCTGCTGATCGCCAGTGCCACGGAGGAGCAGGCCCTGGTGGCGCGTGAGGTGGACCGCAACCTGGTGGGCATTCGTGACTTGTCCGAGCAGATCGTATTGGGTGCCCGACATACCCACGCAGCCGGTCAGGAGCTGGCGCAGATGGCTGGAGCGCTGCACCAGACGGTGGCGCGCTTTAAAACCTAGGCAGATTCGTTTTGCTTGTAGCAAGAGGGCCTCAAGGAGGCCCTCATCGCTAAAGCCAGGTTGTACTCAGTTCGCTTTTATCGGCACCGTCACGGTTTTGCCGAAGGCCGATTTGATGGTCGCCGTCGGGCTAGGCGACGGGCCGCTGCCGGCGGTTGTCACCGCTATGTTCCAGCGCGCGCCTGTCGGTGTCTGCGTCAGGATGGCGGCGCCAAGGTTCACCGTACCGGTTGTGGTGGTGGCCGTTGCCGTGATGGTATTGCCCGTGCCACGGGAGGTGGTGCCGGACAGGACCCAATACCAGCGGCTGTTGCTGCGGGCGGTGACGGTGGCGCTGGTGACGATCAGGTTCTCGTTGATCGCTGCCGAGACCGCCACGGACACCATCGCCGGTTCCGACTCCGCGTTCCTGGCATCGCTGGCGCTATAGGAAAAGGTCGCGGTGAACGGCGCGGGGACCGTGGCCGGTGGTGTATAGGTCACACGCAGGCCATCGGTGCTGACCACGCCCTTGCCGGAGTCCGGTTGCTCCAACCCCACCACTTTGAGTGGCACGTTACCGTCAGGGTCGCTGTCGTTGGCCAGCACGTTGATGATCACCGGTTGGCCGGTGTTACTGATGGCGCTGTCGGGGTTGGCAATCGGTTTTTGGTTATCGCCGTCCTCTTCACGTCTATCGCCAGTGCGGAAGGTCGGCAGCGCGGCGGAATTGACGTAGGTGACGCCGTCCCAGCCGGGCAGGGGGGGTGGCATCAACTGGAACTGGCCGGGGTGCTCGACATCCCAGCGCAGCAGCATGGAGGTGTCCTCGTGCTGAGTGTTGTGGCAATGCTCCAGGTAGGTCCCGGCAAACTCACGGAAGCGGATCGCAATGTCCACGTCCTGCGAGCTGTCGATGCCTTCGCCGATGTTATAGACGTCTTTGCGTGCCCATTTTTCCCATTCCGGCGGCGCCTTGCCGTCACGGTTGAGGACGATGCCTTCTTCGAAGTGCACGTGCACCGGGTGGCTCCAGCCGTTGCCGCCGTTCCTGATTTTCCACACTTCAAGGGTGCCGTCGCCGGAGAAGCCGGCAGGGGTCGGGCCGGTGGCCAGTTGCGGAGCGGCGCTGATGATTCGAGGGTCCATCTGGAAGCCGAAACCACCGTCGGTCTTGATCGTCCAGGGTTCTTCGTCGGTACCGTCGGAGCGGCCGAAGGTGAACTCGCGATGCCGCGCGGCGTTGAGCTTGGCCTGCACCGCCGGGTCGTCACGGTTAAGGGTCAGCGGGATCATGCTTTTACCCACCGGCTTGCCCGGTTTGGCGGGTTCGAAGTCGGCGGGGTTCATGCTCACGTCCTGGCCGGCATAAGGCTGGACCACCATCTGCATGAACTTGCCCACCACCGGATCGCCGGCGTCCCACTCCAGCCCTTTGCTGCCCAGCTTGAGCACCGCCTTGTACCTGCCGGACAGGACATCGGCCAGACTCAGCGGTAATGCCTCCGGCCCCTTGCCGTCGTGGTGCTCCATCAGGTTGACGAAGTACAGCTTGTCGCCGGTCCTGATCCCGTGTTTCGAGAAATTGATGATGATGTCGAAACGCTCGGCGATGCCCATGCTGGGCAGGATGGCGTTGTGGTCCTGCACATCGCCGTCGGCGTCCAGGTCCATGCTGCCGTCGAATGGCACGGCGTGTTCCATTATGTTGCCGTCGTTGGCGATCAAGTGGAACGGCACGCGGGTGTAGGACAGGCCGGAGCCTGTCGGGCCGGGGAACTCGCCACCGGTGCCGATGATTTCACGCACCAGCGCGATCCTGAAGAAGCGCGACACCGAGCCGTTGAGGATGCGGAAACGATAGCTGCGCGCCCGCACGTTCAGGCGCGGCTGGTACTGCCAGTTGACGAGGATCTGGTCGCCGAGAAAACCATCGGTGTTGAACGGGTTGAACCACAGCTGGCCATTGGTATCCCAGGCCTTGTCGGCCACCGTCAGGTTCACATCGTAGTCGCGGTTGCCCCAGGGCAATGCCGAACCGCTGGGCAGGCGCAGGTTGACGCCGTCTACAAACGCTTCGTTACCGCGATCCAGGGCGCTGTAGTAGTTCATCATCGTCGCGTTGCCCTTGTAGACGTTCTGCGCGGTGAAATCGAGCATGTGGTCATGGAACCAGTGGGTGCTCATGGTTTCGCGCCAGTCGCCACGGATCTTGATGCTGCCGTTGTCGCAGGTCTTGAAGCCCGGCGTGGCATCGTTGACGAACAGGGTTTCACCCGGCGCGCAGGGGAACGCCGCGCGCGGATCCTGAGCGCTGGTGTTGATGCTGTCGTAACCGGCCAACTGGATCGGCCAGCGATAGTCGTAGTACTGCCCCGGAAAGAAAAACGCATTGGCAAAGCCGTCGCTTTCGGCCGGGGAGTGGCCGTTGTGTTCATGGGTGCTGAGGGTGTGCAGGCCGAACCCCATGTTGGCCGACGGATCGATCGGCAGGGCGTTGTAGTGGCGCATCAGCACCGGTTGGCCGTACCGCACCATCAGCAGTTTTGGCGGAAAGGTGCCGTCGAAAGTCCAGAGCGCCTTGTGGTTCTGAATCGGCATGTTGGGGTGAAAGCGGGTGTCGATGCCTTTGGTGGTGCCCGTTATGATCGGGTTGTCCGAGGTCTAGTTGTAGAGCCCGCCAGGCCCGAACTCACCGACGGCGTAGTTGTGCAACTGGCGGCGGTCGCGCATGCCGCCGTTGAGCTTGGCGCCAGCTTGAGCGGTCTTGAAGGCGACCTGAGGGTAGAACTCGTTCCAGCGCTGGTGCGACCAGCCTTTTCCTGGCGGACGACCTTCGGCCGGCGAGCCGACCGGATGGCGGTTGAGGAAGGCTTCGATCTGCGCTTTCCACGGGTTGCGGTCCAGCACGTTGGAAAACTGCGACGGAAACGGGTACAGCCCCGGCTGGCGCATGAAGGCTTCCAGCGCGGCGGCCGAAGGGCCGCTGCGGGCGATGTTGTTCGGGTCCTGCGTGGGCGCCGGGCCGACGATCGGAACCGGGAAGGTCAGGGGCGGTGCCGGCAGTGTCGGGTCGAGTTTTTCCGTGCCGAATTCTTCGAACAGCAGCAGTTGCTGAGTGTACGGCTGGGCCCCGAACAACGGGCTGGGCTTGCCGTTGGTGGGGATTTTGAAGGAAGTTTGCAAGTTTGGCGGCAGCACGTTGTCGACCGTTGGCGTGGTGCGGGTGCCGAACACACCGTTGGGCAGGGCGTAGGCGCCCGTGTTGGCGGGTGGCATGGCCTCTATGGCATCCAGCGCAGCCTTGGGGTCGGCCGGCGGATTGGTAAACGCCGAGGGGTCCGTCGGTGGTGGCGGGCCGAAATCATCCAGCGGCGCGGCTTCTGCCGTGGCCAAGGTAAGGAACATCGCACAATGCAGGCTTGATTTGCGCAGCAAGCCGAAAGAGTCGCAAGATGGAGTAGTGCGTTTCATTTTTCACCCCACGCGTGATGCCCCGTCGTCTCCAAATCCGGGGCGACAGCTGTTACGGGTACCAGGGGGTGTGCAACTAATGAGCCATTACTGTAGGGCGAAGAAAAAATTCAATCTAATTAACAATCTGTTTCTAAAGTGTTTTAAGCCAGAGAAGCGGGAGTGGGGAATATTCCTCAAGTTTGGTGGTAAACGCCTGTTTGGGTGGGTGTAATGCCCCATTTATGGCGATAGTCGCGGAGAAGGACCGCACCTTCTTCCACCACAGCAAAACTGAACAAGAGCTTGGCCTGAGATTCCGGGCGCTAGAGCTGACAATCACCGACACGGTGGCGTGGTACCGCGATCCCGATTGGTTCGAGAGTCAAACCTTAAGTTCCCGGAACCGCACTTCTTCCAGATCGAGCAATACAACCAGTCCGAAATTACCAACCAACCCGTCCCGGATGCCAGCATGCAGCTCGCCGCAACCGCCACGGTGATTGTCTCAAGCAGCGCGCCTCGTGCGCTGACCTCCGTCCAGGCTCTTGGCCTGAAGCCCGCCCTTGTCGACGCGCTTTTCTGTGAAGCGCAACTGCCTTACGGTCACTGGAAACTGCCACGGCTATCGCCGTTTACATGGGCATTTATCCTTCGAGTCTTATGGTTATGCGGCTACTCACGCAGAGTCGAATCCGCCGGCACTGCGAGGATGCGCGCCAGCACGGCAGCTCGACGACTTCAGTCCCTTGCCAGCGAAGGACCGGTTCTGCTGCTCGGTCATGGCTTTATGAATCGAATGATCGCCAAACAACTGGTGGCAGATGGATGGATTCGCCAAAAACGTAACGGCAGCCAGTATTGGAGTGCGACGGTGTATCAATATGGCGGTGTTTAAAAGGTGCCTGGACAGATACCTGTTGCTGCTGGTGGCGACAGGCAGAAACCGGCCAAAAGCAGACGCTTAACATGCTCCATTGAGCTTTGGCACTCACTTGGGAAACAACAGTGTAAACGCCACCCGGAATCCCCAACCCTCGGCACCATCTTTCGGACTGTCTGCCCAATAGCGTGGTCCTGCTTGCAGGGTCATGGGTTGATGCCCCACTTTGAACAACTGGGTGACGAACAGGTTGATTGGCACTGACCATTCGCGGGTCTGCCAGTCATAGGTGGATTCGGTGTTGATGCCGAAGGTGGTGTAGGTGTGAGTGGTGTAGCTGAAGAAAGGTTGCAGGAAAGTCGCGTTGACCTTGTCCTTGTCATCCGGCGGGCTGTTTTCCAGCGACCAGATGTGATTGGCCAGAATGCCGCGGGTCCAACCATTGCTCTGTTTGAGGGCCACCACTGTGGGCCCCAACCCCCATTGTTCACTGCTCAAAAGCTCATCGCTGCCGGTCGGAACCAGAATGGCCGGTCCTGCCCCCCAAATCCAGCCACTGGAAGTCGGCTGCTTGGGTGAAAAAAAGAAGCTCTGGGTCACATCTCCCATACCGGATTTGTCCGCCTGCCCGCCAGGTACCAGACCATGCTGATCAATGATCGGCAGGATGGTCCGGGAGATCAGGTTCCACTCGTCATTAATACTGAATGGCAGCACTGGCTGGATGTTGGTGACACTTTGGTAGCCCTCACCGCTCGGGCCGAGTTTTTGGTTCCAGTTGTACTGAATAGGTACGCTGTAGAGTGCGGCGACGGGATTCAGCGTTTGCTTGGCCAGCTCGGCCTGACTATCGGCAGCGAGGCTAATTTCGGGCCATGCCACCGCAAAGGTAATGAAAGGAACAAGTCGAACGCCATTGTTCACTACCAACTCCTTTCTCGAAATTGAGAGCTTGGGTTGTTGTGTCGCGGTTACAAGGCTGAGGATGACCCTGCCGCCAATGAGCTTAGATCAGGTATCTGAACTATGTTCGACGGGGAAAAATACTGTCTCCGGCCAGTCGGATTAACTCGTATCAACTAATGTTCCCTTGAGCCATCGATCAGTCGTCCCCCTCTACAACGGGGCGAAACATTCTCCATTGAAAGGAGTGTCCCTAAACTTTATTAGACCGAAACAGAAGAAGGTTTCTTCAGAAAACTTCTATTGATACAGCCAGAGCACTCACCACGTACATCTGAAAAACCGCACTAAACTCTATCCTGCGCCTTAACTTGTGCATGGTCATGTAGCAAGGGGGAAATGATTCTGTACTCAATACCTAGGCTAATTACTCGGTGGTCAACGCACCAAGTGTCAATGTAGTTGTGCACTCATCACCAGGTTGCCAACACAATGAAACAACGAGGATTGCTGGTATGGACAAGCTATCGGATCGTTTCAAGCTGTCTGTCGTGTTTGCTGCACTATTGTCATTGAACGGGCTTGCTCACGCCGCTCAAACGGAAAAAACCAATATCCTGTTTATCGTCTCCGACGACACCGGCTATGGCGACTTGGGTCCCTACGGCGGTGGGGTTGGTCGCGGCATGCCTACGCCCAGTATTGATGAGCTGGCGGCAGAAGGTGTTACTTTTTACTCTTTTTATGCGCAACCAAGCTGCACGCCTGGTCGGGCGGCCATGCAAACCGGGCGCATCCCCAATCGTAGCGGCATGACCACCGTGGCCTTCCAGGGCCAGGGCGGTGGCTTGCCCGCCGCCGAATGGACGCTGGCATCGGTGCTGAAAACCGGTGGCTACGACACTTATTTCACTGGCAAATGGCATTTGGGTGAAGCCGACTATGCCCTTCCCAATGCTCAAGGTTATGACGTGATGAAATACGTCGGCCTGTATCACCTCAATGCCTACACCTACGCAGACCCGACATGGTTCCCCGACATGGATCCGGAAACCCGTGCGATGTTTGAAAAGGTCACCAAAGGCGCGTTGTCCGGCAAGGCAGGTGAAAAGCCGGTCGAAGAGTTCAAGGTCAATGGTCAGTACGTGGACACACCTGTGGTGGACGGCAAACCTGGCGTGGTCGGCATACCGTTCTTTGACAACTATGTCGAAAAAGCTGCGTTGGAGTTTCTAGACACCGCGGCCAAATCGGACAAGCCGTTTTTCATCAACGTCAACTTCATGAAAGTGCACCAGCCGAACATGCCAGCACCGGAGTTCATTCATAAGTCCATGTCCAAGTCCAAGTACGCCGACTCTGTCGTCGAACTCGATACTCACATCGGCCGCATCATGGACAAGCTCAAGGCACTCGGCCTGGATAAAAACACGCTGGTGGTTTACACCACTGACAACGGGGCCTGGCAGGATGTTTATCCGGATGCCGGCTACACCCCATTTCGCGGGACCAAGGGTACAGTGCGTGAGGGGGGTAATCGGGTACCAGCCATTGCCGTCTGGCCAGACAAGATCAAGCCGGACACGAAAAACCACGAGATTCTCGGTGGCCTGGATTTGATGGCGACGTTCGCCTCTGTGGCTGGCGTGAAGTTGCCCGAGAAAGATCGCGAGGGTCAGCCAATCCTCTTCGACAGCTATGATATGACGCCAGTACTCACTGGCAACGGCCCTTCACCGCGCAAGGAGTGGTTCTATTTCACTGAGAACGAATTGTCCCCGGGTGCGGCCCGTGTCGGAAACTATAAGGCCGTATTCAACCTGCGCGGCGATGATGGCGCGGCAACCGGTGGTCTGGCCGTGGACACTAATCTAGGATGGAAAGGCGCAATAAAATACGTGGCCACCGTGCCGCAAGTCTTTGATTTGTGGCAAGACCCGCAAGAGCGCTATGACCTCTTCATGAACAACTTTACTGAGCGTACCTGGACTATGGTGCCGATCTCGGCGGCGATCATGAAGCTAATGAAAACCTACGTCGATTACCCGCCACGCAAATTGCAAAGCATGGGTTATGACGGGCCGATCGAGCTGTCGCAGTACCAGAAATTCCAAACCGTGCGTGATGCCCTGAAAAAAGAAGGCATCAACTTGTCGATGCCAAACGGCAACTGATTAAATCAGCTGAAAAATGGCGGCCTCATCAGAGGTCGCCATTTGACGTTAGTGAGTAGTCGTGAGTTCCTAACGGAAATCGACGCAAAATCAGTGGTCTTCGAAATCGACGATGATGCGCTAATCCACTTGCTTACCCGGCAATCGGGCAGGTAAGGCTTGCCGGCTTATCTGCAAGGCTGAACGGTCATCCTGATGGCCGAACTTCAACCACTTTTGAAAGGCAGCTATGGGTTGTGGATTCAACCGGTCGCAGATCACTTTTATAGCGCATGACGCTTGTGTCAGCCCAAAATCGGGGCACTGGTCATTATTGTTTTCAAAAACCGACATGTGAGTGTCGGTGACAAATAAGTCGTCGTTTATAGGCATCTCTCGCGTATGTGCTACGAATGTCCACAAGCTTGATAAGCACAGGCTCAAAATCAAGCGTTTTCCTTATGGCTCCCACCCTGCAAACCCTCAGCGTAGAGACATTGGGTGATGTCGTTTTTGGATCCGTTCAAACATATGTAATTGGGTATGACCTTTGCAGGTTGAATAGGAACAAACCCACCCACTTTTGGATGGGCGTATAAAAAGAGCCTTTGCCTGAGGCCAATCACCCGCTTTGTGTGAGGAGATACCGCGATGACGACGTTCAACTCCGGGGCCCAACCCCAGAACCGTGCGCCTCA